>CAZWMD010000004.1:0-49502 GCA_964634815.1 uncultured Pseudomonadales bacterium | reverse complement strand
CCCTTGCTGTGCTTCGCTGGTCCTCTCTGGGAGTGACTCTATGTTGATTCAATGGCCAACATCTCGACGCCTCTCTTCATGTGTCTGGATCGGCGGTATTCGCTCCTGGCTGGTTAGGCCCTTTTTACTGGTTGTTTTGTCGACCGCCAGTTTCCTGGGGGCAACCTTTATGGCGCCTGGCGCTCAGGCTGCAGACTGGCTCTATACCATTCGGCCTGGGGACAAGCTATGGAACCTCGCTGACAAGTATTGCGGGGCTTACACTTACTGGCAGGACCTTGCGAAGCACAATAATCTGAGCCAACCCACCCGATTGCAGGCAGGAACCCGTTTGCGCATTCCTATCGAATGGCTTATTGAGGTTCCTGCGGCCGTTGAGCTGATCTACACGCTGGGCGACGTGCAATACATTCGCGCTCAAAATCAGTCCAAAACAGCGAGCCAGCCCGCTGCCTCCCAGACCATCGCCAAAGGCTCTACGTTGTCGATTGGCGATACGCTGATTACGGGGCCAGAGAGTTACGCCAACGTCCGATTTGCTGATGGTTCTGTCATGCAGATTGGCCCTGATTCGGAGCTGGTGTTCGATACGCTTAGTGCCTACCGCGACACTGGCATGGTGGATTCGCGGGTTCGTCTGAATCGAGGGTCCAGCGCTTCAGAGGTCAAGAAGCAAACCGGACCAGGGTCGGAATACCGTATCTCTACACCTCTGGGCGTCGCTGCGGTGCGAGGCACCGAGTTTCGGACCCGTGCTGAAGCCGGTGATAGCTTTGTCGAAACAGTGGGCGGTGCGGTTGAATACGTAAGTGGTTCCGTGAACACCCCGGTTTCCAAAGGTTTTGGTCTGAAGGCCAGTAGCCAGGGTCTTATGGTGGAGGAGCTGCTTGAGGCGCCTGCCTTTGCTTCTTCGTCCATCCGCCCACATGCAAGTGACGAATCTCTGCGCTGGACAGGTGTGGCGGGCGCTGCCGCCTATCTGGTGCAGGTCTATTCCAGTCCAGATCTGTCGTCGATTCTCACCGGCGCGAAAGTACCTGGGCCGGAGTATGCGCTGGCAAGCCTTGCTCCAGGTAATTATGTGTTTGGTGTCCGCGGTATCGCAGCGAGTGGCTTGCAGGGGTATGAAGTTACCCAGGCCATCAGGGTAAAGCCAACATTGACTGCTCCAGCAGGATTGCGTGTATGGCAGCCCGGTCGGGGGGCCGAGCTGCGTGTTCAGTGGGACCCCGTGGACGGCGCTTCGGATTATAGAGTTGTAGTTACGCCAACGGGCGGAGGCTCTGCCATTGTTAAGAACACTGATACCAACGAGTTGCTGGTGCAAGACCTCCCCAAAGAGACCTACACCGTCAGCGTCCAGGCGCTGGATGGAGAAATTGCGAGCCCCGTTGCCCCTGCTGAGGAACAGTCTGTCAGACGCCGCAGACCCTGGAGTATTGGCGGAATGGTACTTGCCTTACTTCTGGCGATCTAAGGGCTGATGAAAAAGCTGCAACAGCGGTCAGCGCTGCTGCTCGAACTGATCGCGCTGGTGGTCGTGGTGGTTGGTTTTGCAGGTATCGCCTCTCAATACCAATGGCTCAAAAGCTTCGACCGAAGGCTCTACGACGGCGTGGTGACCTTGCTGGGTAGTGAACTGCCCAGTGACGTGGTGATTGTTGGCGTTGATGAGCAGAGTTTGCAGCGTTTTGGTCGCTGGCCATGGCGGCGCCCGGAGCAGGCAAGACTGTTTCGAGCCATTGCTCTCGCGCAGCCCAAGGAAGTGCTGGTTGACATCGTGTATAGCGAGCCAACCACCACAGACGCCGATATAGAACTTGGTTCTGCACTTGGTGATTTGCCGGAGTTGGCGTTGCCCATGGTAATCGATGCGCTGACCGATGCGGGGCAGTTGATTGAAGTGCTGCCGCTGCCGCAGTTCCTGGATTCTGTCACCGCCATTGGCCATGTGCACCCGGAATTGGACGATGATGGCATCAGCCGTGGGGTGTACCTGTTTCAAGGTATTGGCCAACCCTACTGGCCTCATCTGGTGCTGGCCGCAGAATCAAAGAATGAGGATGAACCCCAGCGCCCCTCAGATGACTGTGAGGTTCCGAAGTTTTCGATGCAGAACATTCGGTGTGACTACCGCCGGGTACCATTTATAGGCAAGCCAGGTTCGTTTGACTTTGTATCTGCAGAAGGCCTGCTGGCTGCCGAGACGCAAGCCCAGGAGCAAGCCAAGCTTCGTGGCAAGACTGTCTTGGTTGGCTTGACGGCAACCGGCGTCTCGGATTGGGTGACCACGCCCGTGTCGGGGAGCTCACGTCCCATGCCCGGTGTCGAATTCAACGCCAATGTGCTGGCGGCAGTTCGCCAAAACACCCTCATACGAAATGCAAAGCCACTTTCTGTTCTTCTGATTGTGTTGTTGCTTGCCGTAGTGCCACCACTGGTTCTACCCCGGCTATTGCCAGGTTCGATGCTGCTGGTGACAGTTGCGTTTACGCTTGTTCCTATTTTGCTTTTTTATCTGCTGCTCTATTTTGCCCGACTCTATGTCCCACTCGGTGCGGCTGCCATTGCCGCTGCCTTAACCTACCCGCTGTGGAGTTGGCGACGATTGGAGGTGGCGTGGCGCTTTGTTAGCCGAGAAGTTCAGCGCTTCAGTGCAGAGCGTTTGGCTTTGGGATTTACCGTGCTCGACAACACTCGTCTCAATGCGGTGGTGGCACATGTAGCATCGGTGCTGGATGCCCAGCCACGCTCGCAGATTCTGGCGCATGAAGGGGTTGATGAACTAGAGACTGAAGTGCAGTTACTGGATGAAAATGGCGGGTCCGTTTTTCGTAGCCAGATTTCTCGGGGTGCTCGACGTTTTGAGCTTGTACTCGAAAGAGACGAACCCTTCAGCCAGCAAGAGCAGAGCTTCGTTCGAGGTGTGTTACGCGATACACAGGTAACCCGTGGCCGACAAAACGAACCCATTGAGCGTCTTAATGCCGAGATCAGACAGCTGAATCTGCTTGCCGATGATGTTCGAACTATCCGCGATGTGAACATGAAAAGCCTGGAGCAGATCACAAGTGGTGTGTGTCTGATTAGTATGGGAGGGCTTGTTGAGTACGTTAATAGCTCCTTTACTGAACTCACTCAGATAAGAGTCGGAGAGAGCATACTTACCATTGGCGATCATGTGAGCGCACCCGATGGCATGAGTTGGGAAAATCTGATTTATCGGATTGTGGTTGAAAGTGACTCGACGTCTTTCGAGGTTCAATCGGCTACTCATCGTATGCTGCTCGATTGTGCGCCACTACGAGTTGATGAAGAGCTCAAAGGTTACTGGCTTATGACGGCTGCAGACGTCACCGAGATTCGTATGGCGCAGCGCCAACGCGAAGAAGCTCTGGCGTTTTTATCGCATGATCTTCGATCACCAATGGTATCGATTCTAGCGCTGATTCGCTCAGGCGGCGATGTGAAACAAAACAAGAAGCTGCTCAAGCAAATCGAGAGCTATGCTTTGCGTTCGCTAAATGTGTCAGAGCAGTTTGTGCAATTGTCACGAGTTGAAAACTCTGAAGACATGGACACCTACGAGGTAGAGCTGAGTTCGATTGCCAATAACGCTCTGGAGCAGGTATTTGAGCAGGGGGCAGCCAAGGAAATTCGACTCCGCTTTGATGATCAGGTGGGCGATAGTGGTCTGTGGATGAAAGGCAATGGTGAGTTGCTGGAGCGTGCGCTCGTTAACCTTCTGACTAATGCAGTGAAATATTCGCCAGTTAATACGGAAGTGACGCTACGCGTCTCCCTTGAAGAATCTGGTGACGCCTGCTGTGCGGTTATTGATCAGGGTTACGGCATTCCTGCGGTTGATATCGATCGAGTCTTTGAACCCTATTACCGCTCGAAGGTGCGAGAAATTGTAGTGCAGCGCGGTTCCGGTCTGGGCCTTAGGTTTGTTAAAACAGTGGTTGAACGCCATGGAGGCCATGTCTCTGTGGTGAGTGAACCCACAAAAGGTTCTACGTTCACACTTCGATTTCCAGCAAGCGTGTTGATTGATATGGAAGAGCTTTAGGTATCGCCTGAGATAGATGCTACAGCGTTAGAAAGCAAGCCTTCGATAAACCTTGGTCAGGGCGTTTGGCAGTTCTTCAATCTCTTCGATCACCATGTATCGTTGTTCAGGACACATACGATTAAGATAATCGTGTCCCGATGTGTCCACAGTGATACAGAAAGTTTCAACCCCGGCTGCCTGCGCTTCAAGTAATGCCTTGGCGGTGTCTTGTACGCCGTACTCATGATCGCCTCGGTTTGGTCCGTAGTCGCTGTCTTGAGGGAAACCGTCGGAAACCAGAATCAATATGCGGCGTCCTGCTTCTCGACCACGCAGTTTTTTGACCGCGTGTCGAATTGCGGGCCCCATACGTGTGCTGCGTCGCGGCTGCATGTTCATTACGCTTTGCAAGACACGAGAGCTTAAAGCCTCCCCGAGTTCCTTGACCAGGAACACTTCGACTTCGTCGCGTCCATAGCCTGAAAACCCATAGATTCCGAAATCATCTCCCAGGTTTTGCAGAGCCTGACTCATGAGCCAAAGCGCTTCACGCTGGACATCGATGATCCGTCGCTTGGGCTTTTCGGGTTCTAATGATTCGTTTTCAAATGCATAGGGGTCGTCATCATCATAGTCGTACTGTGTTTGCTCCGGCGCATCGGGATCAGGAATCGCATCGTCGGTAGATGCTGAGAGATCAACCAGGAAAGCTGTGGCTACCCAGCGCTTTTTTCTGGTATTGGTGCTGTACACTCGGGCCTCTCGCTGCCTGCCGGTGCGGCGATCAATTTCGTGATCGATCAAGGCATCCAGGTAGATTTCATCACCTTCTTCAAGGGGTTTTATGCGTTCAAGCGCAATTGGACGAATCTGCTCGAATTGACGCCGTACCTGACGTGCGTGTTCACCGACTCGCCTTTCCAGTTCGCGAAGTTCTTGTGGATCGCCGGGTTCCAATTCCCGTTCGAACAGCCGACACCAGCCGCGCAGATAAGTACCTTGCAGATAATCCCATTCGTCGTAGAGAAAACTGCGGCTTGCGCTTTGATCTGTCTTGGGCTGGGTTCGGCTCATTTTTGCTTTTTGCATGTCGATCCGGCGCTTGAGTGCATCGCGTTCGTTCTCGAGCTCGCGCATCATGGAAATCGAACCTGGTTCTTCGCCAGGGATTAACTCAAGCTCTTCGTCCAGCATGAAAAGGTCAAATTCCAGAGCATCGATGGCTTCTTCTTGTTGAGCCATTTCGGCGACGTGATTGTCTGCAGAATCTGCTGCTTCCAGCTCTTCCAGCAGCGTCGGGTCCGCTTGATCTGCGGTAAGTTTCAGCTGCTCGAGAAGGGCCGTGGTGATTCGCTTCGAGTCGTAGACTGATTGCTCTTCGTTGCGCAGCGCTTTTGCCTCATGCAGCAGACGAGTAATTTGAGTGGGTGCGACAAAACTCTTCGGGTGAGTATCAACGACACACTCCATTACAAATAGCGCCTCGCAAACCAGCGCAACCAAAGGCGGCAGGGAGGATAGCCCCTGTGCTGGCATGTTCTCCGCAGCGAGATCTATGCGGTGTTGATTCAGCGTTTCCAGGTGCGCCTTGATGCCGGGATACTCCCGTCGAATGCAGGCGTCGTGACGAATGGCCTCGCAGGCGTAGAACAAATGCCGTGTTAAGGCAGGGTATTGAGTCTGATTAAAGAACTTCTGGAGATCACCCAGCATTTCAGCACCAGAACTCTTTTTATGATCCGGCTCTGTCTCTGCTGACGGCTCTGTCTCTGCTGACGGCTCAAGCCGAAAGCGATGTGTGCCGAACAACAGCGGAGCGAGTTGTTGCAGTATCATGGCGCGCCAGGCACCGGCGTTGCGTTCTTTGCTTACCTGTAATCCAGGTAGTGGTTCTGCGGGTAGATGTATTGTTCGCTGGGTGGCGAACGGACCTTTGTTCTGAAATTGAACAGCCTCTTCTGTCGACGCCTCGATTGGCAAGACGTGAAAGGTACTTCCTATGATGCCTTCGGCGAACAAAGTGAGTCGAGGCAAGGTGTCCAGCAGGTCATGATTTGTAACGTCTGGATCGGAAGGCTTGTTTAGGGTGCTTTCGGCGCTCACTAGTTAGGGCTGGGTAACACGGCGTCTATGATGTCTGTAATAGACTCGTGCACCAAAGCATCATCAGTGATTGCCTGGGTAATGGCATGCTCTGCAGCGATTCGGGCGTCCAGTCCCTGGTGAGTCAGGCTGGCCGCGTACACCAGCAAGCGGGTGCTCACACCCTCTTCGAAGCCGTGCTCCTTCAGGTTGCGTATTTTTTCTCCGATGACGCTTAGGCGCATAGCGAGGGTTTCATCTGCGCCGCTCTCTGCGATTATGATTTCGGCCTCTCTTTCCCGTGTAGGGTAGTCAAACTCAATACTGACAAAACGCTGTCGGGTGCTGGGTTTTAAATCCTTCAGCGCACTCTGATATCCGGGGTTATAGGAGATGATCAACAGGAAGTCGTCGTGGGCCTTGAGCAGCTCGCCGGTCCGATCGATCGGTAGTAATCGGCGATGGTCGGTGAGGGCATGAATGATCACCGTGGTGTCTTTTCGAGCCTCTACTACCTCATCGAGATAGCAGATCGAGCCGTTGCGAGCAGCGCGAGTGAGGGGGCCATCGCTCCAGACGGTTTCTCCATCAACCAGCAGGAAACGTCCAACGAGATCCGATGCGGTCAGATCTTCCTGGCAGGCAACGGTTATGAGTTCCGGTTCGTTGTCTTGATTTTGGGCCTGAGAATCTCGCTGTGAACCGATTAGCCAGTTCATGTACTCCACAAACCGGGTTTTGCCGCAGCCAGTGGGCCCTTTTAGTAACAAAGGCAGTCGTTGGGCATAGGCAGCCTGGAAAATCTCTACCTCATTGTCGAGCGGCAGGTAGTACGGCGCGTTACTCACAGACTTTCCCCGGGGGCAAATCCCAAGTTTATCACGCTCATTTGGAGCCTAAGCGCCGCATGGGTATATTGTCTGCCAACCCGCCATAAAGGGGGGCTCGCGGAGGTCAGGCTGTGTCAGATTCAAATTCGGTGCTTGGCGCCACGACCAGCCTGTTGGCGCCCTTGTTGAATGCTCTGGACAGCTTGCAATTTGCCGGTCGTCATCTGCATCCCCCGGTGATTGATACGCTGGTGACCCACATCGAGCCGTTGCTTGAACCGCTCGCCGATGTCCACGCGAGCTTCAAAGCACTCGATTGGCCGCCTCACCTTCATGAGTTCGCCGAGCGCCTTAACAACAGTACTGATGCAACCATCGCCGGTATTGAAGGGCTAGTGGCGGCAGGTTCCAGTGACAATCCGGTTATGTCGGCTTATCGATCCATGCGTCATGTGACCCAGGCCCGCGCGGAGCTGTATCCCTTGGCCGCCGTATTGCCGCCACTATCGCGGTTCTTTGTTAGCCCTGAAGCGAGAGAACGCCCTGAGCTGCTGGCTCGCATCGACTCCGGTCTTGAGATCGACCCTGAACGGGTGGGGGATGGGCCTGCGGTGGGCGTCATGCATCTGCAGAACGAGCGTGAGAGCCGGGGTGGTTGCTCACTGTATATTCCGGAGTATTACAACGGCGAGCCGATGCCCTTGGTTGTGGCTTTGCATGGTGGGAGTGGGCATGGTTCAGACTTCCTCTGGAGCTGGTTAACAGCGGCACGAAGTGCCGGGGCAATTGTTTTGAGTCCCACTTCAACCGGAGATACCTGGTCGATCCAGGAGCCTGAGCTAGACCACAACCACCTAAGCGGGCTGGTGGAGCGTGTGAGTCAGCAATGGTCAGTCGATCCAAAACGCATTTTGCTCACGGGTATGTCAGACGGTGGTACCTTCACGCTGCTTAGTGGTTTGCAGTCAGATTCGTTTGCAACTCACCTGGCGCCTGTCTCTGGAACTTTTCACCCATTCCTCATGCAGGTGGCGGAGCCCGGCAGAATCAAGAATCTACCCGTCTATCTTGTACATGGTGCCCTTGACTGGATGTTCCCGGTAGACACGGCGCGACTCGCTTACCAAACGCTGAAAAATGCTGGCGTAGATATTGTCTATTCTGAGCTGGATGACTTGTCGCACACCTATCCGGTTGAGGAGAACTGGAAAATTCTGCAATGGCTCATTCCGGAGTTGGTGACATGATAAAGATCGTTAACTATCACAGAGATTTTGCGCAGGCGTTCGCCGATCTTAATCGAGAGTGGATTGAAACCTTCTTCGAGCTCGAAGCGGAAGACATTAAGGTGCTCGATAATCCGGAAGGTTATGTATTGGCTGGCGGCGGAGAGATATTTTTTGCGCTTGATAAGGAGCAACCTGCTGAATCTCAAGTCGTAGGTACCGTTGCTATGGTGAAAACAGCACCAACGGTGTTCGAGCTAGCCAAGATGGCGGTTGCGCCGAGTGCTCAGGGTCGCGGGGTAAGCCATCATTTAATGACCGCGTGCATCAGCTTCGCTCGAGAGCAGTGCGCCACCGAGATCTTTCTGGTTACCAATGACGTTCTTAAGCCGGCGATGAGTTTGTATGAGAAAAGCGGCTTTTTACGTTTGCCAAAAATTGAGGACGCGCGCTACAGCAGAGGCAATACGGAAATGCGTTTGCAACTGGAGCCAGTAGAGGCCCTGGAGACGGATGCGTAGCCGGCTGGTTATCCCTGGGTAGCGGAGAAGAAGTCCGGTTGGGTGGTGCCCGGTGCGTGGGCAAACTGCTCGATGGCGTATTCGATCCGTTCTTCAACGGTTGCGTGTCGTGATTCCATCGCTTCGATATGTTCAAGGCGCGGTTTCAAGCCTGCCTGATTTGTAACTTGTATCGTAAGACCGGGGCGAGCGTTTAGCTCCAGTAATAGCGGTCCGCGATTTCGGTCCAGGACGATGTCCGCACCCAGGTAACCAAGACCAGTCATGTCATAACAGCGCGAGGCCAGCAGAAGTAGCTGGCGCCAGTTAGGGACCTGAAGTGATGTCAGCTCGTTGCCAGTATCTGGGTGTTCCTGGATGAGCTGGTTGTGCTGTACGGCAGCGATGCTCTTGCCCGTGCGAATATCAAGCCCAACGCCAATGGCACCCTGATGGAGGTTTGCCTTGCCGTCAGATGATTGTGTTGCAAGCCTTAGCATGCCCATCACAGGGTAGCCATGAAAGAGAATAAGACGGATGTCGGGTACTCCTTTGTAACTGACATCTTCGAACACAGGATCGATTTGCACCAAATCTTCTACGATTGCCTGGTCTGTCCGGCCGCCAAGGGAGAACAAGCCGCTGACCACATTGGACATATGGCGACGGATTTCATCCCAGCTCACAGGCTCGCCACTACTCCGCAGCAACAGTCCGTCGCTGTTCTTGCCGATGATCACCAGAATGCCCTTGCCGCCGCTACCGTTTGCCGGTTTGACCACAAACTGATCGAGTTCTTTCAGCTTTTCATAGGCGCTTTCTACTTCATGAGGTGTAGTAACCACATGAATAAGCTCTGGCACCGCAACACTGTGCTTGGCTGCCAACAGTTTGGTTTCCAGCTTGTTGTCTACAAGCGGATAGAGGCGGCGCTCGTTATAGCGAGAAATGTATCGCACGTTGCGGCAGTTCATGCCCAGCATGCCAAGTTTTTTGAGTTGACGTGGACTGATCCAGTCGAGTCGCCGCCCAGAATTTGCTGCCTTGGATATGGTCATTATTTTTAGTGTGGCATGCCGGTGAAACGAGTTAACTCTGTGAGCCGGTAACCGGTATATCGACCCACCAGCAATATCACTGCAAGCAGACACAGGTGCAATTCTGGGAAGTTAAACGCCAGGTGCTGGATGACGGGTTGAGTCATCAGCAAATAAGCGAGCACTGCCACAAACAGGCTGCCGCCCCCCTGGATCAGAACTTCTTTGGGGCCTTCTTCTTCCCACAGGATCGACATGCGTTCGATGGTCCAGGCCAGAATGATCATTGGGAAGAAAGTAATCGTCAGACCGCCTATCAACCCAAGCTGGTAGGAGAGGATGCTGAACACTGAGATGATTCCAATCACCACAATGACCAGAGTTGCGATGCGAGCAACTAACAAGAGATTCAGTGCCGACAGATAGGATCGGATAACCAGGCCTACGGCCACAACCAGTAAAAAACTGATTAACCCAGGCAGTAACTCGGTTTGCAGGAACGATAGTGCAATCAATACCGGCATAAAGGTTCCTGAGGTGCGAAAGCCAACCAGAATGCGCATGAGCACCACCACAAAGGCGCCCACCGGTAACAGCATGATGAGCTTGAACATGCTCTGCTCTTCGACGGGCAAGGAGTACAGAGATACCAGTGGCGAGTTGTTGCCTTCGTCCACCAGCGACAGCGCTGATTGCGACTGACGAATCATGCTGAAAGTCACTTTGGAATCTGTGCCCCCAATCACTTCCAACACAGAAGGCGCGCCGGTTTGCCACATCAGAAGATTTTCAGTGTTACTTCGATTGGGGCTCTTGGGGTCGATCAGACGCCAGGATTCACCATCCCAGACCTGCACCAACTCTCTAAGCTGCTGGCGGCGACGCTGGTCTTCAAGATCCAGGGCAGAAACAAAACGAGCATCAACACCGGCGGTGTTGAGCATGCGTGGCAGTAACCGCGCTGCTGGCCATTCCTGCAGCAAGAGGCTCATGTTTTGATCCAGCGGATCGGTGTTCATGCGCAGGAGTAACTGTCGTGCGAGGGTGTAGCCGTCAGCGGTTTGCGGCAACACGGCATTGAGCACGGTTCGAGTTGCTGTTCTATACGGCTCTTCCCAAACAACTTCGGTTGTGCCGGCAGGCGGAATCGGCGGGACTAGAAAACCCTCATCGGCAATGGCCTCAAGTTTGTAGAACAGCAGCTGATCACCCTTGGTGTCCCGTTTTGCCCAGCGTGCCTTGCGTTGCGTTTTTCCTTGCTCTTCGATAAATCCGTAGCCGGCAGAGGCCCCGTTGCCCCCCTTCAATCTGAAATCAGATTGTTCAGGTGGCAGCGTCAATACCACCTGAGAATTGCCGCCGGTGGCTTCAAACTCAATTCTGGCGTCAATCTGCCAAACCGATTGGGCGGCGCCCGGTAAGTAAGGTACTCGATACTCGGAATGGCGGAATAGGGCGGTTGCAATGCCTGCCAGAAGTAACAGGCCAACGATAAATAGGAAGGGGCCGCGCTGAGTCATGGCTTAGGTTATTGGTTAACTCTTGTGTTTAGTACGTCGGGCTACAGCGTTTTGCTGACAATGTTAGCAGGCTGAACCTTGGGCTGAACGAACTGACTACTCACATCCACGAGGGCGATATCTTGCAAAAAGTTGCGTCCAAGTACGACAGGCTGGTCGTCGTCGGAACGATCACTCAAAATGAAGTCGAACGAGTCCAGCACGTTGCCAAGACGGACTCGGAGTCGGACGACAGGTCGTTTACTGACCCGCAGCCGACGCTGTATTTTCTTTTCAACAACAATCGGTTCGATATCTTCGGGTGATTCTTCGTCACTTGTCGAGCTCTTGTGATCGCCCAGAACAAACCGTACCCAGTCATCGCCATCGCGCTCGAATGGGGTGACGTCACCTGCATGAATGCTGTTGCCTACCGTGCCAGTGTCGATACGGGCGATGAGGTGCAGGCCCGGTGGGCTCACCCACAGGTGCTCTAGTTGACCCAGAATCATCTTGTCGTCTTGATTGACAATGGTCTTAACCGAGTCATCGCAGATGGTTGGCAACACTTCGGGTCGCTCGCACGCGTTGGTGATCAGTTCAGGGACCTGTTTGACACCACCGTCTATGTCTTCCAAACGCTTGTTCAGTGCATCTAATCCCGACGACTGCTGGGTATTCAAAATGGCCAGGTCTTCGCGGGTTGCGACCACCAGGGTTTCGAGACTTTCCAGTTCGGATTCAAGGTCTGAGAGGTTTTCGCCGCCTGTTGCAGGTTCCAGGAGCTGGCAGCCGCCAAGGCTGCCAAACAAGACCAGCAGGGTTGCCAGATAGCACAGCCTGAGCCGTTGGTTGTCTGGGGCGGAGTCGGTGTTTGTTAGCGTTATTGAACCGTCCTCCCTAGCGAGATGTGTATTGTCCATTCTCTGAGCCTGGTGTGGGCCAATCAATCGGCGAAGACTCTTGGCGAGTGAGTCTCGGCGAATGAGGGTCGGTGAGTCTACTCATTGGATGAATGTAGCGTATACTGTATATAAATACAGCATTTGGAGTACCCCAGTGCAAGCCCAGTGCAACCCCATTAACCAATGAAGACGCCTGGTCCGCAATCAGGTCATCTTTCCAGCACCAGGCAGAATTCCGCAGCTCGAACCAGGGGAGCAAGGAGCAACACTGCGAGTCGCTATTTGCCCACAACAACAGTATACGAAGACGACGAGCAGCCCGGGGCCAACAAGGCCTGTACCTTCTATCCTGATGCTACCCGGCGATTGATCACGCGCAATACCTCACCAGACATCAATTTTGATCAGTCTATTAATGCCTACAAGGGCTGTGAGCACGGCTGCGTGTACTGCTTCGCCAGACCCACACATACCTATCTTGATCTGTCTGCCGGGCTCGATTTTGAAACGACCATCTTCTACAAAACCGACGTGGAGGCGTTGCTCTCGAAGGAGATCGGGCGCAAGGGATATCAACCCGCAACCATTGCACTGGGTACAAATACCGACCCTTATCAGCCCCTGGAGAAGGAACAACAAAACACACGCAAAATTTTGCAGATCTTGCTGGCTCATCGGCACCCGGTGAGCATTGTCACAAAGGGCGCGCTCATTGAACGTGATCTCGATTTACTGGCCGAGTTTGCCGGATACGGATTGGTGTCGGTGATGATCAGCATGACCACTCTCGACAACGCGCTAAAGACAAAACTGGAGCCGCGCGCAGCAAGTCCCGCCCGGCGCCTGCAAGTGGTGCAATCGCTGCGTCACGCAGGGGTTCCGGTTGGCGTGATGTTGGCGCCGCTAATACCCTGGATCAACGATATGGAGCTGGAGGACATCCTCGATAGCTCTCTTGCCGCAGGCGCTCAGCGAGCAAATTACATATTGCTCAGACTGCCCGCTGAGGTGAAAGATCTGTTTGCCGAATGGCTGCAGGTGCATTACCCGGAGCGGGCAAGCCACGTGCTCAACCTGATGCGCGACACCCGTGGTGGCGAACTCTACAAGTCTGCCTGGGGAGAGCGGATGCGCGGAACGGGCCCTGTCGCGGAGCTATTGGCCCGCAGGTTTGAAATAGCAGTCCGGCGGCTAGGGCTTGCAACCCGAGGTCAGAAGTTGCGCACTGATTTGTTCCGCATTCCCTCACCCCAGCTCAGCCTGTTCTGAGCGCCGCCTGCTGCTAAACTGGCCGGCCTTTTTTTCAGCGATAGTGCTGCGCCTCGCCGCTGGAGAGTTTGTTATGGTTTCAGATCAGTCCAGTGCCAATCACCGAGACTATCCATTTAGCCATCGATCCCGAGAATTTATCTTGCGGGTCGAACCCGGGCGTCGGATAGCGTTGTTGTTTAATGGCGTGGAGCGTAAGGAGCGACTGTATGCCGGGCGCGAGCCCTTATACGTTTGGACCAACGTCGAGCTGGAGTGGGAAGAGCACCACTACATCGAGGCCCGCTACTGGCCCTCAACGGGTGAGCTGCAAGCGACCGTGAACGGTGATCCGTTGGGCTCCTGGCAAGTGCCAGGTGACGTCTAAGCATCGTCTGTTTGTGATCGCGAATTATGAATATCCAACCTTTTCAAGAAGATGGCTATCAAATATTCAAGAATTTCTTGGATGTGGAGCGCTGTTCTGCGCTGCGTCAGGCGGCACTTGCCGGGCTTGCTCCGGTGCTTGCACCGGTGGAGTATGAAGCGGACACCGGTTATCCCGGAGCGCCGGAGACGCGCGAGGCTGTTGGCGGTCTGACGCCAAGGCGCCTGCTGACTGCCTATGCCCGGGATCGACAGTTTCGGGCTCTGGCCTGCGATCCTGAGCTGCAAAAACTGCTGGCTGCGATCTTTGAGGCTCAGACCCCTGGTGCCTCCCGGGTGCGCCTGTCGCAGAGCCACCACAATTGCATAATGACCAAGCATCCAGGGTACAGCAGCCAGACGCTGTGGCATCAGGACATAAGGTATTGGTCGTTTGATCAGCCTGATCTGGTGTCTGCCTGGTTCGCACTGACACAGGAAGTTCCAGGTAATGGTGGACTGTGGCTGATTCCCGGCAGTCACCGGCTAGAACTGGGTCCAGAGCGCCTGGACGAGCGGCTGTTTCTGCGCCCGGAACGGCCAGACAATGCTCAGCTTATTGAGACGGCCCGAGCGGTGACCCTTGAGCCGGGAGACTTGCTGCTGTTCCATTGCCGAACCTTTCATGCTGCGGGCACCAACGATACGCAGCAGGTGAAACTCTCTGCAGTGTTCACCTATCACGAGGCAAACAACAAGCCCACTGTCGACACCCGTTCTTCCATGTACCCCTCGGTGGCTTTGTGACCGGGCAAGACAAGCCTTCCGAAGAGGATCTGTTTCGCGCAGCCATGGGCGAGATGGGTGATGTTGCGCCCTTAAAGTCCCGTGTGACGTCGCGAGCGATCCCTGCACGCGAACCGGGCACGGGACCGAGTAAAGCTCAGCTTGAGCGGCAGCGTAACGCTGTGACAGATCGTGATGAAGAAGGTGAAGAGCGCATCATGACCTTGGGGGAGGTGCCTCAGGTAGAGCCTCAGGCGGTGCTGGCGTGGCGCCAGGATGGGGTTCAGCTTGGTGTCTTCGATAAGCTGCGCAACGGCGATTACCGCGTCGAAGCCGAGCTTGATCTCCACCATCGAAGTGTCAAGGAAGCCCGGTTACTGGTGTGGAATTTTCTGCAGGAAGCGCAGCTTGCGGGGCAACGATGTGTGCTTATTGCGCATGGACGAGGTGAGCGCAGTGCGCAACCTGCGCGCTTGAAGAGCTTTGTTTTTCATTGGCTGACCGGCCTGCCTCTGGCTATTGCTTTTCATAGTGCACCACCCAAGCTGGGTGGCGTCGGCGCCACCTTGATACTTGTGCAAAAGTCACACAAGGCAAAGGCGTTGAATCGTGAATTGCATGGCGGTCGGGCAGACGACACTGGCGGCCAGGGGCCGGATTAGATTCTCCCCTTGTTAAGCTCCAGAGCCCCGCGAGCCAGGTTGAGTCTTAGAACGTCTGAGGCGCCCTCGGTCAGCTGATAAACCCTGACCTCGTTGTACAGGTCTGCCAGCGGATGCCCTTCACGCAGCGCCTGGCCACCCACCAGCTGTATCGCAATATCAATGACTTTGGCCGCAGCTTCTGACGCAAAGACCTTGGTGGCAATGGACTCATTGACAATATTTTCGCCCGCATCACCCAGACGAGCGGTCCGGTACAGCATGCTTCGCGCGGCAAAAGCATCGATCCGTGCCGACGCGTATCGCAGGCGTACGGATTCGAGCTCGGCAAGCGCCTTGCCGCCCCGATGCGGTTTTCTGATATGGGCGTCCAGATACTCTATGGTCCAGAGCATAAGCCCACAGCAGGTTGCGGCGATCACCAGCCGTGTGTCACCGATTTGCCTCAGTGCTCGCGGCAGGCCTTCGCCAGGTTTTCCAACCACCATATCGGCCCCAACCCGCACTTCATCAAATCGAAAAGCCACGTGATGGCTGCCGTCGGTTGAGGCAAATTTGCCGGTGGTGGTTACGCCAGGTGCCTGGGTATCAATGACCATCATGGCAGGGCCTTCATCGTCGATGTGAATCAGCGCATTCATGAAGTCTGCATCCGCACCGCCAGTCACATAGCTTTTGGCCCCGGTCACAAGATAGTCGTCGCCATCTCTCCTGGCCCAGCTGTGACGGGGGGCATCGTCGGCTTCGGTGAACGCAAACGCACCGCGTTTCTCGCCAGCCAGTAGCGGTTCAAGGTAGTCGGTTTTGAGTCGCCCGGTGGCACCGGCGAGGACACCCGGGGCCGGTCCAAACGCTGCGGATAAGTCGGGCTTTCGGGTCGCGGCAAACAGTTCGCGGGCGAGGGTTAACTGAACCAGGCTACCGGGCTCACCGCCAAACTCCCTGGGTTGGGTTTTCTTGAACAAACCGATGGTTTTGGACGCCTGGATAATGCGTGCCCGGCGCTGATTCAGCGATTCGCCAGGGCGGATTTCCAGCTGCTCGGTGGCAAACTGCTGGAGCTCCGATTGAAATTGCCTGTCTGCAGCAGAGAGTGATTCGGGCATGGAGTAAATTCTTAAAATTCAGAAGGTTATGGTGTGAGCCAAGAAGTTATTGAGGAGCAGTCTAGACCGCGGGTCCGATCAGGATGAGCATCACGGCAAACAGTAATACGACGCCCGTGGTGAAGGCCCACAACAACAGAGTTTCCTTGCGTGCGTGGCCGTTAACAAAGGCTTTCACTTCCTCTTCTGACATTGCGGTGACTGCGCTTGTGAGGCGGTAGCGGGTGATGCCGTCTTTGCGTTTTGGCAAGCGCACAAAGAGTTCCGGTGTGCGCCGTAGTCGAT
Source organism: uncultured Pseudomonadales bacterium (assembly GCA_964634815.1). Classification (GTDB taxonomy): domain Bacteria; phylum Pseudomonadota; class Gammaproteobacteria; order Pseudomonadales; family Azotimanducaceae; genus JALZVT01. Next base: position 32,916 of record CAZWMD010000004.1, on the reverse strand, counting down.
CGTCGACATCAACAATGCTCATGCCGGCCTGGCGCGCGATAGTGGAAGGGTGGAGTCCGGTACCCGGATTGTCCTGAAACAACCGATACAGGGTGAGCAGGCGGTGTGTTCTGCCCCGAAAACGAAAGCTGAAACCATTCACTGGTGATGATTCTCGCGAATACTCATAGATCCAAGAGCTTAGCCAGCAGGGACTACATTGGTCCAGCTTCGATACGGGTGAGTGGACAGATGGGTATTGCTAAAGCGTTCGTCGTCTGTGACTTCCGCGCCAACCCATGAGGGCACATCAAAGGTTTCGCGGGGGGACTTGAGTTCGATTTCGGCGATGATCAGGGGCGCATTGGCATCTTCGAACACATCGACGTGCCAAACATGGTTGGCATGTTTAACAAAGTACCGAGTCTTTTTGATCGGATTGCTGTTACACAGAGAGCCCAACATGAACTCAGCGTCCAGCTTGGGTATTTGATACTCATACTCGGGTCTGATGTTGTCTTCTTTTGGGCCTTTTACGGTTAGAAAGCCGGTAGTGTCACTGATCCGCACGCGAACCTGAGTATGACCCCTGCTAAGGTAGCCCTGTCGGATCCTGGCCTGTGGATACTCGCCGTCAGGCAGTTTGTGGAGCAAAAACTTCCGCTCAATTTCAACGCCCATAGGCCGCTACCGATTTACTAGGCCGGCAAGTTTGCCACGAATAGTGCCCGTACCGGCGATGGATGGCCTTCTATCGTCCGTTCCGGGTTGGCTGGATCGAGTGATTCCTTCAAAGATTCGAACCTCATCCAGGGGGTGCTGCGTTGCTCTGCTTGCAGGGTTCGATTGAGATTGCGTACTTCGCAGTTCTTGAACCCAAGGCTATCTAGCCAGCCCGCGATCGTTTCTGGTTGGGGTAAAAGATGGACGTTGCGCATTCGTGCATAACGCCCCTTTGGCCGTAGGTCCCCGGATTCACAGACCAGGGTTTCGAGCACCAGTGTGCCGCCCCGGCGCAACTGCGCTTGCAGTTCCTGCAGGTGGGCCATGTGATCTTTACGGTGGTAAAGCACACCCATGGAAAACACGCTGTCGAAAACTGGCTGGACCGGTTCTGTACCCGGTTTGGGAAGGTCTTCAAGCCTCAACGGCAAAACCCGATGCCGCGCGTTGGGATACAGTGGTCCAATGAGTTTGTTCATTGCCGCGTGTTGAAAAACGAAGACAATCGTGGGGTCAATACCAACGACGTCGCTGGCACCTGCATTCAACATCTGCCAGCCGTAATAGCCATTCCCGCAGCCAACGTCGAGAATCCGCTGACCCGTCAGATCGGGCAGAAAGGGTTGCAAGCGCTGCCATTTCCAGTCGCTGCGCCACTCGGTATCGAGGTGGGTGTTGAAAACACACCAGGGCCCCTTGCGCCAGGGGTGCAGGGCTTTGAGTGCGTGATCTAGTGCGTTCTGATGATCTTTACTCAGGACACCGCGGATACCGATAGGCGCAATACCGATAGGCGCAATGTCGCAGGGCGCAGCGTCAACAGGCAGATCGCCGACCTCGGGGCGACTGTAAGGCGGCTTCAGTTTCTCAGCAGCACGATCTAGGGCATCCAGGGCCTGCTGCCAACTCTCCCGATCGCCATGACGCCCGATGGCGTCCTGCATCAGTGGCTGCAGTTCGGGCCAAAGATCAGAACAGTCCGGGGACCAGGGATTAGACTCTTCTTCAGGTTGCGTAGCTGTACCGTCGTAGCTGGTCAAGAGCGTCGAGGAACATCTCTTTGGCATCGGTTACGCGAGCTCGGGCCTGACGCAGTTCTGCGGCAAGCTCCAGTTTGCGATCGTTCATTTGCCGAGCCAGCTTTGATTCGCGTTTGAGTTGCTCCCATTTGGTCACAGCATCAATCCACTCTTGCTTGACGTCTTCTACCCGCGCTTGGAGTTGTCCGTAAATCTCTGATGCTTTAACGCTGCCAGGAACGCGACGTGATGCAGCCTTTAGCTTGCGTGACGCCAATAACTCAACTTCTTCGCGCTTGCTGGCGCGATTAAGGCTGCCGACAAGTCCCAGCGCACGAAGCAGTAAAATGCCGTAGCGAGTGGGGTCAAGCAACCAGCCAGAGACGCCAAAGCCGTTACGAAAATCCCGCGGAAAATCGTGATGGTCGCCGTGATGGTTACCTTCTCCCAGTGGCCCCAACCAAATGAAGTTGTTGCGTGCAGAGCTGCGCAAACCTTTGCTGAAGCCCCACATGTGGGTGACGCTGTTGACAGTCCAGGTGTTGTGTTGAACAACAACACTGCCGATCATTGACCCTCCGAGCAGTGCAAAAAAGCCGGTGAACCCGCCCAGTGCGTAACCCAATGCCATGGGGAACAGGAACAGCCAAAAGGTGGTGAGCAGTCCATACCACTTGTCTTGCCACATGATGACGGGGTGGCGCTTGACGGAGTGGGAGCGGCTGCGTTCTTCGGAATCAGGGTGGTTGTAAAGGTGCGTGAGCGTGTGTGACCAGATGAAATTGCGCCAGCTCTGTGGGAACCAGGTTGCGCTGTAAGGATCGAGGCTGGTTTTGCCGTTGCGATCAACGCCGTGGTGCAGCGAATGGTTTGCGGCCCAGGATTTGACGCTGCCTTGAACGCCCAGAATCTGCCCAAACAGACAGAAAAACAGATGAACCGGTGTTGATACTTCTTTAGCTGCGCTGTGGGTGATCAAGCGATGGTTGTAGAGCGTGATGGACAACGATCCGAGCAGGTAGTGGGCGAGGGCCCAGAAGAAGGCGATAGAGGCCCAGTTTTCCGGCGCGGCACTCAGTAGCCAGACCGCAAAAGCTACCGCAGCGATGTGAATGCCCACAACAAAAGTAATTATTGGTCCATCGAGGGAAAAGCCGTGATCATGCAATTCGCTGATGGTTTGGTAGAGAGGGGCTTCCGGGTCTGTAGCGGGATTTGACGCTAAATTCTGTGTGGAGGTTTGTGAAGAATCGGTGGCTGACGGATTAGTCGACATTAAGTCTCTCGGCCGGAAATATAGACTTGGATATTAGCATTCCTTGGCCGTTGAGCTAGGTATTCCTGCATCTCAGTATGCGATGAATTTTTACTCTGTCCGACCGTCTGTCTGGTAGAACTGTGCGGTAACTCAAGCTTTCCTCCCGTATTGGCAACTAAATTACCAAGAAGGACGCCAAGACCTTAATCCGGTGCCGGGGCGTAGCCGATAAACGCGGCCCAATTCAGCAACTGAAACCACTGATTTACCCGCTCAAAGCCCAGGTTGTTTAGTCGCGACAGGTGGGCGTCGCAGGATTCAGGGACCATGATGTTCTCAATTGCCGTCCGCTTCTGAGCAATCTCCAGTTCGGAATAGCCGTTGGCGCGTTTGAAATCCAGATGACGGGCATCAGCCCAGGTCTGGTTGTCCGGGTCGTCGAGAAGCACTTTTTCAGCGTAAACAAAGGGGGCTCCTGGTTGCAGGCCGTCCCGGATATGTACCAGCAAATCTTCGCGCTCTGGTGGAGGCACAAACTGGAGTGTGTAGTTCATGACCACGGCCTCAGCGTGTTTTATAGGCGTGGTCTGTATGTCCTCGCAGCGCCAGGTCACTCGTTTTGCAGCCTCACTGTCTGTGAGTGCCGCAATGCCGTCACGGGCGGCTGCAATCATTTCGGGCGAGTTATCGACGCCGACCACTTGCTGGCTTGCTGGCGTGTAGTTAAGGAGTGCGGCGGTTGTGGCGCCGCGACTGCAGCCCAGATCATAGATCGCACCGGGCTTGGCAGGCGCCGTGGTGTTTTGGTCTGGTATCGAGCGTACGGCAACGAGCGCGCTTAGGGGCACAATGGTCTCGTAAGCCGGGACCGACCTGCGGATCATGTCAGGAAATACGTTGACCACACGCTGATCAAATGCAAAATCAACGAGATTTAGATCAGGGGTGGAATAGAGATTGTCGGTATCAGTTGTCATATGCGGATCATAGCCGGGTGATAACATGATCTCATGACTCGAAAACCCCAATCTCGAAGTGTTTTGTCTCTTGACGATCCGTCACTCTACATAAACCGTGAGCTGTCGTTGCTTGAGTTTAATCGGCGCGTGCTGGAGCAGGCTCAAAACGAATCTACCCCGCTTCTCGAGCGACTGAAATTCCTCTGTATTTCATCTTCTAATCTGGACGAATTTTTTGAGATTCGTTTCGCCGGTTTGCGTCAGCAACAGGCATTTGGAGTGTCACAGCCCAGGCCAGATGGCTTGTCTGTATCTGAGCAGATAAAACGTATTAGCGTTGTGGCTGCGGATTTGGTTGAGTCCCAATACAGAGTGCTCAATTCCAGCCTGCTGCCGCAACTGAAGGCGCAGGGCATCCGATTTCTCGATCAGGATGACTGGAACAGTCGCCAAGCTCAGTGGGTGAAGCGTTATTTCACGCGAGAACTGTCACCTATATTAAGTCCTATCGCTTTGGATCCGGCTCACCCGTTCCCGCAGGTCCTCAATAAAGGGCTCAACTTCATTGTCACGTTGCAGGGTAAAGATGCCTTCGGTCGCAATAGCGGACGCAGTATTGTGCAGGCCCCCCGATCTCTGCCGCGGGTAGTGCGTATGCCAGATACTCTGGCCGACGAACCGGACAGTTTTGTATTACTTTCATCCATCATTGAAGCGCACGCCAGTGATTTGTTCTCTGGCATGACAGCCACAGGTTGCTTTGCTTTTCGAATAACACGCAATAGCGATTTGTTTGTAGACGAAGAGGCGGTGGATGATCTGTTGCAGGCCCTGGAGGGCGAGTTACCTTCCCGCAACTACGGCAGTGCCGTACGTTTGGAAATATCAAATTCCACGCCTGCCGAGATCCAGGATTTCCTGATGGAAAAGTTTGATCTTGTTGAGAGTGATGTCTATCGCTGTAAGGGCCCTGTAAACCTCAATCGTTTGTTTACCTTGCCCGACTTACTTGATCGTCCTGAATTGAAATATGTGCCTTTTGTACCGCATTTACCGGAGGGGTTACTGGCACCGATGACCGGTGCGGCTGAGGATGGTGTTGCGCAAACCTTTGGAGACATTTTTGCGGCGATCCAGAAAAGCGATATCTTGATGCATCACCCCTTTGAATCGTTTCAGCCGGTAGTTGAGTTCATTCGTCAGGCGGCTCGCGACCCCAAAGTACTGTCCATTCGTCAGACGCTTTATCGAACCGGTGCAAATTCGGCAATTGTTCAGGCGTTGGTTGAAGCAGCGGCGCAAGGCAAAGAAGTGCTGGTAGTTATCGAGTTGCGGGCGCGCTTTGATGAGGAAGCCAACATCGAGCTTGCAACACTGCTGCAAGACTCAGGCGCTCAGGTTGTCTATGGCGTTGTGGGATACAAAACTCATGCGAAGATGACAATGGTTATTCGCCGTGAAGGACGCTCACTAAAACGCTATTTGCACCTGGGCACGGGGAATTATCACGCCATTACAGCCAAGCTCTACACCGACTATGGTTATCTTACCGATGATCCGGGGTTAGGTGACGATGTACAAAAACTGTTTCAGCAGCTTACGGCGATGGGGCGTGCCGGTAAGTTGAAAAAGATGCTGCAGGCGCCGTTTACCCTGCATCGCTCGCTGGTTGAATTCATTGATGCTGAAACCCGGGCAGCGGCTGCAGGTAAACCTGCTCGCGTATACGCCAAAATGAACTCGCTAATTGAGCCTGAGATTATAAAAGCTCTGTATCGTGCATCTATGGCGGGGGTTGAGGTGCGATTGATTGTGCGCGGAATCTGCGCGCTGAAACCTGGAGTGCCGGGTGTCTCGGACAATATCCAGGTGCGTTCCATTGTTGGGCGTTTTCTCGAACATACCAGGGTTTATTTTTTCGAGAACCGTGGTCTCTTCCTCTCCAGTGCAGACTGGATGGACCGTAACTTCTTTTCACGCATCGAAAGTTGTTTTCCTATCGAAGTCCCCGAAATCCGGGAGCGTGTGCTTAAAGAGACTTTTGAGAATTATCTCAAAGATGATCAACAAGCCTGGATTTTGAAATCAGACAGTACCTATCGTCGGGCCAAGTCAACGCGGAAGATTCCTCATAGCGCCCAGAGCTGGCTCATGGATCAGCTAACTGAAACCGTCAACGTCATGCCGAGCGAAGCCAGATAGTTCGCTTCTTCAGCCAGATCAAGCTGAGTCAGACTGTGCTTTGCAAACCAGGCTTTGGGGATGCCAAGTTCGATGGCGGTGGCCTCTGCGCTCAGTTTAAGCGCTGGTAGTGGCTCTTCCGTGCGGCTTCGGTGCAGCAGATGCGACAGGCGCAATATGATGGTCAGGCGCAGCAAATCTTCAGTGCTGGCAGCATCAAACTGCGGTAAGTCTTCGAGAATCAGTTTGCGTCGGTGTAGACGAACCATCAAAGAGAGGCGGGCTTGATCGAGTCGAGAAAACCCAGGCATATCCATATGTTCAAGCAGGTAGGCACCGTGCTTATGGTAACTGCTGTGCGCAATGCCCAGACCAATCTCGTGCAGCGTTGCGGCCCACCTTAGAGCCAATGAAAGCTCGGGCTCTGTCAGCTCCCAAATTTCACTGACTTGATCAAACAGAGACACCGCGGTCTGCGTTACTCTTTTGGCATGTGCAGTGTCGATGTGATAACGCTTGGCCAATTCAGTGACAGTGTGTTCTCTAATGTCGTCGTGCTGTACGCGGCCAACCATGTCTACAAGCAACCCTTCCCGAAGGGCTCCGTCTGACACTCGCATGCTTTCAATGCCAAGCTCTTCAACGATTGCCTGAACGATAGCTAGTCCACCAGGAAAAACCGGCGCTCGATCTTTTCCCAGCCCTGGTAACGACAATTCCGACAGTGTTTTGGCTTCGAGCATTTTGTCTGAGAGGTTTTTTATTCCCGCAAGGGTTATGCCGCTATGACTGATGTCGAGAGCTGCTAGGGTAGAGCGGGTGGCTTGCATCGTCCCTGATGCACCTATCGCAGTATCCCATCCCTGTTTTCGATACATCGCTGCTACTCCCTCGAGCTCGCGACGGGCGACATTCACTGCCTTGTTGTAGTTTGCTGCAGTTAGCTCGCCGCCTGAAAAACACTGAGCCGAGAGACTGACACAGCCCATATAAAGACTATTCATCTGGCTGGGCTTGAATCGTTTGCCAAGGATGAGTTCGGTAGAGCCGCCACCTATGTCGATGACCAATCGGCGTTTGTGATTGTCATCGAGTGCCCGGGAGACACCCATGAAGATTATTCGGGCCTCTTCGTTTCCAGAGATAATATCGATTCTGTGGTTCAGAGCCTTCTGGGCAAGCTTCAGGAACTTTTGTGAATTTTTTGCTTTGCGAAGTGTGTTGGTGCCAACGATACGGACGTTGTCAGAAGGAATGTCTCGCAGTCGCTGACCAAATCGCTGTAAGCACTCGATGGCGCGCGCCATTGCGTCGGGTGAAATCTCACCATTACTGTCTAGGCCATCGGCCAGGCGGACCATAGACTTGATCTTATCGACGGTGGCGATACGGTTGCCGTCGTAGTTGGCCACAACAAGATGAAAACTATTAGATCCCAGATCCAGCGCAGCCAAGGGTTCAATAGTTGATGGTGCTTTGTCTGACTCCTTTAGTTCGTTGCGTGATTTCTTCTTGAGTGCCATTTGTCTTCGCAAGCTAGGGTGTAGCTGCTGATTCTGTTCTGGACTTTGCGATAACCGATGGTGGCAACGGACAATCCAGGGCGGCTGAAATACCCTGCAAGAGAGCCCCTTCGTCCGCAGTGATCCGATTATCAAAAAGAACAGACTGGGCGCAGGCCTTCAACAACTTGGGCTTTTGCAAAGGTGTGAGATCGCGCAAATCTTTCAGCGCTTTATTTAGTCCTGAAAAGTTATCGGTTGGATTGATCTGCGGTTGCGACTGACTCTCTTCGAGCTTCAGTTCTTGCATAGCAAGTTTGTAGGCTGCTGAGGCTTCTTCCTTGTTGTCGTGTCCGTAGTGGGCCAGTGTGGCAATGAGTACTGCCGCAGGAGCTGCAACCTGTTGCACTTTCTTGAAACGAATTCTTGGTGGTCGGGGACGTTCAAAATGAGGTGTGAGCTCTTTTAACAAGAGGCGATGCAAAACCCATTCAAAGAGCTCAATGTGTTTGTCAGCCCGAATCAGTGCCACAACCTTACTCACAAAGGTTTTGTATTGAGGGTGTGACATTTGCTTCAGCGCAGGTACTGCGAGTTCCAGCAGTGCCAGTCTGTGCAGATCGTCTTCTTCTTCCAGCTCGCGGCATAACCTGCCAATCGAAGACTGTTCGCCAGGCTTTAGCGTTTCGAGGATCTGTTGCTGATTGCGCTCAAGCGCTGAACCATCTCGGTTCAGTAGTAGCGAGTAAATTAGCAGGTGAGCTTCGCCAGGATCGCGTGCTGCTGCCAGACAAATACTATCCGTAGTTTCAATAATGGCATCAGCAGTGTGGTAGCTGCGATCGTCCGGGCGGCCAACAATGTCGGGCAGGCTGTCGACGTCGACTGCGATACCTTCGACCGGTGATCCCCCGGCGACAAAACCTGCGGCATTGTCGTCCAGGTGTGTGACTGACTGGGGCACCAGGTTGTTAGGAAAGGTTCCGTTCCATGATGGGTCGATGGCGCTGATTCGTTTTGGCAGGGGCGGGTGGGTTGCCATCATGCTGCCCATAAAATGATTGATTGCCTGGCCGAAAAACATGTGGCTTATCTCGTTTGCACCGCTGCTATCCAATCGTGAGCCGGCGCTGCCGATTTTTTTTAGGGCTCCGCTGATGCCTGGTGGATTGCGGGTGTACTGCACCGCTGCCGCGTCTGCCAGATACTCGCGCTGGCGACTCACGGCAGCTTTGATCAGATTGCCAAAGAAAGTGCCGGCATAACCAATCACCGCAAGGCCTGCGCCGAGCACGAGTATGGCTGCGACACCACCGCCGTTGTCGCCTCGAGATCGACCAACACCGTGGCGAGACCCGCGCAGCAAGAGATTACCGAGCAAACCGATAAACAGAATACCGAACAGGATAGCTATCAGCCGGATATTTATGCGGGTGTCACCGTTGAGAATATGACTGAACTCATGGGCGATTACCCCTTGCAGTTCTTCTCTGTTGAGAAAATCCAGCGCACCCTCAGTAATACCGATGACCGCATCATCAGGGGTGTAACCTGCCGCAAAAGCGTTTATGCCGGGTTCGTTGATAAGGTAAACCGGCGGTACACTGATACCCGCTGCAATGGCCATTTCCTCGACGACGTTTAGTAGCCGACGAGATTTTAAATCTTGGGTATTGCTTTGAACGCGCGTGCCGCCCAACGACTCGGCGATAGCACGGCCACCCCCCCGGATCATCATGTATTTGTGGATGCTTGCCAAAGTCACCACGGTGATCACCGAGAGTGAAACCCATAGCCAGATGTCAAACGGAATGCTTGCGAGGAGTTCCCAGTAACTCGTGCTGCCGTTTGGATTACCTCTGGTCGATGACACACCGCCGGTTGCCAGCAGATAAGCGCCGGCGACGAGTGCATTGGTGATGGCGATAAGTGTCACCACCGCAAGACCGAACAACACGCCGAGCTGCCACGTTTTCTTGCGGGCGTTGTCCTGGGCTTCGAAGAAGTCCACGCTTTGTCAGTTCGCCCAGTTGAGGCTAGTTAAAGGATACATTGGGTGCTGCCTGAATTTCGGCTGAGTCTTCAAATTCAAGCAGTCCAGCATCACCCGTATGGCCAAACATATCGGCAAACACCACGGGTGGAAACGTCTGCTTGTAGGTGTTGTACGCGGTGGCTTGATCGTTGTACGACTGTCGAGCGAAAGCAACCTTGTTTTCTGTGCTGGTCAGCTCCTCGGAAAGCTGCATCATGTTCTCGCTGGCTTTGAGATCAGGATAGGCTTCTACCGCGATGTTTAGACGGCCCAATGCGCCGCTGAGAGCGCCTTCGGCCTTGGAAAGTTCGGCCATCGCATCAGCGCTTCCCGGCGCTTTGCTGGCGGCTTCGAGCCCTGCCATGGCCGTATTGCGAGCGTTGGTTACGGCCTCCAGTGTGCCACGTTCGTGCTCCATGTAGCCCTTGGCGGTCTCAACGAGGTTTGGAATCAGATCGTAGCGCCGCTTTAGTTGTACTTCGATCTGCGCAAAAGCGTTTTCGTAGCGGTTCTTTAGCGTAACCAACTTGTTGTAGATGGCGACAACCCAAAATGCCAGGGCAGCGAGTACACCAATAAAAATAAGAAATTCCATATATGTCTCCGAGATTAAGGAGTTAGTCGGGCAGGCCAAGCACGCGCTTGGCGATTACGTTTAGCTGCACCTCTGAGGTGCCGCCTTCAATTGAATTGGCTTTGGATCGCAACCACTGGCGAGTGGTGTTCAGTTCGGAGTGGCTAAAGCTGTCGCCGTCCCAACCAACGCTCTGACTGCCCATCGTCTGTAGCATAAGCTCGAACTTTCGTTTGTTTTGTTCGCTACCGTAGTACTTGAACATTGAGGCAAGGTGACCGTTAGCGTTACCCGATGCCGCCTCCTGGGCGCTGCGTCGCAGAGTGAGTTGGAATGCCCGATCATTCATGTTGTGATGCGTCACATCACTGCGCAGAGACGGATCGCTAATCCTGCCGTCGTGTTCGCCGACGTAGTTCTTTGCCTGGTTAGCCAGTGACTTGTTGCCGCCGCCCAGAGCGCTGTTACCACCTATTCCGGAGATCATTTGGCGCTCGTGTTGCAACAAGCGCTTGGCGATACTCCAGCCCTTGTTGAGTTCGCCAACCAGATTCTCTTTTGGCACAACAACGTTATCAAAGAAGGTCTGGCAGAACGGCGAAGCGCCGCTGATCAGCTGGATAGGTGCTGTGCTAACGCCTTCTGACGCCATATCAAACAAAATGAAACTGATGCCTTCGTGTTTTGGTACATCGGGCTTGGTACGCACCAGGCAAAAAATCCAGTCAGCGCTATCTGCATAAGACGTCCAGATTTTTGCGCCATTCACTAGATAGGTATCACCCTGATCCTCGGCTTTGGTCTGCAGCCCGGCCAGATCGGAGCCGAAATTCGGCTCTGAGTAACCCTGACACCAGCGAATCTCTCCGCGAACGATAGGAGGCAGGTATCGCAGTTTTTGTTCTTCTGATGCAAATTCCAGAAGAGCAGGCCCCAGCATCCAGATGCCAAAGCTGTTCAGTGCAGGCCTTGCCTTGATACGCCCCAGTTCTTCTGCCAGAACCCGATCCTGGTCAGCAGTCAGACCGCCACCGCCGTACTGGGTTGGCCATCTTGGTGCGGTCCAACCTTTGCTTGCCATGTTGTCGAGCCAGATTTTGGCGTCTGGATTGGGATAGGTTGCGTTTCGTCCGCCCCACACGGTTTCGTGCTCTGGCATGGGTGTGCGCATTGATTCGGGACAGTGGGCTTCCAGCCACTGTCGAGTCTCATTGCGGAAGGCACTTAGATCACTCACGGTTCACTCCTTGGTTCAAACCCTAGTTTACCACTGTCTATTTTCTATTTATTGTTTGGGTTTACCGATTAGGCGTTGTGCGTGACTAACCCCGTTTTTGACCAGAAAGACCTGCGAGCCACCATGGGGCAGTTCTGTACTGGTGTGGTAGTAGTAACGGCGGCCGCCGTGCGTGGCCATGGTGGCAATGTTGGTGAAGATGCGGGTGAAGATGCGGGTGAAAGCGACGGCAATGGCGATGGCGGCGATCATCCAGCTGCGTTTGTTGCCCAGTCTTTTGTGTCGCTGTCCCTCGATCCACCGCTCATTGCCGTCTGCCCGGCCAAATCCAGCAGCAGTTGGCCAAAAATAAGAGCAGCTGGGGCTTTTTGCGTGAATATGCTGCATTCAGAGCAAGTTGAGCTATGCAATCAGTTTGCCCGCTCCGGGGGCGACAAGTTTCAGGGTGTGGATTGGCGGCCGGGCAAAACCGGCGCGCCTGTGCTGGCAGATGCTCTTGCCTGGGTTGAGTGTACCCTCGACAACGAGCTTGAGGCGGGCGATCACACCATCGCTATTGGCCGCGTGCAAGGCTTTCAGCGCCTGGAAGAGGGCGGTGATCCGCTATTATTCTTCCGCGGCGGTTACGGTACGTTTGCGCCCACTTAGCTCACAGTGCTCAGCTCAAGCCATCGATAGGTACTGAGGCGCCATGGATGTCTTTGGCGGCGGAACTGGCGAGGAAGACCATTACACCCGCAATGCTTGAGGGTGCTACCCAGCGGGAGAAATCTTCATCTGGCATGGCCTGCCGATTGGTGGGTGTATCAATCAGGCTTGGTAATACGCAGTTGACGTTGATGTTTTGTTCTTTCAACTCGTCAGCCATGGTCTCCGTTAATCGAATCACTGCGCTTTTCGATGCAATGTATGCCCCCATTGCCGCGCTACCCTTGAGCCCAGCCCGTGCGGCAACGTTGATAATTTTCCCCTGGCCCTGTTGCAACATTTGCGGAACAACAGCAGACGCCATATTGACCACCGAGCCGGTGTTTAGCTTGTGCATGAGTTCCCAGGTTGATGCGTCGGTTTCGTGCACGGACTGGCCCATGGCAAAACCACCGGCAACATTGGCCAGTACGTCAATGCGTTTGTGCGCAGCAAGTATTTCGCTGATTGCCGCATCACAGCTTGCACGCTCGAACAGATCGCAGGCGATGATGTCTTTCTGATCAACAATGTCGAGGCCAGCGACACTTGCTCCTTCGGCTGCAAAAGCGGCCATAACGGCGCCGCCGAGAGCGCCGGCTGCTCCGGTTACAACAACAACCTGGTCGGAAAAGGCGTGGCTAGTCATTAAACTGCGTCCTTGAGTTCTTCCAGTGCATGCCAGTGGAGATCTCCAGCGACGCCATTGGGGTTCACGGGTTGTACGCAGACGTGGCTGGCGCCCGCCTGGAAGTGTTCGTTGATGCGGGTCTTGATGGCGTTAGTGTCGCCCCAGGCGAAGGTGGCATCAATAAACCTGTCTGAGCCACCATTTTCCAGATCAGATTCCGTAAGTCCCATACGCAGCCAGTTGTTGCGATAGTTCGGCAAGCCGATGTAGGTCTTTGCATTGCTTCGAGCGAGTTCCCGGGCTTTTGCAGGATCGGTTTCGAAAATTACTTTTTGCTCCACGCACAGCCAGGGTTTTGCTCCCAGAATCTCTCGGGCCATCTGGGTGTGGTCTGGCGACGTGAAATAGGGGTGCGCGCCGGTGCACATATCGCGGGCGAGTTCGAGCATCTTGGGGCCAAGTGCGGCGATGACTCTCGATGGGGCCTGTTCGTGTTTGGGTCCCACGTAGATTGAGGCATCCATGCCTTCGAGGTACTTGCGCATGGTGGCCACAGGTTTGCCGTACTTAAGGCCCCGAACGCCTTCGACCAGGGGCGCGTGAGACACGCCCATGCCCAGCAGGAAACGGTCGTCGGACTGCTCCGCCAGGGTGTGCTGCGCAGCAACCGTCACACCGGGTTCGCGGTTGTAGATTGAGGCGATCCCTGTGGCAATGTTGAGTGTCTTGGTGTGCGCGAGCAGCCAGGCAGCATGGGCCAAGGGATGACGACCCACAGTTTCGGGGATCCACAGCGCCGAATAGCCCAGCTGCTCGATCCGCTCGGCCGTCTCGGCGGCCTTGCTTGCTGGCATGTTTTCGGTGAAATACCAGACGCCCAACTTTCCCAGATCCATAGTGCCTCCCCGGCCCTGATGTAAAACGACAGATTCTAAGCCAGATTGCGTTAAGACACTCGGTTATGTGCTCCGACTGGGGCATTATGGTGTGCTGCATACATGGGGCAGCGCCTCCCCCCGGTAGACAGCACTTTCAGGTTTCGATACCTGGTTCACCTGATTCACTTGGTTCGGTTTATTGAGCAGCAACGATCCAGCCTCAGAGTCTGATTCGCCGCCGGATGAGCGTCCGGGAATTTTTGCGCTTGCGTTCCCGTCGATCCTGGGGAATTTGCTCTATGCGGTGGTTGGACTCGTGCAAACCCTTTTTGTTGGTGAGCTAGGTACCTCTGCTCTGGCCGCCATTGGTGCCGGGCAGCGGGTGTTCTTTGCGCTTCAGGCGTTGCTGATTGCAATCACCGCGGGAACCACCGCCTTGGTGGCTCGAGCCTGGGGAGCCAATAATCATCGTGAAGCGAGCCGGGTCACCATGGCCTCTTTGGTGGTTGGGGGCATGTTCTCCCTGATCGCCATGACGATTGGTGTGTTGTTTGCCCGTCCTATTGCAGGGCTTTTTGGGCTCGATGAGGTCACACTGGATTTGGCCGCAAAGAACATTCGCTTGCTGAGCTATTTCAATCTTGCGTTTGCCGTTAATTTTATCCTGGCGGCCGGATTGCGTGCCGCTGGAGATGCCTGGTCACCCCTTGCGGTAGGGGCTTGTGTGAATGCGCTGAATATTCCGCTTCTCTATGTGCTGGTATTTGGCAAATTTGGATTCCCGCAGATGGGGGTTGCTGGCGCGGCCGTTGCAGCCGGGGTTGCCTTTAGCTTTGGCGCCGTACTGCTTTTAAGTCTGTGGATGGGGCAACGCTTTAAGCTGAAGTACTCGAAGGGCGGATGGTGGCGCAAGGAGAGGCTGAAACGACTGCTGGATATCGGATTGCCGGCCGGCGCAGAACAGCTGGTGTTTCAGGCGGGCTTTTTTGGTTTTCTGATTCTTATTGGTCAGTTTTATGGCACCCAGGCGTTTGCAGCCTACAACATCGGCGTCAACATGCTTATGGTCTGCATGACGGTGGGCTTCGGATTTTCCATTGCAGGTTCTACGCTAGTGGGCCAGCACCTTGGTGCAAACGATCCCGATGGCGCAACTCGCAGTGGCTGGCGGTCGATGGGTTTTGCCATGCTGGCCATGGGGCTACTTGGCTTGTTGGTTTTGTTAAATGCCGAGAGTTTGGCGCGGCAGTTTATCGGCGATAGTGAAGAGACGGTGCGCTATACGGTGCAGTTTGTTTCTCTGCTCGGCGCGAGCATGCCGTTAATGGCTGTGGAATTTGCGATTGGTGGCTCGCTAAGAGGAGCGGGTGATACCCGGTTCCCATTGATGGCCACTTTCCTTGGTCTTATTGTGGTGCGCTTTGGTCTCGCGGCATTGTTTACCTGGCTTGAGTTTCCAGTGTTCTGGGTTTACGCCAGTCTAGTTGGCGATTACGCCTTGAAAGCCGTTTTGCTGGTTCTGCGTTTTCGTTCCGGGCGGTGGAAAACCGTCATCGCTTATAATGACGGCAAGCAAACCTAGGCGAGTCGAAGTCAATCAAATCAAGTTGGTAGGTATAACCTGGTATGCCTGAATTGCCTGATTTATCCCTCTATGTGGATCATCTTGAGCGCCGCGTTGTCGGGCGGGCTCTGGTCGATGTTCGCCTTGCGAGTATGTTTTTGCTGCGCACGGTAGAACCGCCACTTGCTGAGGTTATTGGTCGCGACGTTAAACGCATTTCGCGCCTCGGCAAGCAGTTGGTCTTCTCTTTTGATGCACAGGAGCAGACCCACGAATTACGCAACGAACTGCATATGGTGATTCACTTAATGATTAGCGGCCGCCTGCGTTGGAAAGAGCAAGGGGCGAGTATTCGCGGTCGTAACGTGGTGGCGGGTTTTGATTTTCAAGATGGTACTCTTCTGTTTACCGAAGCCAGCAAAAAGAAACGCGCGTCCCTGCGAATCGTCGACGACGCGGGGCTTAGCAAGCTCGATTTGGGCGGACTTGAGGTGCTTGAGATCTCGTGCGAAGAATTTGTTGTACGGCTGCGAGACTCCGGGCATACGCTGAAACGGGCGTTGACTGATCAGCGTGTCTTTGCGGGAATTGGCAATGCTTATTCTGATGAAATCTTGCTGCATGCGGGCATGTCACCGTTCAAACGGGCAGGAACGCTGAGTGATCAAGACGGAGAAACCCTGTTTGAAGCCACTCGGTCGGTTCTTAATGAGTGGACTGAGCGCCTGGCTGCGAGAGCAGGTGATAGCTTTCCCGACAAAGTGACCGCGTTCCATCCGGAAATGGCGGTACATGGCAAGTACAAAGAACCTTGCCCCCTGTGTTCCGCGCCGGTGCAACGAATCCGCTATGCAGAGAACGAGGCAAACTACTGTGCCGGTTGCCAAACCGGCGGCAAACTGCTCGCCGATCGTTCGCTGTCGCGCCTGCTGAAGGACAACTGGCCAAAGCGGCTGGAAGATCTTGAACCCTAGCGTGTTCCGAATGAGCTAGTTGTCGCTGGAAAATTCCTGGTTGCGGATAGCGCTTGAGGAGAGATCATTGCGAAACTGTGACTCTGGAACCCCTGTGCAGAGAGTCCGCAGAGCGGCTGGAACCTCTACGCTTTCGAGTGTCTCAAAACCGCGATCACCGCGACGTCCAAACACAAGAAATCGAATCCCCAGTTCAGCGAACTCGCTGAACGCCTTGTGCATTGTCTGAGCATTCTGGTAGTAGCGAGTCATACCTATTCGTACCAGAGTGTCTATACCCACAACAAAAGTGCAGTGCGGAAATTCGCGCCCTTTCTGAATAAATGTTGGCAGCCGAGTTAGCCATAGTGGTTTACCGTCGAACTGCATACTGCGTTCGGCGATATCGAAATACCCAAGTGCCGGCTTGTCGACATTATCGATGCAAAGTTCAAAGCCAACCTTACGGTTCAAAATTTGTTCTGCCTGTTCGGCCATTTGCAAATGGCCCTCATGCAGCGGGTTGAATGATCCTGATATCAAGGCCCTGGGTTTTTCTGCCTTACCAGAGGTAGCGTCGACTGGGGTAGCGTCAATGCTGCCAGCGAGCAGTTCTGCCCAGACAGGTTGAGCCTGGACATGCGCGATATCAAAGCGACTTGTTGTTGGCAGATCGGGTGCATGCAAAGCAACATTGAGGTGCTCATCCAGCAGCCGCCAGGCCAGCGCAGTAATTTGGGCCTCCTCAGCCAATCGATCGCCCATCTGATCGGCACCCTTATCAAACTCGATCGATGCGCAACTTGTAGCTTGGGATGTCTGTATTGCAAGGTAAGCTCGGTGTTTGCCGCGCTTTTTGCGATTGGTGGCCAACGCGGCGGTACAACCAAAACCGAACAGATTTGCAGATTTAGCGTCAAGTACACCGGCTCTTTGGAAGGCCGCCATGGCGAGCGCCCGTGCGGTTTCGGCACTGCAGGCTTGATCTGGTGTTCCGCCGAGTGTTTCGGCGAGTGCCTGTTCTGCATAGGGTACCGAGGCTGCAAGCACGGTGGCGGATGCTCCAGGTTCAGTCAATAGATCAGACAGCAGCGTGATCCCGCCTCCGGTGACGAGGAATACCCCACAGTGCACGCTGTCGTGGAGCGCTTTTGCGTGAGTATTCGCTGTCTGCATTATCCGGCGGCTGAGTCGGGGCTTGTTTGAATAAAGTCATCAACCAGTGCACAGAACTCATCAAGTTGATCGTGGTGCACCCAGTGCCCGGCTTTTTCTATAGTTTCAACCCGCGCATTGGGAAAGCGTGCGGCTCGGCCATCGGCCGCTGGATCTGATGCCCAGGACTCGGCGCCTCGAACCAGCATCACGGGCTTGTCCATGCGCTCATTGAGTTTGTGCTGTTCCTCGAAGGGTACGCCTACGGGAGGAAACGCGCGGACGTAGTTATCAAACTTCCAGCTGTAGGTGCCATCCTCGTTGCGATTGATGCCGTGAACGGTCAGATGTCTCGCCTGGGCTTCGTTCAGGTGAGGGTTTTCAGACTGCATGCGTTGGAAAGCGTCTTCTACGCTTGCGTAGCGACGCGGAGTCCGTCCGCTGATCTTGCGCAAATCATCTATCCAGTTGGTGATGCGATCATTCACTGGAATGGCCATCCGTTCTTCGATCATTTTTGGTGGTGGCCCCATCCCTTCAATGGCGACCAGCTTGTTTACGCTTTCCGGGTAGAGTCCGGCGTAGTTCAAGGCTATGGATCCGCCAAGCGAGTGGGCCACGATAGTGGCGGGAGTCATCTTGGTTTGGTGCAACAGCTGAGCGATGTCGTAGACATAGTCCACGATGTTGTAGGTGCCGCCTACCAGCCATTCTGAGTCGCCGTGGCCACGCAGATCCGGCGCAATAATGTGGTATCGATCTCTGTAGCGCTCGGCAAACCAGTCCCAGTTCCGGCAGTGATCGCGGCCGCCATGTACAAGTAGCATCGGCGGTGCCTTCGGGTTGCCCCAGTCAACATAGTGGAGCCGGAGTCGTTGTGAAAAATAGATGTGGGAGGTTGGGCCGTGCATGGGTACTTCTTTTACGGGGCGACACAGCGTAGTTTAGCAAAACTGCCGTGTCGCCACTGGTAGGGGTGTTGCTAGGGATAGCCCGCGCCGGCGTAAGGGGCGCTTAAGCGTAATAACTGTCCGCTCCTCTGGGCCTTACATTCGCTTGGTGTCGAGGACCCGGCACTTAAAATGTACAAATCCGTGCCGCCGAGCATGCAGGCAAATGCACCGCGATCGAGGCCAACGCGGTGGCTAACCCGACCGCCACGCTCGAGTCGCAAGCATTCGTTTGTGGTGGGAGAGGCCACCCAGATACCACCGGCCTCATCAAGGCAGATACCGTCGGGAACCGCTCCCTCGGGAAGTTCTGCCCAGGTTTCGCGATTGTGCAGTGTGCCGTCCTGATTCACAGAGTAGCTTGTTAATCGGCCGGCGAAGGTCTCAGCGATAATCAGAGTGTTGCCTTCTGGGGTAATCACAGTGCCGTTGGGGAAAACCAGGTCCGCAGCGCAGTGGCTTGGGTCGCCATCAGGCGACACATAAATAAGTTGTGTTGGGCGAAATTTCTCTCCGGCATGCATGTCGTAGCCAAAATTACCGACGTAGGCGGCGCCATTGGGCAGCATTACCATGTCGTTACACAAACCAGGTGCCAGTGCCGAAAGATCCGCATGCATCCGCAATCCTTGCGGTGAGTTGACCAGGAGTTTGCGACTGGTCATGGCCACCACAGCAAGTTCACCGCTTGGCAGCCAGCCCAGGCCGGAAGGCTCTTCATCGAGCTCTATAACCACCGAAACGGCGTTGTTTTTTGCGCAATAACTCAATACCTGGTGCGCATGCATGTCTGAGAAGTACAGCTTGCCGTCACGCCATCTGGGACCCTCGCCGAAGGCCAGGCCAGTGTGGAGTACATCTATGGGTGTTGTTATTTCAATAAAATCAGACATTTAGCCCTCAATATGCAAGTTTGCCCAAACCTTGGGCGGTGGCGCGAGAGAATGTTTCGAAAATAGTCTTTGATGTTTACAGATGCTAGCTTTTGTACGGGTGTGGGACTATTTCTTTTCAGGTATTCTGCGCACACGATGAACCGGGGGATATTGTTGCTGGGTTCATTTGCCCCAGAACTATGGGTTTGAAGGACCTCACGGGCCGCAATTAAAATTACGGAGAATCACATGAATAACTTCACCAAACTTGCTGCTGCCGCTTTGCTTGTTGCAGGCGTAAGCGCATGTAGCGAAGACGGCGCAAAAGGCGCGATGGACAGTGCAAAAGACAGCATGAAAGATGCCGCTGGTAGCATGAAAGACGCAGCAAGCAATGCTGTTGACGGTGCTGCTGATATGGGCAGCAAAGCTATGGACGGCGCTGCTGAGATGGGCGACAAGGCGATGGACGCTACGTCTGACGCCCTGTCTTCAGCAGGCGGTCTTGGCGAAAAAGCAATGGACGCTGCTAGCGATTCCATGGATAGCATGAAAGACAAAATGGGCGACTCCATGGACGGCATGACAGACGGGCTGAAAGACAAAGCCGCAGAGATGGCCGATGGCGCCAAAGAAGACATGATGGAAAAAGGCAAAGACAAGTTGAAAGGTATGATTGGCGGCGATAGCTAGTCAACATCCTCTTAACCTGAAGCGGGGCCTGGAAGGGCTCACGCGGCTTTTGGTTCTGAAGAGCCGGGTTCCTGCAGAACGTTTGGTTGGGAAAATCACCAGCACAAACGCTCAGGTAGTAACCCGGTTTTTTTGTGGCTGATCGACTGTGAAGCCCGTGCCACCGCCAAATCGAAGGTCCGGCGCCGGGCTCCAGCTAGCGCCGTTGGCTCTATCTGAGTAGACTCTTGGCGGGACATTTCTGTTAATTCATTTGGAAGGGGCGACTATGCGCGACGTAGTTATTGTAGATTCTATGAGAACGGGGCTGGCGAAATCTTTTCGTGGCAGCTTCAACCTGACGCGATCGGACGACATGCTCGCCCATTGCATTGACTCTCTGCTAGAGCGCAATGGGGCGCTTGATCCTGCGGAGGTCGAAGATGTGGTAGTGGGTGCTGCGAGTCACGCTGGCGAGCAGGACGGTAATCTGGCGCGCCTCGCGGTTGTGCTTTCGAAGCTACCCATCACCACAGCAGGCCAAACCATTAATCGGTTCTGTTCATCTGGCTTGCAGTCTATTGCCATTGCGGCGACGCAGATTGCATCGGGCCAGACAGAGGTAGCCATTGCTGGAGGTGCGGACTCCATCTCCATGCGTACCCGCCAGGAAGCCGGCAAATCAACACCTAATCAGCGTCTGGTCGAAGAGAAGCCGGAAATTTTCATGGCAATGGGCAATACCGCTGAGGTTGTGGCTCGTCGCTATCAGGTGACTCGCGAAATGCAGGATGAGTATTCCGCCGAAAGTCAGGCTCGTTATGCAAATGCGGTGGATCAGGGCTGGATCGCGGAAGAAATAGCACCAATGAACGCGACCATGTTGAAGGTCGACAAGGAAACCGGTGAAGAAAGCCACGTTGATGTTGTTGTCGATCGCGATGAGTGTAATCGACCCGGCACCACGGTAGAGAGCCTCGCGAAACTGAAGCCCGCTTTCGAAGAAGATGGTTCAGTAACCGCGGGCAATGCATCGCAACTGTCTGACGGCGCCTCCATGACGCTGTTGATGACGGCTGAACGGGCGAATCAGTTAGGACTGGAGCCACTGGGAATATTCCGGGGCTTTACTGTGGCTGGCTGTGAACCTGACGAAATGGGCATTGGCCCGGTCTTTGCGATTCCAAGACTGCTCAAGAATCTGGGCATGAAGCAGGATGACGTGGACCTCTGGGAGCTGAACGAAGCCTTTGCGTCACAGTGCCTTTACTGTCGCGACGCGCTGGGCATCGATCCTGCCAAGTATAATGTCAATGGCGGTAGCATCAGTATCGGTCATCCGTTTGGCATGACGGGGTCACGTACCACCGGCCATCTGCTTCGAGAGCTTCAGCGCCGTAACCAGCGTTATGGCGTCGTGACTATGTGCATTGGCGGTGGCCAGGGCGCAGCAGGGCTGTTCGAAGCCGCTTGATCCGCGGGGTGCCCTGGAGTGCCCATGCCGCTTAGCGACGGTACCCAAAAGGCCGCAATCACCGGATTGCGGCCTTTTTTTGTTCTGCAGGCTGATCGAACGGTTACATTTTGAAACCAGGCGGCAATTGCTTGATGACGAATTCTGTGGACAATCAACAAACAGGAAAGATGATTGTATTCGACAGCGAGCAGAGATCCTCTAATTGAGTCTATCCAAGTTGGCAAAACCCCTGGGACCTATCGGGCTTATTGGCCTGTTCTCTGGTGCTCTTTCTTTATCTGTGTCTGTGTCAGCCCAGGACTCAGGCGCCGATCGGTTGCAGCGCTTGTCTGATACTCAACTCACCAGTCTCGCCGCAGATTGGGATGAGCTAAGCGATAGACAGCGCACGCAGCTGATTCAAGAAACTCGTCAGCGCATGCAGCCTCAGACATCCAGAGCACCGGGTCCGGTGTCCGCTCCCAAGGCGCAAGTCGCCCCAGCGCAGGCTGCCCGAAACTCAGGTAAACAGTCCGCTTCACGTTCTGCCCAAACCATACCTTCCCAAACCATACCTTCCCAAACCATACAGCGACGCCGCTATGGGGCTTTGGTTCGACAAGCCGACGGGACAGTCCGTTCTGTTCAGGTTCAAACCCAGGTGATACGTGTGCGTGATCCGCAACGTGCCTACGGCACAGGGTTCGAGCAGCGTCGAAACAGAAATGGCACCGTTCGCCCTAATACCCGGGTAACTCCGGTAAACTCTGTGTCGATATCAAACAACGTGTTAAGCGAAGATGGGGCGGTCAGTCGACAAGATTGAATATTGGCGCCCAGGGCGCTAATGACACCTAAGGCCAGGCAAACGCGTGACCAGCAAGTCTCCTATTCCACCTGCATCTCCACCTGCAGGTACTCCCACGTCACCGTCCAGCACGGCAGGCGGGACAGGCAGTAACGACCTTGGGGTTGCCAGCACGCTGCTGGTGGTTGATGACGATGTGGAGCTGCGTGAACTCACCGCGGAATACCTGACCCAGCAGGGCTATCGGGTGGTTACTGCGGAAGATGCCAAGGCGATGGATTCGGTGCTCTTCGAACACTCGGTCGATCTGGTGATTTTGGACCTTATGCTCCCGGGAGAAGACGGACTATCTATCGCCAAACGCCTCAAGGCGTCATCAGCGTTGCCGATCATCATGGTGTCTGCGCAGGGGGAAGATATCGATCGCATCGTAGGCCTTGAAATTGGCGCTGATGACTACCTGGCGAAGCCTTTCAATCCCCGTGAACTGCTCGCGCGTGTGCGAGCGGTGCTACGTCGCGGTACGGGCCTGGCTGATAGTAATAAGGGCAAAGCCACTCTGTTTGAGTTTGGTGACTGCAAGCTGGATATTAAGTCGCATCAGTTCACCCGGGCTGGTGAGCTGGTTCCTTTGACCTCTGGAGAGTTCGACTTACTTTCTATTTTGGTGGCGCATCCGAACCAGGTTCTAAACCGGGATCGTATTCTAGATCTGCTGACAGGCGCAGAGCGATCCCCGTTTGATCGCAGTATAGATGTCAGGGTTACCCGTCTTCGAGGCAAGCTTGAACCCGATCCTGCACAGCCTGCCTTTATCAAAACGGTTTGGGGTAAGGGCTACATGTTCTGCCCGGATGGCGACTAGTTCCAGCAAAGCGCTGAGCCGGGCTGGCCGGCTGCGTGGTTCGTTATTGGTACGAACCAGTCTGGTTTTGGGTGTCAGTGCCTTTGCGATCATTCTCATTGCTATGCTTGCACTTGATCGGCTGGTGCTGCAGCCGATTCTCGAACGCTCCGCAGATGATGAAGCCGCGTTGCTTGTGCTCTCTGCGCAGACCTGGGTTGAGTTAGAACCAGATGTCCGCCCGGTTTTCGAACTTGAGCTTGCGGAGAGCCACGACTTGATCATTGCCAATGAGCAGGTCGACGAAGAGCTCCCCGTTACCGATTTGCGCTATGCCAATGTGCTCGCAGATCAGCTGGCGCAGCGGATAGGAGAGCCGGTAACCCTAACTCGCACAGCAGAATTAATGTGGGCGAAAGTACCGATGGCCGGGCGCGATATACGCATAGGCTTTTCAGAGAACCGCCGCTCGATTGAAACGCTTTATGTTGCAGCGATTATTCTTGTCGCTGGTGCTGCAATTGTGTTTCTTACCTCCCTCTTTATTGTGCATCGGATTGCCAGACCGCTGATGCGAACGGCAGATTTGGCAGAAACCTTTCGAGGAGGTGAAGATTTCCTGCCGCTGCCGGAAGAAGGGCCGCGAGAGCTAATGTCTTTGGCGCGCAACTTCAACACCATGGCGCGCGATATCTCTGCACTTTTAGCCAACAGAACGACATTGCTCGCTGGAATTTCTCACGATTTGCGCACTCCTCTTGCGCGCATGCGCCTGGCGGTCGAGTTATTACCTGAAGAGGTTTCGTCAGCGATTCGTCAGCGCTTCGAACGCAACCTGATCGCTATGGATGACTTGATAAGTGATGCCATGCAGTTTGCCAAGGGGGCTGCGGAAACACCGCAAATGGTTAACATGCGTGGGCTGTTCGAGGAAATGATTAACCAAAGCGAAGAACCTGTACGCAGTGACATCGAGCTTCCTCCGGGGTTGCAAATGCCGGTTGCCGTTGGGGCATTGAAGCGGGTTCTACAAAATTTGATCAGTAACGGTATTCAACATGGTGATGCCGTAGGCGTTGCCGTACGACTTGTGGATTCCGCGCTCGAAATCTGCGTCGAAGATAGTGGCCCGGGTATTCCCGAGGGGTCACGGGAGAAGGTCTTCGAACCCTTCTATCGGCTGGAGAGTTCCCGCAGCATTAACACTGGCGGCAGTGGTCTGGGCCTCGCGATCGTTGCCCAACTCTGTCAAAGCCATAGCTGGCGAGTGGCCATTGAAGACGCGCCTGGAGGCGGTGCGCTGGTTCGTTTGCATCTGCCACTGCTGGTGGGACCGGCCTAGCCCGTTGTGCAGGCGTAACAAATTGTCACAAAACATCCCTCCCGGGAAATCGCTCCGAAACACCACTGGGGCAATATGGTCCCCGTAACCAAAGGCGGTTGGTCTGTGAAGCGCGTCTAGGCGCGGGTTCGCAGTGGGCCGCTTTTTGGATACTTGAGGCAATCTCTATCCCCTATAGGTCTCGGGGAGCCGGACGGATTATCCTTCCTGAACGCTCTTGTACGATGACCATTAACCCGTAATTCTCCTCTCCAGAATTACGGGTTTTTTTATGCCTGTGGGTACGGGGTGTCGGGTCGGACAGGGTTTCTGGCCTATAAAGGCAAATTAACTGCTTAATAATCAAGGAATTGGGTCAGGTTCGCAGCCTAAACGCCTGTTAGGCTGGCTGTACAATGGTGGGAGGTTCGCCTACCCTACGCACGGTTTTCGGGCTAAAACGACAAGAATTACAAGGTTTTGCCCTAAACGTCTCGACCAGGAGCAGAGATTAATCAAATGAATGTTTATAAGAAAATATTAGGGGTTGTAGGAGCAGCGTTTGTTGCTTCTTCTTTTACTGCGGCGGTATCCGCCGACGATCATGGACCAACTCAAGGCAAGTTTTACCTTGCACCGTTCGGTCACTTCTATTCACCACCCGAGGATGTTCTCCTTGATACCGATCTCCAGCTTGGCGTTGGCGGTGGTCTGGGATACGGGTTCACTGACCGGCTGCTGGGTGAAATCAATTACCTGCGCAGCGATCACGACATTACCGCTCCTGGCCGGGAAGGCGACGAAGCCAAGACCGAGCAGGTTTGGTTGGACATTGTCTACAAACTGACTGAGGGCGCACCTCAGAACTTTACGCCTTATGTGGTTAGTGGTCTGGGTCGGGTTGAAGCGTCACGGCAGGGCACGCTGTCTACCGAGCGTGACAATCAATTCAACGTTGGCGTTGGCTTTTTCACCAACATGACACCTCGGGTAGCGCTGCGTGGCGATGTACGTGGTGTCTACAGTGTTGACAACGGTGGTGTTCAGCCGTTTATCAAACTGGGTCTGACGGCTATGTTGGGTGATCTTGGCGGCGCGGGTGCCGGTCCTACCGATGCCGATGGCGACGGTGTGTACGATGCTGATGATCGATGCCCCAATACACCTGCAGGTACAGCGGTTGATAGCGAGGGTTGCGCACTCAGTGGACCTGGCGACAGCGATGGTGATGGCGTAAACGACGATCTGGATCGTTGCCCAACCACTCCGTCTGGCATTGAGGTTGACTCGCGCGGTTGTGCTCTCGACAGCGATGGCGACGGCGTACCCGATTATCAGGACAAATGCCCTGATTCAGAGCGCGGTGCCAAGGTTGATGCTGATGGTTGCTACGTTGAACTCGAAAAAGAAGTCACCATTGACCTCAATCTCGAATTTGACACCAACTCAGCTGATCTGCGCAGCGACCACTACCCGGAAATTCAGCGAGTAGTTGCGTTCTTGCGTCAATATCCAACGGCCAATGCTGTGATCGAAGGTCACACCGATAGCCGTGGTGCTGCAGCGTATAACCAGTCGCTGTCTGAGCGACGAGCAGCCTCAGTGCGGGCTTACCTTGAAACTCAGGGTGGTGTAGATGCAGATCGACTGACATCACGTGGCTACGGTGAGACCCGTCCAAAGGCCTCAAATGAGACTGCGGAAGGCCGTCAACAAAATCGTCGAGTTTCGGCGGTAGTTGCAGGTACTCAAACCGTTCGTCAATAGTCTGGAATCGGTAGGGTCAGGCGCCTTGCAGCTAACCTGACCCGCCGTCACCTCAAAAAGACGGTATGTAAAAAAGGCGCAATCTCTTGGCAAAAATGCCCAGAGATTGCGCCGTTTTTGTTTGTGCCCAAACTCACTCCCAAACTACAATATCAACCAACTAACCTCTGCCTGGAGTTCATCTCGTGAAACGCCTTCTGTCGATTGCCGGCACTACTGTCATCCTTGCCATGCTTGCCGGGATAAGCGGTTGTGACTCTGTTTACTACGGGGCCTGGGAAAAACTGGGGTATGAGAAACGCGATCTGCTGGTCAGTAGCGTAGAAGACGCTATCGAGTCTCAGGAAGAAGCCAAGGACCAGTTCAAAACGGCGCTCGATCAGTTTGCCAGTGTGGTGAACATTGAAGAGAGCAATCTGAAGAGCATGTATGAAGACCTGTCAGATGAGTTCGATGAGGCTACTGAACGCGCTGAAGAAGTGTCTGGTCACATCGATGATGTTGAGGATGTCTCTGAAGACCTGTTTGCAGAATGGCGCACGGAGCTTGAGCAATATACCAATGCAGAGCTTAAGCGTTCGAGTCAGCAACAACTGCGTACAACTGAAACCAAGTACAAAGCACTTTTAGGATCTATGCGCAAAGCAGAAGACCGCATGGAGCCCGTACTTAACGTGTTCCGCGATCAGGTGCTGTTTTTAAAGCACAATCTGAACGCTCAGGCCATTTCCGGTCTTCGCTCAGAACTCAATGCTGTCGAAAACGATGTATCGATTTTGATCGCCGATATGGAAGATGCGATTTCGCGTTCTCAGGCCTTCATCGAAGATCTGGAAGCCGGTTCCTAGACGAGTGAGTGCCAACCAAACGCAGAACTTCGAAAACATACTTTTTGAAGTTGATGGGCCGTCTGCGCTCATCACCATTAACAGGGCAGATAAACACAATGCTATATCGCTTGCGACGCTTGCTGAGATGCAGGCCGCCGTTGCCCTGGTAGAGCAGGATGAAAGCGTTCGGGTATTGACGATCACCGGTGCCGGCGGCCGGGCCTTTGCTGCGGGCAGTGATCTCTCGGAAGTGATTGATCGCGATTTGAAGAAAGCGCTCGAACCCATTGTCCAGGGGCTTGCAGATCAACTTGAGCGCATGCCCAAACCGACAATTGCAGCCATAGACGGAATTTGTATGGGCGGTGGCCTTGAGGTCGCGCTGGGCTGTGATCTGCGTATTGCAACGCCGCAGTCGCGCTTCGCTACCCCTGAAGGCAAGCTGGGTATCATCCCGGGGGGCGGGGCAACGGCCCGGTTACCGCGGATTGTGGGGCGTGGCTGGGGTATGGAGATGCTCTTGATGGGCGACCCCATCAGTGCCGATCGTGCCCTGCAGATTGGCTTGATTACCCGCATGGTGGAGGCTGAAGAATTGCTCCCCGAAGCGCGACGCATGGCAGAACAGCTTTCCCGATTTGCTCCTTTTGTGCCCCGCACCATGAAGGCCATGGTGAACTTTGGTATGGAAGGCAGTCTCGCTTCTGCGCTTATGTTTGAGAAGTACGCGCAAGGTGCGCTTGTGCAGACCGAAGACAAAGCCGAGGGGATATCTGCGTTTCTGGAAAAACGCGATCCGGAGTTTAAGGGGCGTTAAGGCGGGCCAGCGGGTCGGTTGAGAGCGCTGATAATTCAGAACTTCTCCAGTTTTGCCTGGTTGCCGCACCCTAACCCTTCAGTGATACTCAATTCCTTGGGTTCAGATAAAAATAGAACAGGGGAAGACCATGGCTGTTGACAAGTTCCCGGTTGAAGGGAGCCACATCATGATGTTCGCTCGCTCCGTCGGCGATGACAATCAGATTTACTACGATGAAGCCTATGCCAAGGGTACAGAACCCGGACATATCATCGCTCCTCCCACCTTTGCCCAGTCGAGCGCGCAATTCGATCCAGACTATTTCCTGCGACCGAAGATCGGGGAAGACTGGTTTGGGTCAGGCAAAGAGGCCACTGGCGTAAAGAAATCCTCTGGCGGTGGTGGTGGCGGCGGTGGCGGCGGTTTGCACGCCGAACAACATTTTGAATATCACCGGCACCCCAAACCCGGCGACGTTTTGCAGGCCACCACCAAGCCCGGCAAAACCTGGGAGAAAGAAGGCAAGCGGTCCGGCAAGCTTGTGTTCACAGAGTCTGTTACTGAGTATCGCGACCAAAATGGCGAGCTGGTGATAACCGCAACGGGCGTGGGTGTGCGTACCGAACGTCCTGTTGATTCGAAGTAGGAGAGTAGCAATGGCACTAAAAGCAAGTGAACTTAAAGTGGGCGACACCTACACCGAACGTCTGGTTGAAGACTTAAAGCGAACTCAGATTGTTCAGTACGCTGGAGCTTCAGGCGATTACAACCCGCTGCATACAGACGAAATTTTCACCACCCAGGTGGCGGGCTATCCGTCGGTGTTTGCACACGGCATGCTAACAATGGGTATGACCGGACGAATGCTAACCAATCACGTAGGTGATGGCAGGCTGGCAAAGTTTGGCGTTCGATTCACATCCCAGGTTTGGCCTGGCGACACGCTGGATTCCACCGCAACCGTCGAAGGCTTGCGTGAAGAGGGTGGCGAGCACTTTGTCGATCTGTCGATCGAAACCGTCAACCAGGACGGCGCCAAGGTGCTCACCGGGTATGCCGCGGCCCGAATCGATAGCTAAAAAAGCTAAAACGCCAATTAGGCCTTAAGCGCATCGCTCAAGGCCTTGCAGGCCGCCTCAAAAGGCGGCCGAGAGCAGGGCAACAGCGCTGCAGTTCCAAAGAAATCATGAATCAGGCCGTCGGCGCAGTGGTAGGTCGTAGCTACTCCGGCGGCAGTTAGAGCGTCGGCGTACGCTTTGCCCTCGTCCCTAAGAGGGTCAAATTCGGCCGTCACAACCATGGCTGGGGGTTGGCCTGCTAACGAGTCCGCACGCAGTGGACTGGCCATCGGCTCATTACGACTTGCCTGGTCGGGGCAGTAAAGATCCCAAAACCAGCGCATGGTATCGGTATCCAGCAGATAACCCTCACCGTTTTCTGTGTAAGAGCCGCGTGTCAGATCGTGATCCACAACCGGATAAGCCAGAAGCTGGAAACAGATGTTTGTGCTTGAGTCTGCTGCTGTGGCCTGGGATACCACAGCGGCGAGGTTGGCTCCGGCACTCTCACCGGTGACCGCCAGTCGGCCATTGCCACCAACCGCCGCCATGTTGTCAGCGATCCATCGGGTGGCTGCGATTGAGTCTTCTGCGGCAGCTGGATAGGGGTGTTCTGGGGCCAGCCGATAGTCCACGGAAATGACGATACAGTTTGCTGTTCGACAAAGATCTCGAGATACGCCGTCGGCGGTTTCCAGATCTCCGATAACCCAACCACCGCCGTGGAAGTTGATCAACACGCCATGCGGACCGGCTCCTGCGGGGGTATACACACGGGCCGGGATGGCTCCCGCTGGCCCGGGGAGCTCCAGTTCCGCCACCTTGCCAACGGTCAGTTCTGGATTTGCGGGGCGCATGGCCTGATAAAGGCCTCTTGCGTCGGTTGGGCTCAGCTCCGTCATGGCCGGCCCACCGGCGGCGGCCGCATCTGCCAACATGGCTGCGTATTCTGGTGCTAATGGCATGGTTGCCCCCTTAATCCTCTGTATTCCCCGGAAAAATGTGATCGCTGGCGTCACAAACTGTGATCGAGAGCATAATTGGGATTCGCCGGGGTGGATAGGACTGTTAAAATAACGGGGTTAGAAACCATTGAGAGACGCCGAATGCGCCAGTCTTCGATCAGTAAAGCTTCATCCAATCCCGCTTCTGGTACTGCCTCTGGCAGTGCATCACGCGCTACACAGTCCCCCACGGCGACCTCAGCGCTGGTCAATGCGGAGGGCGAGACGCCTGATGTGGCCAAGCAGTTCAACATGCTTGAACAGACTATGCTGGCTAACCGCACGCTGACGATCTTTGGAGAAATCAACAAAGACGTCGCTCAGCGGACAGCGGAGCGCCTGCTGGCCCTGGCTTTTGAGGGCGATGACCCGATTACGATCTACATCGGCTCTCCGGGTGGCCACGTTGAATCTGGCGATACCATTTTTGACATGATTCGGTTCATCAAGCCGCAGGTGATTGTTGTTGGTACGGGCTGGGTAGGCAGTATCGCCAACCACATTTTTCTCGCGCCACCGGTCGCCGATCGCTACTGCCTGCCAAATACGCGTTTCCTCATCCACCAGCCTGCAGGAGGCTTTGGTGGCGACGCATCCGACATTGAGATTCACGCTCGAGAGATTCTTAAGACTCGTGAACGACTCAATGCCACCATTGCTGATGCCACGGGCCAGCCGCTATCACGGGTTGCAGAAGACACGGATCGCGATTACTGGATGAGCGCCGAAGAAGCAAAAGAGTATGGTTTGGTGGGAAGTATCATCAGCAGCTCAGCCGATCTTCCAGGTTAGTTGATCTGCGTTTGTGATCACGCAAAATGTTGAGTTGCCCGGCTATGAGAGTTGCACGGGACTGACGCTTGAGGGCGAGTTGTTGATGCCTAAGGGCTGCACCGACTTGCTTGTGTTCGCTCACGGCGCCGGCGCCGGCTTTGACCACGAGAACATGCTTGGCATCGCTCGAGGACTGGCGACCCATAACATTGCCTCATTGCGGTTCAATTTCCCGTTTATGCAGCAAGGCCGACGTCGGGTAGATTCCAGAGAGGTGACTACCGCGGCTATCGCCTCGGCGGTGGATTGGGTGCATCGCAAGTACCCCAAACTGGATCTTTGGGCGGGAGGTCATTCGTTTGGTGGCCGCATGACGTCACACTGTGAACTTGAATACGAGCTGCCGGTGAAAGGTTTGATTTTTTGTTCGTTTCCGCTGCACGCGGCAAACAAGCCAAATCGACTTCGGGCGGCGCACTTGCCGTACATCGAAAAGCCAATGCTGTTTTTGACGGGTACGCGTGATGCCCTTGCTGAGCCCATGTTGCTCACAGAAGTGTTGGGTCAGCTCCGCGACAAAGCCACCTTGCGTTGGCTTGATACCGCAGATCACGGTTATAAAACGTTAAAACGCCAACGTCTTTATCCGGGTGATGTGTTCGAAGAAATTGGCCAACATATTCAGCGCTTCATAGAAGACTGTAACGCCTCCCAGCGATAGCTATTTCTTGCCAAAGTTTTTTAGTCGTTCTTCCATGTCTGGACTTCGACCTGGGCTGTTCTTGCGTTCAAACGCAAGCCCCTCTGCCAGCCCCAGGTTTGCACCGCCGTTTGCCAGCATTTTGTCAGCTCGCAGGGTGAACCAGCTGTTGGCAAGAAATTCTGCCGCCATGGCAACGGCAGTCTCGTCAAGCTGTCCCACGGGAACAGACTTGTTCGCCAATCCCAGTTCTACGGCTTCATTGCCATTGACGACCCGGCCGCTAAACATCATCTCTTTTGCGCGCACCGGTCCGAGTCGGCGCGGCAGGCGTTGGCTCATGCCCCAGGTTGGCGACATGCCCCACTTACCGTGCGTATCAGCAAGCTTGGCATCGTCTGCCACAACCATCAGATCGCAAGCAAGTGCCAGTTCCAGTGAACCGGTATAACAATGACCCTGTACGACGGCGATTACAGGCTGTGGAAGCGCCTCGATGGCATCCAGAGTTTCAGCCTGAAAGTGACGACTGGGAGCAACCTCGCCGTTCTCGATAGCCTTTAAGTCATTGCCGGCGGAAAAAGACCGTCCGTTGCCGCGCAAGATGACACAGCCGACGTTGTCGATGTCTTGAGCCAGTGCGTCAACGTGAGCTCTTAGTTCTATAAACAGATTTGGACTGAGTGCATTCAGCGCCTCTGGCCGATTGAGGCTGATAACAGCAAGCCCTTTGGGGGTATCGAGACGTTCCAGAGTAACCAGCGGGGTGTTGTTTTCTGTGTTCATTTTTAGGTGATACCTTTATTGCCAGGTTCGTTAAGACGCTTTTGCCTGAGGTGTTTTACGTGATCTTTTTTATGTGATCTTTTTTACAAGGTCGACGAGGACCTGCACATGGTCATCGCTTGTGTTGAGGTGTTCAAGAGCCTCATGGAGTCTGAAAAGATACTCTCGATTGGTCCCACTTGGACCCGCGCTGTTGTGGATCTGCTGTGCAATCTCGGTATCGGTTGCCGGACCGAGATGGGCAAAATTGTCTGGGGTGGCGATGTACACCAACGCCTGTGCAGATCCTGTCGAGCCGAGAAAACTGATGGGTGCCTCAAATCGCTCGTACCCGTTCTTCTCGCGAAAATCCAGGTGTTCTAAAACCCGCTCGGTTTGACTGGCATCGATTCGATAAGCCATACCCACACAGGTTGCGGCGGGTTCTCGCATTAAGGTGACCACTCGGCCTGGTGATTCCGGTGTACCTCGATGGTCGTGAGAGCCTTGCCAAAACCGTCGTTGCCAACCCTGCAAACTCGCAGGCGCTCGCTCGACGTAGTCAAAGTCTGCCTTCCAAATCAGTGAGCCGTAACCAAACAGCCACAGATCGTTTGCGTTTTGATTTGAATGCGCTGAGATCATTGTTGGACTTGCTTTCCTAGTCCAGGAGGTCGAGCGATGCAAGATCGATCGCCATCTGTGCACTCCGATTGGCCATAGCCATGAACATGTCATCACCTCGATCTGTTTGACCAACAATCATTGAAGCGATGACAGCCATGTTCCAGCCAGAGAACGCAAATTGACGATAGTCTAACCAGCATTGTTCGAGGGAGTAGTTACCCACGTCGTAGTGGGTGAGGAATTGGTAGTAGTGCTCAACCAGCAGACGGTCGTTTTTACGTCGGATATCGCTTGGCAGGCTTGTGCCCACCCAATACGCGAGGTCCTGGCC
>CAZWMD010000003.1:108142-136007 GCA_964634815.1 uncultured Pseudomonadales bacterium | reverse complement strand
ACCTATTTCGAGACCGCCTAGCGGCTCGACGGCTGAGCTTTGGAAACAAACCCTATGCGTGCCTTGTTTTATCAACCGGATTGCGGCATCTCCGGCGACATGCATCTGGCGGCCATGCTAGAGCTTGGTGTGCCACTTGCACATATTAATGAGCAACTGGCACGACTACCGCTCAATGGTCAGTTCAGCATTGACGCTATCCCTTCAGAAAAACAGGGCATTAGTGGCACGCAGGTCAGAGTGAACGCCAGCGAACAGCATCACCATCGTCACCATAGTCATATCGCCGAGATGATTCGCGCCAGTGGGTTCGCTCCAGGCATAGAGCATCGTGCCCTCGATATTTTCGAACGCATCGCTGCAGCGGAAGCGAAGATCCACAACGTGCCGGTCAGCGATGTACATTTCCATGAAGTTGGCGCCATCGACTCGATTGTGGATGTGATCGCGGCCGCGATTGCCCTTGAGTATCTGAACGTATCCCAGGTATTTTGCTCATCAATCGAGGTGGGCAGTGGTTTTGTCGATTGCGCACACGGCCGCTTCCCGGTACCAGCACCCGCAACCCAGGAACTGCTAAACAATATCCCACTGAAGTACGGCGGTGTTACCGGCGAAAGTACCACCCCAACAGGAGCGGCCATTCTTGCAGCCTCAGTAACTCAGTTCATCGCGCCCAATCACTTCATACCGGAGAAAACCGGCTACGCCATAGGACACAAAGACTTTGAGCGCCCCAACGTACTGCGTGTTGTCTTAGGGACAGTTACTGACCACAGTAAAACAACAGAGCTTGCGGGCAAGCACTTCAAGATCGAGGCAAATATCGATGACATGGCGCCAGAGGCGTTCGAGCCCCTTCTGCAAAATCTGTTTGCACAAGGGGCCGGAGATGCCTGGTGTACGCCCATCATCATGAAGAAAAGTCGCGCAGCAACCTGCATTAGTGTGTTGGCCGATGCACAACATGTGGAGGCGCTTGCCGACGTTATATTGAATCAATCCACAACCATTGGCTTACGCATATTGCCGTTCGAAAAGCGCGTGCTTCCGAGAGAGATTCTTAGAGTTGCGACAACCTACGGCGATGTCCAGGTGAAACAGGTTATCCAGCCCGATGGTCGCAAACGCTGGAAATCAGAGCACGATGACATAACGCGGCTGGCGATAGCCTCCGGTGAGAGCTACCAACAGGTAAAGCAGTCTGTTGATTATCAGATCGAGAGCTTTCTTCGTACCAGCACAGACATCTAACGCGCCCTACGCCAGCTCAAGATCCGATCAAAGGTATCTAGCTTTGCCTGCCGCACGCCAGTGGTTGCGGCTGTATCCGCGCCAATCAGCAGCGCGTCGTGAGCACTGGAATCATAGGCAGGCCAGACGGGCAGACCGGCGCCATTGGGGTCGCCGGTTTTTGCAAAGTTGGTCCAGTACGAGGTCAGTTGCTTCGAAATCTCTCTGTCGCGCTCGTTCCAGTCCAACCCCACAAGATCAAGAGAGCCAAACACATAAGCAAGATCGCCGGAATGATAGGCCCCACCACTGCGCGGTCCACCGGCCAGTGCAAGGTTCGGATCATGCGGCAGATAGAGACGAAAAGCCGGCGGGATGTGTTCGAAGAAATACAGATACGCAGGCATCTTGTTGCGCGCATTGGCCGCTGCCCAATGCCGCATTGACCAGGCCATAAACTGATCCGTGAAAATGTCTCGCTGGGCAAGCCCCGGTGATTCTTCGAGCTGTGATGCATAGAGTGACAGCAGGGTTTGGGCCTCTGGTCCCATCCGTCGCTGCAATCGGGAGACAAGTGCGGAGCGATCAAGCGTGGAATCCAGTGGCACCAATTGATTGCCTTCATCTGCCATAGAGCCAACAAGTAACGGTACAGCGTGCTGCAGTCCTTGCTCAAAGGCCTCAAGCGGTGGCTTGGGGACTACCCAACCATCAATCACAATTCGTGACTTTGCTGCCCACCCCGACTGCTGTGCCGCAGCAAGCAGCGCCTGTGGTTGCAACGCCCGCAGATCCGCAGTATCAGCATTTGCACCGAGCCCGGCGCGGGCAACCAGCGCCTGCCCCCGGGCCTCACCATTGAGATCATCATCTGTCGACAACTCGCCCATGCACGCAGCTGATTGGCCAATGGCCTTGTGAAACAAACCCTTGGCTTCGGGCGATGCCATGAGATAACAAACACTGGAAGAGCCCGCGGATTGGCCAAAAATGGTGACATTGTCGGCATCGCCACCAAAAGCTGAAATGTTCTGCTTTACCCAGCGCAGTGCAGCGATCTTGTCGAGCAACCCGTAGTTGCCGCTGCTGTTGTGCTCACTCTCCCGAGTCAGGGCGCTATGCGCAAGGAAGCCCAAGGGTCCGAGCCGATAATTAATCGACACGACAACCACACCCTGGCGGGCAAGCGCTGTCCCATCAAAAATACGCGAGTGGCCATAACCCACCGTGTGAGATCCACCGTGAAACCAGACCATAACCGGGCGCCTGTCTGGTGTCTGTTCAGCACCGGTGAACACATTCAGGTAAAGACAGTCTTCGCTCACCGGAAACTGGCCGCGCGCCCAGACAAACGCATCCTCGCTAAAGGTTTGCCAGCACGCAGTGCCAAAATCCAGACCGCTACGTACGCCCTGCCAGGGCTTGGGGGGCTCTGGTGGCCGAAAGCGCAGCGCACCTGTTGGTGGTTCGGCATAGGGAATTCCGCGATACACCCTGATGCCCGCATTGGCGTCTGAGAGGGCTCCCTGAATATCGCCCTGGGCAATTCGAATCGGTCCGGTAATTGTTGAATTCAACTGCAGATTCTCCCGTTGCAGTTCAGCATTCGCCTGGCCTTCGCCAAAGGTGTAATCGAAACTGCAGCCCGCAAGGCATACAGGGAGTAACAGGCCAGCAAGAATCCAAAGTGATCTGCTCATAATTGAGGCGTGTCCCCTTTTAGTGTGACCCGATACATTTCTCGCCGTTGCCCCTGGTAATCATTCAGCGCGTTATGGAACAGGCTGCGATTGTCCCAGATCGCCAGTGTTCCCACCTGCCATTGAAGCCTGGTTAGAAATTCATCCCGAGTCGCAAACTCATAAATGTAGTTTAAAAGCGGCAAGGTCTCTTCACGGGTCATATCAACAAAGCTTTCACAATGCAGGGGTGTTGCATAGATTGATTGGCGCCCAGACTCTGGATGACGTCGAACTATGGGGTGTCGAACCCGTTGATCGACAAGCCTGTCTTTGGATGCGAACGATGGTGAAGCCTCAGTCGGCCGATCGGATCTGACGTCTGCATAAGGACCCTGGTCGCTATGCACCAGTGAGGGTGTGTACCAGCCTTCAAGACCATCCAGAATGTTTTGCATACCCGGCGACAAGGCGTCATACGCCATTGCTGTATTGGCAAACAGGGTATCGCCTCCGCTTGCCGGCACCTCTAAAGCGTACAAACAGGTGGCTTTGGGGGGTTGGGCAAGGTATGACGTGTCGGTGTGCCAGGCACCGCCAAAGTTCTTGGTGTCAGCGGCCTCCTTGATCACCGGGATAACATTTGGATGCTCTGGCGTAGCTTGCATAAAGGGGTAGATGTCCAGCTCACCAAACTGCGCGCAAAAACGAGCGAGAGCAGCTGCATCCAGGGACAGATCACGGAACACAATGAGATGATAGTCAAGCCAGGCTTGCCGGATTTCAGCCAGGGCCAGGTTGGCAAGCTGTTCGTCTTCAGTAAAAAGCGCAGGCGCCTGCACCTGCGCACCTAAGGCGCCGGTCATGGGCGTCAGATGGATGTGTTGGTACTTCAGCTTAGGCGCCCATCTTTTTCAGCCGCGATCACTTCTTCAGAACTCATACCCAACCAGTCAGCCAATACTGCCTGATTGTCTTCACCGACAGCGCTCACGCGCTGATATTGCTCGCAGGGTGTGGCATGGAAATGAATAGGTAAATGATCTGCAAAGGTCTGACCTACCCCGGGATAGGGGTCTTCAATGGTCTCAAAGAAGTTGGCCGCCGCAAGCATTGGATCTTGTTCAATGAGATCAGCCCCGGTTTGGACCACCCCGGCAGGCACCCCAGCGGCCTGGCAGAGGGCCATGACAGACTCAGCGCTCTGACTTCCAGTCCAGGTACCAAGGTGTGCATCAATCAGTGCACGCCCGGCCACGCGGCCGGTGGCTGTGGCAAATTCTTCACCCACCGACCAGTCGGGCCGGCCTAACAGATCCACCAGCGCATGCCATTGCGGGTCGGTCATGCAGGCAATCGCTACCCAGCGTTGTTTTTCTCCTGCCAGGTCTTGCGTCGCATCCGGCCCCCACCATTGAGCAGCAGTAAGTCCTTCGCTCAGACAGGGATAAACCCCATGGGGTGCCGCAGCATCATAAGGCAGGTCGTTACCACAGGGTCTGGCGGCCTCACCATTGGCAAACCAATCGAGAATCGCTGGCCCCAGGAAGTTCACCCCGGTTTCAAACTGCGAAAGATCTACTCGCTGACCGCGACCGGTGTGTTCGCGCGCTGCCAACGCTGCAAGCACCGCTACCGCCCCGTGCAGGCCCGCCTGATGATCGTTGTAGGAGAATCCAACGCCAATGTCTTCACGGCCAGGAACACCGGTGAGCTGGGTTAAGCCACACAACGCATGGATGGTTGGCGCATAGGTCACAAATTTTGACCAGGGCCCGCCTTCACCCATACCCGACATCTGGGCATAGACCACACCGGGGTTTTCCTGGGAAACACTGTCATAGCCAATTCCCCATCGATCGAGGACCCCGACTGAAAAATTGTCTATGACAACGTCGGCCTGCAACGCAAGAGATCGGGCTATAGGCCGGGCCTCGGGATCACTCATGTTGAGGGCCAATGCTCGCTTGCTGCGATTCCACATCAAATAGTAGGGATGACTGGGATCGTTAGTCGCCTCGGCGCGAGCGGCTGAATTCACCTTCACCACATCTGCGCCCATATCAGCCAACACCCGGGTTGCAAATGGGCCAGCGAGAACGTGGGTGAAATCAAGTACCCGTATTCCCTCAAGAGGCCGACGCTTGCCGGTGACACCGGCAGTCGCACCAGGTGCTCGCGAATTTGCCCAACCGGTTTTTTTCAACAAGTCCTCAACCGCCAGGCGTTGTGGCGAGGAAGCACCGCCTTCTGACTCTGGGTTTAGGCGCCAGGGTGTATCGCTCAACCGGTAAGGCGCACCTGGTCCCTTAACCCGACGGGAGCCAATCTGATAATCAACCCACCAGTGGCGGGCCTGAAGTTGCGGATTCTCTGCGAGCTTCTCTACCGGCAGAACCCAACCGTAGGGCGCATGTCGCTCCTGGGCGTTGAAAAACAACGCCTCCGCGTCTTTGGTCGCCACCCAATCCTCAAGCACCTCCATCATCCGCCTGATCATTAATGGCCGATTCTCAGGCTCCATGTACTTGGGATCAATCAGGTCCTGATGAGCATCTTCCTCAACCAGCCAGAACATTTGTTTTTCAAAATCCGGTGCGGGAGTCACCATGATCGAACCCTGGTCTGCATTCAGTACCTTGTAGGCATTCGACCAATGCAGACTACCCTGGCGCGGTAACACCGAAGACTGGGCACTCGGCAACTGATTCTGATACCAATGCCACATGAGCACGTGCTCAAGACAGGAGGCAATAGAGCTATGGACCGACACATCAGCGCGCTGCCCCACCCCCGTCGCGGCCCGATTCAACCAGGCACTCAACGCCGCAATCGCGGCGTACACGCCGGAAACCATAAAATTCAATTCACCAAAGGACTTGAGCGGCGGCGTATCCACATCTCCGGTTGTGGCCACAGCACCACCGAGGGCGCCGGCCACCAGGTCTGGCGCGAGGAAATTCTTCCAGGGTCCTGCGTCACCAAAAGAACTGACGTCAATAACAATCAGCTCCGGTCGCCTCTCAAGCTGGCTATCAAGACGCGCCTCGTTAACAGCAAACGCGTTTTTGCAGGTGATCACAATATCCGCATGATTAACAAGCGTCTGCAACGCCGCTAAATCTTCGGGTTGCTCAAGATCAAGCGCTACACACCTCCGACTCGATGCGAAATAGGCATACCAAAGGGAGGTTGGATGTTCGGATAGCTGGTGGGCGTCTGCAGAATCTCCCCGTAAGACTGGCCCCCGGCTACGCAATGCATCCCCACCCAGGGGTTCAGGGCGAATGACCTCAGCCCCAAGATCTGCCAGCAGCTTGACGCCATAAATCCCCCGCTCGTCCGTCAGGTCCAGGACCCTTATACCGCTTAGGGCACCCACCCCAGTGTCGCTCATAACCCCTCCTTATAGAGACTAAAAGACTAACACTGCAATTAGGTTGAACCGAAGAGAAAGCAGAAATAATGCGCACAAAAAAAAGAGGCAAACGACGAATCGTTTGCCTCTCTTAAAGAGCACTCCTGTTGCTGACTCAGCGGCGTTGAAACACCGCTTAGTCAGGGAGCGAACCTACTGCGTGCGAATAGCTACGCTTGTCGCACCGCGGATGGTGCCGTCGCTTGCGTCGGTGAAGCTCACACGAACACGTACGCCAGCCGGATCGAGAGCGATCGCTTCTGACGCCTGAGCGAAGATGCTAAAGGTCGGCGTGGCATTGGTTGCAATCAATGTGTTCACCGGATCCGTAGTCGGCGTGGTTGGATTGATACAAGCACCCGTCATTGGATTGGTTTCACAGATTGACAAGGTGACGGAAGGATCACCATTGGTCATTTCTGCAATCACCGCAATGTCACCATCAGCACCAACGTTTACAGACGCTACCGCAAAGAAGCCCGTGCCACCAACGCCAGGAACATCGATCACGCCAGGGGTAGTAGGCGTTGAAGCCAAAGCCACAATGTCTGGCACAGGATCTGTATCTGCAACCAGGAGAACCGTGTTCAGCCCGGGGAACGAGGGAGCGGCTTCAGCGTTTGCACACTCAAACGCCAGTTCGATGTCTGTTGCGTTGAACGCAGCAGTTGGCGTGAAGGTAATCAGGAACGACTGTGAGCCAGCACTTGCAATGTCTGCAGGCTGATTCTGGGTACCCACCAGTTCATTGGTGCCCGGATCTGTCGTTTGATAAGTGAAGTCAGCAGCAACCACTGTCACTGGAGAGATCTGGCAGTCACTTGCCGTTACCTGCCCGGTGTTAATGATGGTCGCAAACGCGGAGGCAGTGTCGCCGACTTGCACAGAGCGTACGCCCGGCAAGGTTGCCGCAACCACTGTAGTCGCAGCTGTTGCGCCTTCCATCGAGAACACAACGTCGGGGAATCCGGATCCGGCAACTGTTGTGCTGCTCAGAACTTCATCCAGGACAAAGTGAACGATCGTGTCATCACCAGAGATGTAGTATTCATTGCTGCCGCCGGCCGCAATACCCGTCGCCGCGATGGGTGATGAGATCACGTCTGACTGCACCAAAGAACCAGGATCAAGTACTGCAATACCGTTTGCGGTATCAGAGGTGTAGGTCGCATAGACAACGCTGTTAACCAGCGCGACGTCTGTAAAGGTGAAAGTGGGCAGACCGGAGAAGCTTGCTTGCTCAACACCCGCTGTCGTGTAACGAGCCACCATATTCAAGGACGTGAGATAAACTTCGCCTGCCTCATCAGCAGCAGCAACCGAGGTGGGCGTGAACCCAATATCTGCGCTGCTGGTCTCAGCCAAAGTCACTGGATCGCGAACACTAATACCATCTGTGGTGGCAACAATCAGATCACCATCAACAAAAGCAACGTCGTTATAGACGGCACCGTCATTAGTTACTGATTCGATAAACGCACCATCAGTACCGTAGCGAAGCAGAGTATCCCCAGCCGCCAGATAGACATCGTCGCTTCCACCCAGGGTAATTCCTGTCGCGGCCGCGAGAACGTCAAAGCTACCGGCACCCGTCAAGGTCTCTGCGTCGCGAATGGAAACGCTGTCTCCGCCTGCGGCATCGATCGCCAAAATAGAACCTGCCGCTGGATTACGTGGGTCGGCAATGAAGGCTATGTCAGCAAAAGCCCGGCCAGTGGTCGAATCGACTTGAGAATCGAGTTCAACACCGTCGGTAGAGTAATGAAATACGTTGGCACCTGAAACAATGAATAAATCATCGTCATCGCCTGCAACCACACCTTCTACGGCAAACGGAAGTGTGAAGGAGGTGATCTCAGCGAGCGTGATCGGGTTACGAACGCTGACGCCATTTTGTGCGCCACCAGTAGCCGCATAGAGTCGCGTGCCGCTGAGTGCCGATCCTACAAAAGTCACCCCAGCCGTACCGCTGGAGGCATTTGCCAATTCTTCGCCCGAGGCGTTCAGAATGAACAGGGTATCGCCCGCTGTGACATAAAGACGGCCAAAACCATCCTCAATCGACGTGGGTGTAAAGGTAGTTTCAAAAAAATCTGATTCAACAAGCGTGTCGAGATTACGCGCAGAGATACCGGGAGTCACACCAGTTGCGGTTGCAAAAACCACGTTGCCCAACAACGCCACATCACTAAATTCTGCGCCTGCAACTTCGAGGCTGGCATTTACGCCACCGGCAAGATTCAGATTTGAAATGGTGTCGTCAGCTGTGACATACAGATTACCGCTCTCACCGGCTTCGATGCCCGTAAGTTCGCCCCCACCAATGCCGAAGCTGCCGATCTCTGTGAGTGTCGTCGAGCTACGAACCGACACACCATCTGAAGTGCCGCCGAAGCCCGCATAAAGAGTTCCTACTGCGTGTGCCTGAGCACCCCCCAATAGACAGAGGCCAGCGAGGGTTGCTCGGCCTGTTTTTGTCCAGTTCATACTTAGTTCTACCGCTGATGGAAAGCGCAGATTATGCCTGCATATTCAGCGAATGGGGGACAAAAATGTAAGGCAAACCATCCAATTAGGGCATTAACGTTACAAAGATTGTTAAGATTTTTGCCACACTTTATCTGACCTTGAGTCGCCCTATTGGGTTCGCAAAAGCGCAACTGAGGTCGCCCCTCGAACCTCACCGCTGGGATCAGTGAATTGCACCTGTAAGCGCGACTCCGCAGGATTAAAGGCAGTTATCTCGCCTATCTGCACAAACACACTGAAGGTCGGCGTGGCGCCGGCAGCGACATTAACGTCAAGCGCCGGTGCCGCCGGCTGCAGGCAGGCGCCGGTAGTTGCATCGGTTGGACACAGACTCACCGACAAGGGCACATTGGGATTGGTTCCCGTGGCACTCACTTGCAACGTACTCGCGGCACCAAGATTGATACTGGCAACGCTGAAAGAACCCGCGCCGCCAGCCTCGGTCCGCAGCACGCCGTCCTGACTTTGTGTCGCCGCCAGGGCCACCAGATCTGGTACCGGATTGCTTGAAGCAGACACAAGCAAGGTGGTGAGGCCTTCAATCACTGTTGCCGCCCCAAGGTTTTCGCAGCCAAAGCGCAACGCCATCTCTCGGGCCGAAAATTCAGCGGACGGTTCCATGCGAATGATAAAAGACGCAGCCTCACCGGCTGGAATATTGATTGGATGATTCGCACTACCTTCGATGGCGTTGGTTGAGGGGTTAGTCGCAAAATACTCAAAGCTTGACGCCAGGGGTGCAAAGGGTGCAATCGAACAGTTGGTTGCCGATGTTGTCGCCGCGTTAATCAATGTGGCAAAGGCGGTTACCGGCTCCCCCACTTGACCAGAGCGCGATGTCGGCAAGACAGCAGCAACCAGCGCAGGACTGGGATTTCCCAGC
This sequence comes from uncultured Pseudomonadales bacterium, assembly GCA_964634815.1. Taxonomy (GTDB): domain Bacteria; phylum Pseudomonadota; class Gammaproteobacteria; order Pseudomonadales; family Azotimanducaceae; genus JALZVT01. The sequence continues at coordinate 126,265 of CAZWMD010000003.1, read as the reverse complement.
GGGGTGGACCCCAAATCGCTCGACGACGACTGCGCATAGAATTCAGCAAGATTACTGAAACCGTCAGCGTCTTGATCACCCAGGGCATCCGCCGCAGACAGTGGGTTCAATGCATGCAACTCCTCGTAGGCGTTGCTCATGCCATCGCCATCGATGTCCAGGTCACAGGTATCGCCTGCCCCATCACCATCAGCGTCTGTCTGATCTGCGTTAGGCTCTATAGGACAGTTATCTGCGGTGTTAACCAACCCATCGCCATCTGTATCGCCAGGCAGCTCTGCTACGGAAGCGGCCGCCTGAACCAGACCAAAGCCAAAGCTTGTGTCTCTGCCAGGCTCACCGAGATCGAGCGCGCCCGCTTGCAGGGCCGCTCGGACCTGAAGATTGGTCATCTGTGGATCTTGGCTCCAGACCAGCGCCGCCACGCCCACAACATGCGGTGTGGCCATAGAGGTACCCGTCCGCAATCCATAGTCCTGCGGACCAACAGATAAATTCGCTGTTTGCCCAAGCAGACCAATAAGCTGTGCACCGGCCGTATCGGACACTCCCGTCACCGGAATGGTCACACCATTGCCGGCACCCAACAAACCGAGGAACGGACCTGAGACATTGTTATAGATGACCGCACCAATGCCGCCGCCGTTCTGACAGTTCAAGGCCTTGTCGACAAACAAGACAACACCGCGTTCGATAAGACAGATAGCGCCAGAGACATTAGTGCACAGGGTGTCGGCAATTCCGCAGTCCACCAGTGGTGCACTCACGTTTCCCAATCCTGAATCCTGCAAAACGTTACTGGCAAACGCCTCGTTATTTACAGACAACTCCGCGCCAAAGCTCTGTCCTCTTGGCACCGTTGAGTTAACGGCAACACCAGGCGCTGCCAGCTCAACTTCGGGGTAACGCTGAGAAAAGCCAGCATGACGCAGCGATTCATCCACTGCTGCAACAGACACAACGCTGGCGTAGGCCGCCGGATAGCTGGGCTGCGTGCCAATCAGCGGGTCTTGCCCGTCGTTGCCTGCCGCTGCCACCGTGAGCAATCCCTGATTCTCAAAGCTGGCAAAGGCTTGCTGCTCAAACGCACTGAAGCAGTCGTTACCGCTGCAGCCCAGGCTCAAATTCACAACTCGTGCACCCTGATCCAAACAAGCCTGAACGCCAGCGATGACATCCGAGGAGCTCACTGGCTCATCTTCGTCCGGGAATACTTTGTAAATGTGGACGTCATAATCGCCGCCGTTTGTGGCACCGATAACACCTTCGTTGTTGTTCAGCGCCATGATGCTGCCCGCCACATGGGTGCCATGACCGGTGCCATCCTCAAACCAATTGCCAACACCTGGTGCGGCCTGGCCGGTAACCCGCCCCGTAGTGGGCAAGTCGGGGTGCCCCAAGTCGAAGCCACTATCAACCACACACACCTTGATACCAGGTGCTGGTCCGTAGGGGACCAGATCGGATTGCACTAATGAAATTCCAAAAGGGACTTCCTGAGCCAGGGCATAGCGTGGCGGATCTACCTCTATTGCCACAACATCTGAATGCCCGGCGAGCGCTTCGCGTTGCTCCTCACTAAGCTCTACAGCCATGGCGTTGAACTCAGGCAGTTCGAGCCGAACACGCCCTCCCTCACTGGCCACCATTGCAGCGCCACGCTGCATGAACGCCTTTGTTGCTTTGGGGGATGCTTTGGAGGTCGCTTGTGAGCTTGCGGTACTCAAAGTACTGAGGTCTGCCGCGCCCTCGCCCTTGAAGCGAACAATGTAGCGCGCATCAGCAGGTGACTCGGCAATGGCAAGCGACGAGAGTAACGTTGACGCAGCGAGTGCTGCGCAGCCAAGTCTTTTGAAACATGCTGGAAAAAATAGATTGATCACGCGTGCCCCTGCTCTGTGCTGGCAAATCAGCCAGTAATGCCTGGTTGTCCCAGTGGTTATTCTCGTGACGTAAACCGCCCAAGTTTGTGCGCTACCGCACACTCTTAAGACCACAGTAACCGCTATTGGTTTGAAACCATGCTAACAGCCATAGCACCGCCACCGAGCGGCTTTCACAAACGACTCACAGACCTCACAGGTGTTTAAAACCTCAGAGAATCAAGGACTTCAGGCTACATCTGATTGAACAGCAGAACGTCCCTGGGCATCCACAGCAGTCGCTCTTGTAGGACCTGAAAAGATCAATGAGCCATCTTCCACGGGGGCGTTGCGAATGGTCTTCCGATCCAGTGCAAAGTTTTGCGTGTTCAGCCAGGGTTGCCGATCACCCTGTTTGGGAAACAAATGCATGGAGCGCTCCATGTAACCGGCTGGAAAATCCACAATCCAGGGCCGTGCAGGCATATCGGCATCCGCCGCGGTAACGCGCGGTGTGACCTGGGTAGTGTTGGTTTTACTTAAATGATTGAGCACACGCACGCCGTATTCTGACGTCAGATCAGCGCGCAGAGTCCATGACGCGTTTATATAACCAAAGGTCTGAATTAGATTGGGCACATCCGAATACATCATGCCTTTGTAGCTGAAGGTTTCCGCAAAGTTGATGGGGTTGCCGTCGACGCTAAAGGTTGCGCCACCAAGTACCTCGAGATTCAGGCCAGTTGCGGTAACGATAATATCCGCTTCGATCGTCTCACCATTCTTGAGTCGAACACCTTCAGGTACAAAGGTATCAATATGTTCCGTCACCACCTCAGCCTTCTTGCTTTTAATGGCCTTGAACAAATCGGCGTTGGGCACCAAACACAGGCGTTGATCCCAGGGGTTATAGGTTGGCGTAAAATGTTTCTCTATATCGTAATCGTCGCCTAGCTCCTGTCGAACCATTTCAAGCAACTTGGCTTTCACCTTCTGCGGCTGCGTACGCGTACGGTTGAAGAAAAAGCGCTGCATCTCTACGTTCTTCCAACGCGTTAGTGCGTAGGCCCATTTCTCGGGCAGGATCTTGCGCAAGAAATTCGCAACTGCGTCCTGATCTGAACGAGAAACAACGTAGGTTGGCGAGCGCTGCAACATGGTTACTTTCTCTGCCAACTCAGACATCGCTGGCACCAATGTCATCGCGGTTGCGCCACTACCAATCACCAGAACTTTTTTGCCCTGGTAATCCAGATCTTCTGGCCAGTGTTGTGGATGCACAACCTGACCCGAGAAAGACGCCCGGCCCGCAAAGTCTGGCGTGTAGCCATTGGTGTAATTGTAGTAACCACCACACATAAACAGCAGGCTACAAGTCATTTGCCGAGTTGTACCCGCGTTATCGATCTCTACTGACCACAGCGAGGTTGCCTGATCAAAATCAGCCTTAACCACTTTGTGCTGCAAGCGCACATGATCCATAAGACCACTTTCTGTAGCGGTTGCTTTTACATAACTGCGAATGGATGGACCATCAGCAATGGCCTTGGCTTCACGCCAGGGTCGAAAGGAAAAACCAAGGGTGTGCATGTCGCTATCGGATCGTACGCCCGGGTAACGAAACAGGTCCCAGGTTCCACCCATACGCTCGCGGGCCTCGAGAATCGCAAAACTGCGATTCGGAGCACCCTGTTTGATGTGATGCGCTGCACTGACGCCCGAAATACCGGCGCCAACTATGATGACATCTACGTGCTCGGGTAGCTTTGCCTGTTCCATAACTTTTCGACCGCCTCTTCTACAACCCTGTTAATACCTTAGTCTGCCGTGTTCATGATATCTCAATTACCGTTGCAAACGTTGTTAGAGCAATAGTGCGGTTTTCACTAAAGCTCTCTTGCAAATCTATCTAAAGGCGTTCGCGCACTGTTTGATGCGGTAACATGGCCGGCTGCATGAGATTCACTTAGGCAGCCCTACTCGCGAGACCAGCTTGGCAAATTCCGATCCGGACAGTTTTTCTACCGAGGCCGCAAAGCGAACGCTGCTTGCGTCACTGATTATTGTTGGCATGGGTTTTTCGGTGTTGTTTCCCGTGCTCGCTCCTCTGGGGCGCGAGATCGGGCTACAGGAATTTCAGATCACCACCATCATCGCGTCATCTTCGTTAATGGTGTTTCTCGCCTCACCAATGTGGGGGCGACTGAGCGACCGCTGGGGACGCAAACGCGTAATGCTGATTGGCTTGTTTGGTTTCACCGCGGGCACAGCCCTGTTCAACAGTGTTCTCAATGCCGGGCTCGAAGGCTGGATTACCGGCTTACCTTTATTCCTTACGCTCATCTTTACGCGCGTGATGCACGCAGCGGTAATGTCGGCAACCATGCCCGCCGCCAATGCTTATATGGCAGACGTAACCGATCTAACCAACCGAACCAAGGGCATGGGTGCTGCCGGAGCTGCAAACAATCTCGGCGCGATACTGGGGCCGGTGGTTGCTGGTCTGGCTGTGATTTCCTTGCTTACTCCCTTGTGGATCATGGCGGGACTTGCGTTGTTGAACGGTCTATTCGTCTGGCGGTTTCTGCAGGAACCGCCAAGAGTCATCAGCCGTGCGGCACGCCCCAGAATGAGTTATCTGGACGCTCGTATCTTTCCTTTTGTGTTGGTGGGTGTGTTGATGTTCACCGGTTTTGCATTGGTCCAGCAAACCATGGGCTTTCGATTTCAGGACGCGCTTGAACTCACCGCCGGCGAAACGGCTCGCGTATTTGGTATCGCCATGACGTGCTCAGCCGGAGCTTCTTTGCTTGCCCAGGCCGTTGTGGTGCAGCGCCTGGATCTGGCCCCATTCACGCTGCTCAAAGCCGCTATGCCATTGCTGATTGTGGCCTTCACCATTTTCGCCACAACCGATACCCAGCTGTCGCTGACCATCGCCATGACCGTGCTTGGTTTTGGCATGGGGCTCGCAGGTCCAGGCTTTATGGCCGGCGCGTCTCTGGCAGTCTCGCCCGAGGAACAGGGTGCGGTGGCGGGTGTAGCGGGTTCCTGTGGCCCTCTGGGCTTCACCATTGGACCACTGATTGGCGGCTTTATGTACCAGCTAAACCCAACGCTGCCCTACGCGTTTGCGGCGGGCATGTACGTGGTTTTGCTCATTTCGATGCACTGGATCGGACGCCGGGTCCAGGTACACGGCACACCTTAGTTGGTGAAGCCCTTTTAGCTAAAAGCCCAGGGCACGCGCGTAGCGGTCACGGTGAAATGACCGGTTGCCGTAGATCGTCTCCAGCGCTCTGGCCCGTTTCAGATACAGGCCGGCATCAAACTCGTCAGTCATACCTATGCCACCATGAATCTGTATCAGCTGATTAGACATGCTGTGCAGATACTCGCCTACGCGACACTTGGATAAGGAACTCAACTCAGCGAGTGCAACGCCCTCGGCCCCGGCATCAAGCGCCTGGAGGGCTGATTCCGCACAGGAGCGCGCCAGCTCCATCCCGGAGTACAGCTCCGCTGCACGGTGTCCAAGGGCCTGGAAAGAACCAATCACTCGACCAAATTGCTCGCGCGTTTTCAGATACTCAAGGGTCATGTCGAATGCCTGACTGGCCGTGCCAATCATCTCAGCCCCCAACCCTGCCCGGCCACGATCCAATACTGCCTCGAGCAGCTGATTACCTTCATCGGCAGCTCCCAAGAGTGCCTCATTGGCAACGCTAACCCCGTTTAACTGAACGGTTGCGTAGCCGCGGTTATCCATAGTGTGCACCGCCTCGCGAGAAACGCCCTGGGCGTTTGCAGGCACAAGAAACAGGCTCAGGCCTTGTGACTCACCTGCGGCACCTGAACTGCGAGCAACAACTACAAAGGTTGTCGCCGCCATGCCTTCAAGCACCATGAACTTAGTGCCCGACAGTTCATAGCCCGATGCCGTTTTGTTCGCAGCAAGAGCGGTTTTAACCGGATCATGGCGCGGTCCTTCGTCAACGGCCAGGGTGAGTATTTCACTGCCATCAATAAGCTTGGGCAGATACGCCTGTTTTTGTTCTTCATTGCCACCCAGCAAGATAGCTGAGGTACCCACCAAAGAGGATGCCAGCAAAGGTGACGCCGTCAGCTGTCGACCCAGTTCTTCCAATACAACACCAAAGGTGAGGTAACCCAGGTCAGAACCACCGTAGGTTTCGGGTATCAGAATTCCGGTCCAGCCCATTTCAATCATGGACTCCCAGGTTTGACCTTCGAAGCGTTCCGGGATGCCTGAATCGCGCATCTTCCGAAAGCTCCCAACCGGCGCTTTCTCTGTGGCCCAGGATTTTGCCTGGTCACGAATCAAGGATTGTTCTTCTGTTAATGCGGCCATCGCGGACTACCCCTTCTGTGTCGTTTCGGGCAAGCCGAGAATGTTCTTGGAAATAATATTTTTCTGCACCTCGGCTGAACCGCCGTAGATGGAGATCGCCTTACCCCACAGCCAATCGCGGACCTGCTCCAGTTCGTCCGGGGAAAACTGGTTACCTTCCCAGCCAATGCCCTGGTTACCCATAATTTCAAGCATAAGCTCTGACTTGGTTTGCGAGACGTTGGTCGCAGAGTTTTTCAAAATTGAGGCGGCTGCACTTACCTCTACCTTGCCCTTGGCCTCAGCAGTGATTCGACCCACAGTGAGGCTGTGCGCTTTAGCGTCCATCAGATGCGAGGCAATTCTCTGCCGTAAATCTGCATCAGCCAGCCGCCCATCAGCCTCTTCGCCAACGTATTTTTTGGCGATATCCGCAAGGCTTTCTTTTTCCGTCTCGCGCCCACCACTGGTGGTTTGGCTCTGACGCTCATGCTGTAAGAGGCGCTTAACTACACTCCAGCCGTCGTTCAGGTCACCCAGCAAATCAGCCTTGTCTGCTCTTGCGTCGTTAAAAAAGGTTTCACAAAACGGTGAAGAACCGGAGATCAGCTTAATGGGCTTGGTTGTCACCCCCGCTTGATCCATGGGCAGCATCACAAAGCTGATGCCATCGCGCTTCTTGACGTTGTTATCTGTACGGACAACAGCACCACACCACTGTGAGATGTCGGCACCAGACGTCCAGATCTTGGAGCCGTTCAGCACAAAACAATCGCCTTCATCAACGGCCTTGGTGGCCAGCGACGCAAGATCAGATCCAGCGTTGGGTTCAGACAATCCCAGACACCAACGTATCTCACCACTGGCAATGCCCGGTAAATGACGCTGTTTTTGATCGTCTGTGCCGTATTCCAAAACGGTTGGGCCTACCATGGTCACGCCCATACCTGCGAGTAGCGGTATTGGATTGAATCCTCCGGCCTTGGCAATCTCTTGACCAATAACCTTGGCTTCTGGATGAGACAGCCCTGCGCCACCGTACTGGGTCGGCCAGGTGGGGGCACCCCATCCCTTATCTGCCAGTCGCGCTCGCCAGGTCTGGAGATCCTCACCCAGACTGGCTTCGGTTTCACCCTCCATGCCGATAACCCGCCCTTTCAGGCCTTCTGGCAAATTTGCGGAAACCCACTCGCGGGTGGATTCCCTAAACGCATCAAGCTGACTTGATTCAGACATCAGACTTCCCCTAACTCACATATGACTGTTTTCAACCCCCAAGTTTACCGTATAACTGTAAGCAGAGCGTCAAAGTTGCCTAACTCGCAGAGATCATATCCATGCCATTACAACCAACTTCATTACACCGGTTTAGTCCGCCACCTCTGACACGGGCTCTGGCACTCCTGTTGTGCGGCTTTAGTGCCGCCTTGGCTGCCAACACGCAGAGCACAGCGACCGCCCTCACCCTTGAAGAACAGCGTGTGGAAGCAGCCTGCGCAGAACTCCAACTCAACTGCTCTGCTGATTTTGTGCCGGCATTGATTTCCTCACAGTTTGACCAGATGAACGGTGTCTTTGACAGCAAAACTGCGACGCGGCTGGGCAATTTGCTGTGGCGACGATCCCAGCAGCTGGATGATCAGAGGCAGCTCCTGGCAGTCGATGACCGAAAGCTGTACTGGTCCAGATTGGCTATAAAAAGTGTGATCAAAAACCGTCACCAATCGACCAACGCAGACGCAAAACGCACACTGGAACTTGCCCTGACTCGATTCGAGCGCGCCTCTCGCGGGTTTGATGATCTGACCTTCGGCAGCGATGCCGATCTGCAAATCCTCATCACGGGTTTTGATCCATTTGGACTACACAATCAACTCGATCAATCGAACCCTTCCGGGGTAGCCGCGCTGTCCTTCGATGGACTGGTTATTTCATCCGCTGGTATAAGCGCCGAGCTCCAGAGCGCCGTCTTCCCGGTGCGCTTTGCAGATTTTGATGAAGGCATGGTGGAATCGGTGGTCACCCCTTTGCTAGCCGAGCGAGCCGTTGACGCCATAGTGACGATCAGCATGGGTCGCGACGATTTCGACCTCGAACGGTTCCCTGGTCGCCGTCGCTCAGCCACAGCACCCGATAACCTGATGATCCTCACCGGCGCAAATGCAGAACAGCCACTGGTGCCTATGCTCAATGGCGCTGATCTGTCTGGCCCGGAGTTTGTTGAATTCAGCTTACCCGTGGACTCGATGCAAGCTATCCAGAGTCCGTTCAAGGTAAACGATAATCGCAGCGTAACTACCGTCGAACAGGGCACAGGCAATGCAACGTCACTTGGAGATATTGTGAATAACACCTCGGTTAGAGGCTCAGGCGGCGGTTACCTCAGCAACGAAATCTCGTACCGCACAGTGCGCCTGGCGCAGCAAGACACCAGAGACATCGCTGCTGGACACATACATACCCCAAGAATTGCTGGCGCAAACCGCACTACAAGCCACAACATCACCAGACAAATCCGCGCGATGCTTGAGGCAGCTCTGCCAGAGTTAGCGAACCGGCGGAAGGCGCGGCACACCGAGCCAGATGGCAGCAACCCCTGAGACCATTATCAACATCGGATACCAGCAGTAGAGGCTAATAGACAACGGCGATATCCCGGCAAGAGCCGACGCGGTCAATAACTGCCCACCGTAGGGAATGAGCCCCTGGCAACCGCAGGAAAAGATGTCGAGCAGACCCGCGGTGCGTCTGGGATCAACATCAAAGGCTGTATTGATCTCTCGGGCCACTGGACCCGCCGTCACTATAGCTACGGTGTTGTTGGCAACGGACACATCGAGGAACGCCGCAAGCGCGGCGATTCGGAATTCGGCCTGGCGAGAGGTTTTGATGGAACGCAGCAAGGTGTTTAGCAGCCACTCTATGCCTCCGTAGGCGCGCATAAGCCCAACCAACCCACCGATAACCAGAGCGATCGCTGCAAGATTCTGCATCCAGCCCAGGCCTTTCTGGATTGATGCCACCATGGTCCAAAAGCTGAAGGTACCATTAAGCAGTCCTATTCCAGCCGCCGCGGCAATGCCAATGCCCAGTACCGCAAGTACATTGAGTCGACAGAGCGCGGCAACAATAATGGCCAAATACGGGACTACTAACATCAGGTCGTAGGGATCACGAGTGATTTGACCTGTGGCTGGAAAGTCGACAAACCCCAGTAGCAGCAGAACTACCAAAACGGCCGGCAGGGTGATAACCAGGTTAACCCGGAACTTATCGATCATTTCTACCCGTTGAGTGCGGGTAGCTGCGATGGTGGTATCAGAAATAAAGGACAGGTTGTCGCCAAACATCGCCCCACCAATCACCACACCCAGCGCCAGGGGCACTGAGACGCCAATGGACTCAGCGAGTCCGATGCCAATGGGCGCCAGGGCCGTGATTGTGCCCATGGACGTACCCATCGCAAAAGAAATCACACAACAGATAAGGAACAGGCCCGGTAACAACAGGCGGTCAGAAACAAACGCAAGGCCAAGGTTAACCGTTGCGTCTCGCGCCCCAATATCAATGGTGAGCGAGTAAAAAGCGCCGGCCAACATGAACACCATGACCAGCAAAATTATGGTCCGGTCACCACTGCTGCGACAAAACAGATCCACCTTTTCAGCCACATTGAGATTTACGCCCCCTGGTTTGAGAAGCAAGGCGTAGACAATAGTGACAAGCAAGGCAACCAGAGTCGGCATGGCGGTGAAATCATCAGCGATCAGGCCAGAGGCAATAACCAGGGTCAAAAACAGCAGGATAGGAGACAAGCCCAGGGCGTTGGGCGGCGGCTTCAATTTTGACGTGTCGGTACTGGTCATCAACCAATGGTAAGCTGAGTTGTCACAAAAGTACGCTAATAAAACATTGGAAATACTAGAAGCAACCCAGCAAACCGACTCCGACCACACCTCCGATCAGACAATAGCCGACACACTAAAGGTCGGCGTGGCACAGATGGCCCCCGTGTGGCTGAATCGCCAGGCAACCCTCGACAAGGTTGCATCAACCATGCGGCTCGCCGCGGCTGAGCAATGCGCGCTGGTTGTATTTGGTGAAGCACTGGTCCCCGGCTATCCATTCTGGCTCGAACTCACTGGCGGTGCTCGTTTCAACGATGCCGGCCAGAAAGAAATGCACGCCCGCTATCTGCTCGAAGCCGTCGACATTGCGCGAGGCGATCTCTCAGAAATCTGCGCTTTGGCAAAAGAGTTAGAGCTTGCCGTCTATCTTGGTGTTATGGAACGACCAGCCGATCGTGGCGGGCACAGCCTGTATTGTTCTCTGGTGTACATAGACAAAAGCGGAGACATTTGCTCCGTTCACCGCAAGCTACAGCCGACCTACGAAGAGCGATTGGCCTGGGCTCCGGGAGATGGTCATGGCCTGGTAACTCACAGCCTGGAGCCATTTGTGCTCGGTGGACTGAACTGCTGGGAAAACTGGATGCCAATGGCTCGCCAGGCGCTGTACGCGCAAGGCAGTGACCTGCACGTGAGCGTCTGGCCCGGAGGCATGCACAACACGCCCGACATCACTCGATTTATCGCGCTGGAATCTCGCAGCTACGTGCTTGCCAGTTGCGGGGTGTTGCGGGCAGCGGATATTCCCGACGATATTCCGATGAGAGAACAGATCATCGATAACGGCAATCAGTTTCTGGGCAACGGTGGCAGCACCATTGTTGGCCCCGACGGCCAAATGCTCATCGAGCCCGTCGCAGAAAGAGAAGTTCTGATTACGGCAACCCTGCAACACGCAAAGGTTCGCCAGGAGCGACAAAATTTTGACCCGGCAGGCCATTATTCTCGGCCCGATGTGTTGCAACTCAGGGTAGACCAGCGCCGCCAAAGCACGGTTGTCTTGAATGCTGAAGACCCAAATGAGCAATAACTACATTCTGTACGGCTCTTATGCCTCGTACTATACGGCCAAGTCTCGAGCTTACTTGCGCAAGAAAGGCATTGGGTTTGTGGAGCGATTACCCAGCGATCCGTTGTTTCGAAGCAAGGTACGCCCCAGTTCCGGCAGCCACCGCATTCCCCAGTTACTCACGCCTGAGGGTGAGGTGATACAGGACAGCGTAGAGATGCTCGACTACCTGGAAGCGCGCTTCCCGGAGCGTCCAGCCTTCCCGTCGACAGCTCAACAGCGCACCTTTGTGCACCTTATGGAGTTACTTGGCAGCGAAGGTCTGGTGCAACTTGCGTGGCTTCATCGCTGGATGTTTGAAGCCAACCAGGACTTTGTGAAGATGGACTTTGGTCGCTCGTTCAAACCCCAGGGCGACGACGATGAGCTATTGAAGTACGGCAGTCTCATTGCAGACCGAATGATGAGTTATGGCTTGCCAGAGTCGACGCCTGAGTCGCGTGCGGCACTGGATAAGACCTATCTTGGGTTATTGCACTGTTTCGAGCAGCATCTGACCAGGTTTCCCTATTTTCTCGGTGGCCATCCGTCAGCGGCGGACTATGCCGTGATGGGAGCAATGCATGCTCACCTGGGTCGTGACCCTGCCGGATTGCGGCTCATGCAAAACAATGCACCCAGAACCTTTCGCTGGGTGGAACACATGATGGTTCCCGAGGTGCAATCGCCTGAGTTTTTCGACGCCCCCGTCGAATATCTGACAGCAGACCAGGTGCCAGACACGGCACTGCAGATTCTTCGCTACATCGCAGAAGAGTTTGGCGAGCAATTTGTGTTGGGCGCAAAGGCGTTCAATCAGGCAATGCAGCGCATCGGTGCTGGCTCAGGCTATGAACTGGCACCCGATCAGGATCAACCAAAATTACCGGCGGAAGAACTGTTACACAACGGCAAGGCCGTGACTCACTCAACAAACCTTTACGCAGAATGGTTGGGGCAACGCGCACGCTGCTACTTTCAGGCGCAAAGTGATGATCAACAACTGGCGATCGAAACCCTGTTTGATTCAGTGCAACTCAGCGCCTTGCTGCACGAACCCGTGCGCTACAAACTCACCCGCGTTAACAATCGACTGGTGATCGACTAGCAGGCCATGCGCAGCTCAGGAACGGGTATGTGATTCACCCGTCGTGGCGCCGGCCAGGCGGTCCCAGCAAATAGCCGACTCGATGACGCCAGGTGCTGGCTTGCATCAGATCGCGCCAAATCGCCCGATACTCGTGCGTTAATACGCGCCAGGGGTTGGTATCCGGCAGATTGCGCGTCAGACCGAATGCGCACGGCTCATCCGGAAGTTCAGCCTGGAAGGTACCAAATAGCCGATCCCAGACAATGAGCACCCCGCCGTGATTCCGGTCGAGATAGCGCGGATTGGAGGCATGATGAACCCGGTGATGCGAGGGCGTATTCAGCAGCCACTCTATTGGGGCTGGAAGTCGCTTAACACTCGGGGTGTGAATCCAGAATTGATAAAACAAACTGAGCGTAATCATGCTGAGGATCATCGCGGTATCAAAGCCCAATAGAGGAAGCGGTAACCAGTAAAGGTACTTTGGTATACGTTCCCCCACACCCTGGCGCAGGGCGGTCGCAAGATTCAGATAGCGGGAGGAATGATGATTGACATGGCCAGCCCAAAGCAGGCGACACTCATGATTGCTCCGGTGAAACCAGTAGTAGCACAGGTCATCTAACACAAATAGCAAACCCCAGGCCCACCACTGCCGCCCAACAACCTCAGCAAACGGACTGATCGTTTCAAGTTGCAGCATCAGCCAGATCGCAGCCAGCTTCGGCAGCAGATCGACGACAGCTGAAGCCACGAGCATAGACAGAGACGCAAGGGTGTCTTTGAAGTGGTACCAACCAAGACCCTGCCGACAGCTAACACCCGCCTCAAGAAGCAAGGCAGCAAGAAACAGAGGCAGCATCCACTGCACTAGCGGGTCGTTCAGTAAGGCCTGAGGAGAGGTCATAGTCATGAAAAAACCTAACAGAATGAGATAGATAGCGAGGTCTCAGCCGCAGACCGACAAATTCCCGCCGCCCTGTCGCCTGGATCGACATATGGGCTGGACAAAGAAATATATTCACAAAACTATCACGAAATTTGTTCGAACTTTGCTTGTCTCAGTCCGTGCTCGAAAAGCGAATCACCCCGTAACCAGGAGCGAAGTTCGCCGAACGAGAATCGAGAAATCTATGAGGATACTAGTTAAATGAGACAGTTGAGCCGCTACCTACTCGCCACAGGGCTCCTGACTGCGAGCACACTCGCACACGCAGGTGCATGGACACTGAAGGAAGGTACAAATTACAGCAAGGTGGCCATCAACTACTTTGAAGCAACAGACAACTTCGGTCAGTCCGCTGAAGGGTTTGAGGAATTCACCGATTTCACGATCAACTACTACGGCGAATTTGGACTCTCCGACAAGCTGTCGCTAATCACCCAGGTCCCACTGCGACAGTCGGAAAACGATACCATCGATGGCTCGACCCAATCCACCGGGGTTGGTGATGTGGATATAGGACTGCGCTACAACTTGCTGAGTAGCACCTGGGTGGTATCGACGCAGCTCTTGTACAAGGCGCCATTCTTCTACGACGAGAACGATGACCTGCCTCTGGGTAATGGACAGTCGGATCTCGAGCTGCGGCTGCAATTAGGTCGTTCACTTTATCCCTACGGCTACCTGGGCCTGGAAGCGGGTTATCGCTACCGTGCAGAAGAGCCAAGTGATGAGTGGCGTTTCCTGGCCGAATACGGATTTGATCTGTCTGAGAAGGTCTATCTTCGAACAAAGGTTGACGTGATTCTTGCGACCCAAAGCACCGATGTGGTTGTGCAAACCGACGGTAACCCGCTGTTCCCGAGCGCGTTTGATTTGGGCAGGCTGGAGCTCAGTGCTGGCTACAAGTTTGCGAACAACACCGGTGTGGAGTTCACGTTTACCGAATCGCTGTTTGGAGAGAACATTCTGGATGGTAATACCTACCAGCTTGGCTTCGTGTTCTCTTTCTAGAATTTCGGAGCATCTGTAAATGGATTGGATCGCTAGTGCATTGCTGGTTGGGCACTATGGCCTGTTAGCTACGTTGTGTATTTTTGGAGTGCACCGCCTCTACATCACTTACCAGGCCAGACACTACAGGCCGCCACCGCTGCCTGAGGAAACTTTTGAAGAGTTGCCCTGCGTAACGGTGCAACTGCCGCTATACAACGAACAATATGTCGCCCAGCGACTGATTGATGCCGTTGTACAACTGGATTACCCATCCCACCTTCTACAGATACAGGTACTCGATGATTCAACCGACTCGACACCGGAGTTGGTTGCGCAGCGGGTGGAGCAATACCGCAAAGAAGGCCTGTGGATAGAGCACATCCGTCGAGAGGATCGAAGCGGCTATAAGGCAGGTGCCTTGGGTGAGGCACTCGCGACGGCTGAAGGCGAATTCATTGCCGTCTTTGATGCGGACTTTTTGCCGAAACCCGACTGGCTAATGAATGTCATCCACTACTTCCATGATCCGGACGTGGGTTTAGTTCAGGCGCAATGGGCCTATCTCAATCGTCACGACAGCCTGCTCACTCGACTACAAGGCATCATGCTGGATGCGCATTTTGGTATCGAGCAGTCGGCGCGCTACGCCTCTGGCGTCTTCTTCAACTTCAATGGCACCGCCGGCATCTGGCGCAGAACAGCGATTGACGAGGCCGGCGGCTGGCAAGCAGATACCATCACCGAAGATCTCGATCTGAGTTACCGCGCTCAACTGGTGGGCTGGGAGTTTGTGTATTTACGCAACGTTCAGTGTCTGAGCGAGTTACCAGCAGATATGAACGCCTTCAAAAATCAGCAACGGCGCTGGTCCAAAGGCGGCGCTGAGGTGATGATGAAGTTGTTATCCCGAATCTGGCGGACCAAGCTGCCAAACAGAAAGGAGACACAGATTCGCAGCAGTCTACGCACCTTGCGTATTAAGCTCGAAGCGAGTTTGCACCTGGCCAGCAACCTCACCCATTTACTAATACTAATCGACAGCGCCGTATTTCTGATACCGGCGGTGGTACTGCGACAGGACATTCTTCCCTATCCACCGATTTGGGTAGATTTAGTGCTGTTCACCTTTGGCGGGCTATCACACATCTATTTTTACCTGACTGCCCAGGACGTACTTGATCGCGGCGCCTGGCGTCACCTGTGGTTGGTCCCTTTACTTATGGCAACGTCAATTGGCTTGAGCCGCAGCAATGGCAGTGGCGTTTGGGAAGCACTACGGGGGCACAAAAGTCCATTCTTGCGCACCCCCAAGAAAGGTGAAGTTGGCTCAACAAGCCCGGCAACACCTGCCATCAAGCCCGAACAATCCGGGGGCTATCTCAGTCAGTTCACCTTAAGTGGAGAGACCATCGAGGTTGTCTTGGGCATCAGCTACCTGATTGCCGCACTGTGGTGTGTGCAACAACAGATCTACCTTGCCTTGCCCTTTATGGTGCTATTTGCAATCGGCTTTCTCTACGCCGGGACCTGGAGCATGCGAGAGCGGATCGCGCTATCCCTAACCGCCGGGTGATAACCCCCACGGTCATCGCTACCAGCCTGCTGTTATCTCTCAGCAGCGCCTACTTGATCCCCCATCTCCCCGCCGAAGACACAGGAACGCTTACCATCGCCTGGTATCTGGTGAACAGCCTATGGATGCTAGCGATTTGGCGTGATCAGACTGGGACACAGAACGGGCAGATTGGGACACAGACAGATCTGACCCCAAGGCAGGTTGGGACACAGAAAAGTTATTTATCGGCCAATCAGATCTTGGCAATTGGCGTCATTGCTCGACTCCTGCTCCTGGGCGTACCGGGTTTTGCCAGCAACGACACTGAACGCTACCTATGGGACGGAGCAGTACTGCTAAATGGCTTTGATCCCTACCAGCTGCATCCAGATCATCCTTCCCTCGCCTCTCTAAGGGCGGTTTGGCCAACGCCGGAAGAACATGCTGCCTACCCAACCCTGTACCCACCGCTTGCGCTGGGAATTTTCTCACTCTGCGCGATAGCCGGGCCAGAAGCCGGTCTCTGGGCATGGAAATTGATTACAACCAGCGCCAGCATCGCAAGTTTGTTCGTCGTATACGGCGTGTTGAAAAAGATCGGGCAACAGCGTCATCTTGCGCTTATCTCACTGTCACCTTTGGTACTCTTGGAGACCGGTGTAAGCGCGCACGTCGACAGCCTATCGATGCTCGCAATAAGTCTTATGTTGTGGTTCTCGGTCCACAAGCAGTGGCTCTGGGCAGGTGTTGCTATAGGACTCGGCGCCAGCATCAAACTATTGCCCTTACTGGCTCTTGGACCGCTGTTATTTGCGAACCCACCAAAAAACTGGCCCCGAATACTCTTCGGAGTGGGTGCTGCACTGGCTATTTGCTATGGCGTTGCCACTTTGCTGCATCTGGTTCCTGTAGGGAGCTTGGCGACTTTCTTCTCAAAGTGGAGATTCGGGTCGCCCATGTATAGCCTAATAGAGTGGTTACACTCTCTAGGAGCGCCCAATCTATTCGCCGCTATAAACTTACAAACGATTCTCATACTACTCGCGGTAATCGCGGGAGCAATCGCGCTTTGGCTGAGCCGACGCGACCTACACAGAGGTCTCACGCTTATGTTAAGCATTCCTCTAATACTCAGCCCAGTAGTATTCCCGTGGTACTTGGTGGTGCTCGTACCCCTTGCAACCATTCGCCCCAATATACTGTTGCTAGTCTGGCTAATCACCGCCCCATTCAGCTACGAAGTATTGAATGACTTCGTCTCTACAAATACTTGGCAGCCGGCCACCTGGCCGTTATGGGTCATAGCCGCAGGATGGTTTGCAGGATTCTGCGTCTCAACAAGTAGAACCAAATCGAATTCTCAGTAAAACTAAACTTGCGGAACTGAAATTTCTCGCAGGTGCATATTCCGCTCAGCTAGCCAGTTCGCTATTCGCCCCATCGACCCGTAGACCCGCTGTTGCTTTTTGAGTGCCGACACCCACTGCTGCCAGCGCGAGAGTTTCTCACCAGATGCCTGCTGTAAATGAATCAAACCCTCCAAATACTGAATATAGGCCGCCAAAGTGATTGGTAACTTCGCTTTTCGTTCCAAGCCAGAAAAAACCGGTGCGATATCTTCCGGTAAAAGCGCTTTCAGGTCTTCTTGCCTCAGTCTATGGGCCAGGCTTGTGTGTTTGCACTCTGCCAACGTCTTAGCAATCTTTGCTCTAATAGGGTTCAGATCTACATAGGCCATCGCAGCCTGTACAGCAGCTTCATCCAGCAAAGCCCCAGAATAGAAACGTTGCTCGAAGAAATGTCCCTTGCAGCCATCTTCCAGGTTTGCTTTACGAGCGATGGGTTGCTTAAGCAATTGCATGAAGGTCGAGAGTGAACCGAGCCGCCGCCGAATAGCAGAGATCTTCTCAGGCTGTTGCAGCAGCTGCTCAGCTAACAGAGTTAGCAGTTCGACATCAGTCGTTCCATCTTTGGATCGAGGCGGACAAGCGCATAGCCAACGTCGAACCACGTCTTCATCGGTCCACTTACTGCAGGCCAAAGGGTCATAGTAAACAACAAGATGAAAGTGGTTCGACATAATGGCGTAAGCATGAACTTCCAC
The DNA here is from genome assembly GCA_964634815.1 of uncultured Pseudomonadales bacterium. Classification (GTDB taxonomy): domain Bacteria; phylum Pseudomonadota; class Gammaproteobacteria; order Pseudomonadales; family Azotimanducaceae; genus JALZVT01. The sequence goes on along the minus strand of CAZWMD010000003.1, from coordinate 108,408 downwards.
AGGAAAAGCGATGCTCAGTTGCTCAAGTCGCCTGATTAACCAATTTTTGCGATGAGAGTAGTCTCGTCTGGTTGTCTTATCCCACCCACACAACCAACTTTTACGGACACAGCGCGAGACGAGATGATAGAAAAGTGGTTGCTGTGGGTCGATCAGCCGATGTCGGGGCGTTGCCATGCTGAGAATCTAGATCGATCTCAAACTGGTTGAAATAGGTTTTTAACGCCCTGATCTGTAGGTTGTTGTTGGTCATCTATGTGCACCCT
>CAZWMD010000003.1:79329-108042 GCA_964634815.1 uncultured Pseudomonadales bacterium | reverse complement strand
GCGTTGAGGGCGCCGATTAGTATGGCGAGGCTTGGCAGGTTTGCGAAGCTGGACAGGGCATACGTCATGATGAGCGTACTGCGCGAGCTGAGAGTGCCTTCGGGCAGCGCCATCATGTTCAGATAAGCCATCATTTCTGTGATGGCAATTTTGGTGCCCAGGATCGCACCGGCGGCGGTTGCTTCGGACCAGGGTATGCCCAGCAGCCAGGCAACGGGGGCAAACAGCCAACCGAATATTCGTGCAAGCGACATCGCACTGCCTTGCACATCGGGCAGGTTACCAAGAATGACATCCAGCAAGCTGATCAGCGCGGTGAACACCAATAACAGGGCGATAACATAAGCCAACAGCTTGATGGACACGATGGTGCCGGTCGAAATCGCATCGAGACTGCTGGCGTATTCGCTCTTAAGCTCAATCGCAGCAACCTGATCACTGGCAACCGGATCGCCAGGTACCATAATTTTGGCAAGCAAGATGGCCGCCGGTATGTTGATCACCGACGCTGCAAGGAGGTGGCCAAACGCATTAGGTACATAGGGCTCCAGAATGCTTCCGTAGAGCACCATCATGGAGCCCGCAATTGTCCCCATCCCCCCGGCCATCATCACCAGCAACTCGCTACGGGTGAGGGTTGGCAGATAGGGCCGGACCAACAGCGGCGCCTCGCTCATACCCATGAAGAGATTAGCGGCGGAAGATACCCCAACAGCACCACCCACACCGAAGCTGCGCTGCATAACAATCGCTGCCCCTCTGACCATATAAATCAATATGCGCCAGTGCCACAACAGCGCAGACAACGCACCAATCACCAGGATCAGTGGAAACGAATTGAGCGACAATATAAAGGTGGAACGCCCCTCCACAACCTCGAACGGGCTAGGACCACCACCCAGATAGCCAAACACAAACATCGAGCCCTCTGTAGTGGCCGCACTGACCGCTGCCACACCGTCACTCAGCACACGCAACCCGTCACGCACAAATTCAATATTGGTCACCAGCGCCGCAAACACAAACTGCGAGACCAGACCAACCACCACAATGCGCCAGGATATGGCGCGCCGGTTTTCCGACAATAACCACGCGAGTGCAATGAAGGCACCAAGGCCCAGTATTCCCTGGAACATGCTCATCTAGGTATCACCCTGTTGCGCATAGGGTCTGATTTTCGGAAGCTGATAGGTTTCTACCTCTGGTGCCGCGCCAGTGTATCGCTCAACCTCCACCAGCGCGGTTTGCGCACTCGAGGCCTGAGCCAAACGAGAGGTTCCTTTGTCCAGCGTCATCATATTTGGATTACCACTCCGCTCCAGCTCGATTTGGTTGCCCTCGGAGTAGACCGGATCAAACCACGCACCCGTCGCCATCACCACCACCCCGGGACGCACTTCAGTCGCAAGCTTCGCACCCGCCAGACAAGCGCCGCGATCATTGTATACCCGGACCAACATGCCCTCTTCAATACCTCGCTTCAGGGCATCGCCCGGATGCATGAGCACAGGCTCTCGCCCGGCCACTTTATGTTCCTGACTTAAAGGTCCCTGATCAAATTGACTGTGCAGTCGATATTGCGGTTGGTTCGACAACAGGTGCAAAGGATAATTCTGTGTCTTAACGCTGCCGTTTACGTTGCCGAGCCATTCCCGCGGTTCCAGCCAACTGGCCTGCCCTGGACAATCGTCATAACCAAACCCGGCAATGGTTGCGGAATACAGTTCAATCTTGCCTGAGGGGGTGGGTAGCGGGTTGTTCGCGGGGTCAGCCCGGAACTCTGACAAAAAAACTTTCTCAGCCTCACTGGGCGGGATGTGCAGATAATCTGTGTCCCAGAATTCATCAAAGTCGGGCGTTTGCTCGCCACTACGCTGCGCATAGTCCTCATAAAGTCGTCGCAGCCACTGCATCTCATCACATTGCTCCGTGAAATCAGACGCACAACCAAGTGCCTGCGCGATGCCCGCAAAAATATCAAAGTCGTTCCTGGCCTCAGCCACCGGCTGGATGGCCTGCTTCATTGCGACCATATAGGCATCAGAGCTGTTGAACCCAATGTCGTTACGCTCCAGAGCAGTTGTCGCAGGCAAAAGGATATCTGCATGCCGCGCGAGCGGATTCCACCAGATCTCATGGGCAATGACGGTATGCGGCTGGCACCATGCCCGCCTAAGCCGCGCCAGATCCTGTTGATGATGAAAGGGGTTACCGCCCGCCCAGTAGACGAGCTTGATGTCCGGGTAGCTCAACCGTTCACCGTTATAGTCAAAAGGTTCATTCGGATGCAGCAGCATGTCTGTGAGGCGTGCGACAGGAATGAAGCTGGAAACCGGGTTCGATGATTGTGGAAAGGTCGGCCCCTTGAGCGTACTGCGGGCATTGCCTATACCGCCCAGCGCGCCATAACCAAAGCCAATGCCGCCACCAGGCAATCCAATACCGCCAAGAAGCGCAGCCAGCGTAATGCCCGCCCAATAAGTTTGCTCTCCGTGATCGCCACGCTGCACAGAAAGACTAAGCGTAATGAACGTGCGCTTGCTGGCCATCCGCCGAGCCAGATCAAGGATTTCTGCCGCATCGATATCGGTGAGTTCAGCCGCCCACTCAGCCGATTTAGGCGTGCCATCGTTCACCCCCAGCAGGTAATCGCGCACCTCTTCAAACCCAACGCAGCACTGCTGCACAAACGCCTTGTCATAAAGCGCCTCAACCACCAGCGTGTGCGCCAAAGCCAGCATCAACGCTGTATCACTATTGGGTCTGATCGCTAACCATTGCGCCTTCAGATGCGCCGCCATATCTGAGCGCAACGGAGACACGTTCACAAACCCGGTACCGTTCTTTGCGCAGCGAGCCAACCAGCTCGATGCCAGATGTCGGCTCGACCCACCCGGGTGGACCTGAGCGTTCTTTGCCGCCATGCCGCCAAACACAACAATAAGCTGGGCGTGCTCCGCCAACACCTTCCAGGTGGTCGTATTGTCGTTGCAGGTCCGATAGTCGTAACCCAGAACATGCGGAACAATCACTTCAGCGGCACCACTGCTGTAGGTGTTTACTGACGAGGTATACCCGCCCAGCAAATTGAGAAACCGATGCAATTGACTCTGGGCATGATGAAAACGGCCCGCACTCGACCAGCCGTAAGAGCCCCCGAAGATCGCCTCGTTACCATGGGTTTCGATGACCTCGGACAGCGTCTGGCCCACCAGTTCAAACGCATCAGACCAGCTCACCGGCACAAAGGCATCGCGCCCGCGCTGCAAGCGTTGCTCACCGCCTTTGTTCTTTGCAAGCAGCCACGAGGCTCGAACCATCGGCTGGCGAATACGCAGTTTGTCGGAGACGGCGTCAGCCAGCCCCTGCCCTATGGGTGATGGCTCGGGATCTTCAGGGAAGGCGCCCAAAATCAGCCGGCCATCGGCTGCGCTGTCAACAGAATAGGTTCCCCAGTGGCCAGAGGTCAGAGAGCTCAAAGGGTGTCGCGCTGCAGGCTGTTACCTAGATCAGACAATGCTTCTTTTCCATCTTCACTGTGTATCCCAAAATTACGGTTACCGATCGCGCTTTGGCGACATCGTTGCAACGAATTGGGCAAGCGCAGAAGAATAACTGAATTCAACTCAGGGCGTTTCAAGGCAGTAAAGCAGGACTGGAAAGGCGCGAAACAGGAGGTCATTCTGGTTAGCATTCAGACGCTAACCGTTTGATTTGCAATGAAATCAGGAAGATGGCGTCCCCTAGGGGAGTCGAACCCCTGTTGCCAGGATGAAAACCTGGAGTCCTAGGCCTCTAGACGAAGGGGACTAACAAGAGCGCGAGATTCTAGGGACGCCCTATCGACGAGTCAAGGGAGACTTGGCAGTTCTTTTGGACCTCAAGAAAGCTGCCGCCCGACCCAGTCCCGGGCGAAATGCTGGGCCGTTCGGCCACTACGTACACCACGAGCCAGAGCCCAGCGCAGGGCTTCAGCCCGGGTCTGATCGTTCCAGGCCGTAGCACTCGATGAGTCACCATGTTGTCGCGCAATCTCGCTCACCCAGTGGCGGGCAACATCGAGGTATGCGTCTTGAGAAAACGGGTAGAAGCTCAACCAGAGACCAAAGCGATCCGACAGCGAGATCTTCTCTTCCACCGCCTCCCCTGGATGCAGCTCATCGTCAACCATCCTGGCCTGCTGGTTATCCGTCATGGATTCAGGCAACAGGTGGCGGCGATTGGAGGTGGCATAAATCACCACATTATCAACGGTACGAAACACAGAGCCGTCCAGCGCGCTCTTGATGGCCTTGTAGCTGGCATCGGTTGGTTCAAACGACAGGTCATCACAAAACAACACAAAGCGATAAGGTTCGTCGACCAGATAACGCAGTAACTCCGGCAAGTCACTGAGCTGCTGCTTGTCGATCTCAACCAGACGCAGCCCCTCTTCGACATGTTCGTTAAGCAGCGCATGGATCAGCGACGACTTACCCGTTCCCCGGGCGCCCCACAGCAGCGCATTGTTGGCCGGAAGCCCGGCCACAAACTGCTTGGTATTTTGCGCAAGGCTTGATTTTTGCCGGTCAATGCCCAACAGATCCCGCAGCCGGATCGTGCCGATCTGACCGGAACTACGAAATCCACCGCCCAGCGGACCCGGCCGCCAGATCGCAGCCGGAGACACAGACCAGTCAACACGATCGACATTAGGCAACCAGTGCAACAGTCGATGACTCAGATCAATGAGTTGGCTACGCAGAGTTTTACCCACGCAGCGGAACCACATTCTCGTTGCTGCGGTTATACACACGTCGCTCCCGACCAATACCATCAAGACCCAGCGCGCCGGTGCCGAAGCGTCGCAGATCAAACAGATAGGGAGAGTCTTCTCCGAGAGTCAGATCGCCGCGTGTGGCATGAAGCTCGAGGTTGTGGCCAATCAGCCGCCAGCGACCAGAACATTGCTGGCCGTTTTCGCGCAACAGAAAGCTGCCACTGGACAGCTCGCCAGACAGGCTAAGCACACTGTCGCCAGAGTCCCACTGCCAACTTCCAGGCAGCGCAAGCTGTCGCAACCAGCGTCTGCGCTGTCCCACAGAGCGACGCCACAGCACGATGCCAAACCAGGCAAATACCAACAATAGAGGAAGTAACTGACTCACCGGTCTATGCTCTTAAAACTACCTGTGCGGCGCAAGCTTTACTCACTAACTTCTTGTTCTGTTGCCAGTTCTGTTGCCGGGTAACAGGCCGCAGGCGCGCAACTGCCATTGCCAGGCCCGGGTATGCTCCGCCAGCGCCATCTGCCAACGACCATACTCCTGATCGGTTGAGCTGCCCAGCACGCGCTCATGCCAGGCCGCCACCTGCTGCGCCGCGGGCTCGTGGATAACCGGCTGTATAAGGGTATCGAGCAATTCCTGAAGCAGCTTAAGCCAACCACGATCGGGCTGCGCCTCGCGGGCAAGCCCCTCTTGCACCCCCTCAACATAGAAGGTTTGAAACACATTCATGCGGTGGCGCCCCGCCTCTGTTGGCGTTCCGGTGCGACACCCCGGGTTGGTGATCTTCGCCTGCGTGAGCATCTGTGTAGCTGTCACTAACACCTGGGCTTGCTCGCGCCAGCGTCGACGCTGTTCACCCAGCGCCCGACTAAATCGCAACTGCGCAAGCAAGCCTTCAAATTCTGCGGCCACCAGCGGTTGCACCACAGGTTGGCGAGCCATCGTTAATAGCCTGGACAACACCCGGGTTAACTGCCCGGAATCCACGGATGTGGCTGGCGGCACGACACCCGGAGTGACAAAGTCATGCCACTCGTCACCCGAGAACAGCGCATTAAACAGAGAGATCGGCAGCTCTGCACGACGCTGTTGCAGTATCGCCTGCAGTGCATCACCCGGTGCGTCACAGGCACCCAGTCCGCGGACCAGCGCGCGGTCGTAAAGGTATCTCTGACTTGCGGTTTGCACCCGCCCCAGCCCACCGTTGCGGCCTGCAACCAGAGCCCCAAGATCACAGCGATGCACTTCAAGAACATCCACTATGGCAAGCCTGGTTGTGGCCCGTTCAATGCGCAACGTCTCCCCCAAAGGAAACGCCGGCAATGAGCTTTCCCGGATCTCATAGGATTGGTCCAGCGTACCGGCTAAACGCTGCAAATACAGCTGACCCGGATCAGAATCGGGTGTGCACCCGGCAGCACCAACAAGCACGCCTATGAGACACAGAAAGGCATTGAACCCCAAGCGACACTCAAACCCAGGCACCTAATTCAACTCAAAGGAACGAGCGGAAACCAGTTCGGCATCCAGAAACTGTGCCGCATAGTCTTCAATGCTCTGCAAGGTCTGCTGCGCGTTGGCTAACGCGGAAGCCGTCGCAACAAAACTCCACTGGGCCCGGTGGTGACTGTTTTGATAATCAGATTCACATACCGCAACACCCGTACCCTTACCAAAGCGCTGACGCAGCCCACCCAGCCGGGCCCGCTTTTCTTTCAGTGAAGTGCAACCATGCAGATGAAACTCAAGCACCATGAGCAACACCGGAACGGGCGGAAGTGATGTGTCCCAGCTCATCAATTGACCTGCGCGCCATAGCGCGATTGAAACAACTCATCCGGTAGAGAATAAAACAGGGTAGCCAATCCATGCAGATTGCCCTTGTGCTCAAAGTGCATCCCAAGCCGCTCAAGCACTAAAGCAGATGCCCGATTGGGTGCATCGGTTGCCGCCACAAAACGCCTGAGGCCGGTTGCTGTTGCAGCATGACGCAGTACTACCTCGGCCGCATCGGTGGCGAAGCCGCGCCCCCAATATTCCGGCAACAACCCATAAAGAAGCTCAGCAGCGCCGGGCGCATAGTCGGCCGGTCGCAAGCCACAAAAGCCAATAATGGTGGGCTGAACCCTCTGCGCAGTCTCCGCCAGACGCAGACAAAACATACCGCAACGGCCCGCAGCAAACTCACTCAGACTTGCCTGCACTACCGACACCACAGTCGCCCGGTCGATCTCCAGGTCATCCCACAGATACTTCCTTACCTGCGGGTCTCGAAAAAACGCCAGCAAATCCTCCGTATCGGATTCATCGAAGGGGGTAAGAACGCATGTACGGGTGGCTAGCACGGGCCAAAGTTTGCCATAGGCACTGGTATAAGCGAACATCTTGGCCAAGGGGAGTGATCTATGAAATTCAGTTTTTGGCCTAATCCAAGTCAGCCTTACGCTGATGTGCTTGAGCTTGCACAGCACGTCGAACGAACGGGATGGGACGGCATCTGGTACGCCGACCACTTTATGCCCAATGCAGAAGACACCAGCGCACCCTGGCCGGAGGCCTGGATTACCCTGTCAGCGTTAGCTGCCCAGGTGCCACGCCTGAGCATGGGTACCCTGGTTGCAGGCAACACCTACCGTCACCCGGCCGTGCTGGCCAAGATGGCAGCGACCCTTGATCACATCTCCGGCGGTCGAGCGATTCTTGGTCTGGGCGCAGGCTGGCAGGAAAACGAGCACCAGCAATACGGCATTCCCTTCTACACCGTTAAAGAGCGTCTGGCACGGCTGGACGAAGCCTGTCATGTGATCAAGGCGCTCTACACTCAAACCAAGGCAAATTTCTCAGGTCAGTACTATCAGCTCGATAACGCAAGCCTCGAACCCAAACCGCTGCAATCCACTCTACCCCTGCTCATTGGTGGCGGCGGCGAAAAGGTCACTCTGAAAATTACCGCTCAACACGCTGACAGCTGGAACGTCTGGGGCACCGTCGATACGCTCAAGCACAAAATGAGCGTATTGGATAAGCACTGCGCCACGTTCAAACGCGATCCTAAAGAGATTCACCGTACCGCGGTGGCCCTGCTGTTTATGAACGACGACAAGGCCTTCATCGACAAAATGAAAGCCACCCCCATGGATATGGCCACCATCATCGGTAGCGTTGACGAAGTTGCAGAAATCATCAAAGAGTACGAACAGATAGGCGTTGATGAACTGATTGTTCCCGACTTCACACTTGGGCCTATGCCACAGAAGCTTGAAACGCTGGACACCTTCATTACCAAAGTTGCCGGCCGCAGCTAGGCTGCCAGAAACTGGACATCCCACATGACTGATAAAGACCCTACGTCGAAAAAAGAGGCTGCACCAATCGTACCGGCCTCTACCGTATTGTTACTGCGTGATGGTGCCGAAGGTCTCGAGGTGTTTATGGTTGTGCGCCATCACCAGATCGATTTTGCCTCAGGCGCCCTGGTGTTTCCCGGCGGCAAGGCAGACCCGCAAGATTTTGACGCCGAGCTTCGAGAGCTTGCAGACAATGGCCACGACGACGACAAACTGTTTGCCGCCCAGGTCTCTGCCCTGCGCGAGACCTTTGAAGAATGTGGCATTTTGCTGGCGCGCGATCTAGACACAGACAAAACGATCGACGGCGTGACGCTTGCCTCGCTACAACGCTATCGCCAACCCATCGTTGATCACGAGATGACGTTCGCCCAGCTGTTGCGCGACAAAGGCCTGCGCTTGCAATGCGGCGAACTGGGGCACTTCGCCCACTGGATCACTCCAGACATGATGCCTAAGCGGTTTGACACTCACTTCTACGCAACGGCAGCACCCGAAGATCATCTAGCTCTGCATGACGGCCATGAGTCGGTCGATTCTGTTTGGATCAAACCCAGCACGGCGCTCGCCGAAGCAGAAGCCGGCACACGAACAATTATTTTCCCAACCCTGCGCAACATCGAGAAACTGGCCAAGTTCGACAGCGTATCAGCCGCACTAAACGCTTGCCGAGCAGAAACCCCGGTACCTGTCACACCCTGGGTTGAAAAACGCGGCGACGATCGCTACCTGTGTATTCCGCCTGACGCCGGCTACGACGTTAACGAAGAGCTCATGCCTGCCCGATAGCTTACTGACACCACTTTTGGAGTAACCCTAATGCCTGCAACCGACGTCCTCTATGCGGTATCCAATCACATCGCAACGCTTACGATTAACCGCCCCGAACAACGCAATACCATTTCCCAGGACATGCTCAACGGCCTGAGCGAACACCTGCTGGCAGCGGATGCAGACGACGATGTGCGAGCTATTATCATCACCGGTGCCGGCAAATTTTTCTGCGCTGGTCTCGATCTCACCGGTGGCGATATTGGGCCTGGGTCTGAGGACAAAGACGGTGAGAAAAAACGCCGCCGGGTTCACCCCACTCTGGATCTGCGTAACACCCCACCCACCGTACTGCACAACCTGAACACACCCACTATCGCAGCACTCAACGGCTCGGCGGCCGGCTACGGCATGGACCTGGCACTGGGCTGCGACATCCGCATCATGGCAGACAACGCCAAGCTAGCCGCGGCCTTCACCGCACGCGGAATTGTCCCGGAATCTGGTGGAACCTGGTTATTACCGCGCATGATTGGTTGGGCCAAGGCATCAGAGATCATTTTCACCGGCAAGACGCTTACCGCTGCCGAGTGCACCGAGTACGGACTGGTGAACTCTGTGGTAGGCCACAATGAAGTGGCTGATGCCGCCCAGGAAATGGCCCGTCAGGTCGCAAAGAACGCCCCCATGGCGGTCCAGGCGTCAAAGCGCATGATGCGCATGGGCATGGATGAGAACTTTGATGACCATGTGCATCACGTCTATCTGCAACTGTTGCCGCTGTTTCAGAGCGAAGACTTCCAGGAAGGCATGAAGTCCTTTCTGGAAAAACGCGAACCAGATTTCAAAGGTCGCTAAGCCTACTTAAGCCCTCTACTGGGCATCCGCCACGGCGAGCTGGTCTTTCAGCTCGCGGCGCAAGAATTTACCCGAGGCGTTACGCGGCAGTGACTCGCTCTGAATCCACAGATAGCGGGGGATTTTGTGTTTGGCAATAATGCTGGTGCAGTGTTCGCGCAGTTCATCGACATTAACCGATGCCCCTTCTGCCAACACAATCGCGGCACCAACCTCTTCGCCCAATCGATCATCAGGCACACCAAAGACGCTGCATTCAGAAACAGCAGAATGTCTGTACAGCGCATTCTCAACCTCTGCGCAGTAGACGTTTTCGCCACCTCGCAGAACCATGTCTTTCACTCGATCGACAATGAAGATACAGCCATCGTCGTCGATACGCGCCACATCACCGGTATGTAACCAGCGATCAGTGATCGATTCTGCGGTTGCTTCTTCGCGATTGAGATAGCCCTTGATCACCGAGGCACCACGCACCCAGAGTTCACCATGTTCACCCACGGCCAGGGTATTGCCCTGTTCATCAACGCACTTCGCCTCAAAGGTGGGCATCGCCGGACCAGCGCTGTTGGGTTTGCTGACAAAGAAGTCAGACGCAAACGAGGTGATGATGCCGCAGGTTTCGGTCATGCCAAACCCGGTACTTGGTCGCGCCCCCTTACCTTGTTTATCGACCTTGTCGACCAGATCGGGTTGAAACTGCGCCCCACCCCCACTAATGCCGGTTAACGAGCTGGTGTCGCGTTTGTCAAAGTCGGGATGAGCAAGCAACTCGCGAGCCATCACTGGCACGCCACTAATACTGGTCAGCCGCTCGCGTTCGATCAACTCAAGCGCTTCACCCGCATCCCAGCGATAGGTGTGCACCAGCTTGCCGCCAGCAAAGGTGACAACGTAGGCACCACAGTTATTGGCTGTGACATGAAATAGCGGAGTCGTCGCAATGACACCGGGAATGGGCGCATCCTCAGGGTTTGGCGGCGCTTCGCCTTTCGCTCTGGCAATCGCATGGGCCTGGGCCATACCGCCGAACAGCAGGTTCATCAGATTGGTGACACAGCCCCGATGGGTAAGTTGCGCCCCCTTGGGTCGACCGGTGGTGCCTGAGGTGTAAAAAATACAGGCATCATCATCGGGATGAATATCTACCTGAGGAAGATCACCACCAAAGGCAACCAAATCGGAAAAGGGCACTGTGTCTGGCGTTGGATCACTGCGAACCGCAACCACAGTAAGGTTTGGAAAATCACTGCGCATGGGCTGCAATCGCTCAAGCCGCTCACTGTCACAGACAATCACTTTGGGAGCCGCGTCTTTAAGGGCGTAGTGCACCTCTTCACCCACCCACCAGGCGTTCATGCCCACGGCCGCCGCACCAATCGATAGCGTGGCCCAATAACACTGCATCCATTCGGGGTAGTTACGCATGGCAATCGCCACACGGTCGCCAGGCTCAACGCCCTGGGCCTGAAGCCAGCAAGCGATAGATGCCACCCGCTGATGGGTCTCCCCGTAAGTGAGCCGCTCGTCGTTGTAGATCAGGTAGTCACGATCAGCGTACTGCAAGGTAGACAGCCAGATGTCTCGTACGCTGCCCGGCGCGTCCTTGTAGCAAAGGGTAGGTGCACCCAGTACATCCTCGGTCACCACCTCGAAGGGTCCGCCCGGGCCAGTGAACTCCGCCCAAACAGTCTTCAGTTCCCGGAACAGCTCTGATGTCTCGTTACTCACCCGCTAAAACTCCCCTAACACACTGATTATTTTGCAAATTAGTATGCCCAGCGGCGTGCATCAGAGCAATCTGATTTGCCACTGGTCAGGGAGGTGCCAAAGCAGGCTGTTAGCCGCCGAAGTCATCCAGCAGAATGTTCTCAGGCTCAACGCCCAGGTCGTCGAGCATGGTTAGCACCGCAGCAACCATAGGTGGGGGACCACACAGGTAATACTCACAGTCTTCCGGATTTGGATGATCCTTCAGATAGTTCTCAAGCACCACGTTGTGAATGAAGCCGGTTTCTCCGGTCCAGTTGTCTTCGGGCAAGGGATCCGACAGCGCCACGTGCCAATCGAAGTTGTCGTAGGCCTCAGCTAGGTCGTCAAATTCTTCGCTGTAAAACATCTCCGTCAGTGAACGAGCGCCATACCAGTAGCTCATCTTGACATCTGCGTTTTTCTTGCGCTTCAGCTCATCAAAAATCTGCGAACGCAGCGGCGCCATACCCGCACCACCGCCAATCCAGATTTTCTCAGCAGGAGTCTCTTTAGTGAAGAAATCACCGTAAGGACCAAACACCGTCAGCTTGTCACCGGGCTTTAGATTGAACACATAGCTCGACATGGCGCCCGGCGGAAAATCAGTTCCCGGCGGTGGCGATGCAATCCGAATGTTGAACTTGAGAATGCCCTTCTCTTCGGGGTAGTTCGCCATGGAGTAGGCGCGAATGGTGACATCGTCGACCTTGGCTTTGTTTTCCCAAACGCCAAACCGATCCCAGTCACCGTGGTATTCCTCCTCCACATCAAACTCGCGATAGTCGAGTTCGTAGGGCGGAATCTCCAGCTGCACAAAACCACCTGCCCGGAAGGCAACCTCTTCGCCTTCAGGCAGCTTAAGGGTGAGCTCCTTGATAAAGGTGGCCACGTTGTTGTTCGAGAGCACTTCACATTCCCAACGCTTAACGCCAAAAGCGTCCTCGGGAATCTCAATCTTCATGTCTTGCTTTACAGCCACCTGGCACGACAAACGCCAGTTCTCGCGAATCTCACCCCGGGTGAAATGGCCTTCTTCCGTCGACAAGATCGACCCACCGCCATCATTCACCTGGCACCGGCACTGGGCACAGGTTCCGCCACCACCGCAGGCGCTGGACAGGAATACGCCCTTGTCTGCCAAGGTGTTCAGCAGTTTGCCGCCAGCCTGCACAACCACCCGCTTGTCCGGATCGCCGTTAATTTCAATCGTTACATCACCCGTGCTCACAAGCTTTGAGCGAGCGAACAAAATGACCATCACCAACACCAGTACAGTGACGGTAAACATCACAATACCCAGAGCAACTGTGGTTCCAAACATCCGGAGTCTCCTCAGTCTCTATCGTTAAATATCAATGCCGCCGAAGGACATAAAGCACAGCGACAGAAGGCCAACACAAATAAAGGTGACGCCAAGGCCGCGCAGTCCTTCCGGCACATCGCTGTATTTCAATTTTTCTCGAACCCCGGCCAAGGCAGTGATTGCCAAAGCCCAGCCCACACCCGCGCCCAGGCCAAACACCACACTCTCGCCAAAACCGTAGTCCCGCTCTTCCATAAACAGCGAACCGGCAAGTATCGCGCAGTTCACCGTAATCAGGGGTAAGAACACCCCAAGCGCGTTGTAGAGCGCCGGCACAAACCGATCCAGAAACATCTCCAGAATCTGCACCATCGCTGCGATCACGCCGATGTAGGCAAGGAACGTCAGGAAGCTGAGATCAACACTCGCAAAGTCGTCGCTCACCCAGGTCAGCGCGCCTTCTTTCAGAAAGTAGGTATAGATCAGGTTGTTGGCCGGCACAGTAATGCCCAGCACCACAATAACGGCAACACCTAACCCAATAGCGGTAGAGATCTTCTTGGAGATGGCAATGAAGGTACACATTCCAAGAAAGAAGGTGAGCGCCATGTTTTCAATAAAGATGGCGCGAACGAACAGTCCGAGATAAGCCTCCATTACAGCGCCTCCCGATACTGGGTGTTCGGCGCGATCTGATACTCCGGCGCCTCCACCTGTTCTGTTTTCCAGGAACGCAGTGCCCAGATCAACATACCAATAATGAAGAAGGCACTGGGCGACAGCAGCATCATGCCGTTTGGCCGATACCATCCACCGTTAGACACCAAAGGCAGAATTTCGTAACCGAGTAAGGTGCCCGATCCCAGGGGTTCACGAATGAGCGCCACCAGAATCAGAATCAGGCTGTAACCCACCGCATTGCCTAGGCCGTCAATCGCAGACAGCAACGGTGGGTTCTGCATGGCAAAGGCTTCTGCCCGGCCCATCACGATGCAGTTTGTGATGATCAGACCAACAAATACCGACATGCTCTTGGAGATGTCATACGCCACCGCCTGCAATACCTGATCAACCAGTATCACGAGGCTCGCAATGATGGTCATCTGCACAATGATTCGAATATTGGTTGGAATCACATTGCGTACAATCGACACCAGAAAGTTTGATGCAGTGGTGACAAAGATCACCGCCAGACACATCACCAGCGTCGTGGACATCTGAACGGTTACCGCAAGGGCTGAGCAAATTCCCAATACCTGCAGCGCAATCGGATTGTTGTTGAATATCGGGTCTACCAGGACCTCTTTTGCACTCGCCATCAGACCGTTCCCGCCTTCAGTTTCTCAAGATAGGGACCAAAACCGCCCTCACCCATCCAGTATCGCATCATGTTTTCGACACCCTTGGTTGTGAACGTCGCGCCGGACAGCGCATCTACCTCATGTTTTGCCGCAGCAGAGCCTGCCGGTGCACGAGATTTAACCAGGCTGATCGCCGGGTTACCTGCACCGTCAAACATAATTACACCGGGCCATGCCGCCTTCCAGTTGGGGTTGTCGACTTCGCCACCAAGCCCCGGCGTTTCCTTGTGAGAATAAAATCCGAGTCCGGCAATGGTCTGAATATCGCCCTCGAGCGCAAGATAACCAAACAGCGTGCCCCACAGCCCATAACCGCGGACTGGCATGACAATTCGTTCGATGCCACCTGATGCGTCGCGCTTGATGTAGACCAGCGACTGATTTTCGCGTCGTCCAAGGGTTGCGGTGTCTTCTTCGGGACTCAGTGCAACGGAAGCAGCCAACTCCTTGGAAGCTCGAATAGGGTCAAAGGTCTGGGGATCGACGCCATCGACATAGCTGCCTGTATCCAGGTCAACTACTCGCACTTCAAAGGCATCAAAGAGCTCCTCAATGCCGCGGCCCTGAGCATCCACCACATCGTCAGCCGGCAAGATACCCGCCGCCCGAAGTACGTTTTGTTTCTGATCGAGTAGCTTGTTTGCCTGCTGCTGAGGTCGCAATGCAACCGCTGACAGAGACACAAGAATGGAACACACAAGGCAAACGCCAATAGCCACCAGCAGCGTGTTGCGCAAACTGTCCTTGTTGTAGCTGGATTTGCTTTCAGATTCAGACACGGGCAAGTCTCCGTTTAATGTTGCCCTGCTCGACGAAGTGATCGATGAGCGGAGCGAACAGATTGCCGAACAGAATGGCCAACATCATGCCTTCGGGAAAAGCCGGGTTAACTACGCGAATAAGCGCACACATCACCCCGATCAAAATACCGTAGTAGAGCCGCCCGCGGTCGGTCATTGCCGCAGACACCGGATCGGTTGCCATAAAGACCGTACCGAAGGCAAAACCACCCAGCACAAAGTGCCAGTAGAACGGCATCGCAAACATGCTGTTATCTGAGGACCCAATGGCGTTGAACAACAGGGTTGCCGCGGTCATTCCAAGGACAATGCCCAACATGACGCGCCAGGAGGCAATCCGTGTGAGCAGCAAAATAGCGCCAGCAATCATGATGGCCAGTGTGGAGGTTTCTCCAAACGAGCCGGGCATATTGCCAAGAAACGCCTGCAGCCAGCTCATTGAATTCTCAAGTCCTGCGGCAACCTCACCAAGGGGTGTCGCCCGGGTGAACCCATCCACCGCTACCCATACCGCGTCACCGGACATCTGCGCAGGATAGGCAAAGTAGAGGAACGCGCGGCCGGTAAGAGCGGGATTGAGAAAGTTCTTGCCCGTGCCGCCGAACACTTCCTTACCAATCACAACACCAAAGATGATGCCTACTGCCGCCATCCACAACGGCGTGTTTGCCGGGAGTGTCAGCGTGAACAGGATGGAGGTAACAAAATACCCCTCGTTAACTTCATGGCCACGCTTTGACGCAAACCAGATCTCAAAGAAGATACCGGCCAAAAAGACCGTGATGTACAGAGGCAGAAAGTAGGACAGGCCGTGAATCACGCAGTCCCAGACACTGTTTGGATCGTAGCTTGTAAGCGCTCCTACAAACACCTCGCGCCAGTTGTTCATTTCCGTGAGGCCAAGCTCCGCCATAGCAGCATTGGCTTGATAGCCGGTGGCGTAGGCTCCAGCGAGTGCGGGAATAAACGCCACGGCCCAGACCGTGATCATGATGCGCTTCAGGTTCAACCCATCGCGAATATGCGAGGCCCCGGCGGTTACGGTGTCGGGCGTATACAGGGCAGTATCTATCGCCTCATACGCAGGGTAGAGCGCCTCAAACTTCCCACCTTTCTCAAAATGTGGCTCGATGGCATCCAACATACTTCGAAGACCCATTGCCTAGCCCTCCTTTTGAATTTGATTAAGCATCTGCCTAAGTACCGGCCCATACTCGTATTTACCGGGACATGCGTAGGTGCACAGCGCAACATCATCTTCATCGAGCTCAAGACAACCCAGGTTGATTGCCCGCTCAACGTCGGCAACCAATAGTGAGCGCATCAGCTGCGTCGCCAAAAAGTCTCCGGGCATCACTGAGTCGTAGGTGCCAATAGGCACCATGGCCCGGGTACTGCCGTTGGTGGTCGTCGTGAGATCAACGCTTTTCTTTTTAAGCCAGGATGACAGAAACACCGGAAACACCGAATGACGATTGCCGCCCGGGGTCAGGTAGCCGAGAAAGTGGCGCTCACGTTCTTCGGGCAATACCGAAATCTGTTGATGATACCGGCCAAGAAAGGCCAGCCCGCCCCGCGCCGTGTGGCCACTAAATACCGGGCCAGAAATGAGTCGTTGCTCACCCTCGTTAAGCTCTCCTGCTGCAAGCTCTTCTATAGAAGCACCCAGCGTGGTACGAATGAGCCGGGGTGAACTCACACCTGGGCCCGCAAGAGAGATCACCCGTGAACTGTCAAGCGTTCCGGTTTGTAACAGGTGCCCAATCGCAATGACATCCTGATAGCCAATACTCCAGACGGTCTTCTTGGCGCTGACTGGATCGAGGTGGTGAATATGGGTGCCGGCCAGACCAGCAGGATGAATACCGCCAAATTCTGAGGGTGTCAGTTTGGGGTCACTGCCCGCCGGGACAAACTTGCCCGCCTCATGGCAAACAAAAACCTTGCCTTCAGTCAGTCGGGCAATCCCGTCAAGTCCTGCCGTGAAGTCGTCGGGTCGATCATTGATGATCACCAGCGGGTCTGCGGCAAGAGGGTTGGTATCCATTGCCGTCACAAAAATAGAGTGCGGTGCAGACCCTAGTTCAGGCACCCGGCTAAACGGCCGAGTGCGAAACGCAGTCCACAGTCCGGAGGCCACCAGTACGCTCTCCACCCCTGCGCGGTCCGTAGCCCTGGAGGTATCAAAGCGCTCAGCGTCGTCGCTAGATGCATCGACATCGATGACTACCGATTCGAGGACGCGCTTGGCTCCCCGATTGATTGCACTAACGGTGCCAGAGGCTGGCGCCGTGAAAACAACACCCGGGGTTTTCTTGTCAGAGAAGAGTACTTGCCCGAGCTTTACCGCCTCACCCTCTCGTACGGCCATAGTAGGCTTCATGCCGACATAGTCGGGACCGAGTACAGCAACCGTTCGGGGCGACTTGGTGTCTCCCAGGCTCTGTACCGGCTTGCCGGCTATTGGTAAATCGAGCCCTTTCTTGATGCTAATCATAGGTGTGTAACTGTTCCTGCCCAATTTGTGTCTCTGCTGAGGGTGCCTTCAGATCGACTCACGCAGCTGGTTTCACGCAGATAGATTCACGGATTTTTTGTGCCCGGAGCGCATTTTATCCACAGCCCCCGGTCAAAGCCGCGCAGATTATAGTGGTGGCCCAAGGCGAATACCACAGTCAAACCCTTACGCAGTTAAAACCATCTGGCGACGGGCAACAGCCCATTAATCAGATACCGTTTAAAGGGTAGCTGGGATCGACAGCTACGATAGGTTAAGGACGATATAAAGAGGAAATTAGGCGAGAAGAGAATCTACGGGAGTAGTGCCCGGCACGGGCGCGGCGCCCGGAGTGGCGCCGCAGGATGAGAGTGCTCGGTTTTGGAGCTTCAGCGTTGGAGCCTAGCCGCCGCTTTGTGCCAGACCCGGAACGGCCTGGGGTTGGCAGCCCTGCTCAAAGCCAATTGTTGCAACATCACCAGGAATCAGCGGGTAGCTAATACCGGCCCATTTCTGCACCAATCGAACAACCTGGCAGGCATAGCCAAACTCGTTGTCGTACCACACGTACAACACGATGTGTCGGCCATCTACCAGCGTTGCGGTGGCATCAACGATGCACGCATGACGCGATCCAACAAAGTCAGAAGACACCGCATCCGGGGAGTTGGTGTAGTCAATTTGCCGCTGCAACGGCGAATTGAGCGCGGTATCTCGCAAGAACGCATTCACCTCTTCTTTTGAGGTTTCCTGCTCAAGCGTCAGGTTCAGGATAACCAGCGACACATTGGGAGTGGGCACACGAATCGCGTTACCTGTCAGTTTGCCATCGAGATGCGGTAGCAACTTAACCACGGCCTTCGAGGCACCCGTTTCAGTGATAACCATGTTCAATGGCGCTGCGCGACCACGCCGAGGCTTCTTGTGATAGTTATCGATCAGGTTTTGATCATTGGTATAACTGTGCACCGTTTCCATATGACCGTGCTCAAGACCAAACTTGTCCGTTACAGACTTAAGCACTGGAATGATGGCGTTTGTGGTGCAAGACGCTGCCGCAATAATGCTGTCATCCGCATAGAGCTCATTGGAGTTAACCCCGGAGACAATATTTTTGACCTCACCTTTGCCCGGTGCGGTCAGTATGACCTTTGAGGCGCCCGCACTCTGCAAATGCTTGCCGAGGCCGGTTTCATCTCTCCACACGCCAGTGTTGTCGATAACAATGGCGTTTGAAATTCCGTAGGACTCGTAATCTACCTGATCCGGGCCATTGGCATAGATCACCCGAATCACATTGCCGTTGGCAATGATGCAACTGTTTTCTTCATCAACACGCAAGGTGCCCTGAAAGGTACCGTGAACAGAGTCGCGGCGCAGAAGGCTTGCCCGCTTAACCAGATCGTTCTCACCACCCTTGCGGACAACAATCGCGCGCAGTCGCAGCTGCTCACCAGAACCGGTTTTCTCAACCAGCAAGCGAGCGAGCAATCGACCAATACGACCAAAACCGAACAGAACAACATCCTGCGGTTCTTTCAATGGGGGTATGTGACGACCGATAACCTCTGCACACTCACGCTTCACAAACTCGAGCGGCGTAATGTTGGTTCGCTCAGTCTCTTCCATGAAGCAGGTTGCAAGCTTACCTACATCCAGGTGCGAAGGTCCCAAGTCAAGCTGGGACAGCGCTTCGAGGATCGGATAGCTTTCGAATTCGGACAGCTCGTTCTCAGCGACCTGACGCACGTAGCGATGGGTCTTCATTATCTGAGTCACGTTCTGGTTATAGAGCGCTCGACCGTAGCAGTAGGTAACAACGTTCGACCGATACAAACGACCAATCAGCGGAATCATGGCCTCAGCCAGTGCTTCGCGTTCTTTCCAGTCGGGGAAGTAGTCCTCTAGGTTGGGTAGGGCCACTGCACATCCTCTCTTAAATTCGGTGAATAAATGCGATATCAAGGTTGGGCGTGGTGGGCACCCGCCCTCAAGCGAGCACAATTATTATCGAAGCAGTCGATCAGACCTACAAGCTAAACAGCCGAAAGATGTAGTAAAATTGTGAAACAGGGCTACCCCAAACCTGTGGGTCGTGAACTGCGTCGTCTGAGACCCGCTGAAGTGTCCCGGCAGCGGCTAGCGCAGCCCCGCATTGATCGCGTGCAGTGCGTCATTACCCGGGCAGAGCTCGGCTTCTGTCAGGCTATTTAACGGTGTAGCGGTCGTATTGAGGATCTCATGCGTATCGCTGGCATCAGGGTCAACGTACAAAAGCCCCGTAACCACCTCTCCTTCCACGGCTTTTTGTTGCACATGGGACAGTGCTGCCACCCGGTCTTTGGGATCGTAGCTGGCGTCCAGCTTGTTCAATCGCAGTGTCGATCCGTCGGGCATGGCCACATCTTCGGTGGTGCCAGGCTCATAGTCAGCGGTGATCTCGTCATGCGACATGATCAGATCGGCATCAACCACGCTGCCGGTGTGACCTCTGGTATGTTCGTAGCTCTTGGTTGAACCGCTGTGGTTGTTAAAGGCAACACAGGGCGAAATTACATCGATAAAGGCAAATCCCTTATGCAACAGGGCCGCCTTAATCAGCGGCACCAGCTGACGCTTGTCACCTGAGAAGCTGCGAGCCACAAAGCCTGCCCCCAACTGCAATGCAAGACTGGCCAAATCGATCGGCGCATAAAGGTTTGGTACGCCTTTTTTGGACGTCGAGCCAAGATCATTGGTGGCTGAGAACTGACCTTTGGTCAGACCGTAGGTGCCGTTGTTGTCGACGATATACAACATATTGATCTGCCGACGAACGATATGTGAGAACTGACCAAGGCCAATCGACGCACTATCGCCATCGCCGGACACACCAATCGTAAACAGATCGCGATTGGCCAGGTTTGCACCCGTGGCCACGGACGGCATACGTCCATGCACCGAGTTGAATCCGTGAGACTTGCCCAGAAAATAACTGGGCGTCTTGGAAGAGCAGCCGATGCCCGACACCTTTGCAAACCGATGGGGCGGCAAGGACAGCTCAGCGCAGGCCTGCACAATGGCTGCACTCACAGAATCGTGGCCGCAACCGGCACACAAGGTGGATACAGCGCCCTCATAGTCTCGCCGATGCAAGCCAATTTCGTTGAGCTTGAGCGCCGGATGATGAACCTTGGGTTTGGCGACAAAGGTCATGACTGCACCTCCGTAAGCATGGGTCGCTTGGTTTCCTTGAAATACTGCGCCACCGACTCGGCGATATAGTCGGCCGAAATCGACAGCCCGGCGTAGTAAAGCACGCTCACCAGATTAGCCGGATCCAGACCGCCTTCATTCACCAGCAGCGATTTCATCTGTGCATCCCGATTTTGTTCCGCCACAAACACAAAGTCGTGCTCAGCAATAAATTCCCAGACCTCTTCGCCAAACGGAAAACTGCGAATCCGCATGGTGTCGAGCTCGATACCCTCATCATTCAGTCGATCCAGGGCTTCCTGCATCGGCAACATGGTTGTGCCGTAATAGATGATGCCGACTTTCTTGCCGGTGCTGTGAATCTCAGCCGGCGGGACAATGCTTGCGGCCGTTTTCCACTTGAGCTCAAGGCGCTCCATATTCTGCTGGTACACCGTTTCAGATTCGGTGTACGCCGCATACTCATCACGCGATGTACCGCGAGTGAAGAAAGCACCCTTTTCAGGATGAGTACCAGGATAGGTTCGATAACCAATACCGTCCCCGTCCACATCAAGATAACGACCGAACTTCTCTACACTATCCAGAGCCTCGGCATCCAGCACCTTGCCGCGATCGTATTTACGACTGTCGTCCCACGCAAAGGGCTCTGACATATTGTCATTCATGCCCAACTCAAGGTCTGACAAGATGATAATGGGCGTTTGCAACCGGTCTGCAAGATCAAGTGACGTGGCCGCAAAGTCGAAACACTCAAACGGCGTTGATGGCAGCAACACCACATGCTTGGTGTCTCCGTGAGACGCATAGGCTGCACTCAGCAAATCTGATTGCTGGGTACGGGTTGGCATTCCGGTAGACGGACCAGAGCGCTGAATATCTACCAGCACTGCCGGGATCTCGGCAAAGTAGGCAAGACCCAAAAATTCCGACATCAGGGACACACCGGGCCCGGAAGTCGCGGTGAATGAGCGAGCGCCGTTCCAGGCCGCACCAATGACGATCCCGATAGAGGCCAGCTCATCTTCGGCCTGAATGATGGCAAAGTTCTTCTCGCCCGTATCCTTGTCTGTTCGCAGTTGGTTGGCGTACTTCTCAAACCCTTCCGCAACCGACGTGGACGGAGTAATCGGATACCAGGCACAGACGGTAGCACCGCCATAGACCATACCCAGACCAATTGCCGCGTTGCCATCTACCATCACTTTGTCGCCAACACCATCACTGCGTCGAACCTGCAATGGTAATGGGCTTTCAAGATAATCCCGGGCATAGCCCCGACCGATCTCAAGGGCGCGAATATTTGGCTTCAGTAGATGCTCTTTACCCGCATAGGAAGTCGATACCATGCCGGTGATTTCATCAAAATCGATGCTTAGCAGTTCCGCCAGCGCCCCCAGATAAACAATATTCTTAAACAGCGAACGCTGCTTGGGGTCTGAGTACTCCGGCAACACCAACTGGGCACAGGGCACGCCAATGTAGTTGATGCCACTGCGTTTGAGTCGGCTATCAAGAGGCTTTGAGCTGTCGTAGAACAGATAGCCGCCTTCAACCACTTCAGCCACGTCTTCGGCATAGGTCTCGGCATTCATGGCCACCATGATATCGACGCCCTCGCGACGACCAAGGTAGCCTTTCTCGCTCACCCGCACTTCAAACCAGGTTGGCAGCCCCTGGATGTTCGACGGAAAAATATTTCGCGTGGCCACCGGGATGCCCATGCGAAAAAGTGCTTTCGCAAACATGCCGTTGGCGCTGGCAGAACCAGAACCGTTCACATTGGCGAACTTGATAACAAAGTCGTTGAACGAAACGTCCGGATTTTGAGCGCTCATCAGGCAAAGGTTCCCAGCTGCGGCACATGGATCACCGATTTCTGCATATCCCAGGCGTTGGTAGGACATCGCTCTGCACACAAACCACAGTGCAGACACACATCTTCGTCCTTAACCATCACCCGTTGGGTTGGCAACACCTCACTCACATAGAGATCTTGCTCAGTGTTCTCGGCGGGTGCTTGCAGCGTTTGCCGCAATTCCTCTTCCTCGAGATTCTCGGTGAAGGAGATACAGTCCATAGGACAGATATCAACGCACGCATCGCATTCGATGCACAGCTTCTCGGTAAAGACCGTTTGTACATCGCAATTCAGGCAGCGCTGCGCCTCGGCAGCCCCGGCGGCCTGATCAAAACCCAGCTCAACTTCAAGCCGAACATCCTTTAGTGCCTCGGCATGCGGCACCTGGGGAACAATGTGGCGCACCGCGGCATCGTGTTCATTATCGAAGCTCCACTCGTGCACACCCATCTTCTGCGAGATAAGGTTGACGCCTTCGGGCGGCCGGTCGGCCTTCACGTCGGCACCCTGCAGGAACAGATGCATGGAGATCGCCGCCTTGTGCGCGTGTGCAGAGGCCCAGATGATGTTCTCTGGCCCAAAGGCTGAGTCACCGCCAAAGAAAATTTTGGGATTCGCCGACTGCAGCGTGTCGGGATCGAGTTCCGGACAGTCCCATTTGTCGAACGTGATGCCCAGATCTCGCTCGATCCAGGGGCAGTGGTTGTCCTGACCAATGGCCATCAATACGTGATCGCACTCGACAAACACGTCTTCTTCACCACTTGGAACGTACTTGAGGCGACCGTCATCGCCTTTAACCGGGGTTACACATTCAAAAATGATGCCCTTGAGTTTGCCGTTTTCATGGACAAACTCCTTGGGTGGCCGGTTATTGATGATGGGGATGCCCTCGCCCATCGCATCTTCTTTTTCCCAATCCGAGGCTTTCATCACCTCAAAGGCAGAACGCACTATCACCTGAACTGACTCAGCACCCAACCGAATTGAGGTTCGGCAGCAGTCCATAGCGGTGTTACCACCTCCCAGCACAACCACTTTGCCCTTAATTTCTGTGGTGTGGCCAAAGGCGACACTGGACAACCAATCGATGCCAATCTTGACGTGATCGCCAACCGCCTCCCGTCCGGGCAGATTGAGATCGCGCCCCTTGGGCGCCCCGGTGCCTACAAAGTAGGCATCAAAGCCCATGTCGAGCATTTCTTGCATCGACGTAATTTCATAGCCGAAGTGCGCGTGCACGCCCATATTGAGGATCAGATCCACTTCTTCGTCGAGTACTTCCACGGGTAACCGGAATGAAGGTATCTGCGAGCGCATCATGCCGCCGCCCTTCTCGTCCCGATCAAACAGATGGACTTCATAGCCAAACGGCAGCAGGTCGCGTGCAACCGCAAGGGATGCAGGTCCGCCACCCAGCAGCGCGACCTTTTTACCGTTGCCTTCCTGAGGCACCTTCGGCAAGTAGGCATCGATATCGCCCTTGTTGTCGGCGGCCACCCGTTTGAGGCGACAGATCGCAACCGGAGTCTCCTCCGTTCGAACACGCCGACAGGCAGGTTCACAGGGCCGGTCACAGGTGCGACCAAGAATTCCTGGAAACACGTTTGAGTCCCAGTTGAGCATATACGCCTCGGTATAGCGCTCCTGAGCAATGAGCCGGATGTAGTCCGGAACGGGGGTGTGAGCCGGACAGGCCCACTGGCAATCAACTACTTTGTGAAAATAATCGGGTTCGCCAATATCAGTCGGTTTCATCGCCACGATCTACTGCACTTCTTCGTATAGTCTGGAAATAATTGTCGGGATTCTGGCCACTTGGCCGTCGCTTGTCATCATTTAAGCAAACCGCGACACAATAGCCGGTTATACCCTAGCAATCTACTGCTTGGCCACTGCCTGGTTATCATTTGAGGGGCTGAGATTGCAAACTTTGCAGGTAGAATGGCGCCCTTCCCGATTACCCAAACGAAGTACTGAAATCAGATGTCCGAGGTTGCCCTAGCTGCCCGTCCAAATCCCCTGAGCAACCTCGTCAGTCCAGAGCACAAACCAGGGCCTGGCGAACGGCTGAACTGGAACGAATTACCCTCATCAGCCAGCTCTTTGGCAGCGGTTAGTGCCGCCTGCGACCACGAGGGCCTTACTCTGCTTATCTGTCCCAGTACGGCAGCCGCCCGCCAGGCCGTCAGGGAGTGCACCCTGTTTGCGCCCGACGCCCTGGAAGTGCTGCACTTTCCTGACTGGGAAACCCTGCCCTTTGACGCTTTCTCACCTCATCAGGACATCATCTCCGAGCGTCTGCAAACCATGGCTCGCTTGCCCGGCCTGACTCATGGCTTGCTGATTGTCAGCCTTGCCACCTGTCTGCAACGCACAGCGCCAGCTGGTTACGTCGCAGGAAGCAGCTTCCAGCTTGCACCCGGACAAACACTGGACATCCAGGTACAGCGTGCCCGGCTCACCGAAGCGGGTTATCGCCACGTGTCCGCTGTCACCGAGCGGGGTGAGTTTGCTGTGCGCGGCGCGCTACTTGATGTCTTTCCCATGGGTGCCGAACTGCCGATTCGGATCGACCTGCTGGACGATGAAATCGACACCCTGCGGACTTTTGATCCGGACAATCAACGCTCGATAGAGAAACTTGATCGCCTGGAGTTGTTACCCGCAAAAGAATTTCCGGTGGAAGCCGAGGCCATCACGGCGTTCCGCAACCGCTGGCACGCCAGGTTTGATGTCGACCAAAGACGTTGTCCGGTTTATCAGGACGTGAGCGCCGGCATTATGCCGTCTGGTATTGAGTACTACCTGCCACTGTTTTTCGACGACCTGGGAACCCTTTTTGATTACCTGCCAGACAACACCCTGGCCTTACACGAGACGTCGCTTACCGAGAACAGCCAGGAGTTTCTGCAACAGGTCCATGATCGCCACGAGAGCCTGCGCTACGATATTGAACGGCCAATCCACGATCCGGCCGAACTGTACTTAAACACAGAAGAGCTGCTGGCAAGCCTTGCGCCCTTTGCAAAAATTGGCCTGAATCAGCGGCACAAGCACGAAGAGAACTTTGGCTACCAGGGCCTGCCAGATCTTTCGGCGGACATACGCTCAAAAACCCCGGCAAAGGCGCTCACAGACTTTCTCCAGGAGCGCGCCACACCGGTACTGTTTGTCGCAGAATCTGCAGGACGCCGCGAGATCGTCGACGAGTTCCTCGGCCGCGCGGGGATAACTACCCAGTTTGTAGCGAGTTGGGCAGAGTACGCAGAGGCGTTCAGTCAAGGCACGCCCCCAGCGTTTGGCCTAATGATTGCGCAGCTGACTCGCGGCATCTCAAGCAACCAGCTCACCCTCATCACCGAGGCAGACATCTACGGTCGCCGTCCCGGCGTGAACACCCACCGCGACAAGCGGGCACGCGTTGACTCGGATCAGATCGTCCGCAATCTGAACGAGTTGCACATCGGCGCTCCCGTTGTGCACATCGATCACGGCGTCGGCCGCTATTGTGGGCTCACCACGCTGACCATAAATGACCAGCAGAATGAATTCTTGCAGCTGGAATACGCTGAAGAGGCCAAGCTCTATGTGCCCGTGGCATCGCTGCATCTAATTTCACGCTATTCGGGGGCGGATGAAAACGGCGCGCCACTGCACCGGCTGGGCTCAGACCAATGGGAAAAAGCGCGCCGCAAAGCCGCACTCAAGGCCTTTGATGTTGCCGCCGAACTCTTAAACCTCTATGCCCTGCGCAAGTCCCGCCCGGCCTTTCAATTCGACATGCCCGAAGCCGACTATCAGACGTTCGCCGATCAGTTTGAGTTTGCCGCAACGCCCGATCAGGAAATGACCATAGATGCCGTGGTTGCGGACATGACAGGCCCAACTCCCATGGACCGACTGGTGTGCGGTGACGTGGGATTTGGCAAAACAGAGGTCGCCATGCGCGCCGCGTTCCTCGCCGTACAGAACGGCAAGCAGGTCGGTGTACTGGTGCCTACTACCCTGCTTGCACAACAGCATGGCGAGAGCTTCCGCGATCGATTTGCCGACTGGCCCGTTCGCGTGGAGGTGATCTCACGACTACGCAATGACGCCGAGGTGAAGAGCGCTATGCAAGGTAGCGCTGAAGGCAAGGTAGATATTCTGATTGGCACCCACAAGCTTCTGAGTAAAGACCTCAAGTTTAAAAATCTTGGGCTGGTCATTGTTGATGAGGAACACCGCTTTGGCGTCCGCCAGAAGGAACGGCTCAAGGCCCTGCGCGCGGAAGTCGATCTGCTAACACTCACGGCGACCCCCATCCCGCGAACCCTGAACATGGCCATCGGCGGCATCCGCGACCTGTCCATTATTGCAACACCTCCAGCCAAGCGGTTGTCGATCAAGACCTTCATTCAGGAAAAGCGTAACCATTTGATTCGCGAGGCGCTCAGTCGCGAGCTGATGCGCGGCGGCCAGGTGTTTTACGTACACAACGAAGTACGAACCATCGAGCAGGCAGCGAGCGATCTTGCAGAGCTTGTCCCGGAAGCGCGAGTCGCCATCGGTCATGGACAAATGGCCAAACGTGAGCTGGAAACGGTAATGAACGACTTCCAACACCGCCGCTGCAATCTCCTCGTTTGCTCAACCATCATAGAAACGGGCATCGATATCCCCAACGCCAACACCATCATCATTGACAGGGCCGATCGCTTTGGCCTGGCCCAGCTCCATCAACTGCGCGGTCGGGTCGGCAGATCGGACCGCCAGGCTTATGCCTACCTGTTGATTCCCCATCACAGCGCGCTGTCTACAGATGCCAAAAAACGTCTGGAGGCCATCGAAGCCTCAGGCGATCTGGGTATCGGTTTCACGCTCGCAACCCACGATATGGAAATTCGCGGGGCCGGAGAGATGCTTGGCGACGGACAGTCGGGCCAGATCGAAGAGGTGGGCTTTTCTCTTTATATGGAAATGCTCGAACGCGCGGTGCAGGCGATTCGCGATGGCAAGACACCCAACATGGACCAGCCGTTCGAAACCAGCCAGGACATTAATCTGCACGAGCCCGCTCTGATTCCGGCCGATTACATGGGAGACGTACACGCACGTCTGATTACTTACAAGCGCATCAGCAACGCACCAAATGAAGACAAGCTGGATGATTTGCGGGCAGAACTCATCGATCGCTTTGGCAGCTTGCCCGAGGCCCTGGAAACCCTGTTCAAGGTGACAAGGATCAAGCTTTTGAGTGCACCACTGGGTATTGCCCGAATTGATCTTGGCGAATCAGGCGGACGGATTATTTTCCAGGCCGACTCCAAGGTTGACCCCCACGCGCTTGTTAGACTTGTACAGACCAGTAATGGCGGTTTCAAAATGGAAGGACACACCACGCTGCGCGCCAAGGCTGAGCTTGTGGCACTGGAAGATAGGGTAAACTTCGCGCACCAGCTCATAGACAACCTGAGTGACCGCTAATGATCGACCTTAAACAGGCAAGCCGCCGGGCAATTCGGCTCGCTGTGAGGCACAAAAACCGGCTTCAATTCCTGGCTCTCGCTGGGGCCTTTGGCGTCACAAGCTCTGTCTACGCGGCAGATACCGTCGACCTGATGCATGACGCTCTCAAAGAGCGTTGGTACACAACTGAGGTGATTGTGTTTCGCAATACCAGGGCGACTGACAGCGAGGCCACCGTGCTGGAAGGCAAAATGCGCAGCGTTGCAGAGGAAGCATTGTCCCTGGACAGCGCACTTGCCGACTCTGACGGCGACACGGGTTCGACTGATGAAGCCATCAACGTGCTGACTCTCGGGCAAGCAAGTAATGCCGCTGGTGATAGAGATAATGGAGATGACGGAGATGATCCGTTGGCAGCCCAGCGTCCAGAACTTGAAGCTGAGCCCTGGGAGAGTATCAAAGACTACGACGCCGTTGATGATCTCGGCGAGCTGGTCGCCCGCAATATGGCAACCTGGGAGACCCAGCTTAGAGCGCGCGACGGGCAGTGGCTTCCCGATGAAGAGCTCACCCTGGTTGATGCTGCCGAGCGATTGCAAAAAAGTCGCCATATTGAAGTGTTGATGCACAAAGGTTGGATTCAATCTGTGCCACCTCGCTCCAACCCGCGCCCGATACCTGTTGATGCGAACGAGTCAAACAGTGGTGCAATCGATTCAAGGGATAACTTCGCTGACAATGCCTTCGC
>CAZWMD010000003.1:19553-79229 GCA_964634815.1 uncultured Pseudomonadales bacterium | reverse complement strand
CCACCCCGAACTTGGTGTCCTGGTAAGGATCACACCAGTGGTTGCCGACCAACGTCTGCAGGAGCAGTTCGCCCTATTGCAGTAGCTTCGCGCAGTAACAGGCGGGGCTCTATTCGATGATGGCCCTGATTTCTGGCAGATTGCGCCACTGCCCGTCGATATCCATGCCATAGCCAAACAAAAACAGATCTGGCGCTTCCAGCGCAATGTATTCCGCCTGACTGATGCAGTGCTCAACCGCCTTGCGAACCAGTACCGCCGCACGAACTTCTTTGGCGCCAAGCTCTAGCGCTCTGGCACGCAGCGCAGCCAGCGTCTCTCCTTTATCGAGCACATCATCAACAAATACCACAAGGCGGTCAGTTAGATCCGCACTCGGCTGCATGTGCCAGGTAAGCTCTCCGCCCGTAGTTTGCGCGCCGTAGCGACCAACATGCACACAACCCAGATCGCAGCCGCCCTGGAAACGCATCAGCAGATCACCGGAAAACGGCAAGCCACCATGCAGCACCGATAAAAACACCGGATTGGTGTTGTGTAACTCTGCGTTCATCTGTACCGCAAGTCGATCGATAGCGCGCACAATACTGGCTTTATCAAACACCAGGGTAGAGTCGGGCATATTGTCAAAGCCAACGGCTTGAACGGGTTCTCTAGAAGAAACGAGTGAATTCGAGTTGGAGGTAATCGTCACGTTGCACAGCGCCAAGTTTGTTTTTGGTGTCGAGCAGATCAGCGATTGATGCATCCCTGCCAAGCGCTTGGCCACCCATGAACCAGCGGGTCTCAAGCGCGAGACTCCAGTGATCATTCAGGCGCCGGCTGCCTTCCAATTGCACCACCCACTCCCCGGATTTAGTGTCCCACACTACGCCCAAAAGCGCCTGCGAATCATTGATGTCATTGACCGCCAGTCGCGCACCCAGCGCCAGATCGCTTTCAAAGAAGGAATCAAAAGCATCCCCATCGCGACTGTCGTAGTGATACTCCACCACCGCACCCAGATCTGCTGCACTGCCCAAAACGCCAACAAAGGTATGTTCCACACCAAAGGCCGCCGCCCAGTAGCTTTCAGGCCCACCATCTTGCTGCAACGCTTCGAGTTTAAAGGCTGTATCACCGGAGTTCGCCTGGGCTGCCAGAGCGGTTTGTTTAACGGTGTCGTAGTTAGGTACCAAAAAGAGATTATCGCCAGTCTCGGGTGTGCGCGAACGAACCTCAAAGCGCGGTGTGCGGCGCGTACCATTGAAATGGTAGACATCAAACAGCACACCGGCAAACGCCGTGCTTATCCGTAGCAGTCCATCGACGCGATTTTCTTCAGCCCCTGATTCAAACTCTGATGCACCGCGATCAATGGGCAACGCAAGCGTCAGGCGACCGTCAATGCCTGGTAGTGTGCGTTTGCGAAATCCGGGCAAGATAAAGAGTTCGACACTGCCCCAGTCAGGCAAGGCCGTGAAGGTCACCATTGGCTGCCCCAGCTTGTCTTCGCCATCGGGGTTCTCCACCAAATCGGTTTGATTAACCACGTCAATCAGATGGTTGAATTCAACAACACCCCAGAACACCTGCCCTACGCCAGCCTGCACCTGCCAGCGGTCTGCAATATGGGTGACAGAAAATTCGCGCACATCCGTGTGTGAGCGCTGGGCATCGTCGCTGTCCCAGCGGCCAAACAAATCCAGCGCAAGCAGATATCGGCCTTGCGCAAGCTCAGTGGACGTACTGAGCTGGGCACTGGCTGACTGCTGAGCCTGGTCGGGGTTGTTACTGCCGCGTCTCGCAAACAGCCGATTTTGCAGCCCAAAGTCCAGATCAAAATTGAAATTTTCCAGCACCCGTGGGGCTTTTTCGGCGCTGGCCAGAGTCTCCGCCAACGGCGTCTTTGGCGCCGGATCGGCAACAGGCTGTTCTGTCCGCGGTTCGTCGAGTATGCGGGGCTGTTGAGGTTGCGGTTGGGTTATCAAGCGCCAGGGGCTCATGCCCACCGCCCGGGCCTGCGCACGCCAGTTCTCAATAGTGTCTGCCGATTCTACCGGGCTTACTACCCGGTAGGTGCGCACGGTGGCACCGCCCCGCTCTTTGACTTCCTGAACCTGGGCCGAAAATAAAAATTGTGTCGTCAGTTCTGAGGCAAATCTGTGCGCGTTTTCTTCCACCGAAAAACTGCCGTACACCAGCCGAATCTCTACGCCGGTTTCCAAAACCGCCTCTGGAACTGCCTGAGAAGTATCAGCAAACGCTGTGGTTGGTAATATGAGGACCGCCACAAAGGCAGCCGTCACCATGCGCCATAACCAAGCGCGCCTCATTATCTGACTCTGCGCAGACTCGTGACAGAAAGATCACGCTCAGCACTCAAACCAACACCAAAACGGTATGCATCCCAGGTCAACTCGGTGCTCTTTTTGGTTACGTGATTGGTCATGAGCATGCGGCCAGCCTTCCAGATCTTCGCAGACCCTGACGCCGGGTCGACCGCGGGAACATCAAACACAACAAAATCACTGCCCACCAGGGTTTTGGTGAGCCGGTCACCACGATTGTAGTAGTCAACTTTCTGAGTGCGGTAATGTTCGGTATCGAGCCAGAATACCTGCCGCAAATAACCCGAATACAGATTTGGGCCAGGACGACGCTCTACCACAAAGCAGTTTTGGTCACCGCAGGCTTCTTCTCGCAGATAGTTATAGGTGTATTTCTCGACCTCCTGGGTCGACAGATCTTCATAAGAAAACTCACTGCCCAGAAAAGGACCGGAACGATTTCTTGACGCGATCTTTTTCACCCGCTTAAGTGCGGGCAGATAGAGCCATTGATCATCCTCACGGGTGATCTGACCGTGAGACAACAAGGCCGTCCCGGCAATCGCTTTGGGGGTATTGAAGACCACCATAAGCTTGTCGCCGCCATCGGGCACCTCCAGCTGACGAAGCTCCAGATCACGGGACACCGCATTACCTTTGCGATTGCGCAAGATCATTTTCAGATCAACCAGCATGTCAACAAAACCGGACTGCCGCCGATCCGCCTCCTGGAAAATCTCGAGCCCACGCTCAACGGTTGTCCTGGTTTGGGTAGCGTTTTGGATAGCGCTTTGAGTGGATGAGGCCTGGCTCTCTGGCGCCGGTTCCGCAGCCCACACAGGCCAACTGCTTGCCAACAACAACACGCCCGCGCCCAGCGCAAGCACTAGCGGCTGCCAGCCGCGGCTTGTCGAGTGTTTAGTAACTGTATATAGTCCCAGCATTGTATATAGATACAGGTTTATGAGTGCAAGATTCAAACCGGCCCTGAGCACACTACATTTGCTTCCCAGGTTTGCCCACTAGCAAAGCCTTTACCCCTTAAAACGTCCTACTTAGCGAGTCAAAAAACATGCAGAAGCTTACCACAAGGCAGTCGCAAGTTCTTGATCTGATTAGAAAACATATCTCTGCCACTGGCTACCCACCAACCCGTGCCGACATTGCCGCACAACTCGGTTTTAAAAGCGCCAACGCAGCAGAAGAGCATCTTAAGGCACTGGCACGCAAAGGCGCGATTGAGATCATTCCAGGCACCAGTCGCGGTATCAGACTGCCAGAAGACGCGGGCCTCCCCATTGTCGGTCAGGTGGCTGCAGGCGAACCCATTCTGGCCGCGGAGCATGTTGAGGAACACTGCGCTGTACCGCCGGAATTTTTCCATCCAAGGGCAGACTATCTGTTGCGGGTCAGAGGCGACAGCATGCGCGATGTAGGCATTCTCGATCAGGATCTGCTGGCGGTACACAAAACCGAAGATGCCGCTAATGGACAAATTATTGTCGCCAGAATCGAAGATGAGGTCACTGTGAAGCGGCTGCAGCGCGGCCGGGCAAAACACCAGATCACTCTGCTGCCCGAAAACCCGGAGTATGAACCGATCAAGGTTGACCTTCGAGAACAGGCCTTCTCCATCGAAGGGTTGAGTGTTGGCGTGTTAAGACGCCACTGACCCACTACTCTCTCTCACCGCCCCTCTTTAGACCTTGCCTGCTTAGACCTTGCCTGCAACCTGTCGCGCGTCACCCCAGGGGTTACGCGCTTTTCTTAACGTCCTTATCCGCATCCGAACCGGTCGATTTGGTTGAGGTTTTGCGCTTGGTTGGCGCCTTCTTCTTCGCAGCCTTCTTTTTGGCGGCCGTCTTTTTCACAGCTTTCTTTTTCGGCGGCGGAATATGCTCAACCCATTTTCCGTCTACGTAGTGCGCCCGCCAACCGGTGGCCTTGCCATCGTCTTCGCTGGCCACGTACTGCTCTTTTTCTTTTCGTGAGTATTTGATCACCGAGGGCCGGCCATCTGGATCAGCAACCGGCGCTTCGAGCAAATAGGCAAACTTTGGGTCCAGCTCATTGGCGTGAGGAATGATCTCACTGACCAACGGGGCCCGGGTTTCACGGTGCTTTGGAAACTGACTGGCAGCCAGGAAGATGCCTGCAGCGCCATCGCGCAAAATATAGTGGTCTTCCACTTTACGACAGGCGAGTTCAGGCATGGGTACAGGATCAGCCTTGGGTGGCGCAGGCTCGCCACTGCGCAGCAACTTACGGGTGTTCTTGCAGTCCTCGGACATACAGCCAAAGTATTTGCCAAAGCGTCCAGACTTTAGCTGCATCTCTGCGCCGCATTTATCGCAATCCAGTACCGGACCGTCATAACCCTTGATGCGGAAGGTTCCCGGTTCGATTTCAAACCCGGCACAGTCCGGATTGTTGCCACAAACATGCAGCTTGCGGGTCTCGTCAATCAGGTAGCTGTCCATCGGTGTGGTGCAGGTTGGGCACTTGCGTTTGTTGCGCAGCAACTTCGCCTCGCCCTCGTCGTCCTTTTCGACATCTACGGCTTCCTCGCCAGGAATCAGATTGAGCGTTTGGGTGCAGCGCTCCTTGGGCTTCAGCGCGTAACCGGAACACCCCAGGAATACCCCGGTGCTCGCTGTACGGACCTGCATGTGTCGCTGACATTTAGGACACTCAATATCGGTGTTGGTTGGTTCATTCGGACGCATGCCATTTTCCGCATCCGCCGCGTCAACCAAACGCTCAGAGAAGCCGTCATAAAAGGTATCGAGCACCTTGCGCCAATCTGTGTCGCCCTGAGCGACGGCATCAAGTTGCTCTTCCATGCGCGCCGTGAAACCGTAGTCGAGCAGATCATTGAAGTTCTCAACCAGTCTTTCGGTAACCAACTCACCCACTCGCTCGGCGTAAAACCGCCGATTCTCGAGCGTCACATAGCCGCGATCCTGGATCGTCGAGATAATCGCCGCGTAGGTCGAAGGCCGGCCAATACCGCGCTTCTCCAGTTCTTTCACCAAACTGGCTTCGCCGTAACGTGGCGGCGGCTTGGTAAAGTGCTGAATCCCTTCCAGTTCTTTCTGAGTCAGCACCTCTCCCACCTGAAGATCAGGCAGAGCACGATCTTCCTCACGTTTGGAGGTTGGTGGCTGTACCCTGGTATAGCCATCGAACTGCAGTATTCGGCCGCGAATACGTAACTCAAAACCGGCAGCAGCCACCTGCACGTTGGAACTCAGATAGCGGGCTCGGGGCATCTGGCAGGCGACAAACTGTCGCCAGATCAGGTCATACAGGCGCACTGCGTCCGGGTCTACTCCGGTGACCATATCGGCAACCGTACCCACGTTCGACGGCCTTATCGCTTCGTGCGCTTCCTGAGCGTCTTCTTTGCTCGTGTACTTAATGGGGTCTTCCGGCAAATAGTCTTTGCCGTAGTGCTCGAGAATATGATCGCGGGCGCTGGCAACCGCTTCGGTCGACAGGTTGGTACTGTCGGTTCGCATGTAGGTGATGTAACCGGCCTCATAAAGGCGTTGTGCCATCGTCATGGTTTTCTTGACGCTGAAACTGAGTCGGGTGCTCGCCGCTTGCTGCAGAGTTGAGGTGATGAACGGCGCACCAGGCTTGGTGCTGGTGGGGCGGTCCTCACGTTTGCTCACTTCAAAATGGGCATCCTTGAGCTTTGCAAGAGCGGCATCCGATGCCTCCTGCGAGCCCGGCCGATAGTTGGCCCCATCTTCTTTTACCACCTGGAAGCGGTGCGTACCGGTTTCGCCTGCACGTTGTAACTCGGCAAAGGCTTCCCAATATTCTTCGGGGTCAAACGCTCGGATTTCCCGCTCGCGCTCGACAATAAGGCGGGTCGCTACCGACTGAACCCGGCCAGCAGATAGCCCTCTGGCAACCTTGGCCCAGAGCAGTGGTGACAGTTGAAAGCCCACAACCCGATCCAGAAAACGCCGCGCTTGCTGGGCGTTGACCATATCCAGATCAACCACTGAGGGCTGGGAGAACGCTTCTTGCACCGCCTTGCGGGTGATTTCGTTAAATACCACGCGCTTAAACCGACTGGCATCGCCACCAATCAACTCCTGAAGGTGCCAGGCAATGGCTTCGCCCTCGCGATCAAGGTCCGTCGCGAGATAGATCTCGTCAGCATTCTTGGCAAGCTTGCGAAGCTCTTCGACCGTTTTTTCCTTGCCCGACACAATGCCGTAGTTAGCGGCCCAGCCTTTGTCCGGGTTAACACCCATACGACGAATAAGCTGGGTTCGATCGCGCTTCTTTTTATAGGCGGCTTTCTTGGCAGGCGACATGGCCCGGGTTTTGGCCGCTTCCTTGGCTCGATCCTTGTGGTCAGCGGCTGGGGCACCCTGAAGATCCCTGACGTGCCCTATACTCGAGCGTACAACATAGTTTTTGCCAAGATATTTGTTAATTGTCTTGGCTTTTGCAGGTGATTCCACGATGACGAGGGATCGTGCCATTGGCGGTGCGCTCTCTTTTGTTCGGGTACAGCTGTCGGACGGCGCCGTTTATACGGGGTGATTTTAACGCCTGTCAAGACGGGTTTTCGAAAACTGCGACCTGTGGCGGGGCCCTAAGCCGGTGATTCCGGCTCAGAATGCGCCGCCGGCGGCGGAAAATGCTGGTTGTGATGAAACGCAACTTTATTGAGCAATTCACGGATATCGGCGACCAATGCCTCAGGATTGCGGCCTTTTTCCGCAGCCGCCTTGAGCCGTTCCCGCCAATAACAAAGCACAAAATCTTCTGTGACCGCGAGCCCCAGCACGTCACCCGGGAGCAGCGACTCAATCTCGGCAAGCACCTCCCAGTACCCGGGGTCCGGCCGGGTTGCGGTGGATAGCTGAAATTTCCTGTCCAACTCCCAACTTGAGCCGGCTATCACAGGAAATTGGGTCCCCTCGAGCCGAAGCAATCGGTACCGCACGGGTTGCAACTGCCGCTTCGGCAAGCGCAGGCCGTAAGACACACAATCGATCTGCGCCTCACGCAGCTTGCCACTGGCACTAACCCGCTCGTGGGCCTCTGCGCCAAGCTTGGGCAGATGGGTAACCGCAACTTCGAGACCTTCCCGCCGGGCAACCATGCGCAGACTTGAAAGCGCTCGATCCCGCTTGGAGGGCATCATGTAAGCCACCGGCGCAAACGCGGCGGCCAGTACCACTAATATCACCAACCAGGTCATGCGTGTCTCAAACTCCATCCAGGTGTGTTCAATCGCCAGTTGTAGCACAAGCCAGCAGATTTTAGGCCGCTTACTGGTGTGGGAGATAATTACTGTTCGCCGATGGGTTGTGTGATGTACCCTCCGAATTTCAGCCATCGGAGCATGCCAGTTGTCCACCTACAAGAAAGTACTGTTGGCCGTGGACCTTACGGAGGAGTCGGTCCACGTCGCCAACCGGGCGAAAGCCCTGGCCGAACGCAATCAGGCCATTCTGCATGCTGTGCACGTCATCGAACCCTTAAGTCTTGCGTACGGTGGCGATATTCCAATGGATATCTCATCAGTACAGGATCAGATTCATGAGCAGGCCAGGCGTCATCTGAGTGAGTTTGCGGCGAGACACGGCATTCCGGAAGACCGTTCTCATCTGATTTTTGGTCGCGCTGACAGCGAGATTCACCGGATAGCCAGTGAACTGGAGGCTGATCTGATCGTGGTGGGCAGCCACGGCCGGCATGGCCTGGCGCTGCTGCTCGGATCAACGGCAAATGCCGTACTCCACGGCGCGATCTGCGACGTGCTTGCCGTGCGGGTTGGTGAGATCGCAAGCACCGACTAACCACCCAAACCAAGCAAGGCAAATGAAGTACGCCATTTCTATGAACTATCTCCGGCGCGGTTATTGCAGCCCCTGGTCAGCAATGCTGTTTGCATCACTTGTTCTGGGTTTAACGCCCCTGAGCCTGAAAGCTGCAGAAGACGGGATCTCCCACCCCCCTTCCGGCAACAGTCCGATTGCACAGGATGCAAGGCTGCAAGCGCGCAAGGAATACCGACTCGCACTAAAAGATCTGGCGAAGGATCGCATCAGCGCCTTCAAAAAACGCAAGGCAACCCTGGCCAACTACGTTCTCGCACCCTATCTCGACTATCACTATCAACGAAAGAGAGTTGATCGGCTGTCGAGCGCTGATGTTGCAGAATTTATGCAAACCTACAGCGACTATCCTTTCGCGCAGCGACTGCGAGATCGCTGGCTACTGCGCTTGCCAGGTCAGGGTCGCTGGAACGAGTATCTGGCCAATTACGTTCCCAGCAGCAGTGCAACCCGGCGCTGTTATTACCTCCGCGCGCTCTACCGCTCGGGCAAGAGAAAAGCCGCCCTCGATCAGGTGGCGCCACTCTGGCTGCACCACAAGTCTCAACCCAAGGCCTGCGACTCGCTATTCGATGCCTGGATTGGTGCAGGCTATTTAAGCGACGATCTGGTCTGGCAACGCATGGTGTTGGCGCTAGAGAAAAACGAGGTAACTCTGGCTAAGTATCTGATCAAACTTGCCAGGTCTGCGTCGTTCAAGAAGCAAGCGAAGATGCTTTATGACGCCCATGTTCGTCCACAAACTCGCTTCAACCCGGCCGCTCACAGCAAAGACACGGAGCCGAATCGCGCAATTTTGAACGCTGGCTTGCAGCGCCTGGCCAGAAAAGACCCAGCCCAGGCCCTGGCGATCTGGGATCGTGTCAAAACCAGCCATAGCTTCAGCGAAACCACACGCAAGAGCATCGAAGCCAGGCTCTATATTGAGGCTGCAGAGGAATCACTGTACCCGTCAGAGCGACCGGGCGACCTGTCGGACACAAGCTTGCAGCGCATCGCACGCGAAGCCGTTCGGCAACAGAACTGGAGCGAAGCGTTCTACTGGATAAATCAGATGGGTGAATCTACTAGGACCCAATCCGAATGGCGCTACTGGCAACAACGCAGTGAAGGCGCAGACCTCAGACAAATTGCTGGCGAAAGAAATTATTACGGCTTCCTGGCCGCGCGAGACGTTGGGATAGACACAAGCCTCAATCACCAGGCCACTGTGATTGCGCCAGCAGCCGAGCTCAAGGTTAGTCAATCCCCCGGCATTAATCGGGCCTTTGAACTCTACGCCGTAGACGATTTGATAAATGCGCGGCGCGAGTGGCGGCAAGTGTTCAACGAACTCACGCCCCAGCAACAGGCGGCTGCAGCACGGCTTGCACAACAACACGGCTGGCTTGATCAGGCCATCGTCGCCGCAAACGCAGCGCAATTACACAACGATCTGGATCTGCGCTTTCCGGAAGTCTTTGCAACCATTTACGGCAAGGCCGGACACGCAACCAACCTACCCACCAGTATGCTGCTTGCCGTTACCCGGCAAGAAAGTGCATTCGCTCCCCGGGCACGATCGAGCGCCAACGCCCGAGGGCTCATGCAACTGCTGCCCGAAACGGCCAAGCGTACGGCAAAGAAGGCTGGCTTAAGAACACCCACTACGCTGGATCTGTATGAGCCAGCAATCAATATTCGTATTGCCAGCGAATATCTGGCAAGCCTGATGGTGCGCTACAACCAACAGCGCCCGCTGGCGTTTGCGGCCTATAACGCCGGTGAACACCGGGTGGATCGCTGGATCAAAGATCGCCAGGGGATGCCCATGGAAGTCTGGATTGAAACCATTCCCTTCCGGGAAACACGGGGCTATGTGAAAAGCGTGCTCGCGTTTAACCACCTCTACAGCAAACGGTTAAACAAGCCCCTGCCGCTTCTGCTGCCTCACGAACAAACTCTTAACTAGCAGTTGCCAATAGATAGACATTCCTAAAGAGCGCGAAGTGCTGATCCCACCGATTGAGAAGTAAATGGCCAGGCAAGCTCGAGTACCAGTTCATCAGGCCTGGCTGAAGACTCAGCACCCTTAAAGAGCTGTAACACCGGCACGCGCTGGCCGTATTTTTCCAGCAGCTCATCGTCGCTGACAACATCAACAACCCTAAGCTCCAGACCGGCAATATCTGGCATACTGAATAACATCGACAAGGCCTCGTCACACAACGTGCAATGGTCAGTTGAGAGCAGCCGCAGGAAGACAGACATTAACGCCACCTCTTTGGAAAACCAGAGTATCCCAGGAGCTTCAGCCAGCTCGGGGCACTCAACCCTGCGATTCGGAGCCGGCCGGGCGAGCGAGACTTATGGATTGCCTGTGGGCGGATCGCTGAACTGGAAAACTCTCCCCAACCCGACATCAAAGCGTAATGCCCCACAGTACTTTGAAGCCCGGATTGATCTGGATGATCTGCAAGCGGATGAATTAATTGTCCCAAGTCTGGTTCTCCTGTCGTCAACGCCCTATGCCTACCGCGTCAGTTTAACGGCAGATGGACAGCAGTGGAGCCTTGCTAGTGTTGCCAGTCATGCAGAATTTCCCTTCGTCCATCACCCATCAGCTGATAACGCTGGAGGTTCAGGCTCCAGGCCCAACATCTCCCAAAACATCTCTACAGCGATTGATGTCTTCAAAGCTCACGCTGCCGTATCACAACCAAGGTTGACCATTACTCTGGCAAGTGACTCAGCGCCCAGTAACTACCTGCTCGTCATCTCCAGGCGCCCACAGAACTACACTGCTGTGCACCCTGGACCCATGACAACCGGCGCAAGACCCATTACCGATGTACCAGCGCTTTCTCAGATGGTGCAACCCCAGAGTCAACGCCAAAGAACCTGTTCGCCAACAGCCCTTTCCATGGTAATGGCCTACTACGGCATGCCGTTTCACCCCGCCTTCATCGACGCCTGCAAAGACCCGGCAACCGGGCTCTTTGGCGTTTGGCCACTCAACATGGTGCAAGCCGGACGGCGCGGATTTGTTTCTGCCCTTGAGCTGGTCCAAAGCTGGGATGCAATTGCCCAGTGGC
Source organism: uncultured Pseudomonadales bacterium (assembly GCA_964634815.1). Classification (GTDB taxonomy): domain Bacteria; phylum Pseudomonadota; class Gammaproteobacteria; order Pseudomonadales; family Azotimanducaceae; genus JALZVT01. The sequence continues at coordinate 67,976 of CAZWMD010000003.1, read as the reverse complement.
AAGGGCCGTTTGTCGCCAGCCTGAGCTTTGGCAAAGGCGAGCTAACAGGTGCGCCGTTGCAGCAAACTGACGGCCACCTCGTGGTGGTCTATGGCACTAAGCAAAACAGCGTGTTGTGCCGTGATCCTGCCGCAGAGTCAGCAGCCACTACAGCCCGCGAGTACGATCTTGCACAGTTCTCCCAGGCCTGGCTTGGCTCACGCGGTGCTGCCTACTTTGTTCATCCCGCAAGCACAACATCCCGTAACCAGGAATAAGCTAGGCATAAGTCAGGTATGAAGTTCTTTGTACGTTTTTTATTGCTGGCCGCAGGCTTTAGCTTGTTCACCTTCGGACTGCTGCGCTGGGCGGAAGATGGCTTCAACTTTTCCGGTTTGTTGCCCTTCACATCGACTTATAAAACTCAGGGCTTGCACTACCTCATGCTGGGGCTTGCGATGATTCCCCCCAGCTTGTGGGAAATATTCAACCTGGAACGCCTCGCCCAAATCGCCAAATCTCAAGAAATCCAACAAGCTCTTGACGACCCCACTGCCCATGAATCCAACGCCCGAGCCGATGACTAGCCATCCCAGTGTCTACCTGCGCCACGTCAGAGAGAGCGATCGTTCTGAATTTGTAGAGCTAATGCGAGTGAGCCAGCATCTGCATGCGCCATGGATATCACCCCCCATCAACGGCGCAACCTACACGCAGTACATGGCACGCACACAGACCGCAGATCACGAGGGATTTATCATTGGCCGCTACGCAGACGACCAGATTGTGGGTGTAATCAACCTGAACAACGTTGTGCGTGGTTCTTTTCTGAACGCATCACTTGGGTATTATGTTGGTGCACCCTATCTTGGCAACGGTTACATGACTGAGGGTTTGGAACTTGTTAAACGCTACGCTTTCAACACTATGAATTTGCATCGCCTAGAAGCCAACATCCAGCCCAACAACACACGCTCAATTGCTCTGGTGCAACGCGCCGGATTTACCCTGGAAGGCCTCTCAGAAAAGTTTCTGTTCATTAACGGCAAGTGGCGCGATCACGAACGTTGGTCCTGTGTCGCTGATAGAGCGTCCATGCTGCCGGAATCTGCTTTGCAAGCCATTGATACCAAAGAGTCGCAACCATGACTTCATCGCACACTCCAGGTGCCAACCTTGCCTACGGCAGCTGGAAATCACCCCTAGGTACAGAAGAACTTACGCGCGGAGTAACGGGCTTCGCTGACCTGCAGTACGCAGCAAACGCTCTCTTTTTGCTCGAAAGCCGTCCTGAGGAGGCCGGTCGCTCAACGCTGATCATGCTCGATCCGAACATACCGGACGACATCGGCATAGAGCTTACTCCCGCACCACTCAATGTCCGCAGTCGCGTTCACGAATACGGTGGCGGTGCTTTTCTGGCCACAGACTCAAGTGTCTATTTTGTTAATTTCAGCGACCAGAATATCTTTGTGGTTGATCTGGAAATGGTGAGCGGTAATGTCACGCCCTCGCCACCGCGACAACTTACCCAGACCGATTCCAATAGGCGCTATGCAGACTTTGCTCTTGATGCGCACAACAAACAGTTGGTTGCGGTATGCGAGCAGCATCTCACCCCGGGCAGTGAACCGAAAAACTCTTTGGTAAGTATTGCTCTGAGTGATGCCAGCGAACATGAGCTGCACGCAACTCATGATTTTTACGCCGCTCCGCGACTAAACCCACAAGACCAACAACTTGCTTTTGTGGGCTGGGACCATCCACATATGCCCTGGGATGAGAGCAAACTTTATCGCGCCAATCTCACTCCAGGCCTGCTGGAAAATGCTCAGCCAATCGAAGGCACCAGCAACGAGTCGATCACCCAGCCCCTATGGTTGAACAATGGCGATCTGATGTTCGCATCAGATCGCTCCGGGTTTTGGAACTTGCACGTACATGCTGTTCCAAACGCCTTACCCCTTTGCCCTGATGAGGCGGAATACGCCTCCCCGGCATGGGTGTTTGGCATTCGCGAGTCCCTTCAACTGGCCAACGGCGATCTGGCAGCCATACGTCAGCAGCAGGGTCTGGGTGAGCTCTCCCTGCTAAGCGCAGGTCAGGATCCGCTAGAGCACAACCATCAGCTAACGAAATTCAACACAGACTTTGCGGGCTATCACGCCCTGTGCGCATCAGCGTCACATCTGTTTGCTCTGGCCGATTCAAGGATTGGATTTGCAACCTTGATTGCAATCCGCATTAGCGACGGACAGGTCACCAAACTGCGCAGCGCGGGCAACTTTGCACTGGCCAGGGTTTCGATTCCTGAGGCGATAGAAATCACCAATCGGCGGAATGAAGAAACTCATGCCTGGCTGTATCTGCCAACCCATCCACACACAGGCTCAAACGCCGGCGCCAGTGACGAAGAACGTCCGCCGCTGCTGGTGCTCAGCCACGGCGGCCCCACCTCACAGACCAGCCCTGCGCTGAACCCGCGTATTCAGTACTACACATCACGCGGCTGGGCAGTTGCAGATGTTAACTACGGCGGCAGCACCGGCTACGGCCGCGCCTATCGCGAAAGGTTGCGCAATCAGTGGGGACTGGTTGACGTACACGACTGCGAGGACATAGCCCTGGCACTGGCCCAGAGTGATCGCGTCGACCCGAGTCGCATGGCCATCAAAGGTGGTAGCGCTGGCGGCTACACCACCCTTGCCGCCCTCACCTTTGGTAACGTGTTCGCCGCTGGCGCTTCACACTACGGCATTGGCGACCTCACCGCGTTGGCGCAGGAAACCCACAAGTTTGAGGCGCGTTACATCGACGGGCTCATTCCCAAAAACGAATGGCACAGTCGATCGCCAATAAACTCAGTAGATGACCTGTCTTGCCCGGTAATCTTTTTTCAGGGTTCTGATGACGCCGTGGTTCCACCGGGCCAGGCACAAGCCATGGTTGCCGCGCTAAAGGCAAAATCACTCCCGGTGGCCTACGTTGAGTTTGCTGGCGAAGGCCACGGGTTTCGCGGGGCGAAGAACATCCAGCATGCTGCTGCCGCCGAGTATCAATTTTTCTGCAAGGTGTTTGGTATCACTCCTGGTGATCCACCCATCGAGTTGCAAATCGACAACCTGCCATGAGAAAACCGCAGTGACTACAGCGAGCAACACAACCGATCTCAAGATCAACACCACGTCAGCGCTCAACATCGCGGTGTTGAGTGGCGGCAAGTCTGCCGAAGCGGATGTATCACGCAGTTCAGCCAAAGGCGTGATCGCTGCCCTAAGACAACACTCGAACTACGTAGTCACTTCGATTGACCTGAACGAGACAGTGACGCAACAGCTCAGCGCCCTGCAACCCGATGTGGTGTTTCCCGCGTTGCACGGACCACCCGGTGAGGACGGTACCGTACAAGGCATGCTGGAGATGCTTGGGCTCCCGTACGTTGGTAGCGGCGTACAACCCAGCGCATTTGCTATGGATAAAGCTGTGGCAAAAGCCCTGTTTCGTCGCGCCAACCTGCCGGTGGCCCGTGATCTTGTCTATCGCTCGAACCCAAATGAAACAGATCTGGGCGCGGCGAAGATCGCATCAGACATCGAAGCCCACATGGGCGACAAGGTTGTTATCAAGCCCATGCAGCAAGGCTCCGCGCTGGGAGTGACGCCGATGCCCAATGGTGGTGATCTGAATGCTGCTGTTGCCGCGGCCCTGGCTCTGGGTGAACAAATTCTGGTTGAACCTTTCATAGCAGGTCGCGAGATAACGGTTGGCGTGCTGGATCTTTTTGGTCAACAAGCCATACCTCACCCTGTCATTGAGATTCTGACCGGGGACGACGAGTGGTATGACTACAACAATCGCTACGCCCAGGGCGCAAGCAAACATGTGGTGCCTGCTCAGATGGATGAGGCTGAGGCTCAACAGCTGCAGCAGATTGCCCTGACGGCCCATGAGGTACTTGGGTTACAAGACTTGTCTCGTGCCGATTTCATCGTACCGCCGAGCGGCGATCCGGTACTGCTTGAAGTCAACACGCTACCGGGCATGACACCCACCAGCCTGTATCCGGACGGAGCCAAGGCCCTGGGTTTGGACTTCCCGCAGCTACTTAGCGCCCTCATTGAGAGCGCTATGCAGCGTGCGGCCCAATCCTAGTCGGGGCTAAGACCTAAAGGTCGTAGCCCTTTTCATTGTGCTGGGTTAAATCCAGCCCCTGGGTTTCGGTGTCTTCGTCAACCCGATTGCCACCACAGACCACTCCCGTGATCATCAGGATCACCCAGGTCAGTACCGCGGTGTAGATGATGGTTGCTACCACGCCAATAGCCTGTGTGGTTAGCTGGCTGGCAATGCTCAACTCCTGATCGCCACTAAACACACCGAGTGCGTTACTTGCAAAAACGGCAGTTAACAGACAGCCAAGGATGCCGCCAACACCGTGCACTGGAAACACATCAAGAGAGTCATCAATTTTCAGTTTCTGTTTGAAAAACAGTGTTGCGGTAAAGCACACACCGCCCGCGAGCAGGCCAATAATCAAGGCCCCCGCCGGACCCACAAAACCCGAGGCTGGCGTGATGGTGCCCAGACCAGCAACCATCCCGGTGACCGCACCAAGCGCACTGGGCTTGCCGTACTTAATCCACTCAATACCGAGCCAGGTAAACGCCGCGGTGGCGGCCGAAATATGGGTGACAAGCATTGCCATGGCCGCGTCGCCATTCGCAGCAAGCGCTGAGCCGCCATTGAATCCAAACCAGCCAACCCAGAGCATGCCGGCACCGGTCACGGTCATGGTCATGTTGTGTGGTGGCAACGGCCGGTCCGGGAATCCTTGGCGACGCCCAAGCACCAGAGCAGCCACAAGCGCACCCACACCAGCGGTGATGTGAACAACGGCGCCACCGGCAAAGTCCATGAAGCCCATTTCGCCAAGCCAGCCGCCGCCCCAGACCCAGTGACACACAGGGATGTAGACAGCAAGCAGCCACAGTGCCGAGAACAACACAACCGCAGAAAAGCGCATGCGCTCGGCAAAGCCACCAACCACCAGAGCTGGCGTGATAATGGCAAAGGTCATCTGGAACAGCGCAAAAGAGCTGGCGGGTATATCGCCATTCAACGAACTCTCAACCACTCCGGCAAACAAAACGTGGTTTAAACCGCCAATGAAACTGTTGCCCTCGCTGAAGGCCAGGCTATAACCCAGCAGCAACCAAAGTATCGACACCAGACAGGTGATCGTGAAGCACTGCATCAACACACTAAGACTGTTTTTGGTGCGCACCAGGCCGCCATAAAACAGCGACAGTCCCGGAATCGTCATGAACAGCACTAAAGCGGTGCTGGTTAAGATCCAAGCCGTGTTGGCACTATTCAGCTCATCCGCCGCTACCGGGGTGGCAAAGGCAACAAGCGCCAGGGCCAGCCCCAACGACCCGGCATTAGGCCGTCCAAACAGTCCTCGCAGTCCGGGCGATCCAGGACGCCGCAGGGGTTGCGCGCGGTTTTCTAGGCATTTATCAATCATCTGCAGGCTTCTCTCCAGGTGGCCAAAGGGGGTCGCACAGTCAAAGTGCAATCAGCGAACAAAACCGGTGCAAATACCGTGCCGCGCCCTCGCAGGGGGCACAGTCCAGAGAAACTGGTGACCCGCGGCGCTATGGCTCGACCTTAAGCCCTATTTTGGTGCGCATCGATCAGAATCACACCGCCCGACGCACCGCAATGAGGCCTTGAGAGCAAATTTTCGTTCGACGCTGGCAACTGGACTGCCTCTTCTGCGCCGGTACAATATCGCGCCCGACACAGCCTCTTATCCACCAGCAGGAATCAGAAACCATCCATGGACGCACCCGTTGCAAATAGCGCCGACTCAAGCGCAAGAATTCGGTCGGTAGGCAGTTGGCTCGAGAGTCGAATCATCGGCCAGGAGCTGTTGGTGCAAAGACTGCTAACCGCCCTCATCTGCGGTGGTCACCTGCTGGTTGAGGGTGCACCGGGACTCGCCAAAACCCGGGCGATCAAAGAGCTCGCGAGCGCTGTTGAGGGCGACTTCCACCGCGTTCAGTTCACTCCGGACCTGCTACCCTCGGACATCACAGGCACAGAGATATTTCGTCCGGAAACTTCCGATTTTCGCTTTCAGAAGGGCCCAATCTTCCACAATCTTATCCTGGCTGACGAAGTTAACCGTGCTCCAGCAAAGGTACAGGCAGCGCTACTTGAGGCCATGGCAGAGCGCCAGGTAAGTATCGGTCGAGAGACCTTCTCCCTGCCCGATTTGTTCCTGGTAATGGCAACCCAAAACCCCATCGAACAGGAAGGCACCTACCCGCTACCGGAAGCCCAGCTTGATCGCTTTCTGATGCACATCGAGGTTGGCTATCCGGCAGCGAGCGCAGAGCAGCAGATTCTGAGTCTCGTAAGAGAAGAACTTGCAAACAACGGCGCATCGAGCTCCCCTGAAAGCGTTCCGCCCCTGCGTTTAACCCAGGCGGATATTTTTGCGGCGCGCAAAGACGTGTTCAACGTGTATATGGCACCAGCCGTGGAGCAGTACATTATCCAGCTCGTGATGGCGACCCGGGAACGCAGAGACACGCTGGCAGAACAACTTGAGTTTGGTGTCAGCCCCCGGGCCAGTATTGCGCTGGATCAAACCTCCCGGGCCCGGGCGTGGCTCGATAATCGGGATTTTGTGACACCCGAAGATGTTCAGGCTGTGTGTCACGACGTGCTGCGACATCGCTTGATCATAAGCTTCGATGCCGAGGCTCAGGGCATAACCCCAAATCAGATCATCGACAACCTGCTTCAGCAGGTGCCGGTGGGTTAGAGCACCTCGCCATGCTGCTAGGAGCTTACGTTGGGTTGGATGAGCTGTTGGGTTTACGGGCATCCGTCACCCGCGGGACTCGCTCGCGTCGGGCTACAGTGCAGCACGGCGAAAAGACCTCAAAAGCCCGGGGACGAGGCATGGACTTTGCCGAGGTCCGCGCCTATCAACCCGGTGACGACGTTCGTTCGATTGATTGGCGGGTGACGGCGCGGCGAAACAAACCTCACACCAAGGTTTTTCAGGAAGAGAAAGAACGCCCCACACTGATCATGGTGGACCAAACCCGACCCATGTTCTTTGGCAGCAAGGCCCGACTCAAGTCCGTAGCGGCTGCAGAGATTGCCGCACGCCTTGCCTGGCAGAGTCTGGCCAACAATGATCGGGTTGGTGGCATTGTGGCTGCAGACACTGGCCTTGCCGTGCATCGCCCGTTACGCAACGCGCGAGCTGTCGCCCGGTTGCTCAATGATCTGGCGAAGCGCAATGCCGCACTAAACGCGCAAACCCTGCCCGATAAGCCATTCAAAGACGCACTGACCAGGCTCGCTCACATCGCGCGCTCAGGTCACCGGATTCACATAGTTACCGATTGCCATGCGCTGGAACAGGAGGATCGGGAAAAACTCCTGCACTTGTCGCGACACAACGAAGTGCATGCCATATTTGTCTACGATGTTCTTGAAACTCACCTGCCCCCGGCCAATCGCTACCGGGTAACCGACCGCGCGAGTACCCTGGCCTTTCATAGTGGCAACACCAAACTCAGGCAAGAATACAAAGAGCGCTTCCAACATCGCAAAAACGCGCTTGAGTCTTTGTGCCGTGACGTCCGTATTCGGTGTCAATTTGTAACCACCACAACGCCGCTTGAGCGCGTTCTTGGAGGCGCCTAGTGCCCGAAGAACTGCTGCAACGTATGCGCGACATACACTACCCCGAGGCGCCTGGCTGGTTTCCGCCTGCACCGGGCTGGTGGTTTTTACTGCTGTTGCTGTTGCTGGCGATTGGCTACGTACTGTATCGATGGCGCAAGCGACGCGCACAGCGCGCGCCCTACGCCGAGGCTTTGCGATTGCTTGAGGAGGCCACTGTCCAGCTCAACAACAGTCAACTGGATAGCAGAGAATACCTGGACTTGTGCAATCAATTACTGAAGCGATTATTGGTGCACATAAACCACAACCCCGCGGCGGCGGCGGCCAGCGGCGAGGGCTGGCTCACCGAGCTCGACAGGCTGCACGGCGGCAACCAGTTTACCAAGGGCCCCGGCGCGGTACTTGGTGACTCCCGGTACGCCAAGTCACCGCCAGTATCACCCCCGGACCTTGAGGGTTTGCTGCGGAAATTCATTCGACGTTTGCAGAACAATCCCGCGACGGGTCAGGGAGCTGGCCCCTTATGATCGAACTTGTCTGGCCATGGCTGTTGCTGCTATTGCCCTTACCCTTGCTCATTCGCCGATACACAGAGCCACAGGATGCGCAGCAGGCGCCGCTGGTTGTGCCGGAGTTGGCGGCATTTAGTTTTGACGATGCAAAACTGCGCGCCGAGCAAGGCCCCCGCTGGCCACTGATACTTTTAGCTACCTGCTGGATCGCCCTGGTTGTGGCCGCCGCGCGACCACAATGGACCGGCGATCCGGTCAGCTTGCCTACCTCCGGGCGTGATCTCATGCTGGCCATCGACATTTCCGGCAGCATGAGTGTCGAAGACATGCAGCTTGCCAACCAAAATGTTGACCGACTCACCGTGGTTAAGGCTGTTGTCAGTGACTTTGTTGAGCAACGCCAGGGTGATCGGGTTGGCTTGATTCTGTTTGGTAGCAATGCCTACCTGCAGGCTCCTCTGACGTTTGATTTAACCAGCGTAGAAACACTGTTAATCGAAGCGCCCGTTGGAATCGCCGGCGGTAAAACAGCCATCGGCGATGCCATAGGCCTTGCAGTGAAACGCCTGCGACAACGCCCCGAGGGTGATCGCATACTTATTTTGTTGACCGATGGCGCAAGTAACGTTGGCGAGGTGGCACCACTGAAGGCGGCAGAGCTGGCCAACGCAGCAGAGGTTCGAATTCATACCGTAGGCGTTGGCGCTGATGAGCTGGCTGTGCCTGGGCTACTTGGCATATTTGGCCAACGCACAGTGAACCCGAGCGCTGACCTCGACGAAGAAACCTTACAGGCCATCGCCGATCAAACCGGCGGGCGCTACTTTCGCGCCCGCAACACCCAGGAGCTTGCAGGTATTTATGCGCTGATCGACCAGCTCGAACCGGTGGAACAGGATGCTGAAGTCTTCAGACCCCGGAAGGCCTTGTTCTACTACCCTCTGGCACTGTCACTGGGATTACTCTTGCTGCTGATGGCACTGACCAGCCGCCAGTCTCGGGCAGACAATCAGGCCGACGAACAGCAGGAGCGAACACTTGCTTGAGTGGCTAGACAATTTTCATTTTGTACGGCCACTGTGGTGGCTTGTGAGTCTGCCCTGCGCCTGGCTACTCTACCGATTCACGCTCTTTCAGAAGAGCTCCTCCGGTTGGGCAAGTGCGATAGACGAGGCACTGCTGCAGGTTCAGCTTGCACCGGGTGCTGCCACAAAACGTCATGGCACAACCGCTGTACTTGGCACTACGTTGCTGCTGGGCATTGTCGCCCTGGCAGGCCCTACCTGGCAGCGCCTGCCCCAGCCGGTTGAACAGAACCGCGATGCGCTGGTCATATTGGTAGACATGTCGCTGTCTATGTACGCCGAAGATATCGCCCCGTCACGCCTGGTGCGAGCCAGACAAAAAATCGTTGATGTTTTGCGTTTGCGAGACGAGGGCTTTACTGCACTGGTGGCCTACGCCGGTGACGCACACGGTGTATCCCCCCTCACCGACGACACTCGCACCATTGAAAATCTGATCGCGGCCTTGAGCCCACAGATGATGCCTCTGCCTGGTAGCAGCCCCGGAGCAGGAATAGAGATGGCACTGGGTTTGCTGGAAAACGCCGCCATCACAGACGCTCGCATCTTGCTGGTGACTGACGGTGTTGATCAAATCGGCGATGTCACCCGCTACTCAAACCCCCGCATCCCGATTTCCATCCTGGGGGTAGGAACCCGCGCAGGCGGCAACATCCCGCTTGATTTTGCCAACCAGCCTGGCCGGGTGTTGCGCGATGAGGAAGGAGATCTGATTGTCGCCAAGCTCGATGATGAGAGACTGGCGAAGATCGCTGAGTTAACCCATGGGTATTTTTCTACCCTGACGCTGGATGCCAAAGATATTGAACTCACGTTGCCGGCTCTTGAGGTAAGCGGAGACTCGGCGCTCAGCGACCGTCGATTTGATTCCTGGGCAGACGCAGGCCCCTATCTGGTTCTGGTTTTGTTGCCTCTGTTGTTGCTTGCGTTTCGTCGCGGTGTGCTCGCAGTACTGCTCATGTCTACGGTGGGCATGGTGTCACCAAATGCAGACGCGGGGTTGTGGGATGACCTCTGGCAGCGCCGCGATCAGCAAGCCCACAAGGCACTCAACCACGGCGCACCTGAAGAGGCCGCTGTGCTTTTTGAAGACCCCGACTGGAAAGCCGCTGCCCACTATCGAATGGGCGAGTTTGCCCGGGCGGAAAACCGGTTCAGTAAAGATGCCACTGCAGACGGGCACTACAACCGCGGCAACGCACTTGCCCAGTCCGGCCAACTTGAGGCCGCCCTGGCGGCCTACGATAAGGCGCTGGAGCTTGATCCGCAGCATGAGGATGCTCAGTTCAACAAGGAGCTGATCGAGCAGGCACAGGAAGACCAACAGGGCGAATCTTCTGACAAGGACAATCAGGAGTCCCAGGAAGACAGCGACAAGGAATCTGAAACCGAACGCAGCGATCAGTCTGACGGTGACTCATCCGAGTCAAGCGAGGACACCTCAGACTCATCGCAATCCCCGGAAGAAGGCGAAGAAGGCGAGGAGCAAGAACAAGAGCAGGAAGCCAAGGAGCAAGGGTCTGAAGAGGAAGCTGAAGCCGAACAGGCTGAAGCGCAGGAACCCGAAGCTACGGATGAGCAAAAAGCAGCCATGGAGCAGTGGCTGCGCCGGGTGCCAGATAATCCCGGTGGATTGTTGCAGCGCAAGTTCAAATACGAAACCGACAAGCGCCGTCGCGAGGGTGACTATACAAAACCGAGAAAAATCTGGTGACAGCAAATCTCACAACACATCGAGCTGGGTTAACCCAAGGTTGCCGAATCAAATGCGGCTGGTTATTCGCTGCACTGCTTCTGTTACTCAGCCAGCCAAGCCATGCAGAGCTAAGCGCACGTCTGAGTTCACCACAGGTCGACGAAACTCAAACTCTGGAACTCACTATTCGCAGTGATTCCCGCGATGCCCAGGGCGCACCAGATTTGTCCGGGCTCGCCGAAGATTTTGAGGTGCTGACAACACGCACCAGCAACCAATACCGGATCATCAACGGTAATGTGCAGGCCTGGAACGAATGGATCATCGCGCTGCGGCCACTGCGTATCGGCACGTTAACCATCCCTGCCCTGAGCTATCGTGGTGAACAAACGCAGCCGCAAGAACTGCGCGTCGTTCCACTGGACCCTGAAGTCAAGAGACAGATGGGTAACCGGGTTTTCTTTGAAACAAGTACAGAGCCAGAATCACCCTATGTTCAGGCGCAGCTGATTTTCACGCGGCGCTTGCTCTATACCGACGGCACACAGATTTATGGCGAGATGCCTGACACACCAAAGGTAGAAAACGCGGTTGTCATCCCGCTGGGCAACGCCACCTCGTCGCAGGTCGAGCGTGACAACCAGCGCTACGGCATGATCGAGCAACGCTACGCCCTGTTTCCCGAGCGCTCTGGTGAACTCACCATTCCTGGTGCCACCGTGTCCGGCAGCGTCCGTATGAACGTCAACGGTCGCCTGCGGCGCAACGGCGTACGGGTAATCGCGGAGCCAGTGACGCTGGATGTGAAGCCAATACCTGACTCTTATCCTAAAAACGTACCCTGGCTGCCTGCTACTCGTGTGGACCTCCTTGAAGCCTGGGACACCTCGCCTCCTGTGTTTGCGCTCGGAGAACCCTTGAGCCAAACCCTCATTGTACGCGCTTACGCCGCCACCGGTTCGATCATTCCACCGCTGGACTACAGCATTCCCGACAGCCACTTTCGCAGCTACCCGGAGCAACCCGAACTTGTGGACAATCAGCGTGCTGACGGGTTGGTTGGCACTCGCACCCGAACCTGGTCACTGATTCCAACCACGGCCGGTCAGGTGACGTTGCCACTGGTTGAACTGACCTGGTTTGATACCCAAAGAAATCAGGTGAGAGTCAGTCGTTTGCCAAGTCGCAAGGTAGATATACAGGGCGATCCAACAGCTATGACAAACCCCGACACCCCGGCAAGCAATGAGGCCATAGCTGAGGCGTCCCCGGAGCAGTCGGTCAGTGCCGCAGAACGCGGTGTGTTTGGCAACGCCGCTACCCTGCTAATCGGGCTCTTGCTCGGCCTGGCACTGTGGCTCTTGTATCCACGCCTGAGCCACCGATTTAATTGGCCAAAGCTCGAATGGCGCATGCCCGGCAGTAACAGACGCGAGGCTTGCGCGAGGCTGCGAGACAGCATCCAAAATGATGATGCCCCGGTAATTCGGGTCCACCTCCAAGACTTGCTTAAGGTTCTCGATCAACAACAGGTCCCCTGGGCCCAGAGCGAGCTTGCAAAGATGCAAGAGCTGCTTGCGATCGCAACCTATGCCCAAATCCCTGTAGCACTCGACCGGGAAGCACTGAACACCGCGCTGGACAGGCTACTCACCACCGAAACAACTGAGGCAGGCTCTAGCGTGTTGCCGCAGCTGTATCCCACGCCCTAGGCACGGCTTGGTCTCTTTAGTCGCTTGCCTCCAGACTCTTGCTCACCAATTCATAGACGTTGGGTGACAAGCTCTCGAGCGCCAGAATCTCTTGCAGCGCCGCTCGCATCTGCACCTGCACGGCAGGAATGTAGCGCTGCCACTGAGTTAATGGCCCCGTCAGTCGCGACGCAATCTGGGGATTGGTTGCGTTTAATCGCCTGATACGCTCGGCCAGGAACCTGTAGCCAGAACCGTCTGCCTGGTGAAAGTTCGCGTGATTGTTCATCGCAAACGCGCCATACAAAGAGCGCACCTTGTTAGGGTTGCGTGAATCAAACGCCTCATGAGCCTCGATACGCTCAACCCGGGCAAGGGCCCCCTCCAGCTGACCGCCAGCCTGCAGCGATATCCAGTTATCGACCACCAGAGCCTCGTGCGACCAATCGGCATAAAAGCGATCAAGCAGTTCCTGAATGAACGGCGCCGAGAAACCGGGCACATCCAGCAGTATAGCCAGCACAGCCCGGCGATCGGTCAGGTTATCAGCACGTTCAAACTGGCCACGTAACCGTTCTTCCGTTGCAGAGACTGACGCATTACTTCGAGCAATTCCTGCCAGCGCCCGATTGCGTAACGCCCGATGAGCGATAGACGCAGCATCTGGTGAATAGGGTTTCTGCAAGCCCAGCCCCTCGTAAAGCGCGCTGAATTTTTCGCCATGGGTCAGCGAAATTTCGCTCTCTAGCGACGTTCTGGCCTCAAGCAAGCGCAGAACATCTACCGGCCGCTGCCGTTCGAACAGATCGGCCTCCGAGGGCAGCGTCAGCAATTTGGCCAAAAGCGCCTGTTCTTCTGGTGCACCGCTTGCAACCGCCTGGTCGAGCAGCGTCCCCATCAGATCAATCAACCGGGCAGACCCATCCTTTGTTGCACTGGTGTCCGCCTGTTCCGCTCCTGCCCGACGCGCAATGTCATTGGCAAACAGGGTTTGGCAGGCATCCCAACGACTAAAGCCATCGGTGTCGTGGGCAACCAGGTGAGCAAGATCAGCCTCGCTGCGATCGGATTCAAGAACAACCGGGGCAGAAAAGCCGCGCAACGCTGACACAACAGCGCCCTGTGGCACCTCATCCAAATGAATTTCAGTTTTGCTCTCTTTCAGTTCAACCAGCAAACCATCTTCGCGCTGGTGCACATCAGCGCTTGCGCTAACCTGGTCCGCAGCGATGTCAATTTCAGCCCCATTGGCGTCTATCAGCCCAAGCTTCAATGGTATGTGGAACGGCTGTTTGTGTGCCTGTCCCGGCGTAGCCGGACAGGACTGTTCGAGGGTTAACGACAACCGCTTGCCCGCGCGGATCTGGTTGATACTCAATCGCGGCGTTCCAGCCTGGGCATACCAGTGACGAAACTCATCAAGAGTGACGTTGTTTGCATCCTCCATGGCACAGACAAAGTCATTGGTAGTCACTGCCTGGCCGTCATGACGCTCAAAATACAAATCGCTACCGCGCCGAAATCCTTGAGCACCCAACAGGGTATGCAGCATACGCACCACCTCCGCGCCCTTCTCATAAACGGTGGTGGTGTAAAAGTTATCAATCTGAATATAGGAGTCTGGTCGGATGGAATGCGCCATAGGGCCAGCGTCTTCCGCAAACTGCACCGCACGCAGGAACGCCACATCTTCTATGCGCTTCACAGTAGCCGCATTCATGTCAGAAGAAAATTCCGCGTCGCGAAACACAGTGAATCCCTCTTTTAGACTCAGTTGAAACCAGTCTCTGCAGGTAACGCGATTTCCTGACCAGTTATGAAAGTACTCATGAGCAACAACGGCTTCAACCCGTTCATAGCCCGTATCTGTGGCGGTATCAGGCGTTGCCAACACACAGGACGTATTGAAAATATTGAGGCCCTTGTTTTCCATTGCCCCCATATTGAAGTCAGACACCGCAACAATCATAAATACGTCGAGGTCATACTCGCGGCCGTACACTTCCTCGTCCCAGCGCATAGAACGCTTCAGTGACTGCATGGCGTAGTCACACTGCTTGATGTTCTCTGGCTCTGTGTAGATTTCGAGACGAACTACACGCCCCGACATGGTCACAAAGCTGTCGCTAACCATGGACAGGTCACCGGCAACCAACGCAAACAGATAGCTGGGCTTTGGAAACGGATCGTTCCAGCGCACACGCCTGCGCCCATTACCAAGGTCTGTGTCTTCAATCTTGTTACCGTTAGCCAGCAAAACCGGGTAACGCTGCGCATCTGCTTCAATGTCGACCGTGAAAACACTAAGCACATCCGGCTGGTCCAGGTAGTACGTGATGTTGCGAAAACCCTCAGCCTCACATTGCGTGCAATACATGGATCCGGATTTATACAATCCTTCCAGAGCGGTGTTTTCCTCGGGGCAAATCTCGGTAACCACGCTTAACTCAAAGGTTTCCGGCAGGTTTTCAAGACGCAGAGACTCTTGATCTACGTGGTACTCGTTGTTCGCCAAAGGCTCGCCATCAATCGCCACACTGACCAGCTTGAGATTCTCACCGTGCAGTCGAACCGAGGTTGCCTCCGGCACATTGCGCGTCATCTTCAACCGAGAGGTCACTGTGGTCAGGTTGTCGTTGAGCACAAAACTCAGATCGGTGGCCCCAATGGTATACGCCGGGGGTTGATAGTCTTTACGGTAAATCACCTGATGGTCGGTCAAATCAAGGCTCCTGCTCGAACAGATCGGTTTGGTTAGCGGATTTTGCCACAGCTGAGTCATCAGCTGAGTCGGGGACGGCCTGCTCAAGCGTCAAAACAACCTCATAGCCGCCATGCTCGCGAACATTGAAAACCCCAGTGTCAAACAACAGGTACTGGCCTTTCATTCCTCGCAGTACACCAGCCACCTGGTTGGTTTTTTTGAAGTTCAGCCTGACCACCGGCGGCCATTGACTCACCGGGTAGTCAAGTTGCTCGGCAACCGACTCATCAGGGCGTTCAACGTAGCGCACCTGGCTGCCGGGATCAGGCACCAGTTCGCGGGCGCGCCGCGCCTCGGCGTCGAGATCGATGGGGTTTGCATCTGAGCTTACAAGCGCACGCCATTGGGATCGGTCACCCAGGGTTTTAGCGAGTTGGGTTTCCAGCTCTCCGGCCGCCTTACGGGTTTGTGCGCGTGCAATAACGCGCCCCTGAAGTGCACCTTGATCCCGCCAGCGCACGCTGTGCCCACCTTCTCGGGTAATACCTACCTTGAGGCCACTGGAGTTCGCCAGATACACAAGATGCGGTTGCATACAGAAATTCTCACCCCATTCGGGCTCGCGACAGGTTCCCTGATCGTAATGGCATCGATGCGGCGCCATGACACACAGATCGCACCGGGCAAGTCGTTTGAAACAGGGGTAACAATGGCCCTGACCATAGCTCTTGCGCGTAGTGTTTCCGCAGGCCTGGCAATAGATGGCACCGGAATGGACCAGGGTCAGTTGCTTGCCGATCAGGCGATTGAGCTCAATCTCTCCATCCTGAACCGCCAGAAAATAACGCAACGGCGCCCCCTCAATGATGCGCATTTTCTTCAGCAGGAACGGCGGTACCCCCTCAGTCATGAAGCACCAGATGCAAACCCGCACCAGTAACAGCACCCAGCACGAGACCCGCCCAATGCGCCGTGTTGGCGACATTGACACCAAACAACGCCGAAATTCCGGTTGAGAAAATGATGAGCGAGACAAACAAGCTAATCACCAGAGGGCGAGGCAGATAGAGCCTCGGGTCAGCGGGGCGAAAATAACCCAACACCAAACGCGCACCAAACATGGCCGTCACAACGCCAGACAGGCCACCAAAAAAAACCGTTCCACCATAGAGCAGTTGCGCAACATTGCTGCCCAGCGCCCAGAACACCAGCGCAGCAAGCACCGCGAGATGCCCTAAACGCCGCTCAAGTCCCTGGCCCAGAATCCAGAACAGTACGGCATTGAAGGCGATATGCACCATCGAGAAATGCAAAAATGCCGGGCTCACCAACCGCCACCATTGACCCTGCTCCAGGGTGTACCGCAGCGCCGCCTCTCCTGACAGGGCCCCGGATAACGCGGATGAGTCTGCAATAAACAGCGCATAAAGCAGTTCAGGCACAAGTTGGGGTACAGAGCCTGTCGCTTGCAGTGACACCGGCAGCAACAATAACGACAGCAACAACCAGGCACTGACCACAGGCACCTGCCCGAGGCCGTTCAGAAAGCCCCGTGACGCTGGCGGGAGTTCAGGATCACTCATCAGGGCTTCACAAAAGCCAGTGGTATACTCAAGGCATAACACCCGGGAAGTAACCAGGACACCAAGATGCAACCGGTAGACTCAGAAGTACTCAATCAGGTTCGCCAATGGCTAGAAGATGGCGAGCGTAGCTGGCTGGCCACCGTGGTGCAAACCTGGGGCTCATCCCCTCGCCCTGCAGGATCACTGCTTGCATGCAACGACAGTGGTTCCATTCGCGGCTCGCTCTCGGGGGGCTGTGTCGAAGACGATTTGCTGGACAAACTTCGAGCGGGAGAGCTTGCCCACGACGGTCCACAGTTTTTTGAATACGGTGTGACCACCGAAGAAACCGAGCGTCTGGGTTTGCCCTGTGGTGGCAACCTGCAAGTGGTCGTGGAACCATTGCATATCGCTGAGCAAAGCAAAGCGCACTTTGCACAGATCGCCCAACACCTGGCTGACAGAAAATGCATCACCCGCACGGTCGAACTCTCAAGCGGTGCCTTTTCTGCACAGGCCGCCGAACGATTCAAGCCTTTGCACTGGGACGAAGCCAGCAAAACCCTTAGCCACACCTACGGTCCGCGCTATCAGCTGTTTATTATTGGCGCAGGTATGGTCTCGGGCTATCTGGCAGAGATGGCACAAAACCTGAATTTTGAAGTTACGGTGTGCGACCCACGCGAGCATCTACTGGCTGATTTCAATGTGAGCGGCGTCAATCTGGTTTGCGAGATGCCCGACGACGCCATTCGTAAGCGGGCCAATGATGCGCAATCCGCCATTGTTGCACTCACCCACGATCCACGAATCGACGATATGGGGTTAATGCAAGCGCTGGAAACAGAGGCCTTTTATATAGGCGCCATGGGGTCCAAGAAAACCTCAATAGCACGTCGCGAAAGATTGAAAATGCTGGATCTCAGCGACACCATGATTGACCGGTTGCACGCGCCTATTGGACTGCCAATCGGCAGCAAAACCCCACCCGAGATTGCGGTAGCGATTATCGCGGAAATTATTGCGGTGCAAAAAAAGGCAGCAACACGCGCACGTGACGCCCTGAACGCGCGCAGCAAAGCCGCCGCAGCCTGAGCCGTAACCCGCCGCGATATATGCACAACCACCCTCATTCCGCTTGCTATGGTTTGTTGCTGGCGGCGGGATTCAGTCGCCGGTTTGGTGCCGATAAACGCCTGCAAAGGTTACCCAACAAATCAGCTACCCCGGTTGGCCTGGCAAGCCTTGAGAACTGGCTCGAGGCTTGCCACTCCAGCGACGGGATTGATCATCTGTATGTTGTGACCCGGCCAGATGATGACTTTGCACAACTGCTCACCAGCTACCTGCAACCACCTCAAGTACCCTGCAGCCTGCTATCGGCTGAAAATGCCGAACTGGGTATGGGGCATTCCCTGGCGAGTGCGGTGTCGCAGATACCCCCTGGGGCGCTGGTCATCGGCCTGGCCGATATGCCCTATGTAACCAGCTCAACCGTCTGCGCCCTGAGCAAGCAATTACGTGATGCGTCGGACCATGCCATCGTTCAGGCCTACTATCAGGGCTCTCCCGGCAATCCTTTGGGCTTTGGCGCCGATCAACGCGCTACACTAAAGGCTTGCCGGGGTGATCAGGGGGCTCGGTCTCTGGTTCGGGCTGCGCGTGACAGGCAATCCCTCATCAGAGTCGAGGTGGCAGACTCCGGCATCCTGTACGATATTGACGAACCTGCAGATCTGGCAGACAAGAGATAGTGAGCGCAGACCATGGTAGAACTTCTGCAAAAGCGTCGTGAAAAAATCCTTCGCGAGCAGCAACATGAAAAAGCCCGGTTACCCCAGAACGTTGATCTTTGGGAACGAATGCGCGAAGAAGCTGCTGAAAAGGCGTCAGAGGAGCCTATTCTTGGCAGCTACTTCCACGCGACCATTCTCAATCATTCAAGCTTCGCAGCCGCGCTAAGTTTCCGTTTAGCCAGCAAGCTGGACACCCCAATGCTGCCAACCATGATGATTCGGGATGTCATCGAAGAAGCCATGATAGATAACTCCGCCATTTTGGCAGCGGCTGAGATAGACATGCTTGCAACCTACACCCGTGACCCTGCCTGCCCCGACCTGTCGACCCCTTTTCTGTACTTCAAAGGCTTCCACGCGCTGCAAGCTCACCGGGTAGCGCACTGGCTATGGCATAAAGATCGACGTGCGCTGGCTGCGTTCTTTCAGAATCAAATCAGCGGCACGCTTGGTGTGGATATGCACCCGGCGGCAAAAATTGGCTCTGGCATCATGCTCGACCATGCCACCGGTATTGTGGTGGGTGAGACCGCGGTAATTGAAGATGATGTCTCAGTGCTCCACTCGGTTACCCTGGGAGGCACAGGGAAAGACAAGGGCGATCGTCATCCAAAAATTCGCCGCGGTGTACTCCTGGCCGCGGGCAGCAAGGTTATCGGCAATATCGAAGTGGGCGAAGGCGCCAAGGTTGGCGCTGGCAGCGTGGTGCTGCAGGATGTCCCACCCCATGTCACCGTTGCCGGAGTGCCGGCAGTTATCGTGGGCCGTCCCAGTGGCGAGTCTCCGGCACTCGATATGGACCACAGACTCGATATCTCAAAAAAAGGTTAGCTGCATTGAACGAAGTGGAACCCCGTTGCCCAAGTTGCGACATAAGCGGCATCGAACATATTGTTAGTCGTGAATCACACGAACGCTCCCGCGATCGAAAACCCTGGTTTCACGTCATCCATTGCAGCGCCTGTGGCCATGTTTATTCCGTACTGACCAAACACGTTTTCAGTCAGGCCAGCACTCCGCGATTTGTTTTGCCCAAGTAACCCCTAATAGCCCTGATAGCCAACAGCATCATCGCCGGGCCTCTGCCTGCTCGCAGACAATTCACGCCTGAGCCGAACTATTTCCTGTTGATGCACCTTAAGCTTGGCCTGCAGAATATCTCGCAGCGCTGATAGTTCTTCCTCATGCTGATGCTGAATGGTTAGCAGGGTTTGAGTGTGCATTGCTGATAACTCTGCAATCTGATGACCCACATCAAACGCAACCGGTTCGGCGGACACTTCAGGTAAAGGCACGGGATTGAGTTGCAAACGATTATTTTGCACGGCAGCAACCAACGCATCCATTGGGTTTGCCGCAGGGTCCATCGTTGGGTCCCAGAGATTGTTTGCATGCCAGGGCACTGAACAACTACCGCGGCAAGCCATAGGCACACGGCCGTAACCGAGATCCGGTCCAGGCCCAGCATTTTTTGCCAGATACGGCAGTGGGATGTTGAAATCTTTATCGGGTCGTCCCGCATCGTCAAGCTGCAACAGAAAAAACACCAAGCCGTGCACCCGCAACTCGGGCCCAACAACCGCAAACCCTGCACGACACAACGTGGCCCCGGCAGGTGCACCCCGTATGGCCGTCCGCCGCTCAACATGATGTTCAAAGGTTGAGTAGCGCAGCTCCGATGTCACCTGGCCATCAACAAACAGATACACCACTTCTTCAAAGTGACAATCAGTCATTAAACTCTCCACGGGAAATTGCCCCAAACGCCCGTCAATTGCGGATAATAAGACCGCTGTCAGAGGCTTGCTGAGCAGTGCCGCACAGAGTAAACAGGAACCAGTTCGAAAATTAGGAGAAAGTTGGCATCGTGGCTCAACCCGCTCATCAAACAACCTCGGCGCCGGATGCCAGTGCATACGGGTGGATTTTACTGGCCTATGCAGTGGCACTGCTTGCTGCTGCGGCTCTCTGGCTCGATCTGCCACTACTGGTAGCGCTTCAGCAAAGCTCTGTTCTGGAACAGGCCTTCATCGCTGATGTTATCGCGACTCTGGTGATTTTTGGTTTCAGCACAGCGCACCAAAACGCCAGCTTCTATGATGCGTACTGGAGTGTGGCACCGCCGATTCTACTGGCGTTTTTCATTGGCGCTGAGCGCATCGGCTTTGGCGCTGAGCCCATCGGCGAGGCTCCCTTGTTTGATACCCGCCTGGTGGTAGTGAGCCTGCTGGTGGGCGGCTGGGCGATCCGGCTCACCCACAATTGGGCCCGTGGCTGGCAGGGGTTACATCATGCGGACTGGCGCTACGTCGATCTGCAGGAAAAAACCGGATCATTGTGGTGGTTGGTGAACCTGTTGGGCATTCACCTGTTCCCAACGGTGTTGGTGTTTGTTGGTTGTATCGCTCTGTATGTGTGCGCAAACCCACTGGCCGCACCTTTCAATCTGTTTGATGTATTGGCTCTTATTGTGGGAGGTGCTGCACTGTGGCTTGAGAACCGGGCAGACAATCAACTCAGAGCATTCCGGCTCGATCCCAAAAACTCGGGCCAAACCCTGACAAGCGGAGTGTGGGCATGGTGCCGACACCCTAACTATCTGGGCGAAATCGGTTTTTGGGTCGCGCTGTACCTGTTTGCCTGCGGTGCAGCGGCCCAGGGTCCCCTTGCCGCGTTTGACTGGGCTCTCTGGGGGCCAGTTTCCATGCTGATCCTGTTTGTCTTCATCTCCATCCCAATGATTGACAAACGCCTCGCAGGACGCGCCGGGTTTAATGAGCACAAAGCAAAAACCTACGCCCTGCTGCCATTTAGCCACTGGTTGAAATCAAACTCTTGAGCATTTTGGTAAGCGGCACACTGGCGGTTGATCACATTGCCCGCGTGGCTGACGGTTTTCAAACCGGTGATCTGAACGGCAAGCTGGAACAACCCGCAGCCCATTGGGGGGGCTGTGGCATGAATCTGAGTTACGCGCTGATACGCTCCGGGTACGACGCCTTGCCATGGATTTTCTATGGTCAGAACCTGCCCGCCGGATACCAAACGCACATCGATGACCTGGGTTTAAATCGCCTGGCCCTGGTGGCCCAGCCTGATGCCAGCTGCGCAGAGGCATTCATCTTCAGCCGTGCCAATGGTAGCCAGCTCACTGGTTTTTACCCCGGGTCTACAGCGTTCCATCCACCAACAGCTGAACAGCAGGATGCAATCAAAAACTGCGACCACTGGATCGCCGGCCCAGAAGATGACGCAACCCTGCTGGCGCGCCTGAGTTTCATCGACCCAGCGACGCAACTGTACTGGATGCCTGGACAATACGTTGATGTCACTCGCAACAATGTTCTTGCGCCCATGCTCGCCCGCTCACCCAACCTGGTTGTGAATGAAACTGAGTGGCAAACCTTGCAACGCAACGTGGGCGACAATGCACTGAACGCCGCACTTGGCGCGGTATTTGTGACGCGGGGAGACGCGGGTGTGCTTTGGCGAAAAAACTCAGCAAGCGCATGGCAGGAGCAATCCACCCAACCCGCGGAGGTTGTCGACCCAACGGGCTGCGGGGATGCGTTTTGTGGCACCCTGGTTGGCGGCATTGCTCAGGGGTTACCCATTGAACAGGCGCTGAACAAGGCCCAATCAAATGCCGCAGCCTGCCTGGGCCAGACCGGTGCACAGCATTACTAAGCGTTATCTACCCGCCATGGTTTCCTGAGATGCAGCCAAGTTCTGTGCCAATTCGAATAAGGGCGCTGAATAGAGTACTCCCCCAGGGCGTACTTCGGTGGCGCTTATCGAGCGCCCAGGCGCTGGAAGACGCAGCAAGAAAGAGCCTTGGCTGCTCCGCTGAGCTCACAACGCATAGTCGCGAAGCCCTTGAGGTATTGCTGCAAAGCTATAGGTCCACCGCTCGCCTGCATCCGCTGGGTGAGATCATGACGGCGGTGAATATTCTTTCGCTGATCAAGCACCAACTCAGTCTCAATGAAAACTGGGAGCGTGCCGAAAACGCTGGCCTGCGCGACGTTAAGGCACCTCTGATAATCACCGGATTACCGCGTACAGGCAGCACGCTGCTGTTTAATCTGTTAGCCAACGATCCTTTGTGGCGCATGCCACTGAGTTGGGAAAGCACACGTCCCGCGCCGATTCCAACAAGCTCATTTGCCAAGCGCTTCCGCATCGCTCACACCCAGGCCCGATTTCAAATGATCGAGCTGCTGCATCCAGGGTTTCGCGCCATCCATGAACTGGACGCTGAACTGCCCCAGGAGTGTATTGTTATTACGGCACCGGCGTTACGCAGCCATATGTTCTTCACCTCAGCCTTTGTACCGCACTACCAGGACTGGCTGGATGCACAGCCACAGGCAGAAACCTATACCCATCACCAGCGCTTTCTGAAGTACTTGCAACAAACACAACAACCCAACTGGTTACTGAAAGCCCCGTCGCACCTGTTTTCTATTGATGGCTTGCTTGCCACCTATCCCGATGCCCGACTGGTCCACACCCAAAGACAACCCGACAAGGTTGTCGGGTCTATTGCCAGCCTGCAGTGGCACCTGTACAGAACCTTCAGTGATTTCTCTGACCTGAACGAGCTGGGCCAGCAGGTGTGCCAGCGTTGGGGAAATGCGCACAAGAGCTTTGTGAATAAACTCAAAAGCTCAGCCGACCTACGGCAGAGAACCTTCTCGCTCGACTACGGGCAGCTCATCGACAACCCGCTTAAGCAGGTCGAGGCGCTTTATGCGTTTTTTGATCAACCACTATCAGCCGCTGTTGTCGAACGAATGCAGCAATATCTCAGGCAACGACCGCAACATCACTTTGGCAACCATCGCTACACCTTGGCAGACTATGGCTTGACCACAGCTTCGGTAAACCATGCCTTTGGCATCTAATCGGTTACCCTGCACAGCACCATAAACCTAAGGGGGGATATCTCATTACACCCAGCTCAAAACTTTACACTCTGTATGGCAGTGAACTCAGTTTGTTCACCCGCAAGCTGGAGGCGGCAGCACGGTTCTACGGCATGCGGTTTGAACTGCGCGCTCGCACCGATGAGAACAGCGAACGCATTGGCCAGCGCTCCGGCACGCACCAGGTTCCTGTATTGCACACACCAGAAGACTGGATGATCGCTGACACCACCCCCATATTGCATATGCTCGACGCACGCCACCCCGGACGAGCGATGTTCCCGGAAGGGGCTGAAGGTGCCCTGGTGCATGTCCTGGAAGAGTTCTTTGACGAATGGGTGGCCCGGGTGATGGTTCACTACCGTTGGCATTATCCAGACAGCGCGCTGTTCGCCTCGCAGCGCATGGGTGGCGGCAATCCTGATGCAGCAGAACGGGTTCGAAGCTGGGGCCCCAGGGCCTGCCGGGCGACAGGAACAGAATCAGAAATCCAGCAAAAAGCCGCAGAAGATGAATATCTGCGCCTGATGAGCGCAGCGGAACAGCAGCTGCAAAAAACGGCTTACTTACTTGGTGACCGTCCGACAGCACTCGACTGCATCGTGCTCGGTGGCCTGCGCGCCCATACGCTGATGGACCCCGATCCCGCAAAGGTCATGCAACAGTTTCCGGTGTTGATTGACTGGGCTAATCGTCGCGCGGACACCTGGGATGGCGGTGGCGAACTGTTGCCAGTGAATCAACTCAGCGATTTTGCCCGCGCCATATTGCGCGAAATGGGAAGCACATACACTCCCTACATACTGGCCAACGCAAAGGCGTTGGGCGCCGGGGCCAAGGCCTGCTTTGCAGATATCTACGGCGAGCGCGTTAGCTACTTAACGCGGCCTTATCCTGAAGCGTCGCGGCAAATGGTACAGGCAACCCTTGCCCAGCTGGCACCCAGTGAGCGCCGCAGCGTTGATCAGATTCTGGCGGACTATGAGGTAGCCGACGCCTTCGCCTGAAGTTATTTGGCCTTGGGCAGCTCGATTTCAATACGCACCTCAACCTCATCGCTGACCATGGGCACGTACTTGTCGAGTCCCCACTGGCTGCGCTTGAGTGTGGCTGACGCAGAGACACCCAAAGCTGGTACTCGAGCGAGAGGATGGATACCGGCCTTGTTGAGAACCGCGGACAAGGTTACCGGGTGACTCTGGCCTTTTAGAGTCAGAGTTCCGGTAATGTCTGCGGTGTTGGCAGACGTCATTTGAATGGCCGACGACACAAACCGGATCGTTTTATGAGTGGCCACGTCAAAGTAGTCTGGGCCGATCAGGTGTTCGTCAAATTTTGCAACCCGGCTATCAATGCTGGCTGCCTGAATCACCACATCAAACGTACTGTTTTGCGGTGCCTGGGCATCCAGCGTTAGCGCAACATCAAAGTCATTGAACCCCACCTCAGGGTTCGAAAACCCAAGGTGAGAATAACCAAAGGTAATGTAGCCGTGAGTCTTGTCGAGGCCATAGGTGCCACTTGGCACACCAAGGGCCTGGTCCCCGGCCGCTGCTTTGTCGGGCATGACGTTTGATGGTTCTGCGGCCCTAAGGGGTAGCGTGCCTAAAGCCAGAACACCACTGATATACAAACCAGCAACCAGGCTGATCGCCAGGCGTCTGGGGCTTGCGCCAGGGACAGGGTTCGAATGTCGAGTAAACATATTTGCTCAGGGCCTCAGCTATATTTTGGACAGTTAACTCCCAAAGTGCATACACGGCAATAGAGGTCGATGGTCGATGGGCAATGCCCGACTCATAACTAGATGTGTGAGCAACAAAACCATCCTTCGAGGTATGGACTGCGCGTGGTAAATTAGAACCTTTCGACGTATTCGCGAGCAGTATTATGTCCAATTCCGCAGAGAGAGTAGACCGCGCCGGACTTCAGGTTGCCCTGCCTGTCGATGAACTTATCCACAGTGGCGCGCTCCCTGGGACAGGCATCGACGCTGAGACCTTCTGGAAAGGCGCCGCCGCAATCATCGAGCGGTTCATGCCTCGCAATGCTGCGCTTTTAGAGCGTCGCGACGAACTGCAGGCGCAAATCGACGCCTGGTACAAAACACTTGATCATGTGCCTACCCCTGCAGAGGAGGAATCCAAGCTGATTGAGCTGGGTTATCTGGTGCCGGATCAGCCTGCCGCCGCGGTGGTTACCGAAAACGTTGACCCGGAGATAGCAGAAATTGCCGGCCCACAGTTGGTGGTACCCGTGCAAAACGCACGCTTTGCGCTCAATGCCGCCAATGCCCGTTGGGGCAGCCTGTACGACGCTCTCTACGGAACCGATGTGATCCCCGAAGCCGACGGCGCAGAACGGTCCGGACCCTATAACCCAATCCGCGGTCAGCGGGTCATCGATTACGCCCGCACCTTTCTCGACTCAAGCGCCCCACTCGCCTCAGCAAGCCATGCTGATGCGGCGGCTTATCGCATCGTCGACGGGCAACTGGAGGTATTGCTGAGTTCCGGCAGCACTGTGGCCCTGGCCCGGCCTGATCAGCTCAAGGGTTATACTGGGTCCGCTGATTTACCAGACTCAATACTTCTAAAAAACAACGGCTTACATATCGAAATTCAGATCGATTCTAGCGATACGATCGGCCGGGATGATCCAGCGCACATCAAGGACGTCGCCCTTGAGTCGGCCATCACGACCATCCAGGACTGCGAAGACTCAGTGGCGGCCGTTGACGCTGAAGACAAGGCCATGGTGTATGGCAACTGGCTGGGTTTGATGCAAGGCACGCTCAAGGAAACCTTCGATAAAGGGGGCAAGCAAATGACCCGGGCGCTGCTCCCGGATCGGCAATTCACTAACCCCACGGGCACCGCATTCACTCTGCCGGGTCGATCCTTGCTGCTCGTGCGCAACGTCGGCCATCTCATGACTACCGACGCCGTCCTCACCACCGAGGGTGCCGAGATACCGGAGGGCATTCTGGATGCGATAGTCACCAGCCTGTGTGCCCTGCACGATCTGCAGAAGAAAGGCGCCCCGCAAAACTCCCGCGCTGGCAGTGTGTATATCGTGAAACCCAAGATGCACGGCCCGGAAGAAGTTGCTTTCACCTGTGATCTGTTTGGCGCGGTTGAAGATCTGCTTGGGCTGGCTCCAAACACACTCAAGGTCGGCATCATGGATGAAGAACGCCGCACCACCGTGAACCTCGGTGCCTGTATTGCCGCTGCTCGGGAGCGACTCATCTTCATCAACACCGGTTTTCTGGATCGTACTGGCGATGAGATTCACACTGCCATGGAAGCTGGACCTGTGGTTGCCAAGAACGACATCAAGTCGCAACCCTGGATTACCGCTTATGAAGACTGGAATGTGGATGTTGGCCTGGGTTCTGGCCTGGCCGGCAAGGCACAGATTGGCAAGGGTATGTGGGCCAAACCGGATGAGATGGCGGAAATGATGGGGGCTAAAATTGGCCACCCGGAATCCGGAGCAAACTGCGCCTGGGTGCCCTCGCCCACGGCCGCAACCTTGCACGCCATGCACTACCACCAGGTCGATGTACGAGCCCGGCAGCACGAACTGATGCAGCGCGAGAAAGCAAAACTCAGCGACATACTAACGCTGCCCTTACTGCCGCCAGAGGTTCGTCCGGACCCGGCGAGCATCCAGAGTGAACTCGATAATAACGTCCAGGGCATGCTCGGCTACGTGGTGCGATGGATCGATCAGGGAGTGGGTTGCTCAAAGGTGCCAGACATCAACGATGTTGGTCTGATGGAAGATCGCGCAACGCTGCGTATTTCAAGCCAACACATTGCCAACTGGCTCCATCATGGCCTGTGTACCAAAGAGCAAGTTATGGAAACCCTGGAGCGCATGGCCGCAGTGGTCGACAAACAAAATGAGAACGATCCGGCGTATCGGCCAATGGCAGCTGATTTTCAGGACTCCATTGCCTTTCAGGCCGCGGTTGAACTGGTTATGGAAGGTCATGCCCAACCCAATGGCTATACCGAACCGATTCTGCACCGACGCCGCAAGGAAGCCAAAGCAAAGTTTGGTTCCTGATCTGGTCAGGGTTTAGCTGTTTGGTGCGCCGTAATCAGTTAGTGGTAAATAGAGTGGCATGAGCCTCTCTTAAGAGGTTTTTCTGCACCTTGCCCATCGTGTTTCTGGGTAACTCCGGCAAGCTGATCAGGTGCTTGGGCTGCTTGAATCGCGCAAGCTTGCCGGCCAGGGCGGCCTCCACATCGGCAAGCCCTATCTGCAGACTTTGCTCGTCGCTTGTCAGATCAGCTGACGCAGACGCTGAAACAGTCGCCGGGGATTGCACTACCGCAACCACAACCGCCTCGCCAAAATCACTGTGCGGCACGCCAAACACAGCGCTTTCGCTGATACCGTCGATCTCGTCAATGGCCTGCTCTACTTCCTTGGGATAGACGTTATAGCCGCCACTGATTATCAAATCTTTTGATCGTCCAACAATGCTGAGCCGGCCATCAGTGGCCTGAGTGCCGAGATCACCGGTGATAAACCAACCATCCTCACGCAGCTCCTCTTTGGTTTTCTCTGGCATTTGCCAGTAGCCTGAGAATACGTTGGTACCGCGAACTTCGATCATGCCAACGTCACCAGACGGCACGGGTTCACCATCTTCGGTTACCCGCACCTCTACGCCTGGCAGTGCATAACCGACAGTCCCCGCGACACGCTCGCCAGCCAGGGGGTTTGTCGTATTGATTATGGTCTCGCTCATACCGTAGCGCTCAAGTATTTTTTTACCGGTACGTTCTTCAAACGCGGCAAAGACCTGTTCGGTTAGTGGCGCGGAGCCGCTGATGAATACTCGTATCGCAGACGCCATCTCGGCCGTAAACCCGTCATCGGCAAGTAAGCGCGAATAAAAGGTAGGCACGCCCATGAGCACCGTGGAACGAGGCAACCACATGCGCATTTCTTCCATATCGAACTTGGGCATGAAAATTGTAGTTGTGCCACCAAGCAAGGCGCAGTGCAGTGCAATAAACAGCCCATGAACATGGAAGATCGGCAAGGCATGCAACAATACGTCCCGATCCTGCCAGCCCCAGGCCTCGCGTAATGCGGTGGCATTGGTACGCAAATTTTCGTGACTGAGCATCGCGCCTTTGGATCGTCCGGTAGTTCCCGAGGTGTAGACAATGGCGGCTATGTCTGTTCGTTTGCGCGCAACAATGCCCGTGAAGGGTTCGGTATGGGCCATAGTTTGGGTAAAGGAACCTTCCCCATCCGCATCCAGCGTATGGATGCTCGCAGCCTCGACTTCGGTGCCCGAGGGATCACACACAAACAGGGCAGCGTCCGCATCGTCGAGAAAATACTGCACCTCGGCCGGCGTATAGGCGGTGTTGAGTGGCACATAAACAGCCCCTACTCGCAGGCACGCCAGATACAGGGCAATGGCTTCCGCTGACTTCGCCACCTGAGCAACCACACGGTTCCCGGGCTTCACTCCAGCTCGCAGCAACACACCACAAGACTTACCTATCCGCTCCTCCAGATCAGCAAAGGTCCAGCCACCGCCACGAGAAAATATAAAACACGGCCGGGAGGCATTTTCCTCAAACACCGGGTGCATATCTGCAAAGAAGTTACCGCTCAATTACTGCTCTCTCAAAACCACCTGGGAATCTGCCAGTTTAATCGTTAACACTGCACTGTGGTAAATTAATGCCGTCCAACGAGATCACCAAGACCAGCAGAGTTCAAGGAATCATGAGTGACCAGATACTAGCTACCCGGCTCAAACCAAAGAGCCCGGAATTTCTTGCCAACGCTGAAAAAATGCAGGCTCAGGTGAAAGATCTGCAAGAACAGGTGAGTCGATCTGCTCTTGGCGGCAACGAGCGGTCAAGGTCACGCCACACTCAACGCGGCAAGTTACTACCACGTGATCGGATTGAGCGCCTGATAGACACCGGCAGCGCGTTTCTCGAATTTTCGCATCTCGCCGCCTACAAAATGTATGACGATGATATTTCTGCGGCTGGCATCATCACAGGCATAGGACGCATCAAGGGCATCGAATGTGTTGTGGTTGCAAACGATGCAACGGTCAAAGGCGGCACCTATTTCCCCATAACGGTGAAAAAACACCTGCGAGCTCAGGAGATCGCCTTAGAGAACCACCTGCCCTGTGTCTATCTGGTTGATTCGGGTGGTGCTTTTTTGCCCCAGCAAGATGAGGTGTTTCCAGATCGCGAGCACTTTGGCCGGATCTTCTATAACCAGGCGCAAATGAGCTCGCGCAACATTCCACAGATTGCCGTGGTCATGGGTTCTTGTACCGCAGGTGGCGCCTACGTACCGGCAATGAGCGATGAAGCCATCATTGTACGAAATCAGGGCACCATCTTTCTCGGTGGGCCGCCCCTGGTGAAAGCTGCCACCGGCGAAGACATTAATGCCGAGGATCTGGGTGGAGCCGACGTACACGCAAGGACTTCCGGCGTTGTCGATCACTACGCAGAAAACGACGCTCATGCCCTGGATCTTGCTCGCCAGGCTGTGTCCCGACTCAATCGCTGCGCCAGAGAAAAGTCGATTGTGCAACAACCCCCGGTACCCCCACGCTTTGACAGCGCCGAACTGTATGGCGTGATTCCTACCGACAACCGGCAGCCTTTTGATGTGCGCGAGGTTATTGCGCGCACGGTTGATGACTCAGCCTTTGACGAGTTCAAGCCGCTGTACGGCAAGACTCTGGTCTGCGGCTTTGCGCGAATACAGGGTTATCCGGTGGGTATCATTGCCAACAACGGCATTCTGTTCTCTGAATCTTCCTTAAAGGGCGCGCACTTCGTGGAACTCTGTAGCCAGCGTGCAATTCCTTTAGTGATGCTGCAAAACATCACAGGCTTCATGGTGGGCTCAAAATACGAAGCGGGAGGTATCGCCAAAGACGGTGCAAAACTGGTTACCGCGGTCGCCACAACCAACGTTCCCAAACTCACCGTTATCATTGGTGGCAGCTTCGGCGCAGGTAACTACGGCATGGCCGGCCGCGCGTACAGTCCGCGCTTTCTTTGGATGTGGCCCAATGCGCGCATCTCCGTGATGGGTGGCGAACAGGCTGCACAGGTGTTGGCCCAGGTAAGAGGCGACGCCCTCGAACGTCAAGGTGCGCCCTGGAGTGCAGAAGAAGCCGAACAGTTTATGGCACCCATTCGAGATCAATACGAAGTGCAGGGTCATCCTTACTACGCCTCTGCCCGGCTGTGGGACGATGGTGTGATCGACCCGGCAGATACGCGTCAACATCTGGCTCTTGGGCTGTCCGCCTGCGCCAATGCACCTATTGAATCTCCCCGGTTTGGGATCTTTCGAATGTAATTGGCTGTGGCCAGTCAGAACGCGCAACAAGGTACTTCTAAAAAAGTACAGGCAAGAAGGTAGAACGGCGAATGTTCAAGAAAATTCTGATCAGCAATCGTGGAGAAATCGCCTGTCGGGTGATCGATACCGCAGCCAGGCTTGGGATTACCACGGTGGCTGTGTATTCCGACTTTGACGCGTCCGCCCGCCATGTTGAACTTGCCGACGAAGCGGTACACCTGGGCGGCTCTCAGGCGAGCGACAGCTATCTGAACATCGACGCGGTTATCTCTGCCGCCAAAGCAAGCGGCGCGCAGGCCATTCATCCGGGCTATGGCTTCTTGTCAGAGAACGCAGATTTTGCAGATGCCTGTCAGGAGGCGGGCATCGTCTTTATTGGTCCGCCAAAACAGGCTATTGAAGTAATGGGCTCCAAGCAGGCTTCAAAGCAGCTCATGGAAAGCGCTGCTGTGCCATTAATCCCCGGTTACCACGGCGCTGATGAGACCGATGCTCGCCTGCTGGAGGCTGCCAAATCGATTGGCTTCCCGTTAATGATCAAGGCCTCAGCCGGCGGTGGCGGCAAAGGTATGCGCCGAGTTAATACGCTTGACGATTTCGCCACGAGTCTCGGGGCAGCTCGCCGCGAGGCCAGCGCGGCTTTTGGCGACGACAAAATACTGCTGGAAAAAATGCTGCTGAATGCCCGGCACGTCGAAATTCAGGTCTTTGCAGACAATCACGACAACGTTGTTCATTTGTTTGAACGAGACTGTTCCTTGCAACGACGCCATCAAAAAGTGATCGAGGAAGCACCTGCCCCAAACCTGTCCAACCAAACCCGCGAGGCTATGGGTCAGGCGGCCGTTGCTGCTGCGCGAGCCGTTGATTACCGGGGAGCTGGTACCGTTGAATTCATCATGGACGATGCCGAGAACTTCTATTTCATGGAGATGAATACGCGCCTGCAAGTGGAACATCCCGTCACCGAAATGATTACCGGTGTTGATCTCGTCGAATGGCAATTACGGGTGGCAGCAAACGAAGTCCTGCCAAAGACGCAGCAACAACTGTCAGCCAACGGCTGGTCGGTCGAAGCCAGACTGTATGCCGAAAACCCCGCAAAGCGCTTCCTGCCAGCAACAGGCACGCTGCATCATCTATCCTTTCCCGAGACAGATGCTGATCTGCGAGTTGAAACCGGAGTGAGGCAAAGCGACCGCATTGGGATTTACTACGACCCAATGATCGCCAAGGTAGTTGCCTGGGGCAGCACTCGACAACAGGCTATCGCCCGGCTCGACAGGGCATTGGGCGATACCCATATTAACGGCCTGGTAACCAACCTCAGCTTTCTGCAAGTCTTGTTGCGGGACCCGCAGTTCAATAGCGCCACCACCCACACTCAATATCTTGACGCCGAGCTTGATGACTTGCTTGCAAAACTGCCACGCGCAGACGAGCGCGTGATCGCCATCGCCGCCATTGCCGAGTACCAACATCGGGCGGGCCTGAATTTTGAGCCAGACTCCCCCTGGTGTAGTGCGGGGGGCTGGCGCAGCATGACCGCGGAACGACTTCGCATTGCCTTGGCCTGTTCCGGCGACAGATTTGTCGCAGAGATGAGCAAACGGGGTCCGGATATTGAGATTCAGGTAAACGGCGGTAACCCAATGAGCTTTAGTCTGGGACAACGGAGTACTCCAACAAGCCACGAGCTTTTGCTTCACCAGGCAAAGACGCTAACCAGAGCAAGCTTTGCTCGCACCGCCGAGGGAGACCTTGCCTTGTTTATCTCGGGCACCACATACGCCTTGAAGATCGAGCCAGATTACGCCACCAGTACAGCGGCGGCTGATGTGGGTGGGGCCATGACCGCCCCTATGCCCGGCAATATCGTTGCCGTACTTGCAAGTGTTGGCGACAACGTCCGGGCTGGCGACCCTTTGGTTGTCATGGAGGCGATGAAAATGGAACACAAGATTCTGGCAGCAAAAACCGGCACGATTGCGGCGCTCCCCTATGGTCCGGGGGACGCCGTGGAAGAACAGGCCGTGGTGGCTGAGATTAATCCGGCTTGAGTGGGCGCAACCCCTGCTCCAGCATGGACCTCATGCCAACGTGAACCCTATGCAAACCGCACCCAAACGTAATATTGGGTAAAGATTTTTTTCCCACAGAATAACCGGGGTACACTGTACCGGCGGATCTAATACCCCTTCATACAGCTCAAGAGATCATTGTGTTCGAACTAGAAAACCTGCAAAACAATATTGTCCTGGTCGCGGCCATCGCTGTGGTTGCAGGCTTACTTATTGGCTGGCTGTTGACCTATTTACTCATCGGCCGAGGTCCAAGCAAGACCGAACTGACAGGCAAACTTGCAGCCGTTGAAGAAGAGTTTGAAACCCACAAACAGAGTGTCGACAAACACTTTGCCACCACCTCCGAACTGGTAAACGAACTGACTGAAAGCTACGTTAAGGTGTACAAACACCTGTCGGAAGGCGCAGAACAACTCGGCGGTGTGGTTGATATGCGTAACCGCCTGACACTGGATGATGGCACTGCCACCTCGTCAAACTCAGAGCAAGATCCAGAAGCCCATGCCTCCGGTAACGATTCCGGAAAAGTAATCGAAGGCGCACTCGCGGCCACCGCCACCATTGCTGTGGCGGAAGATCCGCAGAGTGCTGTTTCGGATGCAGGCGTTGCAGAGACCTTGACCGAACTGGAACAAGCCAGGACGGAGTCTGGCGAGGTTGATCTGCCACCAGACTTGGACCCGGATTTGGATCCGGATCTCGACGAGCAGCCAAGTAGCAAAAACAGCAACTAAGACCGGGTGTAAACCAGATGGACAGCCAGCCCTTTGCTATTGTCACCGGAGTAGGTCCCGGCACAGGCGCTGCAATCGTCAGAGAATACGCGGCCAATGGCTATAAGGTCGCCATGATCGCCCGCAACGCTGATCGACTGGATGCCCTGACGCAAGAGATTCCCGAAAGCCTTGCGTGCCCCTGCGATGTCACCGATACCGCCGCGCTGCAAACGCTCATTGCCGAGCTAATCGCGGCTCAGGGCGCCCCAGATGCAGTGATTCACAACGCGGTTGGCGGCGCTTTTGGCGACTTTCTCGACATTGATCCAAAGGTGCTGGAAAACAATTTCCAGGTTAATACCATGGCGCTATTGCACTTGGCACGCGCCGTGGCACCGGCAATGATTAAAGCCGGTCACGGCTCGCTGATTGGTACAGGCAACACGGCAGCCTATCGCGGCAAAGCCGCCTTTGCGGGGTTTGCTCCAAGCAAGGCAGCACAGCGCATTCTGCTTGAATCCATGGCTCGACGACTGGGTCCGGATGGCATACATGTGGCCTATGTGGCCATCGACGCTGTTATTGATCTGGAATGGACGCGCAAGCGCTGGGTTGATGCGGCAGACGATTTTTTCTGCAAACCGGCAGACATCGCCAGCGAAGTTTACCGCGTTGCTAACCAGCCCAAATCAGCCTGGTCGTTTGATATCAGCATCCGCCCCCACGGTGAAACCTGGTAACGGTCTGGATCAGGAAACTCAGTGCGTCTGTGTGATCAATCGAATATTGAGGAGGTGGCTTGCAGCCACTATTGCCGCACCAGACAGCGTCAGGGGAATCTCTAAGGCTTCCGTGAGGAGATGGCTAACCCCCAACGCCATCAAGATCAGACCCAAACCGCCCAGAACCAGCGCCGGGAGTTTGTGATGCTGGCGATAGCCACGCAACAGCGCATAACCGCTCACGGGGATGGCTACCCCTAGCAGCAACCAATGCCAGGTACTGGAATGATCAAGCAGAACTCCGCCGAGCGACGGCAACAGGAGCGCAGACAGCGGCAACGCGGCGCAATGCACTAGGCAAGCACCTGACAGAAGAAGCCCTGTTCGGTCGAGTTGAGACATCTGCTATCTACTGGTATCTAAACCTGGTCCTTAAACATGGGTACCTGGGGGTCAAGGAATCACACAACAACCGCCTTTCGACGGTCGCGGGGCGCGCATAGTAGCAGTGTCCCCAAAAAATTGAGATACCCTGTCCCCTGACTCTGACCCCCAACTCTGACCCCAACTCCAGTAACAGGTGAACGCGGATGGCATCTAATCAGCAGGTTCTGATAAACCAACTCCCCCAGGGCAAGTTACAAAGCAGCGACTACCGGCTGCATGAGGCGCCAATACCGTCGCCCGGTGACAACGAGGTTTTGGTTGAAACCAGTGCCTTTGCCATCACCGCAGGCACTCGAGCGGGCCTGCAAGGCAGTGCCAGCTACGCCGGCGCACCAAAAGCCGGGATTGTAATGAATGGCACTGGCGTGGGCGTGGTGAGCAAAAGCAACAGCGCAGAGTTCAACCCTGGTGACAAAGTACTGGCCGCCACGGGTTGGCAAACTCATTCCGTGCACCTGGCAAGCTCAATCGAGAAAATCCCCCCGGCAGATGATGCTCTGGCCTATTTGGGGCCCCTGGGAATCAACGGTCTGACCGCCTATTTTGGCTTACTTGACGTTGGTACCCCAAAGGAAGGAGAAACGGTAATGGTCTCCGCCGCGGCGGGCTCGGTGGGCCATATGGTGGGTCAGATTGCTGCCCTGAAGAATCTGCGTGCGGTGGGTATCGCAAGCTCTGAGCGGAAGCTCGACATACTTACCAGCCAGCTTGGTTATGCCGCAGGCGTCAACTACACAGAAGATAACTTCAGACAGGCGTTGAAAGCCGCCACACCAGATGGCGTCGATGTGTACTTCGACAATACCGGCGGTCCCATTCTCGGCTCTGCGCTGTTTCGGATGAACGTCGGTGGGCGCATTGCCTGCTGTGGTGTGGTTTCCCAATACGACACCGATACGCCGGAGCCGGGTCCCCGCGGCATACCCGGGCTCTTGATAAACAAGCGTATCAATATGCGCGGTTTCCTGGTGTTTGACTTTAGCAGCCGTTACGAAGAGGCCAGAGCCGAGATTCGGCAGTGGTTAGCGGACGGTCGCATGACCATGATGAATGACACCGTCACCGGACTCTCCAGTGCACCGGATGCCTTTGTGGATCTGCTCGCTGGCGGCAATGTGGGAACACGAATCGTGCAGATCAACTAGGACACCAGGGGCTTGTGCACCCTGTTGGACGGCCGCACGGATTTCTCAGATACTTGCCCCTGAGGAACAATGATTTCAAATCCCGAAGAGAGCACCGCATGACAGACCTGAAAGGCACCGTACATTACGAGACTCGCGGCAATATCGCCGTCATGACCATTGACAATCCACCCGTTAACCCGCTGTCCAGTGGTGTGCGCAAAGGGTTGCATGATGGCGTGAACGCCGCCCTGGATGATGCGGCTATTGAGGCTGTGGTGCTAACCGGCAAAGGTCGGGCGTTCATCGCCGGTGCTGATATTTCTGAGTTTGGCAATCCGGCCACAAACGTGCCGCCACTGGGCGACGTGCTGACAAAAATGGAAGCGAGCACCAAACCCATCATTGCGGCCATCAACGGCACCGCGTTCGGTGGCGGATTGGAAGTTGCTCTGTGCTGCGATTACCGGGTGGCTTCGCCGAGCGCTCCGGTTGGGCTGCCCGAAGTCAAACTGGGACTGTTGCCTGGTGCCGGTGGTACCCAGCGCCTGCCAAGATTGATTGGCGCAGAAAAAGCGCTGGGATTCATTCTTTCCGGCGATCCCATCCCCGGTCCGGCGGCCAAGGAACTCGGCATTGTTGATGAGGTGTTTGATGGCGACATCGTCGACGCAGCAATCGCTTTTGCCCAAGACCTGGTAAAAAAAGGCAGCCCCACCCGAAAAATTCGCGACGAAGCCGACAAGGTTATGGCTGATCGCGCAAACCCCGACCTCTTTAGCAACGCCCGCAACAACATGAACCGCAAGATGCGCAGCCGGTTTGCTCCAGAGATGATCGTTCAATGTGTAGAGGCTGCGGTCAATCTAGATAGCTTCGATGAAGGCATGAAAGTAGAACGAGAATGTTTTGCAAAGTGTTTGGAGCACCCGCAGCGTGAGGCACTTATTCACGTGTTCTTTAGCGAACGTGAGGTTGCAAAAATTCCAGACGTTCCGAAGGACACGGAACAGAAGGCCATCAAGTCTGCAGGCGTTATCGGCTGCGGCACCATGGGCGGTGGTATCTCCATGTCATTTGCTAACGTTGGTATTCCGGTCACCATTCTGGAAATGAACCAGGAAGCCCTTGATCGCGGCCTTGGCGTTATCCGCAAGAACTACGAAATTCAGGTGAAGCGCGGGCGCATGACCGAAGCCCAGCTCGACAAGTGCATGAGCTTGCTTTCGGGAACCACAGAGTACGCAGGTCTTGGTGATGCTGATGTCATCATCGAAGCGGTCTACGAAAACATCGACGTTAAGGTCGACATCTTCAAAGAGCTTGAGAAAGTCGCAAAGCCCGGTGCAATCATTGCAAGCAACACCTCGGGCCTCGACATCGACAAAATGGCTGAGGCAACCACCCGTCCCGAAGACGTGATTGGCCTGCACTTCTTCAGCCCGGCAAACGTTATGCGTTTACTTGAAGTCGTACGCGGTGAAAAGACCTCCGCTACCACCATTGCCACATCCATGGCGTTAGGTAAAACCCTCAAAAAGATCGCCGTGCTATCTGGCAATGCACCGGGTTTCATCGGCAACCGAATGCTGGGTCAATACACCCGTCAGGCCGGAGAGATCATTCTCCAGGGTGCTACCC
Source organism: uncultured Pseudomonadales bacterium (assembly GCA_964634815.1). Taxonomy (GTDB): domain Bacteria; phylum Pseudomonadota; class Gammaproteobacteria; order Pseudomonadales; family Azotimanducaceae; genus JALZVT01. The sequence goes on along the minus strand of CAZWMD010000003.1, from coordinate 30,187 downwards.
CTTACCAGGTCGATAATGTCATCCTCGGTTTTGGCATGCCCATGGGCCCCTTCCAGATGAACGATCTTGTGGGTCTGGATCTGGGCTGGCGCGCTCGCAAGCTGTCAAAAATGGCGCCCGAAGACGTCCCAATAACTGCCCGCGTGGCGGACAAACTGTGCGAACTGGAACGCTTCGGACAAAAAACCAGCAGAGGATTCTATATCTATCCCGAAGGCAGTCGTGCTGGCCAGCCTGATCCGGAAGTGGTCACTATTGTCGAAGAAACCTCAGCTGAACTTGGCATCACGCGCACCGAAATTGACGACGACGAGGTGTTAAAACGTTGCTTTTACCCATTGGTAAACGAGGGTGCAAAGTTACTGGAAGAAGGCATCGCCATTCGTCCTTGTGACATCGACATTGTTTACATCAATGGCTATGGCTTCCCGGAGACTACCGGTGGCCCGATGTTCTGGGCGGATCAACAGGGCCTCGACAACGTCTACAAGGATCTTCTGGCGTTTGGTGAAAAGTATGGCGGCCCCGCCTGGGAACCGGCACCGCTGCTTAAGCGCCTCGCTGAAGAAGGCAAGTCCTTCGCAGACTATCAGGCTGGTGCCTAAGCCATGCTGAGCACAGCTCTGCCAAGTGCCGTCACCCTAATGGAAGTCAGTCCCAGAGATGGTCTGCAGAACGAAGCGGCGGAGCTTACCACCGCACAAAAGCTTGAACTGATTGATCGTGCCCTGCAAAGCGGCGTCAAGCGAATCGAAGTCACAAGCTTTGTTCACCCGGGTAAGGTACCGCGCATGGCTGATGCGGAGGCCGTTTGTGCCGGCCTTCCGCAGCGCGGCGATGTGCGCTACACCGGATTGATTCTGAATCAACGCGGCTACGAACGCCTGCTTGCCACAGAAAAACTCGACGAGGCAGGGTTTGTCATTCCGGTCAGTGACACCTTTGGTCAGCGCAATCAGGGGCAGTCCGCTATGGAGGCTACCGAGTCAGCAGCTGCGGTCCTGAAGGATGCACGAAGTCGTGGCTTTGCCGCGCAAGCCACACTGGCGGTGGCCTTTGGTTGCCCGTTCGAAGGCGATGTACCTCGGCAAAGAGTGATCGATATTGCCAAGCGACTAGCGGATGAAGCGCCGGTGGAAATTGGTTTGGCAGATACGATTGGTGTTGGTGTGCCAACCCAGGTCACTGATCTGTTTGGCGAACTGCGCCACCAGCTTGGCCCGGACGTTCCTTTACGTGCACACTTTCATGACACAAGAAACACGGGCATAGCCAATGCCTGCGCAGCACTCGAACAGGGTGTAGAAACCCTGGATTCAAGTATTGGTGGTATCGGCGGTTGTCCCTTTGCCCCCAATGCAACAGGCAACATCGCCTCAGAAGATCTGGTCTACACCTTAAATCGCATGAACATCGACCATGGCGCCGACATTGACAGCCTGATTGAATCGGCCAGATGGCTTGAGCCCCTGCTTACCAAGACTCCACCGTCTGCGCTGCTACAGGCTGGTAATTTTCCTCCCTGATACCCAACCCAGGGTGGATGTATTCGTGAGCTCAGCGGCTCCCTATAGCCACCCTGGAACAACTGGAGGCAGAGAAATTGGCTCGCGCAAAGAAATCCGTTCGTGACATCAGCACCGTTGTTAGAGAACTCTGTTTGTGGTTCCCCGAAACAGAAGAAGTCCAGAGCCACGGTTCACCAAATTTTCGGGTCAACGGGAAAACCTTTGCCACCTATTCCATCAACCATCACGGTGACGGTCGCATTGCCCTGCTCCTCCACTCCCCGCCAGGCACAGCGCAATTTTATATCGAAGGCGAGCCAGATGCGTTTTATAAGCCGCCATACATCGGCGGCAAAGGCTGGCTTGGCGTGTTACTCGACAAAGACCTGTCCTGGGATCAGATCGCCGGTCTCACTCGTGAGGCATACTTGCATGTCGCTCCCCCGGCCCTCACCAAACACCTCCCAGATACGATCAAAATCAAGCCACCAGAGATCACGCTGCATCCCGAAGACTTTGATCCTCTAAATAATCCCCAGGCGCAAAAGAAACTCAAACGCCTCGGCAAATACTGTTTATCCCTGCCAGAAACCACTTTGGGTGAAACCTTTGGCGACCCCAACTTTCGCTGCGGAAAGAAGTCGTTTGCCGCGGTACACCGACGCAATCGCATCATGCGGCTCTCTGTCTGGGTAGGTGTTGAGGCCCAGGGCGGACTAACTCTGGATGAACGCTTTCGCGTGCCCGCCTACACCGGCCACAACGGCTGGATCGAATTGAATATCGAGCGCACGGTCGACTGGAACGAAGTCGAAGCCCTGGTGCTTGAAAGCTACAAACACTTTGCACTCAAACGCATGCTCAAGGCGCTTTAAATTGCTACCTACACTCGATATCTCTGCGTTTCTGAACGATCCCAACAGCACGGCTGCGCACAGGTTTGTCGCCGATCTCACTCGCGCCTGTCGAGACCCGGGGTTTTGCTACCTGCAAGGACACGGCATTGATCCCGCAATCGAAAGCGCAGCCGTTAAGGCCGCCCGCGAGTTCTTTGCGCTGCCAAAGGCACAGCGCGAGGCACTGGAAATCGCCAACTCGCCCCACTTTCGCGGTTACACCATTTTGGGAGACGAACGTACCCAGGGCATCAGCGACTGGCGTGACCAACTTGATGTGGGACCAGAAGAAGACGCTCCGGCACTTGCAGCAGACGATCCAGCCTGGCTAAAGCTTCGCGGACCTAATCAATGGCCTGTGGAAGTGCCTGACATGGCACCCGCTACGCTCGCCTGGATGGCCGCCCTGGAAGGTATTGGGGTGGCAATCACTCGAGCACTGGCCCTTGGATTGGGCCAGCCCATTGATGCATTTGATGATCACGTGTTACCGCGACCTGATGTGCACGTGAAGATCATTCGCTATCCCGCCCAGTCGCCAGACGCTGACACCGGTCAGGGTGTGGGGTTACATCACGACTCCGGCTTACTGAGCTTTATCTTGCAAGATGATCAGCCCGGCCTTGAAGTACAGACAAAACAAGGCATGGTGCAAGCTACTCCCGTGCCAGGTACTTATGTCATGAACCTGGGACAGATGATGCAGGCGGCCTCCAACGGCTATCTGCGCGCCACACCCCATCGAGTGCAGAGTCCACCCGCAGGCGCAGAACGGTTGTCGCTCGCGTACTTCTTTAACCCAAGACTTGAGGCCGTGTTTGCGCCCGTTGAGTTACCCGAAGAATTGCGGAGTGAACTCGCAGACAACAACATCACGCCGCCGCTGGAAGACGACCCGGTGTTTGCCACCTTCGGCGACAACACCCTGAAAATCCGCCTGAGAGCACATCCGGACGTTGCCGCGCGCCACTACGGCGATATGAAAACCCCAAAACTCTAAAAACCGGCGGCCTGACCTTCCTTACGATGATCACTGCCTGCGATGTAGCCATCCGCAGTTTTCAGAATCAATTGCGCACCGCCGAATACATGTTCAAGGGGTTCGCGCTTAACCTCGTGACCCCGGTTTGCAAGTTCCATAAGGACCGCGTCGGGCACACCAGCCTCCAACCCCACCGAAAAATCCTCGTATACATGCCAACGCGGTGCATCACTTGCCGCCTGCGGGTTCTGCCCGTGATCAAAAATCCGGTTCACCATCTGCACATGCCCTTGATGCTGCATGTGTCCTCCCATCACCCCAAAACTTAGAAGTGGCGCCCCAGCCGCGGTGACAAAACCGGGGATGATCGTGTGATACGGCCGTTTTCCACCCGCCAGAACATTGGGATGATCCGGCTCCAGTGAAAATCCGTAACCCCGGTTTTGCATGGCAATACCGGTGCCAGGAATCACAACACCAGAGCCAAAGCCCAAAAAGTTCGACTGGATATAGGAAACCATCATTCCCGAACTGTCCGCCGCACAGAGATAAACCGTGTCCTGCCCAACAGGGAGTACTCGAGGTGGAAGGTTTGCTGCGCGATCGGTGATACCCCGCGCCGCGGCGGCAAGGGAGTCTTCGCCTAACAACTCTTCGGGAGAAATACGCATTGATCTTGGATCAGCAAAGTGATCGAAGGCCGCTCGAATAGCGAGCTTCATTGCCTCGATTTGTACATGGATACCCTCAGCGGTATCCGGGTCCGGGGCATCAAGATGCCGCAAGATGCCCAGCGCAATGAGCGCGGCCAGACCCTGGCCGTTGGGAGGAATCTCGTGCAGCTCGATATCCCGATACGTCTGACTCACAGGGGTAACCCAGTCCGCCTGATGGTCTTCCAGATCCTTAAGACTGAAGGCGGCGTCCGCTGCCGCCGCTGCTTCAGCGATGGCGCTCGCCAGTTCGCCGCGATAAAACGCCTCACCCTTGCTAAGCGCAATCAGCTCAAGCGTATGTGCAAGCTCGGGGCGAACAAAACGATCGCCCGCCCCGGGGGCGGGTAAAAAGTGTTCACAGAAATCAGGAAAGTCCTTGTAGGTTTCGGCGGCTCGCTGCCAGTAATACGCGGTCTTGGGACCCACCAGAAAACCGCTGCGCGCATAACCAATGGCTGACTCAAACAAATCTGCAAAACTCAACTTGCCGTAACGGTCAGAAAGTTCAACCCAGGCGCTGACCGCACCGGGCACCGTTATCACATCCCACCCCAGAATGGGCACTTTGGTTTGACCCTCAAAGGCATGAGGCGTAATCGTCGCCGGCGAGCGACCCGATGCATTGAGGCCGTTCAGAGAGGCCCCGTCCCAGACAATGGCAAAGGCGTCACTACCCACACCATTGTTGTTTGGTTCCACAACAGTGAGCGTTATCGCTGCAGCCAGTGCGGCATCCACCGCATTGCCACCTCTGCGCAGTGCCTCAATGCCAGCCTGGGTTGCCAGGGGCTGAGAGGTTGCCACCGCGTTGGCCGCACATACTGGTGAGCGCTGAGAGGGATAGGGTTGGGCTGCATCAAACATCAGGAATTCCGCAGGTGGCGCCGAGTAAGCAAAGATCTGAGAACCGGCATAAAAAGAAAGCTGAAAGTGACCAGCATTATGCAAAGCGTTGTTGGTCTTTCCCACAAAAATCGGAAGCTGCCGTCATACAAAATCAACGACCTTTGCAGATTGTCTTCGAGGTATGCACTAAGGATGAAACCAAGCAGTACTGGCGCCATGGGGAAACCAAGCCCTTTTAACAACAAGGCAAACCCAGCAACACCCACCATAATCTGTATATCGACCGTATTGAATGACACCAGGTAGACACCAATTACCGAGAACAGCAAAACCAGCGGAATCAGCAGCTGCGCCTGGATACGCAGCAGTTTTGCAAAGAACGGAATCAGCGGCAGATTTAACAGCAGCAATACCAGATTACCCAGATACATCGACACAATAACCGACCAAAACAGACCGGGTTGATCGACAAACAATCGCGGACCGGGATCGATGCCAGACGCTATGAGCGCCCCAAGCATAATAGCGGTGGTGCCCGAACCCGGGATACCCAGTGTTAACAAGGGCACAAAGGAGCCGGTTGAGGCCGCGTTGTTGGCAGCCTCTGGTGCCGCAAGTCCGCGCAGACTGCCCTTGCCAAATCGCTCCTGTAATACTCGCGGTGCTAGATTGCGCTCCACGCCATAGGCAATAAAAGAAGCAAGCGTTGCCCCAACCCCCGGCAACACCCCAACCACAAACCCCAACAGGCTGGAACGACCGGTTGCGGGCGCGATGTCACGCAGCTCCGCCTTCGTAAGTCGCAGACTGCCTAGTTGCTGCGTTTCTGGCGGCAAACTGCGCCCGCGATGACGGCCTTCCAGTACGTTGCCTACCACCTCTGCAAGCGCAAAGGTTGCCATTGCCAGCAGCAGAAAACTCAGACCATCAATCAAATCAAGACGACCAAAGGTGAAGCGTGGCAACCCGCTTGTCGCATCCGCACCAACTGTACCCAGCATCAGGCCCAGAATAGTCATAAGAAACGCTGGCAAAAGCTGACTCCGGCTGTTGCTGGCTGCATTGGATGCTGTGCCCGAAAACGCAGTAATGGCCGTCAATGCCAACAGCATCAGTGCAAAATAATCAGGTGACTGAAACCTTAAGGCCACCTGGGCAAGCAAGGGCGCTGCGACCAATAAGGCAAGCGCTCCTATTGTGCCCCCGGTAAAAGAGGCGTAAGCCGCAACCGCCAGCGCTTTGCCTGCCTGACCACTCCGGGCCAGAGGATAACCATCAAAGCTGGTGGCCACCGTGCTTGCGGTGCCAGGCGCGTTGATCAGAATAGACGAGGTTGAGCCGCCAAACACCGCTCCGTAGTACACCCCGGCCATGAGAATCAAACCGGATGAGGGTTCCAGGGAATAGGTCAGGGGAATCATCAGGGCAACCGCTGTGATCGGACCAAGCCCCGGCAGTAACCCTATAAAGGTACCGGCAAAACATCCCAGCACCACCATCGCAAGATTAAAGGGGGCAAACGCGGTACTTACACCAGCAGCGATACCCTCAAACATCGAGGATTCCAAGGCGCACCCAGAGAGTTCCTCGTGGCAGGTACAAATCAAGTCCCATAGACAGAACGAGCCAAAGAAATGCGCCACAGCCAAACGCCAGGATCAGCGCCACCAGTAAACGACGCTCCCCCAGAATAAAAAAACCGCCTAGCAAGAACAGCACCACCGACACAGGAAACCCGATCAGGGTAAGCAGCGGACCCAGCAACATCGTCAGGATTAACAGCAGTCCGGCCGTAAGAAGATCAGTGAGTCGGTACGAACCCAAAGAACGCCTGTCCCGGTTTTGTGGAGAGGATTTTTTTTGTGGAACAGACTGAGGCGAGTTAAGCACCCACAGCCCGATGGATCCCAACAACGAAGCCACAAACAAAACCCAGGGCATCGTGCGCGCGCTCATTAACTCAAACTGGTCGACAGGCAGCTGTTGAATTTTTGGTATCTGTGAACCATAAAGCAGTGTCAAAGCAAACAGCACGAGCGCCCCCAGGCGCGTTTGGTTCAACACCCGCGCGCGCACGATAGTTGACGGTTTTGGTGCATCACCCAAGCTCACTGGACAAAGCCCAGCTCACGCATTAAGTCACCCATTATTTGTTCTTGTTGCTCGAGATACCTAACAAACCCCTCGCCGACAATGAAGTTGTTTACCCAACCGTGACGCGCACGTTCCGCCTCCCACTGTGGCGTTTCACGGAGCTTGAGCAACAGGTCAGCAAACTCCGTCTGGGCTCTAGTCGATAAATCTGGCACTGCAAAGAAACCGCGCCAATTAAGAAACACCATGGGGTAGCCCAGTTCCGTAAAGGTGGGCACCTCAGGCAACTCGGCAAGTCGCTCTGGCGAGGCAATAGCCAGCACCCGCAGTTTACCGGCACGAACCATTGGCATAGCGTCACCAACTGTGGCGCTCATCACTGGCGTTTCCCCGGACAACAACGCAAGCACCGCCTTGCCGCCGGCGTCGTAGGCCACGTAGCGTGCATCCAAAACCGGCAATCTGGCGACCTGAAACAGCCTGGCCGCAATCAAATGGTCGAGTCCTCCCCGGTTTGACCCTCCGGCAAACTTGATCGATCGTGGGGCCACACGCAATTCAGACAGCAGTTCTTCAAGGCTTTGAAACCTCGAATCTTCGCGTACGGCAACAATGCCATAGTCACCGATAACGGCCGCGACAGGGGTAAGGTCACGCCAGTTTTGCTGAAACACCGGCATTAGGGAGCGCGCGATGATGGGCGTCGAATTCACCATCAACACGTGCTGGTTTTGCTTCCTGGTTTCGATCATGTGCGCCACGGCTTTAGCACCCCCCGCACCGGACATGTTCTCAACAGACACCTGCTCAAGCAGCCCACTGGCCTGCAGTGCCCGGCCCACAGCCCGAGCGGTTGTATCCCAGCCGCCACCCGCCCCTCCTGGCACCAACAGATGCAGCCGCTGGCCGGCAGGAGCGGCCAGCAAAGACGCGCTGAACAACGCGCTGAACAAGACACAGACCAACCCCGGGCAAAACCGCAGGAGAGCATCAAATAAAGAGACGAGTCGCACCATTGAGTCAGTATGCAGCAATAGATGCGCCCACCTGGAATCAATGCTAAAAAGGTTAGGGGAGAGAGTTCAGGCTTGAAACGCACTGGTTTCTACTGAGTCGTATCTAAAAATCTATCTAACTCACTGTAATTCAAGTGTTTTACCTGGGGAATCTCGTGCGCAAATCAAACAGACACCACCCACAGATGCATCACTGGCCTACGCGGGTTGTACTCGCACTGGGTATGGCTGTGCTGCTGTTGGGCTGTAGCGACAAGCCTGCTAACGACTCCACCAGCGCGCCGGCTGCCACCAGCACCCCAAACCCGGAGAATGACGTCATAACTTCAGTGGCTGTAAATCCTGAACGCAACGCCTACTTCGGTGATCTGCACGTCCACACCCGGTTTTCCTTTGATGCCTTTCTGATGGGCACTCGCAGGACACCGGACGATGCCTACCGATTTGCCAAGGGTGACGCTATTGAGCACGCATCAGGATTCATGATGAAGATGAAGAAGCCGCTGGATTTTCAGGGCGTGACTGATCACGGCCTGTATCTGGGCATGATGCCGGATATGGCTGATCCAGAAAGCAGCTACTCCAACCACCCGATCGCTGAGTTTGTCCGCAAGGCAACAGACCCTCAAGGTTCAGCCGCTGCCTTTGCTGCAATTCTTGGGCATCTCACACGGACCAGACAAACGGGCGAAGAGGACCCACTGCGCGACTCAGACATTTCCCGCAGTGCCTGGGATGAGATTATTGCCTCCGCTGAACGCCATAACGACCCTGGCAAATTCACCACCTTCATTGCTTATGAATACACAAAATCGGCTGACGAGTTCCAGAACCTGCATCGCAATGTGGTGTTCCGGGGCAGCAGTGTTCCGCGCGATATTTTCCCGGCCTACGATTCCCAACCTGAAGAGCTGTGGGATTGGCTGGACAGCGAACGCGCCAAGGGTAACGAAGGACTGGCCATTCCGCACAATTCGAACGGCTCCGACGGCTGGATGTTTGCAAAGGCCAAATGGGATGGCAGCGCGTTTGATGCAGACTACGCGGAACAGCGAATGCGAAACGAACCCATAGTCGAGAACACCCAGGTGAAAGGGACCTCAGACACCCACCCGCTGCTCTCCCCCAACGACGAATGGGCAGATTTTGAGATCATGCCGCTGCGGGTGGCATCCAATCTGAGTAGCCGTCCTCAGGGAAGCTACGTTCGGGAGGCACTGCTTAACGGACTGGCGATGCAAGAGACAGACGGCTTTAATCCCTACAAGTTTGGTGTCATCGGCTCATCAGATACCCACAACGCCGCAGGTTCTTTCGAAGAGGACAACTACTGGAGCAAGACCGGCGTTCTTGATATCGAACCCCAGCAACGCGGCTCAGTGCCACTGGATCAGCCCGGACCCAACGGTGAGAAGTACGCTCAGGGCGCATCACAGTTCTGGGGTGGCTCCGGCCTTGCAGGCGTCTGGGCAGAATCAAATACCCGAGACGCTATCTATGATGCGTTCCGACGTAAGGAAACCTTCTCCACCTCAGGCCCACACATCAAGTTGCGGTTCTTCGGCAGCTTCGATCGCGGAATTAATGTCAGCGAGAATGATCCATCAATCACTCAGCTTTACACTCATGGCGTGCCCATGGGCGGCGACCTTTCCCCAGCACCGGGTACCAACACACCACCGTCGTTTTGGGCCTGGGCGTTACGTGACAACGACAGCGGTGCGCTGCAGCGAATGCAGGTTGTGAAAGGCTGGATCGATGGGGGCAAAACTCAGGAGAAGGTATTTGATATTGCCTGCTCCGATGATCTGCAGGTCGACCCCAAAACCCATCGCTGCCCAGACAATGGCGCGCGGGTGAATCTTGCGGACTGCAGCGTCACAGCAAACAAGGGGGCGGCAGAGCTCAAGACGCTGTGGAGCGATCCGGAATTTGACCCCAACCAGCACGCATTTTACTACCTGCGAGTCCTTGAGAACCCCATATGCCGCTGGTCAACCTGGGATGCCATTCGCGCCGGCGTACCCCCACGACCGGATATGCACGCAACCATTCAGGACCGCGCCTGGTCTTCGCCAATCTGGTATCAACCCTGAGTCCTGTTTCGCTGAGGCCCCGCACATCTGATGTGTCTTTTGCCTTGCGCGATGATGAGTGGCAGCTAATCCGGAGCAGAGACAACACGCGTTTTGAAGTCTGCTGGCGCCACAATCTCTAACACGCTGAAATCGTTTGAACAGGCAATCTCTCGATGTTTGATTCCTGGTGGCTGCAAAACGGCGTCTCCCTGACGAATGGTTTTCTCACCCTGGCCGTCGTACTCAAACGTCGCCCAGCCAGACAGTACCTGTACAAACTGAAACGTGCAGTCGTGCACATGCCACTGTTGCACATCACTGCTGGCGGTTTTGCCATTGGCCCGAACAATGTGCGCGACATAGTCGCCGTTGGTGGCAGCCTTGATGCCCAGATCCCGGTAGTCAAAAATTTCCCGCAGCCCCTCCTGCCATTGCGCCTCTTCAGAAACGTTGTGCACAAATTCCCAGTCCTCAGACATTTTTGTGTCCCCCGAAAAT
>CAZWMD010000003.1:0-19453 GCA_964634815.1 uncultured Pseudomonadales bacterium | reverse complement strand
AGAAACGTTGTGCACAAATTCCCAGTCCTCAGACATTTTTGTGTCCCCCGAAAATAGTAGTTAACGCCTTATGCAACCAGGAAAGCTCGACAACATCTCAAACAGCAGATTGGCGGCTAACAGCGCCGTGTTACCCGTGGTGTCGTAAGCCGGCGCCACTTCCACCAGATCGGCGCCCACCAGGTTCAACCCCCACACGCCACGGATAACCTCGATACCTTGTGACGCCGTGAGCCCACCAGGTTCCGGTGTGCCGGTGCCAGGGGCAACGCTCGGATCCAGACCGTCGATATCAAAGGTCAGATAGGTTGGCGTATCTGGCCCTATTCGATCGCGGACGTCATCCATAAGTGGTGCCAGTGACTGATACCAGCACTCCTCAGCCTGAACAACCTGAACTCCCTGTTTGCGCGACCATTCAAAGTCCTCGGCACTGTATCCCGTAGTGCGCAATCCAATTTGCGTCATCCTGTGCGGATCAACCAACCCTTCTTCAATCGCTCGTCGAAAAATAGTGCCGTGGCAGACTTTCTCGCCAAACATGCTGTCATTAATGTCCGCATGGGCATCAACATGCACAAGCGCCACCTTGCCCCAGCGCTTTTTAACCGCTCGCAAGATCGGCAACGACACCGTATGGTCGCCACCCATGGCCAGTGTTTTGGCGCCAGCCTCAATAAGCCGATCAAAGTGTCGCTCGATGATGGGGATGGATTTCTCGAGATTAAAGGTGTTGAGCGGCACATCACCTACATCAGCGATCTGAAAACTGTCAAAGGGTGCGGCACCCGTGTACATCCCGTAGGGACGAACCAACACACTCTCCGCGCGAATCCCGCGCGGGCCAAAGCGTGCACCTGGGCGATTACTGGTGCCAACATCAAGTGGCACACCAACTATCGCGATATCGAGATCGTTGGCATCGGCCTGTTCCGGTAAGCGAAACATGGATCCGGGCCCCGCAAAGCGCGGCATCTCATTGCCGCCAAGCGGTTGGTTGAATTTAGTTGTACTCGTCACAATCGATCCTTTTTCAGCCCTTGGGCGCAACAGACTGAGGCGCCAGTGTCGCTATCTCATCAGAGCTGTAGCCAAGCTCCTGCAGTATCTCCAGAGTCTGCTGCCCCAGCGTTGGTGCCAACGCCCCGGTGTTCACCGGTGTCTTTTCAAATCGTGCGGCGGGTCGCGCCTGCCGCACGCGACCCAGCCCTGGATGGTCATACTCGGTGATGGTCTCGTTCTCAATCACCTGCTCATGCTCAAGAATCTGTGGCCGGGTCAGGACCGGCGCACAAGGCACACCATGGGCATCCAGTGTTTCAAGCCACTCGGCTGTTGTGCGCGTAGCGATCACCTCCCCGGTTTGTTTGAGTCTGGCTGGCGCGTTCACCACTCGGCCACGGGCCGTGTTAAAACGCTCATCATCAAGCCATTCGGGTTTGTCCAGCGCAGTGCACATGCCTTGCCACTCCGCATCACTGACAGCCCCGCAGGTTAAATAGCCGTCTTTCGACTTGAAAATCAGATCCTGGGCAAGCTGCCCGGTTCGCACGTTAGCCTCGTTACCAACAAGCGTGAGCCCGGCAAGGCCCTCGGGCCACAGGTAGGCAATCATGGTATCAAGCATGGCCACCTTGATCTGCTGGCCTTCACCGGTACGAGTACGTGCAAGCAGCCCTGCCGTGATCGCCTGGGCGACTGTCAGGCCCGTCGTTTTGTCCGGAATCACTGTACGCATCATTCGCGGGCGATCGTTGGCGTCGTTCGCCTGTATGTCAGCCATTCCCGACAGCGCCTGAATAACCGGGTCGTAGACGCGCTTGTGCGCATAAGGTCCGGTTTCACCAAATCCCGAGATGGAGACATAGAGCAAGCGCGGGTTCAGCGCCTTAAGAACCTCATAGCCCAACCCCATCCCTTCAATGGCGCCGGGACGAAAATTTTGCACAAACACATCCGCATCCGCGACCAGGCGCTTCACCACAGCAATGCCTTCAGCACTTTTGAGATCAAGTACGATCGATCGTTTACCGCGGTTGGAGGTCAGAAACCCCGGGCCCAGATCACCCTTGCCGCCCATATGGCGCACAATATCCCCCGCTGGCGGTTCGACCTTGATCACATCCGCGCCCTGATCCGCAAGCAACCCCGTTGCTATCGGACCAGACAGCACCCGGGACAGATCGATGATCCTGAACCCTGCCAAAGGCCCTGTATTGGCTTGCGGCTCAGCCTGATTAGACTCTGTGTTACTCATTCCCCTGACCCGATATGGTACAAATACGGCCCCAGAGTAACGCCAGCCCGTGATGTTCGCACCCCCAGCGCATCCCCGCCCAAGCCATTGATCGCGCAAACCAAGCGCTGGGCCTATCTGAGTGCCGGCTTCGTCGCCTTGGGCCTCGGTATTCTGGGCATTCCACTGCCGTTGCTGCCCACAACACCATTTTTACTCCTGGCGGCGTTGTGTTTCGCCCGGGGATCTGAACGCTGGTACCACTGGTTACTGAACCATCCCCTCTTTGGCCCCCCTATTCACGCCTGGCGAGAACATCGAGCCATACCTCGCAAAGTAAAGTGGCTGGCACTGCTGAGCCTGGTTGCCCTCCCCGCCATTAGTTATCTGGCCGGCGCAGAAAGCTGGCTATGCGGGTTACAGGCCGCTATTTTAGGTGTCGCAAACATCGCACTGTGGTCTCGCCCGGAGCCACCGTCCACACCGGATCACTGATCCCACAAACACCGACAAACACAATGACTGACACACCTTCAATCGACGCCGAGTCCCGACAAACTCAGAGCAATGCCGAAGTGGCAGCGCGATGGAAAATCGATCCCCATCAGGATCCTTACAGTATTGAGCTCGGCAAACTCAACCCGGGCCATGGCGCCTACTTTGCCGCCAACACCGCCATGGGGCTATTCGATCGACTGCACAAAGAAGCCCCTATCCATCGTACCGAAGAAAGCCAATATGGCGCCTATTGGAACATCACCAGCTTTGATGCTGTGAAACAGGTAGATACCAACCCAAAACTATTTTCTTCATCAGCAATGAATGGCGGAATTCGACTCGGCGGGCAACGCCTGGAAGAACCCGATCCAACAATGACCTTGCCCATGTTCATCATGCAAGACGCGCCGGTGCACGACGAGCAACGAAAAGCTGTCGCGCCAATGTTCACGCCCAGAAACTTGGCGGGTTTCGAAAGCCTGATCCGTTCGCGTGCCGCAGATATTCTCGACGGCTTACCCAGAAATCAGGACTTCGACTGGGTAAGCCAGGTATCCGTTGAGCTCACGAGCCGTATGTTGGCGACGCTGTTTGACGTTCCTCAAGATGACCGGCACAAGCTGATTCACTGGTCAGATACCGTAGAGCGCCTCGCCGATCCGGAATATTTCGACACTGTCGAAGAAGGCATGCAAGAAATCTGGGGGTGCTTCGAATATTTCTCTGAGGCCTGGAAAGACAGATCGGGGGCGCGTGAACCTGGCCTTGATTTAATTTCGTTTCTTGCCAATGGCGAAGCCACCAAAGACATGCCGCCCAATGAATTTCTGGGCAATGTGTTGCTGTTGATCGTTGCCGGCAACGATACAACACGCAATTCAATCAGCGCTGGCGTCTTGGGGCTGAATCGGTTTCCCGAGGAATACGACAAGCTGCGCAAAAACCCGGATCTTATCCCCAACATGGTGCCCGAAATCATTCGCTGGCATTCACCAGTGGCACATATGTGCCGTACAGCCATGGCAGATACAGAACTGGGCGGCAAAAAGATCCGCCAATGGGATCGAATCTGCATGTGGTATCTGGCTGGAAATCACGACAAGAACAAGATTGAAAACCCTTCACAACTGCTCATCGATCGAAAGAACGCCCGCCAACATCTGGGGTTTGGCTTTGGTATTCACCGTTGTCTGGGTAACCGGTTGGCGGAAATGCAGCTGCGCGTGCTCTGGGAAGAAGTGATGAAGCGTTTTGAGCAGGTCGAGGTGGTCGGGCAGCCGCAGTTTTTGAATTCGAGCTTCATCCACGGCATCACAGACTTACCCGTAAGGGTCCACGACCGCTAGGACGACAGATGCTGAAAATCCACCACGTGCCACTGACTCGATCATTCAGGGTGATCTGGTTGTGCGAAGAACTGGGCCTGGCTTACGAAGCCATACCTACGGATTTCTCCCCGGCCTACAGGGCGAGCGCAGAATGGCGGGCACTGAATCCCGTTGGCAAGGTTCCGGTCTTGCTCGACGACAAACTGGTTATGTTCGAGTCTGGCGCCATGGTTCAGCACATTCTTAACCGCTACGCAGAAGGTCAGCTCGAACCCACTCCCGGCACCACAGAACATGCGCTGTTCTTGCAGTGGTGCTGGTTTGGGGAGGCGACATTCGCGCGTCCCCTTGGCGAGATTGTTAACCACAAACGCGAATTTCCCGATGATCAGAACATCCCCGCAGTGCTGGAAGAAATGGCAAACCGTTCTGCGGTATCGCTTGCCGCAGTCGCTGAGGCTACCGCTGACAAGAACTATCTGCTGGGAAATGCGTTCACCGCCGCCGACATCATGGTGGGTTATTCGTTGCGGCTGGTTGACACACTGTTACCCCACAGGATGACCGATGACATTCAACCTTACTGGCAGCGGCTACTCGCGCGCCCGGCCTATCAACGAGCACTCAAGGTTTAGTAGTAAAAATCCTCGTAAACCGGTTCTGGCGCTGTTTCAAGCAGCAGCCAGATACTGAAAATCGCAAGCGCAATGGCACAGAGCGCTCGCAGCCAGGGAACTGATTGCAATGGCTCATAGTGACCAAACTGGCTTAGCGCCTTGCGTCCGTGCAGCATCGCGCTGGTCAGGTGTTCATTGAAGCGCCAGCGGTAAAACGCGATCGCCACTACGTGCAACCCCGCTAACGTGAGAAGAAAGTTGAAGTTGCGGTGGTGCCAGGCGGTCAGCTCGTTTGCAGTCGCGGAACTCACCGCTTCCCGCCAGGGACCGGTGTACAGAATATCGTCGTCGGCAAACAGTCCTGTGGCCGCCTGCGCGCCAACCAAAGCAAGCAATGCAAGTACGGCGCATCCTCCCAGAGGATTGTGCCCGGGGTACACATCAGCCGGTTCAACGCCCCCAAGGCGCGCACGAACGTACGCGAGCACGGACCCTGGGCTCCGCAGAAAATGCGAAAAGCGTGCATAGCTCGGTCCAACCAGCCCCCAGAGCAATCGAAACACAACCAGCCCCAGGGCAGCGTAACCACTGTAGAAGTGGTATTCGCGGTATTCGACACCAAGCTCGGCAGTAAGCCAGGAGACACCAAGCGTGGCCACCAACAACCAGTGGAACAGGCGCAGGAACGGATCCCATACCTGACCCGATGGAGGCCTCAAGGCGTTATTCGTCCTTTATACGGAAGTCATCGTGACAGGACCCACAGGCCTGCCCGAGTTTGCCAATGCCGCCTTTGATTGCACCCTCAGCAGCGTCAGTGGAAGCAACCCGGCCCAGATCGGCTGCACGCTCAACCAGGGTCTCGATCTTGGCTTGAAACTCTGCAGGCTTTTCCCAGATCACGGGCAAGGCCTCGGTCTCTACACCACTTTCTGAGGTATTCAGCTTGAAGGTGTCGGTGAGCATGGGAGCAAGGGTGGCAATGCGTTGCGCGTTCCTTGCCACCAGATCGGTGTCTATAGGTATTCGTCCCCGGGCCATACCGCCAAGGGGTGCCATGTAAAAACCCATCAGCTTCAAGGCACCCTGGCGGGTACCAACCACAAACTCGGATCGCTCGTCAGCCGAGCTGACCTCGGCCATAAGCAGGCAGGACAGGCCGACCAACGTACCAACCATCTTCGCTGGAAGGCCGCTTGAAAAACCCTTGGATAGTCGTTGAGTGCGCATAATTACTCCAGAAATTCATGTCTGCAAACATCCCTAGCCTACCACTATGGGAGCGGGATGGGAGCGAGATGGGAGCTGGGAGCATGCACCTGGAGGCAAATTGGTTGGTACACTCAAGCCTCAGATAAACCCGCCGTCGCCGAGAGGATCATCTATGGGCAGCATCAGCAACTCCGATTTTTCGGCCATTCGCCGAAGCTCAGACGAGACCAGCACCAGAAAAGTGAAACAACGCCCCCTGCCCAGCCGGACACGGATCGCCATTCTCGGCGCTGGCATGTCGGGTCTGTGCATGGCCATTGAGCTACGCAAACTGGGAATCTCGGACTTTGTAGTACTCGAGAAGGCGGCAAGCGTTGGTGGCACCTGGCGTGACAACACCTACCCCAATATCGCCTGTGACGTACCATCACACGTGTACTCCTTCTCGTTCGAACTGAACCCCAACTGGAGCCACAGTTACTCCGGCGGCAGCGAAATCTGGCGCTACTGCCAACGTTGCGTCGACTCCTATGGCCTCGATCCTTATCTGTATTTCGGCAAAGAGGTTGAATCTGCAGACTATCTGGATGATGCCGCTTTGAGCCCCTGGTGTATCACCCTGAAAGATGGCACCCAACTTCACGCCGATATGGTTGTGAGTGGTCTGGGTGGCTTGCATCTGCCAAAACGCGCAGACATTGAGGGCATAGACACTTTCCAGGGCAAAGGCTTCCACACCGCCATGTGGGATCACAGCCACGACCTGAAAGGTCGCAAGGTAGCACTCATTGGTACCGGTGCGAGTGCCGCACAAACCCTGCCTGGCATTGCGCCAATAGCCGACAAGGTCACCGTGTTTCAGCGCTCCCCGGCCTGGGTCTTCCCAAGGCTTGACGGCGAGATTGAACCCCGGCGACGCGAGCGATTCCGCAAGTTTCCTTGGTTGATGCGCGCCTACCGCTGGTTTCTGTGGGGCTTCATGGATTTGATGGGTGTGCTGTCGTTGCGCCGGGGTAGTGCGTTTTCGCGCCGCCTCAAAAAGGCTGGCCTTGATCACCTTGAAGACAGTGTTATCGATCCGGCGACCCGCGCCAAACTGACACCAGATTACGAACCGGGATGCAAACGGCGAGTGATCTCCGATGACTACCTCTCCACCTTTAACAACGACAACGTCACCCTGGTGACAACGGGTATCTCGCGCATAGAACCGAACGGCGTAGTAGATGGCGCCGGCAACCTTCACGAGGTCGACACGCTGATTGAAGCCACCGGATTCAAGCCTTTTGATATCACCGACTATGTACGCATAACCGGCAAACAAGGACGTTCACTGCAAGAGGCCTGGAGCGACAAGGTCGATTCCCACCGCACAATGATGGTGCCGGGTTTCCCAAACTTCTTCCTGATGCTTGGACCAAATTCAGCGACGGGGCACACCTCGGCACTGATCATGATTGAGTCTGCCGCGAAGTACGTTGTCGATTGCCTGAAACTGATTAACACCAGCGAACTTGAAGAACTCGATCCTGATCCTGCGGTGGTCGCAAACTACAACGCACGACTGCAACGCGATATCAAAAAAATGGTGTTCAGCGGAGGCTGCGGCTCCTGGTACACCGACGACAACGATTACAATTTCACGCTATGGCCCTATTCAGCCGCGCGCTTTATCTGGGAGCAGTCAAAAGTAGATCCCCGAGAGTTTGTTACGAAGTGAGCGCGTCTCCGGAGCTTTTGAAGGTATTTGTTGCGGATACCATTCTCACGATGAACCGCTCCCTGCCCGAAGCCCGGGCCGTCGCTACCCGAGACGGCAAGATTGTTGAGGTCGGCACGCTTGAAACCCTGAAGCCCTGGCTTGAACGCAATCCGCACACAATTGATCGCCGCTTCGAAAACAACGTTCTAGTCCCTGGCCTCATTGATCCGCACCTTCATCCTGCAATGGCTGCCGTCATACTGCCCATGGAATTTGTCACTGCCATGGAATGGCGTTTCCCCTGGGGCACGATCAGCCCAACGACCGATCCCGCTGCCTTCGATCAGCGTGTGGGTGAACTCGCAGCCGCACACCAGAAACAGGAACCGTTGATTATCTGGGGGCATCATGATCTGTGGCATGGCGACATGTCGCGCATGCGCATCAACGCCATCGATGCCAACACCCCAATCGTCATCTGGAACCGTTCTTTCCATGAGCTGTGTATGAACGATGGCGCACTTAAGCTGTTATCGATCAGCGACGACCAGGATGGTCATCGCCACCAGGTTGATCTGGCACGTGGGCGTTTTTATGAGGTCGGCCTGGGCTTTGCTATCAAAAAACTGAACCCATGGATTTTAGCCCCTGAACGTTTTGCCAAAGGGATGGAGCGCCTAAAACAGGTGGTCCACTTTGGCGGCCAGACCACCATTGGCGATATGGCCGTAGGCATCTTCGATTTTGAGTCCGAAATGGCCACCATGCGACAGGTACTGGATACCCGTGACACGCCGTTTCGCACCGAACTGGTTCCCCACGGCGGCCTGCTTGGAAGCGGTATAAGCAGCGAAGACGCCAAAACTCTGGCAAATGCTTTGCCCGAACAAAACAGTCATCGCATGCGCTACAAAAAACGCATTAAGCTCTTTGCTGATGGCGCGTTCTTTGCCCAGGTCGCACAGATGCAGTTCCCGGGCTACCTGGATGGCCATCAGGGCGAATGGTTGATGGTGCCGGAACAACTGGAAAGTATCGCCCGGGAATACTGGCTGGACGGTTATCAGATTCACGTGCATGTGTGCGGTGATCTGGGCGTAGAGCTTGCCATTGATGTGCTTGAGAAACTTCAGTGGGAACGGCCACGCTTCAATCACGGCTTCACACTTGAGCACTTTGGCTACAGCACGCCGGAGCAAATCAAGCGGGCTGCCGCCCTGGGGGCCAGCATCTCTGCCAACGTGTATTACCTGCACGAGCTGTCTGCTCTGTACGCCAGGGATTCTGTTGGCTATGAACGTGCAAGCAGTATGTCGCGGCTGGCATCCGCTATGGACGCAGGCATCACCACAACCCTGCACTCCGACTTCACTATGGCACCGGCGGCACCGCTCAACAGCATGTGGGTGGCCGTCAACCGCCTCAATGAACGCAACGAAGTGATGTGCGAAGCAGAACGGTTAACACCGCAGCAAGCGCTCGAAGCCGTCACCATAAACGCAGCCCACGTCCTGGGTTGCGCCGATGAGATCGGCAGTATTCGCTGCGGTAAAAAAGCGGACTTTACGGTGCTGGATGCCAACCCGTTAACCGTTGACCCCCTGAGCATTCGCGATATCAATGTACTCGCCACAGTGTTTGAGGGCGAGGTGTTTCCGGTTACCCAAACATGGGATTTCTAGGCCCTGTCCCAGACCGATCGCATGCTAGCATGGCCTAACGACCGAGCTGAGTAAGAGCCGTGCAGAAAAAGACTCTGGAAGAGCGTATCGATGAACAGGATATCTGGACCTTTGCCGAATGCCTGGGCCTGTCCAGCGACTACGGCACCAAGGTGCGCATGGTCATCGCCAGCGTCTATGCCCGCGGGAAAACCTATGTGGAGCGAGACCTCACCAGCCAACCAGACCCACTGAATTCAAAATGAGCACACTCCATCTGATTGAAGGCCCCGTAGGCGCCGGTAAATCCACTTACGCCGCCCAACTCGGGCTTGCCACTGGGGCGGCCCATCTGAATCTCGACGAGTGGATGGTCACACTGTTTAGACCGGACCGCCCCGAAACCGATCTCCTGGGCTGGTATAGCGAACGCAAGGAACGCTGCATCGAGCAAATCTGGTTAGTGGCCTGGCAAGAACCCGACGGCCAGGAATGTGCAGATCGCCAGATCACCATTGTCAATCAATAACCATGTTAACAAGCACCCAAGCAAACACATTCAAACCGGGAGCCACATCTTGAAACTGGAAGACGTCGGTTACAGTAAATATTCTTTTACCGCCGAAATGGGTACTAGTCAGTCGAAAACCCATGATGTCTACGAAAAAGGCAGCGGTCCTGTTGTTGTCATCATTCAGGAGTTACCCGGTATTGGCGAAGAAACCTTGCGCCTTGCTGACAACTTCATCCACCAGGGTTTTTGCGTGGTTTTACCCCATCTGTTTGGTCCGTTGGGCCGAACCTCAATGCTCGGCAATACCGTGCGCGTCCTGTGTATGCGCCGGGAGTTTCGAATATTTGAATCGAAAAAAACCAGTCCGATCGTGCACTGGCTAAGGGCGTTATGTACTGATGCAAAACAGCGTCACAACGTACCAGGGGTGGGGGTTATCGGTATGTGCCTGACCGGTAACTTTGCCATCTCACTGATGGCAGACGAGGCCGTGCTTGGTGGCGTGGCGTCTCAGCCATCACTGCCCATTCGCGATCACGAAGACCTGCACATGAGCGATGCAGACATTAGCGACGTGCGGGCTGCGATCGATCAGAAAGGCAACGCGCTCGCGCTACGCTTCGAGAAAGACCCCCTGTGCACCGCCACCAAGTTCAAAAGCTACGATGAGCGCTTTAACGATGACGCCAATCGAATTGCCCTCACTACGCTACCCGGCAAGGGCCACTCCGTACTCACTCTTGATTTTGTAGATGACGCTGGGCACCCAACACGTACTGCCCTGGACAATGTTCTGGCTTACTTCGCAGATCGGCTAAACCCGCAGCACTAGGCGCAACACCAACCTTAGTCGGCAGTGAACTGGCCGATGTAATCGGCCAAACGCTTTCCCGCCTCGTCGGGAAAGCGATCACGCTCAACGCTGGCGGTGTCTATCCGGTCAATACGAAAACTTCGAAACTCCTTCCGCAGCTCACACCAGGCACCAAGAGTCCAGGCGGTTCCCCAATACAGTAGCGTGAGTGGCCAAACGGTGCGCTGCGTGATTTGGCCCACGGCATCTGAATAGGTAAGAGACAGACGTTTGCGATTGTTAATTGCATCCCGCGCAGCACCCAGATTGTGAGTGGTCTCAGCGCTTTGGTCGCCTGCCACTTCAGGGACCGACAGCGTGCGTGAATTCAATAATGGCCGCAGCCGCTCAGGCAAGACCGCGTCAACCTTATTGAGAATGCGATCCGCTGCCGCAGCAATCTCTTTATCGCCCCAGCGCTTGGCAACACCAGCGCCAAAAATCAATGCCTGCAGCTCATCCGCATCAAACATCATTGGCGGCACCTGGTAGCCCCGATGCAATCGATACCCAACCCCGGCCTCGCCGTCCACAGGCACGCCCGACGCCATGAGGTCGGCAATATCGCGATAGATCGTGCGCTCGCTCACTTCCATCATTTCGGCAAGCGCCTTAGCCGTGAGTACTCGACCCCTACCGAGCTGCAGAACTATTTGAAAAAGCCGATCTGCTGGTCTCACGGCGGTCTGGTCTAGTAAGAGCGCGGCAGGCCAAGCACATTTTGCGCAATGAAATTCAACACCATGTTGGTTGATATGGGCGCCGTCTGCCACAGGCGCACTTCCCGCCATTTCCGCTCAATATGGTATTCCCGGGCAAAGGCAAAGCCACCAAAGGTTTGAAAGCAGTGGTCTGCTGCGTTCCAGGCAGCCTCAGAAGTCATTAACTTGGCAATGTTCGCTGCTTCGCCACAGTCTTCTCCCGCGTCGTAAAGTGCGGCGGCTTTGCGAACCATCATCTCAGCCGTTTCCAGTTCGGCATAAGCGTGGGCCAACGGGTGCGCAATGCCCTGATTTTTCCCAATCGGATTACCAAACACCGATCGATCATTGGCGTACTCAACACCACGACGTATGAAATAGCGGCCATCACCCAGAGCTTCGGAGGCAATCAGTACCCGCTCCGCGTTCATCCCAGCCAGAATATTCTTAAACCCCGCACCTTCCTCACCAATCAGCGAGTCAGCTGGAATATGCATGTCGTTGAAGAACACCTCATTGGTGTTGTGGTTGATCATTGTGGGTATCGGGCGAATATCACAGCCCTTGCCACGCACCTCGCGCAGATCCACCAAAAAGGTAGACAAACCCTGGGTGCGCTTTGCCACCTTATCGACCGGTGTCGTCCGCGCAAGCAGCAACATCAAGTCGGATTGCAGTGCCCGGCTTGTCCACACCTTCTGGCCATTCACCACATACTGATCACCGCGTTTTTCAGCCCGAGTTTTGAGCTGGGTTGTATCCGAACCGGTGGTGGGCTCGGTAACACCAAAGGCCTGCAATCGCAGATCGCCCGAGGCAATGCCGGGCAGATAGCGCTGTTTTTGTTCGGCTGAGCCGTATCGCAGAACCGTGCCCATTGTGTACATCTGGGCATGACAGGCAGCCGCCGAGCAGCCGTTGGCATGGATGGTTTCGAGAATGACCGAAGCCGCTCGAAGCGGCAGCCCAGCGCCGCCGTATTCCTCAGGAATCAAGGCCGCCAAATAGCCAGACTTGGTCAGCGCATCGACAAACGCATGCGGATACTCTGCTTTCTCGTCCAGCTCTTGCCAGTAATCCCCCGGAAATTCTGTACAAATTCGTGCAACCTGATCGCGAATATCTGCATAGTCGTTGCCTAACTCTAGTGTGATTGTCACTAAATACTCCTGGCCAGTTTTACTTAATTGTTTTGTATATCTTCAGTGCCTGAGCCTGAGAAGATAAAGGCTTGAGAAGGTAAAGGCTCAACGCCCCTTAAACTCAGCAGCGCGTTTTTCGTTAAACGCCCGCACGCCCTCGAGCCGGTCTTCAGTCGGCACCATGCGGTTGTAGGCTTCGATCTCGTAGCGGTAACCAATATGGTGGCCGGTTTGGGAGGCCATCGAAATAGCCTTCTTTGCCTGCCTCGTTGCAATAGGTCCGTTTGCCGCAATCAGGCTTGCTGTTTCAATGGCCCCGGGCAGAAGAGCGGCCGGCTCAAAGACCCGGTTGACCAATCCCCAGGCCAGGGCCTCTTCGGCACCGAAGGGTGCCCCGGTCAAGATAATCTCTTTGGCGCGCCGTTCACCAACAGCACGTGGCAGATTTTGTGTGCCCATCGAGCCCGGCATTATCCCTAACTTCACTTCCGTCTGCGCAAACTTTGCGTGGTTTGCGGCATAAACAAAGTCAGCGCCCGCTGCAAATTCGCAGCCACCACCAAAAGCCACACCGTTCACCGCGGCGAGAATGGGGATGGGGCACTCCATCATGGCAAACATATTTTGCTCAAAGAGTGCGTGCTGTTGCTGCCATTGTTCGTCGGTCATCTCGTTGCGCTGTTTGAGATCACCACCGGCACAGAATGCCTTTTCACCAGTGCCTGTCAAAATAACGCAACGAGCCTGAGACGGATCGACGTACAGAGCTTCCCAAACGGTTTTGAGATCCGCTCCCATCTGCGTGTTAAGCGCGTTGAACACCTCTGGCCGGTTCAGGGTGACCTGCACAACGTGCTCGGCCACCTCCTCTACGAGCAGGGTTTCAAAAGGTCCATAAAGCGTCATCGTAGTTTGACCAACCTATATCAAGACTTGCGGAAGCGCAGAGTCATGCGATCAGACTCACCAATGGCGTCCATGGCGTCCCTGCTGTCCGCTCCCAGGGCATAGGCTGGCGGCAAGCGCCAGACAACATCTTTGGTTGTCGGCTGGTCCTTGGCATTGGCATTGATTTCGCTGCTGCCATCCAGAGTGAATCCAGCTTTGGTAAACATGGCAATCACCGCTGATGGCTTCAGGTAACCAGCGCGGCCCGTTGCCCACTCGTCCGGGGCATTTTCTGGCGCACGATGTTGCACCACACCCACAATGCCACCCGGTTTGAGCAAGGTATGGGCGGCAGCAATCGCCTCATCAAGCACACCGGTATCATTGAAGCGACTCAGGTTGTGTAAGGCGCGAACAAACAGCACAGCATCCGCAGTGCCTGCCGCCTCAGACGGAACTGAGGCGAAGGTAAAGCCTTGCGCAGCTATACCATTACCAGCCCACTCATCTACCTGGGAGGGAAACTTGGCGGTCGCTGCAACACGCTGTGCAACGCGTTCAGCCGACCAGCCGAAACTGGTCCACACAGACTCCTGATAGTTAACGCCATAGACTGTGCCCTCACCGCCGAGATAGGCAGCAATAACTTTGGTATACCAGCCACCACCTGGAAGTGCTTCAGCTACGGTCATTCCCGGCTTGATACCAAAGAACGACAGCGTCTCTCCAGGATGACGCGCGTCATAGCGCGCCTTGTGTTCATCACTTTGAGCATCCAGCGCCGCCTGCAATGCCTTGGCAGAAGTCTCGGCCATTACCGTATCAGCTACCGCGTCAGCCGCCGCACCAGCAGATTCTGCAACCACCGGCTCAAGACTGCTTTGCGCGCAGCCACCAAGCAATCCCACTGATAACGTCAGAAGTAGCGCAGAACGGGATAATCCATGCTGTGCCATGCGCCTCCGGATATTCAAGAATAATTCTGAGAACATATCTTTAAGTCCTTGTTTTAAATAGTGATATTAGAAATTAAAGTAGATTGCAGAATCGTTCAGACAATCCCTCCTCCCACAGCGCCTGAGGATAGCCTGACACTGGTATATGCAAAAGCCCTGTTCTGTTGCCCGCCGCTCCAGGCTCCGCCCACACCACACCCCGAAGGTTAAGCACCAAGCAACCTCGACTGGCTCTCATTTGTCCCCGTCGATGCTTGTCGGGGTCACAACAGGCCTTGATACTTCCGGGACCAGAGAATCACAAGATACCGAGCACAGGATATGCCTAGTAAACTCGAACAGCTGAAGCTGCTAACAGACGTTGTCGCAGACACCGGCGACATCGACGCCATGCGTGAATTCACACCGCAAGACGCGACAACAAACCCTTCATTGTTATTGAAGGCCGCCGATCTGGTTCAGTACCAACCTTTGGTAGAAGCCGCTCGGGCAAAAGCTGCGACAATAAAGGGGTCATCCGCCGAACAGAGAGCAGCCGCCTGCGACCATCTGGCGGTACTGATTGGCCGGGAAATCAGCCAGATTGTGCCTGGCCGGGTCTCCACAGAAGTGGATGCGAGGCTTTCGTTTCATACTCAGGCAACGGTTACCCGGGCCCAGAAAATTATCGACGCCTATCAGGAACTCGGCGTCAATCGAGATCGCATCCTGATAAAGATCGCTGCAACCTGGGAAGGGATAGAAGCCGCGCGACAACTCGAATGTGAGGGCATCAACTGCAACCTGACTCTGCTGTTCGGTTTTGAACAGGCCGTCGCCTGTGCACAAGCTGGGGTCACACTGATCTCGCCGTTTGTTGGCCGAATCCTTGACTGGTACAAGAGCAACAACCCGGATGTGACCTACAGCGTCGACAACGACCCGGGCGTTGCCTCGGTGAAGCGAATCTACAACTTCTACAAGGCGAACAATTTCGACACCATTGTCATGGGGGCGAGTTTCCGCAGTGCAGCGCAGGTCACCGCCCTCGCCGGCTGCGACCGACTCACCATCAGTCCGGACCTGCTGGCAGAACTGGCACAAGATAATGGTTTGCTGAATGAAGAACTGCGCGCCGAGACGGCAACAAGCGAAGATGCAAACGTTGAAATGACCGAAGAAGAGTTTCGATTTAGCCTCAACGACGATGCCATGAGCACCGAGAAACTGGCTGAAGGCATTCGCAAATTTGCCGCTGACCAGCGCCTGCTGGAAAGCAAACTACAAGCCTGAAGTTACGAGCTTGTTGTGCTGAAACTCGCCTCAGGATGTATCGGCCAAAACGCCTTTGCCGTACTTTGGCGTGGAAAAACACTGATATTGTGGGTGCTCAGGCCGGGAGGATCGGCGGTCACAATGTCATGCGCAATCGATTGGAAACAAGCTCGAAAGTGACTGCTGGACTTAAGCGCAACAAGATCGTAGCGCATAACATCTATGCCCGTTGCTAAAAACGGCTCCTTATCAAAGGTTTGAGAACGCCGAGAACCAACGACCACATCAACACCTGCAATCTGCAAACGCGCAAGAGGCCCCAGATGCAGCGGCATCCCCTTAAACATATGCTGCAACACAAGGCGGCCATCGTGCAGTGATACCACGGTTGCCCTTGCCTGTATCGGCTCACCATGTAGATCGTCCGTGCGACCACCCAGCGCCACCTCGATGCTGGCGCCCACCCCGGCCTGGTGAGCTTGTTGCGCGGTGATCGGATCTACAATAAAACCAAAGCAGGCCGTTCTACCCCGTTTATCCTTCAGGTCTGCCGCCAGCATGGCTCGAAGTAAATGCGTGCCATCGCCAGGGGTTCCGGCACCGCAGTTATCAGAAGTCTCATGAATAACCACAGGTCCAGAACCTGTTTGTGCATCACGCACGTCGGTAGCGCGAAGCGCGTGCGCAACGGCCTCGTCGGCGTCAAGACTGATTGGGACAAATTTTTCGCGCTGCCGCCAAAGTTCAAGCGCAAGCTCGTTGGCAAGCTGCAAGGCTTCCTGTTTAGTAAGCCCAGTGTCAGGCGTATCAAAGTAGGTAACAACAATCGTCGAACCCACGTGCTCAATATCGGTGTAGGGAAAGCCATGAAACCAGCTCACATCGACAACGGCTTCGGCCGGCGCTAACGACTCGGCCTTCAGCACCTGCTGGAGCATTTCAGCGCCAATCCCCTGGAAGGTTGTTGTTGTCGGCAGCAGCATAGGCACACTAACCATGCAGCATTTTGCAAAGGTATGGTTACGGACCATAGCCACGGCGTGAGCAACCGCCTCCTCAGCCTGCACGTGCAAATCAATATGCGGGTATTGATGGCATGCAAACACCCCATTTAGCGCCTCGCACATGCGCTCGGAAATATTGCCATGCAAATCAAACGTCGCCGTGATCGGGGTCGAGTCCCCAACCAGCGCCCTGACTCTGGTTGCCAGCTCCCCTTCGATGTCCGCAATACCCTCAGCAACGCCGGCGCCGTGCAGCAGTAATACCACAGCATCAACTCCGCCATTGAGCTGCGCATCTTCAATGCCATCCAGAATTTCCTGCGCAAAGCTCTCAAAAGCCTCTCGAGCGATGGTTGCTGACGGCTGGGTTTGTGCAAACAGCAAGGGAAGTGCTTCAACCTCAAGTCGTTGACAGGCCGACACTGCGCCACCCACATCAGTTTCTTGTCCAATGGCTTGCAGTATCTGTTTGCCGCGCAGGCAGTGGAATGCACTCATCTCAGTGAGGCCACTGCAATAGGTGTTGGTTTCGTGCGATATGCCGGCAAGAACTATGCGCATAGATAGGCCCTGTTGGGGATGTAACGACTGGCCTCTTAGAGTACCGCAATTGACCTGGATCAGGACCCGGCAGATACTCCGGCAATGACGCTCACAGAACTAGGCTGGCGCCACTTTTTTCAGCAACAGCTTTCCATCGATGATTTGGAAACACTTGAGCCTGCGCGGGTGATGGCGATTGAGCGGAGTATTCTGGCCATGCAATCTGGCGCTGGGTCGGTCAGCGCCGAACTCGAACTGCGCTGGCAAAAATTGCCACATGAAGAACGACCCACTGTTGGCGATTGGGTATTGATCGATCAGTCGAATAGCCCTCAAAGACTGCTGGAACGCCAGAGCCTGTTCAAACGCAAGGCAGCGGGCGATCGGGCGGAGGTGCAATTGATAGCGGCCAATGTCGATACGCTGTTTGTCGTGAGCTCCTGCAATCTCGATTTCAACCTGTCGCGCATAGAACGCTATCTTGCGCTGGCGCTCGATGCCAAAGTTATTCCTGTACTGGTGCTGACAAAGGCTGATCTAAGTGATGCAGCAGATTATCTGGAACAAGCGCGCAACCTGCGAGCCGGTTTAGAAGTGGTGGCGGTTAACTCGCTGTCAGCGGATTCCATAGCGCCACTAAGAAAGTGGTGCGGTGAAGGGCAAACTGTTGCCCTTGTTGGCTCTTCGGGAGTCGGAAAATCCACTCTGTTAAACACCATGGTCGGAGCCTCTGTTGCCATCACTGGCGCCATTCGCGAAGACGACGCCAAAGGCAGACACACCACAACAAGCCGCTCGCTGCACCCTCTGCCAGAGGGTGGACTGGTGCTGGACAGCCCGGGTATGCGCGAACTGAAGCTCACCGATGTGGTCGCCGGGCTCGGCGAAGTGTTTTCAGACATCGATGATCTCGCGAACCAGTGCCGCTTCAAAGACTGCGAGCATCAAAGCGAACCGGGTTGCGCCGTCACCCAGGCAATAAACGCCGGTCAGCTTGAATCAAGACGTCTGCAGAATTATCAGAAGCTGCTGCGCGAGGACGCCCACAATACCCAGAGCATTGCCGAGCGACATCAGAAGTCTCGCAAATTCAACAAGAACGCTCGAGCTCGCAACGCCTTTACCAACAAGCGTTATCTTGATGACTAGGCAGAACGCCTGGGAGCAATCAACGTCACCAGAATCATTACGGTTACGGCGGCAACCATGGAATACAGCGCCGGGTAACCCGAAGGGAATACAGGCTGCGCATTGCCAAGCACATTTACCCACACCGCAGGCCCCAGAACGACAAGAGAGATTGTGGTCACCAGCCCGGTAATCCCGCCGGCAACCGCTGCGCGAGTGGTAAAACGTTTCCAGTACATGGCAAAAATAAGTAGCGGAAAGTTAGTGCTGGCTGCAACGGCCAGCGCAAGCGACACAAGATAAGCGACGTTCTGCCCCTCAAAGGCGAGCCCCAGAACAATACAAACAAGCCCAACAAAGACCGTTGTGATGCGTGATACCCGCACTTCCTGGGCCTCTGTAACCTTGCCACGACGCAGGACACCGGCATACAGATCGTGGGAAACGGCAGAGGCGCAGGCCAGTGTCAGTCCCGCAACCACGGCGAGAATTGTCGCAAACGCAACCGCCGCCATAATGCCAAAAAATACGTCACCGCCAACGTATCTTGCGAGGTGTATCGCAACCAGGTTTTCTCCGCCCAGGACGCGTCCGGAGGCGTCATAAAACTCTGGATTGTTCAGAACCAGTGCAACGGCCCCCCAACCCACCACAAAGAGAATAAGCAGGTTCACAAAGGCGACGCAGGTGGCTGCCACCACTGCAGATTTACGGGCTTCTCTGGCGTTTGGCACGGTGAAGAAGCGCATTAGCAAGTGCGGCGAGCCCAGCAACCCAAAGGCAAGCCCCAAACCCAGTGAAAGCGCCGACAGGGGATCGAGCTCAAGACCGCCCACACCCAGTAAAAGTTCACCGCTTGCGTGCCTGGCGCTGGCCTGGGTATGTAATTCACTTAGCGAGTAGTCAAACTCGCTCATGGTTAGAACAGCCAGTGTTCCTATGCCACACAGCAGCAAGACGGCCTTGGTGATCTGGACCCAGGTGGTGGCCAACATTCCGCCAAAGCCCACATAGAGCACCATTAACAGACTGACAAGAACAACAGCCCAGCTGTAGTCAATCGCAAACAGCACCTGAATCAGAGCTCCGGCACCAACGATCTGCACCATCAGATACATCAGCGCTGATACCAGCGCTGTCACTGAACCCAGCGCCCGCATAGGTACCTCGTCGAGCTGCACCGCCAGAACATCGGTGAAGGTGTACTTGCCCAGCG
>CAZWMD010000002.1:200246-202068 GCA_964634815.1 uncultured Pseudomonadales bacterium | reverse complement strand
TGCCATTGGCGATCAAACATCTGAGGCTGGTGGCAGCATGCCCAGCCAGCGTCCCAGTTTCTTGTAGAGAATGCAGATGCCGCGCCAAAGGCGTGGCAGTACCCACATCAGGGCTAGCAGAAAAAGCCCAAAAGCAATCGCAAAGGCGAAGGGTTGCTTGAGCGCTAACCATAAGCCGCCAAACACAGCGACATCTTCCGTGACAGAGGCAGTGATGTTAGTGAAGGGTTCTGGCGATGTGTTGATCAGCGCGCGGCTACCTGCTTTGGTAGCGTGGGTTACGGCCGTTACGCTGCCGCCCAGGAGTGCGGCGCCAACGCTGAGTGCAGGCGTCACGTCACCGATCGCGCCTGCCGCCATCAGTGCTCCTGCGGGTATGCGAATAAAAGTGTGCATGGCATCCCATGCGGTATCCACGCCCGGAATTTTGTCCGCAAGAAACTCTACACAGTACATGGAGCCTGCGATCAAAATAATCAGAGGATCCTGCACCACTGCAAGTCCTGGGGGCAGCTCGACATATCCGGTGCTCCCTGCAATGCCAAGAGCCGCAATCGTTGCGTATAGATTGATGCCGCTAGCCCAGGCTGTACCCGCCGTTAGTGCCAGTGTCTGGAGCAATGCATCGTAGTCAGTCACGTTGATTTAGGAGCGTCTTAGCCCCCCGTAGAGGGAGTGGCCTGACGAGTAACTTCAGCTTCCTCGGTTTGAATTTTATCCACCAGGAAGCGCGCCACCGTAAGCGATTGCTTGCGACCGATATCCATGTTGATTCGGTATCGCCCATCAACCACCAAAGAAGGCACCGAAGTGATTCCCAGAGTTCGTCCGCTGGCATCAATGCGTGAGAGTTTTCGCCGCACAGTGCTGGAGTCGTAGGCTTCCATAAAGCGCGCCTTGGTGACGCCGCCCTTACCATCAACAAAATCCGCAATTTGCTCAGCCGAATTGAACTGCCGTCCTGAGCTATGGATCGCGTTAAACAATCGCTCCTGATGTGCATCCAAAGCCCCTAGCTCTGCCAGGGCGAGATGTGCGCGGGCCAACAAAGCCCAGCTTGGATTGAAGGTCACCGGTACCTGATCGAGCCGAGATCCCTCAGGCAGCGTCGGCTGGAATTGCTTGATCAGGGGGTCAAAGTTTTTGCAGTGGATACAAGCGTAGGAGAAGTATTCCTCAATCACCACAGTGCTACCGGGGCGTCTGGGTTGCGCACCTTCAATGAGGTCGTAGTGGTCGCCTTCGCTATAGCCATCGGCACTAAGCGTATCAGTCACCCCCGTGCTGTAGAGAACGCCGTAGCCGACCACGACGCCCACCAGCAGAGCAAAAGCGATGATGATGCCGTTACGAACTCGGCGCACCTTTTGGTCCGCAGCGGATTTGGCAGCAGCAGATTTTTTGGCCATGGTCATCCTGCACAAGCATTTGGTTGATTGGGTCTATGGTACCCAGAATCGTTGTAAAGCTCAGCCGATCGGGGCGGTTGTGTCACATCCTGAGGCCAATTTGCGGGAAATTGGCACAAGCCTTTGGCATAATAGGCTTATGAGCGAATCCTACGAGCTATTTGAGTCGGACATCTGTCCTTTCTGCGCAAACGTGCGACGGTTTTTGGATGCCAAGGGTATTGATTTGCCCCGGCGCAACACACTGCGTGACGCCGCTGCGCGATCGGAATTGATAGCAGGCGGTGGCCGGGCAACCGTGCCTTGTTTGAAAATCATTGACGAGAATGGCAACGAGCGCTGGATGTATGAGTCGATGGACATTATGCGTTATCTGAATGAGCGATACGCAGCCTAGGAAAACACGTCAGGAA
>CAZWMD010000002.1:89410-200146 GCA_964634815.1 uncultured Pseudomonadales bacterium | reverse complement strand
GACATTATGCGTTATCTGAATGAGCGATACGCAGCCTAGGAAAACACGTCAGGAAAACATGTCAGGAAGACGCGTCAAGAAGACATAGCTTCTCGATCCGGAAGCTGAGTGTTGATCCATTGTGCAATCTCGCGAATGGCTTCTTTGCCTTCGGGAATAACGTCAGCAAAGATCGGAAACACATGGGGTGCGCCGGACCACTCTCGCAGCGATACGCTGACACCGGCTTCCAGGGCGCAAGCGGCCACCCGGCGAGCATCGTCTCGCAATATTTCTTCTGCGCCAACATGTATGTTTAACGGCGGTAAGCCAGCATAGTCGCCAAACAACGGGGACACACGCCAGTCCCGCAGGTTCGCGGTTCCTGCGTACAGGTGGGCTGCCTCTGCAATGCGTTCTGCGGGCAGCATCGCATCCTGGCGCGCATTAAATGCCACAGATTCACCGCTGCCCGTCAGATCCGTCCAGGGTGACAGCAGCACTGCGCCGGCAGGTATCGGCAATCGCTGTTGCTTTATGTTGAGCAAGGTAACCAGCGCAAGGTTACCTCCGGCTGAGTCGCCGCTGATGATAATTCGCTTGGCTGGAACCCCTTGCTGCAGCAATGCTTTATAGGCGGCCAATGCATCCTCGGTCGCTGCCGGATAGGGGGCCTCGGGAGCAAGTCGGTAGTCGAGTACGGCGACTCGGGCATCACCAGCCAACGCCAGGTTCGCAGCGTAGGGCCGATAGGCTTCGGAAGACCCGACAATATAAGCGCCGCCGTGCATGTGAAGCACGATCGGGCGGGGAGTCTTTGTCGCTGTGGCGGGTTCGGTCCAGCACAGGGGCACACCACCCAATTGCGTATTGGTGAAATTTACGCGTTTGGATTTTCTCGCCGCAGCCTGACGACCCAGGCGATTCATTCTGGCGCGAGTCTTGTGAATTTCTGCAGAAGACAGCTGCACGGATGCAATGCGTCTTTTAACTGTTAAACGCAGAATATTACTGAGCAATCTGATTCGCAGACTTGGCATGATTGGCCGGATTCGGCCGTCTCCAGTGGTATTTCAGGCTAAACCAGCACGACTTTAAAGCAACTGTTCGATCAGGGACATATCAGCGCGATTCTGCTAGCTTAGGGAGTCGTGTTCAGGCCTTTGTTGCCCATCGAATCCCAATCACATTCTTAAGCTTAAATTTGGAGAGTACGCCATGAAGTTAGGCATAATCGCTGGCTATTCCGGCCGCAAACTGAGTATCCCGATGGACTCAATTCATCAGGCCGAAAGCCTTGGCTACGATTCCATCTGGACATCGGAGGCCTACGGTTCCGACGCCATAACCCCTGCCGCCTGGATTCTTGCCCAGACCACAAAGATCAAAGTGGGCACGGCCATTATGCAGATGCCTGCACGCACACCCACTATGGCGGCAATGACTGCCATGACGCTTGCGCAACTTTCAGAAGGTCGCTTTATTGTTGGTCTTGGTGCATCTGGTCCACAGGTGGTAGAAGGTTGGCACGGTGAGCGCTACGGCCGTCCGGTCACGCGCCTTAAAGAATATACAGAGGTAATGAAGCAGGTATTCGCTCGTGAGGGTGCGCTTACTTACGAAGGTAAGGAATACCAAATGCCATACAAGGGCCCTGGTGCAACCGGTCTTGGAAAACCGCTGAAGAGCATCCTGCATTGCGAGGAAGATATTCCGATATACGCCGCTACCATCACACCCAAAGGGGTTGAGGCCGCTGCGGAAGTCTCTGA
This sequence comes from uncultured Pseudomonadales bacterium, assembly GCA_964634815.1. Taxonomy (GTDB): domain Bacteria; phylum Pseudomonadota; class Gammaproteobacteria; order Pseudomonadales; family Azotimanducaceae; genus JALZVT01. The sequence continues at coordinate 198,395 of CAZWMD010000002.1, read as the reverse complement.
TGGCTTTTTCCCCGTTTGGATGGATCCCGCGAAGTACTCTGTTTTTCAGGAGCCTATTGAAAAAGGGTTTGCGTCCGCTGGCGACAAGTCGCTACTCGATTTTGATATTGCGCCATTTGTTACCTGTGTCATGGGCGACAGCGTAGAAGAATGTATGCAACCGATTCGCGGCAATATGGCGCTCTATATCGGCGGTATGGGGGCGCGTGACAAAAACTTCTATAACAACTATGCCAAGGCGCTCGGCTTCGAAGACGACGCCGTTAAGATTCAGGATCTGTATCTTGCTGGCAAGAAAGATGAAGCCATGGCCGCCGTACCGGCAGAATTGATCGATGCCTGTCATTTGGTTGGACCCGCAGAGCGTATTAAAGAACGACTGGGGCGCTGGAAAGAAGCGGGCAGCAAGGGCCATGTGAGTTCCATGCTGATTGGAACCGCAAATCCCGAAGCGCTCGAACTGATTGCTCAGGAAATGCTCTAGCTTTTTGATCTGGGCTAAATCTGCGCTATCGACTTTCCAGTCGTTAGCGCAGGTTGATCTATTGTTGGCTTGGAGCCTGGAACCAACTCCCCGAGTTGTAATGGAGATGTAGTTAACGCGTTGGGACGACCCTTAAAACAAGTCCCGCCAGATCCTCAGCAGCGATTAACTGACAACTAAGCCGACTTTTTGTTGATGCTTCATCGACCCATTTCAACAGCTCGAGCTCGTCTGCATGGGCAGGTGGTAGCTTAATGTGCTGCTCCGCGGATATATCACACAGGCAGGTAGCGCAGTTGATCGCTCCTCCACACTGACCATCGAGGCCTGTCACACCGGCATCAAGCGCGGCATCCAGCAGACTTTGACCAATAATTGCGGAAACCAGACGTACTTGTTTATTTGGTTCGACAAATTCGACGGTTATTTTGTCTGTCTCTTTGGTTCCAGTTTCGGATGTCGTAGTTGGAAGGTCTGTTGACACAATCACGGGCCTGGGTTTGGTTGGGGGCTTTGTTTATATCGGTACTTACAAACAAGGAGTGTATCTCACTCGCGGCAGCCATCCCCGGGGGTTAAACTTGGTGTTTTGCCAGAGTGACAGGAGAAGCGCGTGATTCTTGATCTACACGCACATTCCATAAAGTCTGACGACGGCCGCGCCAAGGTTGCCAACTACTGTCAGTGGATAGCAACCCGCAACATACCGATAGACGGGTTTGTTCTTACAGAGCATCGGCAATTCGATTTTGAATCCGATTATTCAGCCCTCGCACAGAAGTTTGGTATCACCATACTCAAAGGTGCTGAGGTTGAAACTGAATACGGGCACGTGCTCGTGTTTGGGGTAACACCAGAGCTAACCCAGGAATTTGATTTCACCAATATTAATTTGAATCTTGCTGATGTGATTGCTGGAGCAGAAAAGCATGGCGCCGTCGCGGTGCCCTGCCACCCTGGACGTGTGCGGGTTGGAATGTCAGCCCATATCGATGAGTTTGGCGTTCCCGAAGGTGTATCAATTGTTGAGACGTTTAATGGTGGTAGCCGTGGCAACGAAGATGAAATCGCGCAGACTATGGCCAGCCAGCTTAACTATCGCGGTATAGGTGGCAGTGATGCGCATATCGTGAGTCATATTGGACGTTGTGCGACACGCTTTGATGTGTCGATTGATAACGAACAAGAACTGGTTGCAGCGCTTAAGTCCGGAGCATTCGAAGCACTCAGTTTGAAAGATGAGGCCGCATGAGCACACCCCTTGACGTAGATGCGCTCAAAGAAGAATTTCTGCACAAAGTCTTTGATGAAAAGGTTTTCAGTTTTACTTCGGCTCAGCTTGCTGACTATGCCGTTGCCTGCGGTGAAAGCGCAGCGCAGTTTATCGACCCGGAGCACAGTGATTTTCAGGCGCCGCCAACCATCGCAACCAGTTTGCAACCAGGACAGAGAATGCCCACAGGCTTTCCCAAGGTTGCCGGTTTGGGTATGGATGCCGGCAAGGCAGTAACACCAATTGCCCCAATTCGCCCAGATGTGCAACTCACCGGGAAGAGCCATATGCAAGATATCTATACCAAGACCGGGCGATCAGGCCGTATGGTTTTTTTTGTAATTCGAATGGACGTTTTTGATCCTGAGGGTTGCTTGCTTGCCAGCGCGGACACGTCGGTAGTTATTCGCGAGAAGCCCTGAATACCGAATATTTCAATTTTTGGTTTGAACCCACAAGTAGCAGATGGCGAGTGAGATCCTGCGATGGCACCACAACGTATCATTGAGAAAATTTCGGATGTTGAATTTGGCGAGACGCTACCGGTGTTTCAGCCTGATACCTCCCTTACCAACGTCCAGCGCTTCGGCGAAGCCAGTGGTTGGAACTCTCCTCGATTCACTGATCATGAGCATGCGAAGAACGAGGGTTTTCCTGGCGCTTTAGTGCCTGGAATTATGAGTCAGGGATTCTTGGCAGCGATGATCCATCGTTGGGCGCCGGTTGCTACGATCAAGAATGTAGACACTATCTTCAGGGCGCCCGTAATTGTCGATGTGCTACACAACATTAGCGGCGTGGTAACTGACATAGACGAAGAGACAGGACTGGTTGAGGTGGATCTCACGCTGGTTAATGAAGCTCAGGAAACCCGGGTGCTGGGCACTGCATCGGTCGGTTTACCGATCTAGTTATGACGTATTGGTTTCGCCGTCTTTGGTTGCTTGTGCTGGTTAGCTTCCCTGATGCTCAGGCAGAACGACTTGTTGCAAGAACGGATGTTGATGGGGATGGCAATTTCATAGCCCAACAGATTTCCGTTAATCGTTCGGGTAACACCGTTGTTGCGACTAGTCCCATCACCCTCAACCCGCCGTTGCCTGCAGGCGCGACAGTGGATCGAATATTCTTGGCTAATGGTGGCCGACATCTTGTTTACGGCGCCTTTACTGGTGACGCAGCGATTTTTGATGATCTTTTTGTGGTGGATCTGAATTCTCCCGGCACCTCCACGCTGCTAAACGGTATCCGTGATCCAGGTGTTGAAGCGCCGCTCATCTTCACTGCGGTTAAAGGGTCCTCAAACGTAGCTTATGCGCTGCGAGATTTTTCTAACGGTACCGATCGACTGTTTGTTGTGTCGGTCGATGCGCCCGGTGTGGCAGCCCTGGTTTTTGATACGTTTCCTGCTGGCGCTACGATCGGCGATATGGAAATGAGCCCGGATGGACAGGTGCTCGCTTATCGGCTTGATCGTATTGGTGCCCAACCTCAGGTGTGGATGTCATTTCTCGGGCGGACTCCACAGAGTGTGACGCCTAACGCTCAGCCAATCGATCTGCCAGCACCAACCGAGAACTATCAGCCGAACGAATTTCAGTTCAGTACAGACTCCAGGCGGTTTCTCTGGCGCGGCAGGCAAACGGTGCCAGGTCAGCCAGAACCATTGCGGATGGTGAATGTGGATTCGGACCGACGCAGTATTAGTGCACCGCTGCAGATCAATCCCGGCACAGTGCCCAATGAGCAAGTGTTTGAATTTGAAGTTGATCCTAATAGCCGGCAGGTTTTCTATCGATCTATCGCCGGTAACTCCACTCTGCCGGGAGATACGTTTGTTGCGCAACTGGATGAGCCTGGGATTGCTACTCGGTTGAACCCAGATCCGGTGACCGGCGCCGGGTTTACTGCGCTTGAGGATGTGCTGCTGTTGGGTAACCGAGTGCTCTATAACTCTGCACAATCCCGACCTGATTTGGTTGAGCTATACAGTGTTCCTGGCGACGGTAGTGCAACGTCTGTGTTGTTGTCTCAGGGGCTGCAACTCAATCCGGTTTCCTCTTCGGCCTCACGCCCTGGTGTGAGCCACATGGTGGCCAGTAGAGATCAAGCGTGGGTAGCGCTGATTGACGGCAACCCGGCACAAAACCTGTTGGTGCTTGACCCGGACAATCCGCAACGCAACTTTCAACCCTTCGATCTTGATGCTTTGGGACATACTATCGAGTTGTCCAGTTTGACAAATCTGACGCGCCGAGACCCATTCCGATTCAGTGAAGATTCCAGTCTGCTCGCCATCCCGGCAGACGCACAGGCCTTTAACCCTGGCACTGATCCTCCTGATCTGGGTGCCGCGCTGTTGGTTGCCTTGCCGGACGTTTCCGGTTCTGGTCGCTCAGTGTTTCCTGGCGGGGGAGAGGTGGCCGGTTATCGTTGGCTTGACGACCGTACCGCTTTATCAGCTTCTGCACTACCGACGAGCCGCTCCGGACAGGTGAACTCTACCGTGACGTCCTTTGTGGCCATGATTAATGGCGGCAACGTGACGGGGAGGGCCTGTCGAATTCTACCGATTTCTGATGTGCCTATTGGGTTTAGCTATCAGCCAACCAATGCCCAAACCAATGCCGTTGAGGGGATTGCCAATACTCCGGTAGATATTGCTCCGGGAGCTCTGCAAACCTGGGTGATATCAGCAGATATACTGGCCGAATTTCCACCAACAAGTGTTCGATTTCGATTTGCCTGCGATAACAGCGATCAGGTTCCAACAATTGAAGGCGTAAATACTCTGCTGTTGTCTGGCTCGTCCGGACCTGTTGCCGATGTTGTGGCGCTGGCGGCAACGCCCAATCAGAACGGTATTGTTGATTTGCCTGCCTCAGGGGCAGCCAGCGCGTTTTCAGTAGCAAGTATTAACGTCGGAAGCTCGGTTGCTCTGCAAGTCGAGGCAGATACCGCAGGGGTTTCTTTGCCGATAAACATCACGCTCTGCCAGACTAATGCAACCGGCCAATGTATCAATCCTGCGCTGCCCACATCCGATCCTGTCAGCCTGAACGTGAATACCGGAGCCACACCATCTTTCAGTGTATTTGCATCAGCCTCTGGCTCCGTGGCGTCGAACGCGGCTAACAATCGAATCCGCGTTGTGTTTCGTGAGCCAAACGGTACCGTGCGGGGTCAGACCAGTGTTGCAGTCCGAACCCTGGACTTCTAAAGCGTTGCTACTCGTTGATTAGTTTGTTCAGGACCATCAGGACTCACAAGAACCTTAGCTACTAAAGGCGCAGCTTCCGGAATCTTTGCGACGGATCGATCATGACCGTAGATGTCCGGATGAAAATTGATCACTCCGTCAACTATGCTTGCCGTTTGATACAGCAGATAGATAGCCATACGCTCTTTGAACTTTCTCAACTTTCGTTTTTCAGCCGTGATGTCTGCCAGTACATCATCTTCGGACCAACCCCTGTCCCAATTCATCAGAGCGCTGGCGAGAACTTTTGGTTTTTCTAATCGGACACAACCGTGGCTAAATGCTCGGACTCGCTCGCCGAACAGCTTTTGCTGTGGTGTGTCGTGTAGATAGATTGCCTGTTTGTTCGGGAATATGAATTTCACCGCACCAAGGGCGTTTTTCTCGCCAGGGACTTGCCTGACCCGGAAAGGAAATCGACGAGCCGAAACTTCTTTCCAGTTGATTTTGTTGCCGTCAACAACCGTCTTGCCGCGCAGTAATTCAAAACCCGAACGTTGCAGATATTCTGGGTCGCGCCTGAGCTTTGGCAGAATTTCGCGAACGGTAATGTTATGAGGTGGATACCAGTATGGATTGAAAACAAGATGCCGCATCTTGTCCTGCATTGCAGGTGTAGGTGTTCGACGGCTACCCACCACTACGCCCATTTCAAGAGCTTGTTCGGTATCCCGAATCAGCCGTAGTTTGAACTCGGGAATATTGACTGCAATATGATCTTTGGGAAGCTCTTTAGGTAGTTGTCTAAGACGAGCGAGATTGAGACCTATGCGACGAACCTTTTCTGCGCTCGAAATGTTCAGTGTCTTCAGTGTGGCTGGTCCGATTTCTCCGTCGACGGCGAGGCCATGACGCTGCTGGAATCTCTGAATCGCTTGCTGTACCTGACTATCGTATACATAGGAGCCAACCGCTTCTTCTGCCAGGCCATCGGTCATAATCAGTCGGTAGCGCAAATTGTTAACCGCAGGATGCTCATCCCCCGGTTTCAGATGCATGTCTTCAGGCAGTTTTTCCCAACCGCCAAGCAGATCATAGTCGGTGTAGGTATCGAGAACCCCTTGAAGTTCTTTGTAGCTGGCAAATTTAGGCGGTAGGGACTCAAGGAAAGGGCGCAGGTTATCATCGACGATAGCCCCAGCCAGTGCTTTCACTGCAGCTTTGTCGAAGTCTTGTCCAACGGGCACGAGGAGTTTGTTCGCTCGCTTTTTGCGAGAGACTTTTTCGTGGGCCGCACCAATACGTAGATCTTCACTGTAAGTCCAGATGGCTGCAGTAAGTAGTCGATCAAATTGTTTTAGTTGAATATCGGTTTGTGCAGTTTGGATTAATTCGTAGAGTTCATCCGTTGCGTACCGGTCTGGGCTGAGGCCGTGCTCTGGAGCGCGCTGGAGTACTTCGAGCGCTTCGTAGGCCAGTTCTCGTGGCGCACCATAGGCTGACCAGAAAACCTCTTTCTTGCCAACGGCGTAGAGTTCATCAATGACATCAGTGGCCTCTATCGCTTTATCAGCCTGGGTCGCGCTCTCGGAGCGAGCTATTGGTGCTTCAGTTATTGAAGGCGATAGCTTGGGAGCTGATTGTTTGGATTTGCTTGCCAGCGAATCGGGTGAGGCAAACAAAATTGTGGCGTAAACCGCAAACGCGCCAAATTTGTATCCAAGCCGATTGCTCCGGCGTTGCGAAAAGGTTCCCTGATCCTTAAGAAGTATGCCGGATCGTTCGTTAAACCGCGTGTGGCGGCCACGGACGAGCGCACACAAAGCACTGCGTCGCACAGTCGTATTCATTGCTAGATTGTCCCCTAGGTCCAAAACTGGGTTGCAGCGCGCTCTCCCACGCTGCATGACGATCTAAACTAAAAACTTGATCCAAGACTGTGCGATACACCAGCTAACTTAGGGCTGGTATAAATTTGGTTTCATTAACGTCGAGTGGGTCTCACTTTGGCCTAGAGCCAGGCCCATGTGGGCTGTGACCCTATTCGCTTTCCATCTGGCTACCGGGTGATTTTCCCTGATTGAGAAACTGATGAAGCTGGCGGTCAAAACGACTCATTGCAGAAAGCGGGCCGGGTCGACTATGCGGTTCATAGCGGGGAGGGGTGGCTGCCTCAACCTTGTCGCCCATGATGGTTACACGCTGAATAATGCGTTCGCCTAAAAAATCATTGATCACAAAATGCTGAGTGCAGCGGTTATCCCACATGGCAATTGTGCCTGGTGTCCAGTTATAGCGCACAGTGAAGCGTGGATTTGATACCCAGCGCGTGAGGTAGTTAAGCAGCATTTCTGATTCGCCGGCGTTCATTTCAACAATACGTCGGGTGAAATGTTCATTGACGTAAAGCGCTTTTTCACCGGTAACCGGGTGCACCCTGACCACGGGATGAACCGCCATTTTGTCTGGTCGATTATGTGGTAGAGCATCGTGCAGCGCGGTTAAACCTTCGCAAAGGTCTTTCATAGGTTGCGAGAGTTCTTCGTAGGCGCGGTGCATGTTTGCCCACATGGTGTCACCGCCGGCATCGGGGCACTGCACCATATGTAGCACCGACATGATGGCGGGGCTCGACTGGAAGGTGATGTCGGTATGCCATTCGTCAGCGATACCACCCTGAGTTGCGGCCAGTTCAAAAACCTCCGGGTGATCGATAAACGCATTCTTTAAGTTTGGGTGCCCTTCGAGTTCACCAAAGTGTCTTCCGAAGGCAACATGCTGTTCTACGGTTGGGCGTTGCTCCGGGAAAAACAACACCTGATGTGTATGCAGTAGATCCCAAATAGCCTGGATTTCCGCTGGGTTGCAGTCAGTAATAGCCAGCCCCCGCACCTCGGCACCAAGTGCGGCTGTCAATCGGGTAACTTCCCAGTGTTCCGGGACCGAATTCATGTTCTGTGCTTCGCTCATGGTCTCCTCCTGATTTTGTCTTTATCTGCCCGGTTAACTGGCGGTAGCCTGGACTAACCAACAGGACGCCCCGAGATCCAGCCCCGCAGGTGTCATTTTGTCTCTTAGTGCCTCGGTAGCGGCAGCCAGTGCTTCCTTTTGCGCGTCACCATCGAGCTCGGCTAGTGCACGAGCAAGGGGACCGATGCTTTTTTGTGAATCAATGGCCGCTTCGAGAGTGTCAGCGATGTGCAGAATGGCGGTCTCTGATTTTATTGAAACATTTTTAAAACCTGCTGCCCCTAATATGCGACGGACGTATTCCGTATCTGCAAAGGCGAAGGGACCCGGCGCTCGCGGATCAGGTTTCTCGGTGGGTTCGGGCAAGAAACGATTGATTGCTGCGCCTGCTGTGGACATCCAGGGGTTGTCTCGAGGTGGTTGCCAGCACAGAAAGCACAACCTGCCGTCTGGCTTTAGCCCTCTATGCAAATTTTTGAAGGCTGCTGTTGGATCAGAAAAGAACATCACACCGAAGCGACTGAAGATGAGGTCGTGATCTGCAGCCAATGGTTTCACGGCGGCATCGCCGACGATGAATTCGGTATTCGCTTGCTCAGTCAGCTGTGCGCGGTCTCTGGCTCTGGCCAACATGATTTCCGAGATGTCCAGGCCCAGCACCTGGGCGCCTTGTGCGGCAAGTTGCAGGCTGGTATCACCGCAACCACAGCCAATATCGATCACTCTGTCGCCTGGCTTTACGCTCGCATGCTCGAGTAGGGGAGATGTGAGCGGCGCGAGCATCCTGTCCATACGTTCCTGAGCATCCACCCAGGTGTTGCCGGCTTTGCCATTCCAGTAGTCAATCTGTTCCTGGTTACTCATGCATCACGACTTCGTTTGTAGAAGTTCGACCCAGTTGCCGTCGGGATCGACGATCATCGAGATAGTGACGCCGGGTCGAACTTCCGTGACATCCATGGCAACTTTGTAGCCAGCATCGGCGCAGGTTTGGGTGAGTGCTTTGATATTCGCGACAGAGATGGTCCAGTAGCGGTATCCGGTAGATCGGGTGAGCGGGGCCGGTGGTGGCGTCTCTACCGGAGCGTCATCTGGTGCCACAATTTTTATGAGGCTCTTGCCACACCATAGTCTATGCATGGTGCCGCCGGCGGGAAATGGCGTATCTGGCTCCTGTACAAGACCAAGTGTGTCTCGGTAGAAGGCAAGCATCGCTTCCGGTTTAGCAGTAACTATGCCGAGGTCTACGCCCTCTTTAGTGAGCTCTAAACTCATTTGTGATCCTTTTGGTTAACACTGCCAACCCAAAGGGCTAGGCGATCTTGTAGTGACTGATTTGGGTGTCTTCCTGACCCAGATCTTCGAAGTTGTCTGAAATCCGGGCCTGGATGAATTCTTTCCAGGTGAACGCCCGATACCTTGGTGCGATGTCTTGTCCGGTTGGAATAAGTGCGTCCAGTGGCTCAAGCACAGCATCACCTGGGGGATTGAAGAAATACGGTGTGCTGTATCGGGCCTGGCCATTCATGGGGGTTACCCGGTGGATGGCTGCGCGATACAGATCATTGGTCCACACCTGCATCGCGTCGCCGAGGTTCACAACAATTGTGCCTGGACTTGGTGGTACATCTATCCAGCCGTCTTCCAGCGATTGTGTTTGCAGCCCGCCAACCATGTCCTGGACCAGCAGAGTCAGAATCCCCGGGTCTGTGTGATGGTGTAGGGCCATATCGCCAAGACTGACCACTTTGCTTGCCTCATCAATTGTGAGGGGGTCTGATTCGGGATAGTAGTTGAGTCGAATGTTGCTGGTGCGATGTTGTCCGCGCGGCAGGGCATCAATCCCGTTACTGATCGTATCGGGGATTTCTGAATTCAAACTTTGATAGATAAGTTGCAGTGTTCGAGCGGCAAGCACACCAGCGCTTTCGGTGAAGTTCTCCATTGCCGTGCGAAAGTCGGTTGCGAACCCTGGTTCACTTTCATCCTCGGTACTTGGCCACTGATTGATATCCTTAGCCGACGGCGGCATGAAATCGAACACCTCTTTCAGATCGCGCTTGCGTTTGGTGAGTTCGCGATCGTAGTAACCCAGAGGCTGTTTGTCGCTGCGCAAAAGCTTGCGTTTTAGGCTTGAAGGTTGGGCGAAGAAGCGTTCCGAGGCTTGCCACATCGCATCAATCTGTTGCTGCATACCGTGGTTAGCCAACAAGAAGAAGCCGTGATCCCGACAAGCCGCATCAAGACGGGATCGCTCCCGGGCGTCTTTTTCGGCAACGTTGAGATCTATGATGGGTACGGCGGTCATGGCGTGCGGCTCGGGGAAAAGGGTTTAGGTCCCATGGTAGCACCGGTGTTGTCGACAAATGGTATTCAATTGGATACCATTTCTATCAATCATCCTGTGGAGGTCCAGTCGCCATGCCCAACGCCTCTAAAGCCGCCAGCCTTGTGCCCGACTACGCGCGGTTGCTCCGGTCTGCTCGGCTGGATGCAGGACTGTCGTTGCGCGAACTGGCGGGTCGTATTGGCACCTCTCATGCCACCCTGGTTGCGTACGAGTCGGGTACAAAAGAACCGAAAATCAGTACTTTCTTGCGGGTGTTGCACGGCTGCGAACTAAAGGTAGATTTTGAATTGCATCGTCGGGTGCGATGGCGCAACGGCCTGGCGCGAGGCGAGGAACTTGCGATGGCGCTGGAACTCGCGGAACACTTTCCAAATCGCAACAGACGCAGCCGTAAACCACTTCAGTTTCCCGTGTTTGCCCAGTCCTCCGACGGCACCTAGCAGACGATGAACCTCCTTCGGAAACTGGTGGCTGTACACAGTGCACTTAAATCCGCGGAGCTGCCCCATGCCTTTGGCGGCGCGCTTGCTCTCGCCTGGTGTACAGAGGCCGCGCGCGCGACCATTGATATAGATGTGAATCTCTTTGTCGATACACAGCAGGCGCAGCGTGTCTTCTCGGCCTTGCCCGACGGCGTTGCCACGCCGGCCACAGCACTTGCGATGCTAAAACGCGACACTCAGGTTCGACTCTGGTGGGAATCAACTCCGGTAGATATTTTTCTCAACAGCACGCCGTTTCACGCTCAGGTATCCCAGAGAGTACAGTGGGAAGAACTGGCCGGTGAGCGACTGCCTTTTCTGTGTTGTTCTGATCTGGCCGTCTTTAAAGCGTTCTTTAATCGCACAAAAGACTGGGCTGATCTGGAGGAAATGCACGCGGTTGGAACCCTGAATGTGCGATTTGTGCGAGAGGTGCTCAGTGATTACCTGGGCGCTGATGATGAACGGGTAGAACGGCTTAACAGCCTGCCAGACTAATAGCGCATTGGGGCTAAGAGCTTGACTATCCCTTCCCCCGAGTCCTGGTTTTGTTGCGTTTTGCGTTGTTTTCGATGAACTCGAGAATTAAACCTGCCACGTCAATACCGGTAGCTTCCTCTATGCCTCGAATACCGGGAGAAGCGTTCACTTCCATCACCAACGGCCCGCGCTGAGAACGCAACAGATCAACGCCTGCGACATTCAGGCCCATCACCTTCGCTGCGCGTATTGCTGTGGCTCGCTCCTTTGGTGTGAGCTTAATGACGGACGCCGTTCCGCCCCGATGCAGATTTGAGCGGAATTCCCCTTCCGGAGCCTGACGTTTCATTGCGGCGATAACTTTGTTGCCGACAACAAAACAACGAATATCTGAGCCGCCCGCTTCCTTGATAAATTCCTGCACAAGAATGTTGGTGTTCATGCCCATGAAAGCCTGGATCACACTTTCCGCGGCCTTGCGAGTCTCGGCCAACACCACGCCAATTCCCTGAGTGCCTTCCAGCAGTTTGATTACCAGTGGAGCGCCACCAACTTCTCGAATCAGGCCTTCCACATCATCAGGAGAGTTTGCGAAGGAGGTAGCAGGGATGCCTATGCCTTTGCGCGACAGCAGTTGTAGCGATCGAAGCTTATCTCGCGCCCTGGTAATCGCGACAGACTCATTAACACAGTACACGCCCATCATTTCGAACTGTCGAACGACGGCGCAGCCGTAGAAAGAGACGGAGGCGCCGATACGCGGAATCACTGCGTCAAAATGATCGTGATCAAACTCTTCTTCGCGATGATGAACGCTTGGCTTTTCTGAGGTGATGTCCATGAAGCAGCGCACGTGATCTAGTATGCGTACATCGTGGCCTCGTGTGAGAGCCGCTTCCATGAGTCGGCGCGTGGAATAGAGACTTTTATTGCGTGACAATATTGCGAGGCGCATAAACTATTCCTCCGTAGCCAAATGGTTAATGCCAGAGTCGGTGGCTGGGTTGCCAAGCAGATAGCTTTCGCTTGCGTCAACATAAAAACGATTCTGCATTGCAGTCCTGCCGAGCAGCATCTTGAACCCCATTTCTTCCCTGTCAGTCAGCGTGAGTTCGATAGGCCATTGCTCTTCACCCATTTGCAGTGTTGTCTCAATAGTGACTCGAGTTTCTTCATGACCGCCAGAGTCGCGAACTGTGCGATGGTCAATAACCTTTGCCCGTCGAGGGCTTGCATGCTGTCCTTGCGAATCAAATTCAAACTCCACCCATTCCTCATCATTTTCTCTGATCGAATGGATGGCGACAGCGTGCAGGGCTGAAGTGCGAGCGCCGGTATCGGCCTTTAGTTTAATCCGATCGATACCCAGATCGGGCAGCGCGGCCCATTCTCGCCATCCGATCAGACGTGGCATGCAAGCGGAACACCAGCAACCGTGATTCGATGCATATAGCGACGTTGCCCTTGATAGTCATTCACTGCATTGTGCCAGGTTGCTCTGTTATCCCACATGGCAACTGAACCCGGTTGCCAGCTAAACCGGGTAGCAAACTGGGGATGGCTTGCGTGCCTGTAGAGAAACTGCAGCAGCGCCTCTGATTCGGTCGGTGACCAACCGATGATGTGACGGGTGAAGCCGGGGTTCACGTACAAACAGCGCCGACCGCTGTCCGGATGGCTGATAACTACGGGGTGCTCCACATCCTGGGTCGCAAGTTCCGGGTTGCTGACACGCTCGCCGTTCGCCTGGGCCGCAAGACCCTGTGCCCCAAACACGTGACGTGATGAATGCAAGGCGGTTAAACCCTCCAGCATTTTTTGAAAGTCTGGCGACAGGGCATCGAAGGCGGCCCCCATACTGGCAAACAGCGTATCTCCGCCAGTCTCGGGAACGTCAATGGCGTAGAGTATTGACCCCATGGCGGGATCGGTATCGTAGGAATGATCGGTGTGCCAATCGCCGCCGATGTTGATCTTTTGTTCGGGTTCTTTAAGTACCTCAGCAATTTCTGGATAGCCATCAACAGGGTTGAAAAAACGATTGACGTTGATGGGTCCCCAACGTCGCGCAAAAGCAATGTGGTCCTCCGGTGTCAGCGTTTGATCGCGAAAGAAGATCACTCCAGCGTCCAGAAAAATCTCGCGGATCTGCGCAAATTGCTCATCGGTGAGGCGGCGCAGATCGACACCGCGTATCTCGGCACCAACGGCGGTACTGGTGCGAGATACGCGGAGGCTGGATGTGGTCATCTTGCCTATACTCGCTCGATGATGGTGCCGGTTCCCAACCCGCCACCGCAGCACATAGCGATCAGTCCGTATTTTCCTTCGGTGCGTTCCAGCTCATGCAGTGCAGTTGTAATGAGCCGTGCGCCGGTGGAACCGGTGGGGTGACCGAGGGCGATTGCACCGCCGTTTGGATTTACTTTTTCCATAGGCGCGCCTACGGCTTGCTGCCAGGCCAATACAACCGAAGCAAACGCCTCGTTCACCTCAAAGGTGTCGATGTCATCGATAGACAAGCCAGTATCGTTTAACACCTTTTCGGTGGCTGGTATTGGACCTTTGAGCATAGTTACGGGGTCGCAGCCGACAAGTGTGGTGGAGCTGATTTTTGCGCGTGCTGTCAGACCGTACTTGTCGAGGGCTTCCTGGCTTGCAAGGATGACAACGGCTGCGCCGTCGGAGACCTGAGAGGATGACCCTGCAGTGTGAATCTCTTGTCCTGGCACCGCCTTTAGACCAGCGAGTGATTCCATATTGGTTGCCCGCAATCCTTCATCTCGGCTAATGGTCTGCTGCTCTCCGGTGGGCTTGCCCTCATCGTCCAGGACAGGCGCCGAAATGGGTATGATCTCTCGATCAAAGCGGCCTTCTTCCCAGGCGTTAATTGCCTTCTCCTGGCTTGCCAGTCCAAAAGCATCGGTATCCTGGCGGCCGATTTGATACTCCTGCGCAATCATTGCCGCGCCCTGGAATTGGCTGGTGGGCTCGTAGTGTTCCAGATAGCTTTCACCCATGGGCGGTCCTCCAGCCATGTTTGAGCCCAGAGGAATAACGGACATCATTTCGACTCCGCAGGCCAGCACGATCTCTTCCATACCCGAGCCCACCATGGCGGCACCCAGTGAGGTTGCCTGCTGGCTTGAACCACATTGGGAGTCGATGGTTGTCGCGGCTACCTCTTCAGGGAAACCCTGAGATAGCCAGGCGATACGCGCGACATTGAAGGATTGCTGATTGATTTGCGAGACACAGCCGCCGATAACCTGGCCAACGTTCTCCGGCTTAACGCCCGCTCGGTCCAGGGCGCCGCGTTGCACAGCACCCAGTAGATCAGCGGGCATCATGCCAGCGAGTCCTTTACCGCGTTTGCCAATTGGGCTGCGAGCGGCGCCAACGATGAATACGTCTTGCATGGTGTTTCTCCCCAGAGACCCAAAGGTCTGTGTTACAGGTCGGTTTGTAGGTGGTCCGGTTATCTGACCAGATTCTTGGTGGCCCTAGTCTAACGCCCATCAAAAGCGTGGCCCACCCTTTAGAACGTGGTAAATTTGGGATGGCCTCGGAACGCTGCAATAAGCGCGTATCCGGGATACAACATCTGGGAGAGCAGCACTATGGCCGAAGCCGTCGAATACAAGCACATTGGTACCCGTCCAGTCCGACCAGATGGCGTCGACAAGGTCACAGGGCGGGCTCAGTATGGCGCAGATCCCATTTTGCCCGGCATGATTCATGGCCGTATATTGCGCAGTCCTCACGCACATGCCTTGATCAAGAGCGTTGATCTGACCAGGGCGCTTGAGTTGCCTGGCGTGTTTGCGGCGGTAAGCGGCGCTGATTTTCCTGGGGGCATTGGCAATGAGTCTGTGCCGGGCGAAAGCAGCGGCTCGATGTCAGATTTAGCCAAAAACGTTATGGCTCGTGACAAAGTGGTTTACCACGGCCAGGCGGTTGCTGCGGTTGCAGCGCAAACTCCTGCGCTTGCACTCGATGCCCTGAAACTGATTGAGGTTGAGTACGAAGCGCTGCCGGCGGTACTGGATGTGCGCGACGCGATGAAAGCTGATGCGCCGCTTGTTGATCCTGAGTGTATTACCAAGGGGTTAAAGGAAACGCCGGAGAAACCGAGCAATATCGCAAGCGTTACCACTTTCAACCGCGGTAACCCCGAAGAAGGTTTTGCAGAATCCGATCTTGTGCTTGAGCGCGAATATATAGTGCCGATGGCTCATCAAGGGTACATCGAGCCCCATGGCTGTGTTGCTCAGGCGAACGAAGGTGGTCAGGCGACGGTGTGGTGTTCTACCCAGGGGCACTTCGATTTTCGGGCAGCAACCAGCAAGTTGCTGGATATGAATATGGCCGACCTCAAGTTTGTTGCTACGGAAATTGGGGGCGGGTTTGGCGGTAAGACCGTTGTATACCTTGAGCCCGTTGCCTTGCTGCTGTCGCAGAGATGCGGCAAGCCGGTGAAGATGCAGATGTCTCGAGAAGAGGTGTTTCGGGCGACGGGCCCCACTTCAGGCACTTACGGTAGTGCAAAAATTGGCGTTAAGAAAGACGGCACCATAGTGGCTGCACAGCTCTGGATGGCTTTTGAAGCTGGCGGGTTTGCCGGTGCACCCACCGGGCCTGCGGCAATGGCCGTGTTCTCGCCTTATGAAATCGAACACTTCAAGGCTGAGACCTTGGATGTGTTGGTTAATAAGCCCAAGGTGGCGGCTTATCGGGCACCCGGTGCACCGCAAAGCATGCATGCTTTTGAATCGTTGATCGATGAGGTGGCCGACCAACTAGGTATGGACCCGATAGATATTCGGCTGAAGAATGCAGCCAAGGAAGGTACTCAAGCCCCCTATGGCCCCAAGTTTCCAGCGATTGGCTTTATTGAATGTCTGGAAGCCGCCAAGAATCACCCGAACTACAAAGCCCCTGTTCCCGAGGGCGCCGGTCGCGGTGTTGCGGCTGGCTTCTGGTTTAACGTGGGTATGCAATCAAGTGCCGAGGTACATATTGCAGAAAACGGTACTGTGACGGTGGTTGAGGGCAGCCCGGACATCGGTGGCTCGCGCGCATCGATGTGCATCATGGCAGCAGAAACGCTGGGCGTTCCGTACGAGAGCATTCGGGCTGTTGTTGGTGATACCCAGAGCACGGGTTTCTCGAACACCACCGGCGGCAGCCGTACCACATTCGCAACCGGTATGGCGGTAGTGCAGGCTTGTGAAGATGTTATTGCACAATGCAAATCGCGTGCTGCTGCAACCTGGGGAGTCGACGACGACCAGGTTGAATGGGAAGACGGCGAAGTTATTCCCGTTGCTGGTGTTAATGCTGAACTTAAGCCCATGAGCCTTGCCCAGCTTGCGAAGAGTGCTGCGAAAACCGGCGGACCGATTTCGGGTCGGGCTTCACTCAATGCCCAGGGCGCAGGGGCCAGCTTCTCAGTGAACTTTGCAGATGTTTTTGTTGATAAAGACACGGGTCACGTTGATGTGCTGAATTTCACGGCGGTGCAAGATGCAGGTAAAGCGATTCACCCCGCCTACGTAGAAGGGCAGATGCAGGGGGGTGCAGCTCAAGGCATAGGCTGGGCGCTCAATGAGGAATACATCTACAACGAAGAAGGCGTTATGCAAAACGCCGGCTTCCTTGATTATCGGATTCCGGTGGCTTCCGATCTGCCGATGATCGATTGTGAGATTGTTGAGGTGCCAAACCCGTCTCATCCCTACGGCGTTCGCGGAGTGGGTGAGACACCCATCGTTGCGCCTCTCGCGGCCATCGGAAATGCAGTAGCTCATGCCACTGGAGTCCGTATTAACGAACTGCCACTGTCACCGCCGCGCATTGTGGCCGCGCTCGAGCGTAACGGCTGATCGATCGGTTGGCCGCTGTCACTATTCCTGATGCCTTGCTTGAACTGAGCAAGGGTCAGCGTGAGCTCAACATTGTTGCCGAGAACTATCGCGTGTTGCTGATTGAGCTGGAAAAGTGTTTTCCGGGTATGGCTTCTGCGCTTGAAAACATGGCCGTGGCGATTGATGGGCAGATTTATCAGGATGCGTTTCTGGAACCTTTACAAAACAGCAGTGAAGTTTTTTTTATGCAGCGTATTGAGGGCGGTTGAGTTCCTATGAGGGCCCGATACTTGTGAATAAGCCACTTCTAACCACAACAACTTTTGGACTGTTTCTTGTTCTTGTGGCGTTTGCTCTGGCTTATCAGTTTGTAAAGCCTGCCCCTCCCAAGCAAGTCACTATGGCCACAGGGGGTGAAAGCGGTGGCTACCATGCCTTTGGTGTGGCCATGCAAGCAAGTCTTGCCGATCAGGGTATCGAACTCACTCTGATACCTACTCAGGGCAGCGTTGAGAACGCTGCCCTGCTTGAAGGGGCTGAGGTAGATCTTGCGTTGATCCAGGGCGGTACCCATACCCAGGGGGAACATCTGCGGGGTTTGGCGAGTCTTTATTTTGAGCCGCTATGGATTTTCAAGCGCGTAGAAGTAAGTCGAAATGTCACCCGGCTGCGTGAGCTCAAGGGTTTGCGCGTGAGTATCGGAGCACCAGGCAGTGGTACTCGAGCTTTGGCGGAAGAACTCTTGACGCTGAATGATTTATCTTTTGATGTGTTTCTTCCGTTAAACACCAAAGAGTCAACGCAGGCTTTGCTAGCTGGCGAGCTTGATGTTGCCTTTGTTGTAGGCGGCGCCACATCCCCCGATATCTCTGAGTTATTGCATGCAGATGGCATTGAGCTGGTTAGCCTTGAGAGGGCACCGGCGTACCATTTGCAGCATCGTTATTTATCGCCTCTCCTGTTGCCAGCGGGGGCTATTGACCTCGCGACTGAGCGCCCGGCGGAAGACAAAGCACTATTGGGGGTTACCGCTATGCTGGTGGCAACGGATGATGTACACCCTGCGTTAGTTGACCTGTTGCTACTGAGTGCGCCTGACATTGTTGGAGTGGATGGATTGTTTCAGCGCGCTGATGAATTTCCCACGGACAAGTTTCTGTCACTGCCAATGGATGACGAAGCCGCTCGGTTTCACAAGCGAGGGCCATCTTTCTTACAGCGCTATCTGCCGTTCTGGGCCGCAACCCTGGTCGATCGTCTGATTGTGATGCTGGTGCCTCTGATTGCGCTGGCATTACCGCTGATGCGACTTTTTCCGCCAATCTATCGTTGGAGAGTCCGTTCACGTATCTATCGCTGGTATGCCGATTTGCGCGCCATAGAAAGTCGTTTGGATGGCGGTGAAAACGGTGAGCAAATTATTGCCGCGGTGCAGGGCCTGGAAGACGAAGTTAAGCGCGTGGATACCCCGCTATCTTACGCGGATGAACTTTATCATTTGCGTGGCCATATTGAGCTGGTGCAATCCAGAATCGATGAGCGTGATAGCTGAGAAGCTTTGTTTCGGTCCAAAACCAACAGGACTTAAGAATTTTCCAAGGCGCGTGCTTTCTTTAGTACCTGCAACTTTAGCTGTTCCTTGAAATCTACAATTGCCTTGCGAACGTTCGCGTCTGCGATGCCAATCATTTGTGCGGCAAGGATGCCAGCGTTGCGCGCATTGTCGATGGCAACAGTGGCAACCGGCACGCCTGCGGGCATTTGTACGATAGACAGCAGTGCATCCTCACCCTGTAATTTTGTGGCACTAATAGGTACACCTATCACTGGTAGCGGTGTTAACGAGGCAACCATGCCGGGCAAATGAGCAGCACCACCAGCACCAGCGATCACCACCGAATATCCCTGACTTGCCGCACTTGAGCCGAACTCGTGTAGCAGGTCTGGTGTGCGATGGGCACTTACGATGGCGATGCTTGAACTAACGCCGAGTTCTGTGAGCACCTTGTCGGCTTCGCGCATAACCGGCAGATCAGAGTCGCTGCCCATAACGATGGCAACCTGAGTCACGATAGTTTCTCCCCAGAGGATTCAGTAGATTGTTCAGTGAGTTTTATATAGTGGGCCTGGGCTTTTTCCAGAGCATCATTGGCATTGGATCCTGTAGCCGTAAGATGCCCCATCTTTCGAAGGTGGCGCTTCGACTTTTTGCCGTACCAGTGTACAAATACGTTGTCTGCTTCTTCATTGCTGGCTTGATCCGAACAGCAAACGGCATGTAAAGGCGTTTCGCATAACAGATTGATCAAAGCTGCAGGTCGCATGGGTGTAATGCTGCCCAATGGTAAACCGGTGATGGCGCGCAGATGCTGTTCAAACTGGGACGTAGGGGAGGCATCGAGTGTGTGGTGACCCGAATTGTGGACGCGCGGCGAGATTTCGTTGATCAACAGTTCATCGTCACTGTAAAACAGTTCGACTGCAAAAACGCCGACGCTTGCGAGATGATCGATGGCTTCAATGGCAAGGGCTTCGGCTTTCCGCATGAGTTCCGGGGCGATTTGCGCTGGAGCCAGAATAGTTCTTAGCAAATTCCCTTCCGGGTCAAAGACCATCTCGACCGCGGGGTAGGCGAGGACACCACCCTCGGCCGTGCGTGCTACCACTACAGCCAGCTCGCGCCGATTGTCGATATAGCGTTCAGCAATACTCGGGATAGCACCAAGATTTTCAATATCATCTGTATCCTTGATTACCCTAACGCCAAGCCCGTCGTACCCCCCACGCTCAGTTTTGACTACAAAGGGTGAGCCGATTCGAGAGCGTATCTCTGCGGTGGTATCTGCTGCATCGATGGTGAAAAATTCTGCAGTTGGCAACCCCTTTTCACTGAACCAACGTTTTTGCAGCGCCTTATTTTGCAATAGCAACATGGTGTCGATAGAAGGAGAGACCTTAACATTGCCTCTGGCTTCTTGTTCGCGAAGCGCTTCCAACACTTCGGGTGCGATGTCTTCTTTCTCAAAGGTAATGAAATCGCAACGCGCTGCCATGGCTTTAGCGTCGGCTACTGGATCCTGAGATTCAAACTGAACGTGATCGGCTAGGGCGACTGCCATCTCCTGGTCGTTGCTTGCAAGCACACTGGTTTCGAAACTCAGCTTTTTTGCTGCGATACACAGATAGCCGCCGAGTTGTCCTGCGCCGAAGATACCAATACGTTGAGCCAAGTTGTGTTGTTCCTGCGGGTTATTGGTGTAATGCCTGGTAACACCCAGATCCCAAGCGTTAATAATACCTGTGGTTCAGGCCAGACTCACTTCTTCGCAGATCCAGTCTTTTTCGGCCGGGCCCAACCCTCCTCAAAGGTGGCGCTCATACTGGGGCCACCGATTAAAAGGTGCTTGATTTTCCAAACGCCTCCGGACTTTTCATAGCGTTCGTGGTAGCGCGTGGATTGCCACATGGCTTGCTCACCTCCCTCTTTTGTCCGGAAGGTGAAGGGACCAAAAAAACACCAGCGGGCACTTGCCACGGTACCTTCGATTTCGATAAGCGGGTTCATAACCATGTGTTGAGAGAAGCTCATATGTTTTTGGAAGCGTTCGAACAGCGATCTGATTTCCTTATGGCCCTCTGCCTTGCCAATGCCTTTGCCTTCCCAAACACCGTCCTCGGTGAATATGCTGATGATATCTTCAGGGTTATGGTCGTCATCGCAAATCTCACAGTAGCGTGCTTTCAGAGCCTTGATGGCTTCAAGATCTTCAATGTGCGTAAGTCGTGCATCCAGGGCAGCCAGGTCCATTGTTGAGTCCTCGAGGTTCCGTCGTTGTTGCTGGATTATGCGGTGATGTTGTTCAGAAAATCGACTAACAGTTCGTTCGTGCGCTCTGGGCGTTCCTGCTGTATCCAGTGTCCGGCGCCTTCCAGAATTTCGGATCGATGCAGGGCCGGAAGAGTTTTGGGGAACGCATCAATCGCGCTCTGACCCCAGATAGTAGGGCCGTCCTTGCTGCCGCCGATGAACAAAGAAGGAATACCAATAGGGCGGTTTGCAAACGCTGCAAGGTCCTCCCAATCCTGATCGACGCAGCGATAGCGATTCAGTGGGCCGTATAGACCGCTGTACTCAAACTCTCGGGTATAGATATCGAGATCTGCTTCGCTCAACCAGTTTGGCATAGTCTTTGGGTATTCAAAGATATCGCGCATTTGGCTTCCGATCTTTACCTGGGATACGTTTGGACCGTTTTCGATGTCACCACTGCCGCACCAGTAAAAGCCCAGCAGCCAGTTGCGAATGTCTGCCTCAATCTCTGCTTCGGCCCGACCAACCTCTTGAAAGTACTGGATGTAAAACTCGTGTTCTGGCGTTGCGCCGCGCATCATTTGGGTGGGTTTGGGGGTGGTTGCCCCTCCAGGGGAGTTGTAGGGTACAGAAATGCCGGCCACACCCAGAAATTTCTCGCTGCATAGCATGGCGCTGTTCCAGGCAATTGGCGCCCCCCAATCGTGGCCCACCAGCACCGTTGGCCGATCGCCCAACGAGTTCACCACGCCAACAACATCAGCAACCTTCATCAACATTCGATAGTCATGAACCTTCGCAGGCTTTGATGATCGACCGTAGCCGCGAACGTCCATTGCAATTGCCCTGTAGCCTGCTTTGGCAAGGGCTGGAAGCTGGTAACGCCATGAGTACCAGGATTCGGGGAATCCGTGGATCATAAGCACATCTGTGGTGGCGCCACCGGCCATAGGTTCAGCAATTGCCAGATGAATGCGTATACCGTTTGCATAGACGGATCGGTGGTCCAGGGTTACCCCATCGAGGATGGTTTGTCCGGGAGTGGTACTGTTACTTTTGTTGTTCACGAGTTTGTGCTGTTCACGAGTTTCATGGTTCATTTGGCTGGTTAGTCTTGCAAACAGGGTATCTAATAAAGATCAACGAATCGAGGCGCTGAAGTGACCCCCATTTCCCAGATCCGCAGCCACGCGGGTAGTCAGTTTGTATACGAATTCCAGTCCGCAGAGCTTGGCGGTTCAACCCGAATTGGCTTGTATGTACCAGACTCTGCGACAGACCCCCACGCTCATTCGTCCGGATCTCAGGCTCTGGTCTGGCTGTCGGGTTTAACCTGTACAGAAGACAATTTTGTGTCCAAGGCCGGTGCACAGCGCGTGGCCAGTGAGTTGGGCATGATTATCATTGCTCCAGATACTTCACCTCGAGGTGAGGGTGTTCCTGATGATCCCGATGCAGCCTGGGATTTTGGGCTGGGGGCGGGGTTTTATGTCGATGCCACCCGTGAACCCTGGTCAAAGCACTACCGTATGCGTTCCTTTGTTGAGAAAGAACTGCTGGCTGCAGTGGCTTCTGTTGCCCATGTTGATCTTGAGCGTGTGGGTATTTCTGGCCATTCCATGGGTGGGCATGGCGCGCTAACTCTGGGCATGCGTAATCCCCAGATGTTTAAGAGTATTTCTGCGTTCGCACCTATTTGTTCGCCAATGCATTGCCCCTGGGGTGAAAAAGCGCTCAGCGGCTATTTGGGTGAGAGACGTGAGGATTGGCGACAGTACGATGCCTGCGCTCTACTTGAAGATGGCGCCCGACCGCAAGGTTTGCTCATTGATCAGGGCGGTGATGATAGTTTTCTTGCGCAACAGCTGAAACCTGAACTTCTGCAGGCTGCGGCGGCGGCAAGCACCGTGGCTCTGGAGATGCGAGTGCAACCGGGCTACGACCACAGCTACTACTTTATCGCGAGCTTTATTGAAGACCATTTGCGCTGGCACCATCAGCGTCTTGTCTAAAAGGGCGAGCTTAGAAGTTTGCACCATCGAGTTCGAGTCGCCCCAGGTTGATGATGGCTGCGTCATAGCTGATCTGGGCTATTGCCGCTGCCATGCGAGTTGCGTGGTATCGGATGTCAGCATCAGCCGCCGCCTGTTCACGCAGATTCACCAGAAAGAAATCGCTGGCACCATTCTCGAACCGCCTGTACTCGGCGCGTTGTAGAGACCGCGTCTGCTCTACTTCCTGAGCCATGAGATCGAGTAGGGTTTCTGTGGTTTCCAGTTCGAGGACCAATCCTCGCATTTGGGCTTGCAGCTGATCGGTGAGAAGATTGAGTTGAGCGTTAAGCTCTACGAGCTTTGCTTTGCTCTCGGCAAGTTTACCGCGTGCCGCGCGCCGCTGTAGCGGTACTCGCAGAGACAGGGACACAATGGTATCGGTGCCATCCCGAGACGGGCCGCCTTCTGCAAGGCTACCTAGATCGCGCCCGAGTTCCACGTTCAGATCGAGCCGCGGGCGAAGGTTGTTTCTTCTTAGGGCGATCTCTTTATTGATGCGTTCTATTGCTGTTTGCAGTGCCTTGCGCTCCGGACGAGCGGTGACACTGGGTAATTCGTAAACCGTTGTGGTGTTGGGGGAAAACAGATTCTCGGTTAGTTGCTCTGGCGGTAACTGGTTAGGCAGCGGGGTGATAGGTTTGCCGTCAATGTCTCGGTAGAACAGTGATAAATCGAACGCCGCGCGCTGGAAATCTCGTTCACTGATAGTGACCAGTTCTTCTCTGCGAATAATGTTCTGCCGATTCTCTACCAGTTCAATAGCTGCTCTGGCACCTTCTTTTACCTTTGACTCCAAACCAGACTCACGGTCTCTTGCGATTCTGACGAGATCAACATAGACCTCAAGTTGTCTGCCGGCGGTTAGCCAACGCCAGTAGGCGATGAGCGCCCGACGTTGAACATTTATTCGGACCAGCAAGGCATCGAGCTGTGCCTGGTTTTCTGCGAGGCGCGTGTCAGTTTCAGCAAAACGACGTGCATCGATAGAGGAGTCACGCAGTAAAGAAACCAGGACACCAAGTTTTAGTTCTCCAGCCTCGTTGGTGAAAAATTCATCCTCATAGATTGGAAATGACCCGCCGGATAAACGGTATCCCCCGTAGACTTTGGCCCCAAATGGACGCAACTGTTTTGCGGCCTGCCAATCAGAGTATCGGCCGTCCCAAAAGCCTGTGAGGCGCGCACGATTATCAGCTGACAGATTGGTATCAAAAGCACCCAGCGCACTTTCCGTGCGACTCTTTGCCTGAGCTACTCGCGCCACAGCAGCCTGGATCTGTGGGTGAAACCGGGCCGACGACCGCAGTACCGTTGTGGGCGTCAGAAAAGATCTCGCTTCTACGCTATCTGCTATTTCAGTGGCGGGCTGTTGGGCTTGAGCGAGAGGCATCAACAACGCTGTGGTTGTCATCAGTCCGGCGACCCGTCTCAAAAAACCTGCCCTCAATGCTGCTGCCCCATGGAAGCTTGAGCACTGGTTGCATTAGGCGAGGCACCGAGATTAGGAGGGAAATTGTTGAGCTGCCGCCATACCTCATACCCCACAGTTACGGTCTCCAATTGAATCCAGCCCCGTACCTTTGCGCCGAAGCGAACGAAGCCTTGCTCGGGCCAGGGCACGGGATCAGTTTCGCTGGGTGCGATAAGCACCCGGAATTGCCCGGTAATCTCAGCGGAGGGATCGACGGACAATACCTGACCGCCAAAGGTGCCAACCGACACAGAAGGCCAACCACTGAATTGGACAGCCGGCCAGCCCTCGAACTGCAAGCGTGCGCTAGCACCAGGTTTCACCAGGGCAACATCGCGGCCATCGATATACAGCGCGACCGCTCGTTTGGCGTTGTCTGGCACAAAGGTTGCGACCACCGCGCCTGCGTTGATATAGGTCGCCGCATCGCCGGCGTTCAGGCGCAGGATGACCCCGTCGCGGGGTGCTCTTACGACCTGTACTGACTGGCGCGATAACCGTGTATCCGCCCGTGTCAGTCCTGCTGCTGCTGTCGCCACGTCACCACGCAGACTCTCAACTTTGATGTTTGCCTGTTCCAGGTCACGACGCGCAACCAAGCCCTGCCGCAGGAGTTCGGTTTGTCGATCCAGATCAATCATCGCTGTTGCCAGGGCTTCTTCTGAAGCGCGCAGTTTGGCTTGTAACTGATCGCGTTCTGACTGGATGCGTTCTATGAGCTGCGGATCGTTATCGGTGATTCTTACAATAGGGTCGCCGGTGTTGACATGACTTCCATCGCGGACATACCACTCTTGAATTCGTCCGGCGACGAGGGCGTTTATTTCTTGCAGGCGATCGGTGGGATCGATTGCGGTTACAGTGCCCGATCCAGCAGTGGTTTGAACCCACGGCACAAACAACATGAACAGGGTGACGGCGATAGCGCCAAACATCAGCATGGCCGCAACCACTCGTGAAACCTTGGGTGCTTGCAGCTGTTCAAGCGTTTTGAACTGGCTGGCGTGCAACTCTGCCGGCGTCATGATCTGACCCCCTCAGAGTCTGGATCGGTATTCAAACTGGGTTCGCCGAGTACCTCGCGACCCTCTGTTTGCATCATCTGAGCGTAGGTTGGGTAGCTCGTTTGCTGGTCTCGGTTCAGGAACAGGAAACTGTCGTAGCCGTCGACATCATCGCGATTAGAAAAACACAATACGGTACTGGTGGAGTCGCGCTGCAGGTAATCAAGCGATCGCTTCAGGACCTGTGGATTCACCAGATCATAGAGTTGATTGAGTATAAGTACCGAGGGCTTTGCCAGCAGGGCCCCCGCCAGCTTGAGCTGCATCACCTCTGCGGTGCCCAGTGGCCATCCTGTTGCGCCCAGCTGAGTGTCCAAACCCTTTGGAAGCTGGGCTATAGTTGGGCTTAAGCCGGCTATGGATAGTACCTCAAGTTGCTTGTCGGCAGGTGCGTCGTCGGCGCTGTAGCGCAGAAACTCCCGGATCGACAGCTCAACAACGCCTGGGCGATCAAGCACTTGAATGGCACGGCCAAGGCTTGCCATAGACAGTCCTGCGATGTCCGCCCCACCCAGGGTTACGTAACCGCTTGCGGGTTGTTCGTAGCGTTTCAGTATTTTTGTGGCAAAGCGCTGCAAGCCGGCGTCGACGGCGTGAGCCTGAACACGAGCACCTGGTTCCAGCTCGAAGTTAAGGCGTGCTGCCTCACCGCGAGCTGTGCCACGCAGCTCGACAAACGCGAGACCGGCGCGATCAGGAATTTGCCACTGATCACCACCTGGATCGCGCAGCTCGATGTTGTAAAACAGCGATAGCTCATCGATCGCAGCACAGAGATCGTAGAAGTAGGAAAGATAGATTCCCAGTTGCGACAGACCGACAAACACGGCCGACAAGACCAGTTCGGCAGCTACCAATTGCCCCAGAGAAAGCTCTCCCTGAATCACCAGCCAGCCACCGATGCCTAGCAGAGCGGCGCTTGCCAGGGCGTAGATGAACAGAAAGGCGATGGTTTGGGCAAAATGGTGACGAAAATGTAGCTGATGCTGGCGCACGTACTTGGCGGTTAACCCCTCGGCACGATCAACAGCGAGTTCTATCTGCCGGGATGATTTGAAGAAGCTGTTTGCACCGCCGAGGCTCTCTACCCAGGCAGCGGCCTCGTGTTTTTGATGTGACAAAGCAACAGCGCTGCGTATTGCGCGAGAACCCCAAAGTACCCAAATCAGCCAAGTGGCCAGCAGCAACACCAGGTTAAATCCAAAAAACATGGGGTGGTACATCGACACCAACACAAAGCCAACCAGCATCTGCAGCACGATGGTGAAGCCGCCGACAACAAGATTAGGCAGGGCTTTAAGTACGTTGATGATGTCGAAGTATCGATTGAATAGAGGCCCCTGATTTTCATCATCAAAGTAGGGGTTGCGCGCATAAAGTGATCGCAACGTGATCTCGGACATCATTCGCGCGTAAAACCGTCGTCCGAAGAGATCCATAATATGAATGCGCAGTGCGCTCAGAAGGCCAGCGAGCAATAACAGCACAAAGAGAGTTACAGATAAAACAACGAGAGGAGTGGTAAGACCAATATTGGCAACGGTATTAATCAGCATCTGGACCGAAATTGGCGTCGCCAAAGACAGTATGCCGATACCTAATCCGTATAGCAGTCCAAGGCTTACAAACCGTCGTTCCGGTTTTAGCAGATATCCTAGAAATGCATAAACTCGCCGAATGTCAGAAAGTGTGGCAGGCGGCGGTCCATCCGGGATGTGGTTGGATTCCATGGTTGAAGTTTAGCAGCTCGGACAGGCGCTGACGCAAACATTAGCTAGGTGTTGCCTGATTGTATTAGTTTGGTTGTCATCACAATTACGCCGATGCTTAGGATCAGTGTTGCCAATGCCAGTAAACTGTAGCCGAAACGTCTTAGGCGCCTGCCTGTTCGTTGTCGAAAAGTGTGCTGCGCATTGGGCTCGCCGGGAAGTGTTTGGAAAAACGACAGAAACATCGAGAGCAAAAGCGCCCAGCTTGCGCCGACAAGCCCGGAGGTTAAAAAGCTCTCGGGTGCATCTGCTGTAACAACAGCGTAAGTGAATAAACCGCCAAAACCCACGATAGCGAGCACCGAAATGGGGCGCAGCCAGGCCAGACGTATGGCCAGTGCATGCAGTAGCTCAAGCACGGGGTGAGCGCTTCATGCCGTTTCTCTGAGGTACCTGGTCAGAGTCTCTAAGCCAGGCCGCGCTGTTGCAGCAGCAGCCAGGCGCGTTCGCTGCGCTGTCGCGCCATATCTTTGTACTGCAATGCTTTTTCAGAACTGGCATTGCCATCGATACCACGTTTGTACACACCCTGGGTGATGCCGGCACTGCGGAACATGTTGTACGCGAGATAGAACGTCCAGTTCTCTATTGTGTCGCGGCCCGCGTGTTTGCAGTAGTGCGCGACAAATTCTTCTTCGGTCGGAATATTCAGCGCGGCGAGATCCACGCCGACAAGACCAGGGTCTTCGTAGCCTTCGCCGTGATAGTCCTGGCAAAGATAGCCCAGGTCAGCAAGTCCGTCGCCGCGGGTTGACAGTTCCCAATCCAGCACAGCAACAATCCGTGGTTCACTCGGATGCCACAGGACGTTGCCCATCCGGTAGTCGCCGTGCACGATCATGGCACCAGACTCTTCCGGCAGATTTGCAGGAAGCCATTCGATGAGTGCATCCATCGCATCGATCTGTTCTGTTTTGCTGGCGATGTACTGTTTGGTCCAGCGATCGATCTGACGACTGTAGTAGTTACCGGGTCTGCCAAAGGTTTCCAGACCACAGGCAATGGGATCAACCTTGTGCAACTCAGCCATAACTCGAGCAAGATCGAGAAACATGGCTCTCCTGTCTGCCGGGCTGCAGTCAGGAAGCTGGTTTTCGGTATACAGACGGCCCTCTATCATTTCCATGATGTAGAACTTCGTACCAATTACCTCTGTGTCTTCGCACAGGCAGTACATTTTTGGCACAGGCACGCTCGAATTGGCCAGAGCGTTCATAACCCGGTATTCCCGATCAACCTGGTGCGCACTGGGCAGTAGCTCGCCTGGAGGTTGCTTGCGTAGCACATAGCGGGTGTCGCCTGCATGCAGTTGAAACGTGGGATTGGATTGACCGCCTTCGAACTGCCTTACGCTGAGGTTGCCACTAAAACCGTCTACGTTTACTGCCATATAGGCTTCTAGTGCTGCCTCGTCGAATTTGTGTGCATCGCGGACGGCGGTAATTTCTACGTCGCTCATTAACATGGCTCCTTGATCGGTTGATCATTATACCTGCGCGCGGGCTCCGGGTAGTATGATTGGGGAAAAGCAGATGAACTCTGGGGAGATGAACAATGACACTCACAAAACGACTAGCGGTAACCCTACCGGCCGGCCCGAAACTTGAGCACAGTATCGCGCGCATCAAATGGGCGGAAGATAACGGCTATCCAGATGTCTGGTTTGCCGATGCGGGAGCGCCAGATACGCTCACACAGATTGCGGCGGTTGGCCATTACAGCTCTACAGCCCGATTTGGCGTGGCCGTTACGCCCGTTTACACGCGAACGCCTGCAGTGCTCGCTGCCACCACCAACGTTATTTCACAGGTTTTGCCGGGTCGTTTTGTGTTGGGTATTGGCTCTTCGAGCCAGACGATCATGGGCCAGTGGAATGGTATCCCGCTGGATCGGCCGCTAACGCGGGTCAAGGAAACCGCCATCATGGTTCGGTCGATGCTCACTGGCGAAAAATCGAATTTCACAGACCTCGAAACCATGTCGTCAAAAGGTTACAGGCAGCCACCACTGGACAATCCACCGCCGATTTACATCGCCGCGTTGCGTCCCAAGATGATTGAGATGGCAGCGGCCACCGGGGATGGCGTTATTTTCAATTTGTGGCCCAAGAGTGCACTCCCCAAAATGATGGACGCGGTTAAGCGCGGCGCTGAGTCTGCAAGCAAAGACCCCGCTTCGGTTGAGGTGGTTAATCGGGCGATGGTGCTGTGCACCGATGACAAGAAAGCCGGTCGAGATCTGTTTCGGGCGAATTTTGGTCCTTACTACGCCACACCGGTATACAACAAGTTTCTCGCCTGGGCGGGCTACGATTCGGCGGCAGACTCCATCAATGCCGGTTGGGCCGCAAAAGATCGCGTCGCTACGGCTGGTGCGATGACGGATGAGATGATCGATGAGATCGGAATTATCGGTAACGAAGATGAGATTCGCGAACGCATCCAGTCGGATGCGGATGGCGGGGTGCATACCAGTATTATTGCGCCTCTGGGGGGCGCGACGCCGGAGCAGGTTGAGCGCACCTTTAATGCGTTCACCGCTGCAAACTTCTCATTGAAGTAGGGTCACGATGGCGTATCAAAAGATTATCGTAGATGAGCCTCGCCCTATGGTGCGGCGCATCACCCTCAACCGACCAGACAAGCGCAATCCGCTATCGAATGAGCTGCGTACTGAACTCTTTGCGGCACTGCAGGAAGCTGATCAGGAGCCCTCTATCAGGGTCATGTTGATTCGAGGCGCGGGACCCTGTTTCTCTGCAGGCTACGACTTGCAAAGTGATGTCCGCAAGGGCCAGCCCTATTACACGGCAGGAGGGCTTGCGAACTGGCCGCGGCATGTTGTGGAAGGATTCTTTCAGATCTGGGACCTGGCCAAGCCGGTTATTGCCCAGGTGCATGGGTATTGTCTGGCGGGTGGTACAGAACTCGCAACGGCCTGTGATCTGGTTTATGTCGCTGACGACGCGAAGATTGGATATCCCGTGGTGCGCAGCATCTCACCACCCGATAATCAGTTTTACCCCTGGATTGTTGGGTTGCGCCGCTCCATGGAGTTAATGCTGACTGGCGATCATATGTCGGGTACCGAGGCTGCGGAGAGTGGCTTTGCCAACCGCGCTTATCCGGCCAGCACGTTGGAAGACGAAGTGCTGGCGATTGCAGAGCGGGTTGCCAAAACGCCTACTGATTTGCAGCAGATCAACAAGCGAGCGGTGCACCGGCAAATGGATGCGATGGGTATCCGTGCTGGCCTTCGAGCGGGTACAGAAATGCAAACGCTTGCGACCTACACGGAAACGACCCAGGCGCATTTAGCAGAGATTCGTGAGGGATTAACCCAGGCCCTTACCAAGCGCGATGCGCAATACGGTGACTACCGTACGGATGATGCTGAATGATCGAGCGATCGAAGAATAGTTGGGCTGCTAAACTCAGTGACACGCCTGGCCGAATTTTTTCAAACGCCAGTAGTTATAAGGCAATGGCGCAAGAAAACCGGCGAGCAAACTTGGCCCAATCGAATACCACGTGAGGGCAGCCTTGCCGACCAGTAAATAGTCAACGCCGTTCATGGCAATCTCCATAGCCAGCATGGAAATCAAGCTCATCCCCACAGCAGTCTTGAAGGCCTCTTTGGGGGCCATGCTGCGCACAAGCAGAACGGTTTCGAGCGCGATACTGGTCAAGAGTCCCATGACAATGGCCAGACTCATCACGATTAAAGCCGGGGTCGATGGAGAGAAGGTTTGAAAGGCCAAAATGGTGCCAAAGTCGCCAATGCTGCAACCAAGCAAGCACCAAAGAGTGTTGGTAGATGCCGCACGCCAGCTATGGCGGCAGCCCCAGTGAAACTCTACTGTTGAGGCGACCTCTGTCATCGATTAGCTTGCGTTGCGCAACGCTTCGATGCGCTCATCCAGTGGCGGATGGCTGGTGAACAGTTTGCGCAATCCCTCAGGCATACCGCCGCTGATAGCAAAGGCCACCAGGGTGTCGGGCATTTCTGAGGGGGCGGCCTCTGGTCCTTTTAAAGCTTGCAAGGCAGCAATCATTTTTTCGCGGCCAGCAAGCTCGGCACCGGCCGTGTCAGCACGGAATTCTCTGAATCGCGAAAACCACATAACAATGGCGTTGGCGAGAAAGCCCAGCACAATTTGTGCAGCGTAGTAACTGATGAAATAGCCCATGCCGTATCCATCACCGCGAAATACAGCGCGATCGACGGTTTGGCCAATGATCCGCGCAAAGAAGATTACAAAGGTATTGACGATGCCTTGCACCAGCGCGAGGGTGATCATGTCGCCGTTGGCAATGTGGCCGATCTCGTGGCCAATAACTGCTTCTACCTCATCGCGGCTCATGTTGTTTAGCAGGCCGACGCTGACGGCCATCAGGGCGTTATTTTTTTGCCAGCCAGTCGCAAAGGCGTTGGGTGCAGAGGAAGGAAAGATGGCGACTTCTGGCATGCCAATGCCGGCCTTCTCCGATAAGCGAGCGGTGGTGTCGACTAACCACTGTTCAGTTTCGTTCTGCGGGTTTTCAATGACCTGGGCGCCTGAGGAGCGCTTGGCCATGCCCTTTGACATCAGCAATGAAATGATAGACCCGGTCATGCCGAACAGTGCGCAATAGATCAGCGACGCGGTCATGCCCCCACCAACCATTTGATCGATGCCTAACAGGCGAAAGACCACGCTGGCGATCAGCATCACACCCATGTTGGTGGCCAAAAACAGAGCAATTCGCATCATGATTCGTTTTCTCCAATGGTCCGGTCGCGGTCCGGGGTCGGTCAGGGAACGATCGCCCGCCGCGACTTACACACTCGGATAATGGGGCCAAAATCGCCAAATGCAAGGTGCTCTGAGACCGGAACCAGTCCCAAAGGGCGGTTGAATGCGGGCTTCTTGGCGCTGCTTGGCTCATAATTAACTGTCATTTTACGCTTTCCGGATTCAGATGGAGCTGCAGAGGCTTTTTGTCGTACGCCACGGTCAAACGCAGTGGAACGAGGAATTTCGCTTGCAGGGGCGGTTGGACTCTGGTCTCACTGACAAAGGTAAGCGTCAGGCTGACGAGAACGGGCGGCTGTTGCGTCGACAGGGAGTGAAACGTCTGCTGGTATCCCCGCTGGGTCGTACCATAGAAACCGCGCATATAATCAATTCATACATCCAGGCAGAACTCGAGTTTTGTGACGAACTGCTTGAACGCGATAGTGGCGGCTGGTCGGGATTGACAATGGACGATATTCGGACCTCAGACCCAAACGCTTGGCGCGAAAGGGAATTTGATGGGTGGAACCACCGTCCGCCTGGTGGTGAAAACCTGCCAGACGTGCTTCAGCGGGTGGCGCCGCTGCTCGAAACCCTGCGAGAGGCTATGACGTTGTCTTCACCCGTCACCGCGATAATCTCCCATGGTGTCGTAGGTAAGATGATTTTGGCGCACTATCTGGGTTTGAGCGGTAGCGATGCGGCCCAGGTGCGCCAGCCCAACGATGTGGTTTATGCACTGGGCTTCGCTGCTGCACCGGGTGCAGGCAGTGCAACATTGGAGGCAGTTAAGTGTGAACACTATCGGCGTGGCGAGGGGCCGTTTAATAGCCTCATAGACTCGACGCAACTCCAGCCAGGGGAACAAACTGGACAGTGATCCACACCGCGATACTGTACTCGACAGCACAAGACACAAAACGCACAAACAAAAAAACGAACGCAGAGGACAAAACAAGAAATGAAAGTTGATGGTGGAATTGATTTTGATCTGTCGAAGGCAGGGCCTCAGGCCAGAGAACTGGAAGAAATGGGTTACAGCGGCATTCTCACCGCTGAGACCTCTCACGACCCATTTTTCCCATTGGTTGTTGCCTCTCAGCACACTGAGCGGGTTGATCTAATGACCTCCATTGCGGTTGCGTTTGCCCGCAGTCCAATGACGCTTGCCAACATTGGCCATGATCTAAATGCCGCATCAAAGGGGCGATTCATTTTGGGTCTTGGATCGCAGATCAAGCCGCATATTTCTAAGCGCTTCAGCATGCCCTGGAGTTCGCCAGCTGCGCGGATGCGGGAGTTTATTCTGGCGATGCGTGCGATTTGGGCGAATTGGCATGATGGAACTCCCCTGGAATTCATGGGTAAGTTCTACACCCACTCCCTGATGACACCGATGTTCACGCCGCAGAACACAGAATTTGGTGCGCCTCGGGTTTTTCTTGCAGCCGTGGGTCCGAAGATGACTGAAGTTGCAGGTGAGGTAGCTGATGGCGTTTTGATCCACGCCTTTACCACTGAAAAATATCTGCGCGAAACCACTATGCCGGCGTTGGAGCGTGGCTTCGCCAAGGCTGGGAAGAGTCGGGAAGATTTTGAGGTGACCTACCCTGTGTTTGTGGTTACCGGGCAAACAGAAGAACAGATGGCCCAGTCACGAGGCCTGGTGACCAAACAGATCGCGTTCTATGGCTCCACCCCGGCTTACAAACCGGTGCTCGATTCCATCGGCGCGGGTGAGTTGCAAGGCGAGTTGAATACTCTGTCCAAACAGGGACGCTGGGACGATATGGGTACCCTGATCGATGACAGTCTGCTCAACGAGTTTGCTGTAGTTGCTGAACCCCTCGCTCTTGCCGGCAAATTACAGGCACGTTATGGCGATCTGGTTGATCGCACCGCCGCTGCCTATTCGAATATTGCGAAGGAAGATCGGCTGGCAATCGTTCGCGAATTGACTGGCTAGACATCACGCCCGCTGACCACAAAGAACAACAAACATGGGGAGAGAATGGAATGAAAGTTGATACAGGACTGGCGCATCATCTGGAGAAAGTAAAAGACAGCGTAATGGCCGCTGAAGCGGCTGGTTATGATGGGTTGCGCGTTGCGGAGATGAATCACGATCCGTTTATGCCGCTTTTGCTTGCTGCAGAGCACAGCGAAAAAATTGAGCTTGCCACCTCGATTGCAGTGGCCTTCGCCCGCAGCCCAATGATACTGGCAAATCTGGGGCATGATCTTAATGCCTACTCCAAAGGACGCTTCACGCTAGGCCTGGGTTCGCAGATCAAGCCTCATGTCACTAAACGCTTCTCCATGCAGTGGGGAGCGCCTGCGGCCCAAATGAAGGAGCTGGTGCAGGCCATGCGCGCGATCTGGGCGAACTGGTACGAAGGCGAGCCTCTCGAGTTTGTTGGCAAGTACTACCGACATACACTGATGACACCGGCGTTCACGCCGGAGAACAAGGATCACGGCGCACCCAAGGTTGTACTTGCAGCGGTTGGACCAAAGATGACCGAGGTCGCCGGAGAGGTGGCGGATGGCATGATTATTCATCCGTTTTCGACCCTGCCGTTCATCAGGAACGTGACGCTTCCAGCGATTGAGAAAGGGCTCGCAGCAAGTGGCAGGTCGCGCGACGATTTTGAATTGAGCTATGGAAATTTTGTGGTTACAGGCCGAACTGAAGAGGAGTTCGCTGCCAGCAAGAAGGCGACCCTAGAACGTATTGCGTTCTATGGCTCGACCCCTGCCTACAAAGGCGTACTTGATTCCATTGGCGTGGGAGAGCTTCAGGCCGAACTCAATACAATGTCCAAACAGGGGCGCTGGCAGGAGATGGGCACGTTGATCACTGATGACATTCTCAACGAGTTTGCTGTTGTTGGTGAGCCTGGGGACATCGCTGGGGCCATGTTGTCGAGATACGGTGATATTGTTGATCGCACATCGGCCAGCTTCCCGGTATCAGATGATGCACAGCGGGCAGAAATTATTGCCGCCCTCAGAGCGGGTTAGAGCCAAAATAGCTCGATCGATGCTCAATCAGCCAGATTCACGCCGAATTAGCGGCGTGATGGGCAAATTGGTGTACAAAGTGGCCAAACGAAACTAGGCTAAGAGTTACATGGATCTGCTGTTTGTTGGCAACAATGCACGTCTAAAATTGTCTTATGGAGTTGGGACACTAGCGAGTCAGGTGATTACGTCAGGTGATTAAAACAGCACGCCAATCTGTATTTGTCGATCCGGCAGCAGCCCTGGGGTCTGGTGCTGACGCTTCTGCCGAGGCGGCGAACGATATCGCTGGAACGGTGCTCAAAATCCAGCTTGGCCTACTCAGCTGTGCTTTTGTGATCGCTTTCATTATTGGATCACTGTCTCCAGCAAGGGGCCAACTTACCACCTCCATGGCGCTGCCAGAGTGGAACGATCGAGTGCAACCCTGGCAATCAGAAGTGCAGGAATTCGCCACCCGGGTTAGTGCGGTCTTTGGTGTCAGGCAAACCGTTGCACTTGAGTTTTCGCCCTGGATTCTGGAAGCGGCCTCTCGCCAACAGCTTGCTCCAGAGTTACTTGCCGGGCTCGTTCTTACAGAAAGCTCATTTCGAAAAAATGTCGTATCGCCGGTAGGTGCGATTGGCCCTGCGCAGGTCCGACCGGAATATTGGTCGCAGTTCTGCGGCACCACCAGCCTCGATGACCCGGCAGAAAATATTTATTGTGGTGCACAGGTATTGGCCTACTACGTTGAACGTTGTGGTGCGGAGGCCTGTGCGCTGAGTGCCTATAACGTTGGACCCTACACCCAAAAGCGCCAGGACGCGGGTCAGCGGTATGGGGCGAAGGTGGCGTTGTGGCGTGACCGCCTGGCAAACCGCGACTCAGCAGCGGGAAGCTCCGCAGTGACCCCGAAGTTGGAGGCAGATCTGGCGGCGACAGCGCCAAGTGCTGTGGATGGGCCGGCGCAAACGCCTGTCACGGCGCAGCACGCGCCGGTTGCACCAGTGGTCATACCGTCTCTTGTTAGCCCGGCCATCCCTGGTCAAGCCAACAGTATTCCCCTTAATGCGCTCCCAGTCAGTAGTCAGTCTGGCGGGTCGATGGGAATGGCTGAGGGAATAGCACTCTAGGCATCACTGGTAAATCCAGCTGATCTTCAGGTGGCCGCCTCACAATCTTTATTGTGTAGCGCTTCCAGCAGCACCTTCTCCAGTGTGTCTATATTGAATGGCTTGCGCAGGAAGCTAAATCTGTCATCAACAGACTCGGTGTAGCCCGACATAAGCACGATGGCCAGCTCCGGGTGTCTGGTATTGGCGTAGTCTGCCAGAGCGTGTCCGTCCAGCCTGCCGGGCATCATGACATCGGTGAGCAGCACATCCGGGGAGCTGCCGGATTCGAGCATTTGTTTTGCGTCATCGGCGGTTTGTGCGTCTTCTGTTTGCAGCCCAAGGTGTTCCAGCGAGCGTATCAGC
This sequence comes from uncultured Pseudomonadales bacterium, assembly GCA_964634815.1. Taxonomy (GTDB): domain Bacteria; phylum Pseudomonadota; class Gammaproteobacteria; order Pseudomonadales; family Azotimanducaceae; genus JALZVT01. Next base: position 161,860 of record CAZWMD010000002.1, on the reverse strand, counting down.
ATGGTTCGCACACTTTCGCGATCTTCCACAACCAGCACTCTAAGACTTGATGGCAGCTCCTGAGCCGAGCGCGAAGACGCGCTCGTGGAATCAGTGGTGGTAGAGTCGATAACTGGCAGCCTTAAGCGGATTTCAGTCCCGCGCTCGATATCTGAGTTCAGACTGAGATCGCCACCAGACTGGTGGGCAAATCCATAGACCATGCTGAGACCTAACCCCGCGCCTTCACCAACGGGTTTGGTGGTATAAAACGGCTCAGTGGCCCGAATAAGTTCTTCTTCGCTCATGCCGCAACCTGAATCCTGAACGCTGATAACGGCGATCTGCTGGTCGGTATCCAGGTCTTTTTCGGTGGACAGAGAGATTTCGACAACACCCCGGTCGCCGATAGCTTCCTTGGCGTTGATGACCAGGTTCAGAAGGGCGCTGGTAAGTTGACCCTGGTCCACTTTTACTCGGCAGGGTGTAAACCGGGTGACAAGCTGATTACGTTCGCCCAGGGTGTTTCGAAAGATAAGGCTCGACTCTTCCAGGAACTTGTCGAGCTGCAATACCTTGGGCTGCAACGGTTGTTGCCGGGCGTAGGCGAGTAAGCCGCTGGTGATTCGTGCCGCAGAGTCGGTGGCCGTCAATATGTCATCGAGCAAGGCATCCCGCTTCCCCTGATTGTCTGTCTGGGTTGTTTTCAGATACTCCGTGGTAAGCGTGACTGCAGTCATCAAGTTGTTGAAATCATGAGCGACACCTGCGGTGAGTTGACCAAGCGCACGCATTTTTTCGCCTTCTGCCAGCTTGCCCAAAAGATGTCTCCGGTCCACCTCAGCATCAAGACGCTCTGCCATCTGTTCTTCGAGCTGTTCGGTCCGTAGCTTCACTTTCTCTTCCAGACGTTCGCTCACCGCTCGCTCGGTTTGTGCTATGCGAGTTTGCAGGTGCCGGCTAAACAGCAAATAACCCACGGTCAGCAGCAGAACAGCCAAAGCAATCAGTAAATAGCGCAGCATGGTTTCTTGCTTTGCTCGTGCCCGCAGGGTGGCTTCGCGCTGTCTTGCGACTTCTAGCTCGCGGTTACTCTGCTCCAACTCGATGGCAACCTTGAGGCGAGAGATTTGGTAGTTCAGGGCGTCGCTCGCCAGCATGTCGGCGACTCGTTGTGCTTCTGCGGTGGCGACTTCTGCTTCTTCAGGGCGATCAAGCTCAAGTAGAATGGAGGCTCGCTCATTGTGAGCCCGCCGCAGCAAATCGTTTGGCGAATCGAGATCCAGTTGTTTGATGACGCCGTCGATCACGTTCAGTGCCTCGGCTTCGCGACCGGCGCGGCGCAGAGCTTCGCCGTAGGGCACCATAACGGCCAGACTTCTGGGATTGGTTCCGGATGTAGATGGATCAAATAGCGCCATGGCGTTGCCGAAACTCTCGATCGCCTCGCTGAGTTTGTTTTGCGCCAGTTGAGTTTGTGCGAGAGCGTCATAGGCCTGAATCTTGGTGTCGTCTTGCACGTCGTCAAAGCGGGTTTTGATGAGTTCCGTCAGGAGCTTCTCACCCCTGGCGGCTTCTCCTACCGGAACCAGTGAGTAGGCCATCGACGCATAGATCACCAGGGCGTTTGAGTTGCTCACGTTGAGCATTGGCCAGGTTAGTGCTTCTTCGAATGTCAGCAGCGCTTCCTGGTCGCGCCCGAGCTGGGTGTACACCGTCGCGCTATTGAACCGAATAATTTGCTTTAGCTCGGGCCATTCAACGAGCTCAGCCGCGTTCCAGGCGGCTTCATAGTGATACAGCGACAGCTCGGGCAGGTGCTTGACACTGTATTGCACGCCTAGCCAGGTGTGAGTGAGTGCGATCAGGGCATTGTTGTTTGCTCGTTCCGCCAGTTCGATGGCTATCTGGGCCTTGGCTTCAGCCTTTTCATAGGCACCCGTTCGCGACAGATAGAAGGCGAGGGTCAGTTGGACGTAGGACCGCACCGAGGGGTCGTTGACCTCGATCTCGAGATTTTCCAGCGCCTCGCAACGCTGATTCGCCCCTGGTAGCGCCTGGCGGAACTCGATCTGACATCGCAGCGCGTCGGAGAACACCGCTTCGACGCTTCGCTCGCTACCTATAACCTCGGTGGCCGTCGCAAGCATGTCAGCGGCGTCGCTGAAGGAGCGATGTATGTTCCTCACCCCTCTGGTGAGTAGTGCGCGACGATACATTCTGGAGTTCTTCGCGCTGCTAAGCTGCAGTTGTTCGAGTGTCTCGTCGTTCTGAGACATCACATCGCACCAGCTATCTGAGGGGGCAACCGGGCTTGATTGGGCGGCGAGAGCCGATATGGCCGGAGTTACGGTTGCGAGAATCCCAATCAGCAGCGTCTTCACGCTGGATCTCGCAGCACGCCGATTCGTTCGTTTGGGTGGGCTGAGTCGCTCGAGACTGGACCTGGCTTGCAGGTATCCCAAAGATCGTCCTTGCCAATGTATAAACCGAATCCAATACAGCTGCATGGAAGTGCACCCGGTAAACTTGGCGCAGCATAACCAATGATGGCCTGAAATTGGATGTTTTTTAACTAAGAGGTACAGTCTCGGATGTAGCTCACTGGCAAATCAGGATCAGTCACAGTGTCAAAGTTCGGCGTACTTATTTTTCCCACAAGTTATTGCATGCCCATTGATGCTCTGGCGCGAGCGGTCGAAGAGCGAGGATTTGAGTCGCTATTTGTTTGTGAGCACACGCACATCCCGGCCAGCCGGAAAACACCCTGGCCCGGCGGGACTGATTTGCCCAAGCAGTATTACCACACGCTGGATCCTTACGTCGCTCTTTGCGCGGCCGCGATGGTTACCAAAGATCTGAAACTGGGCACGGGAGTCACACTTCTTACCCAGCATGATCCTCTGGTGTTGGCAAAAACGATTGCAAGTCTGGATGAGATTTCTGCCGGTCGGGTAGTGCTGGGCGTTGGCGCGGGTTGGAATGTCGAAGAGATGACCAACCACGGTACGCCTTACCCGCAGCGCTGGGCCGTGCTGCGCGAACGAGCGCTTGCCATGCGTGCATTATGGTCGCAAGACAAAGCCTCTTTCGAAGGCAAGTACGTGAATTTTGAAGAGGTCTTCAGCTATCCAAAACCCAGACAGCCTGGCGGCCCAAAAATGTTGCTCGGTGCCTCCTCCAAATGGACCTATGATCGTGTAGCCCAGTACGCAGACGGCTGGATGCCAATCTATCAGGATCGCGCACGAGCAGCCCAACAAGTTCAGGGAGCGCTCGACTATGCGGCGGGCATAGCCAGGGTTGAGCAATGCTGGCAAAAACGAGGGCGGGCAGGTAGCCCTGAGTTCAGTATTTTTGGAGTTCCCGGCAAACAAGCTGTACTAGAGTCAATGCAAGAACTCGGTTTTCACCGACAGTTGCTTGGCCTGCCGTCTGCTGACGCTGACACGCTCCTGCCAATGTTAGACAAGTTTGCGGCGCTTGCGCACCGTTGTTTGGCGAACGCCGACCTGAGCGCAGACCTGAACAAGAGCTAAACGTACTGCTATTCAGTAGCGATTCATCGATGAGCTGTAGAGTGGTTAACCATACCCGCAGGAGACGCGCTTATGGTTTCTTTAAAAAGTATTGTCAACACTCATAGTTCAGCACCCCTTCTCAAAGTGATGGGTCTGTCGTTGTCCCTTAGCCTGGGTTTGTTGGTAGCACCTGGTGCTGCGGCGGACGATGTGTCCTATGGCTTTGATGCGGTAAACGGCGGCCTGGTACAGGCAACCTACGGGCATCGTTCGTCGCGCTATTCGTCGCGTTTTCATCGCTCGAATCGCAACTTTCGAAGTAATCGGGGGCATCTGAACAACCGCTACCGTCGCAGTTCCTCGCGCCTCAATTACGGGGGCAATTGCCGACGAGTATCTCGGTGGAGCTACTGGAACAACCGCCATGCGCTGGTTGGCGGTAGACAGTGTGTTAACTCACGGGGCTACGCCTACGTTGTGCCGAATAGCCGCTATCTGATCCGGTATCGCTAGGGGGAGCTGATCCTCAGGGTTTCCTTCCGGATTGAGTTGAGTACAATGCCCAGCCGTTTCTGGAGCGGCCTATGTTTGCAGGTTTCGACTATGGGACCTCCCACTGTGCACTGGGCATCTGGCGCGATCAGGCTTGCGAGTTGGTCGCGCTTGAAAATGGCCAGCCCCTTATTCCATCTACCTTGCACGCACCAAGTGTGGCCCTGCAGCTGCCCAGGGATGCCGACAACCAGCTTCGGCTGGACTGTGCAGAATTTAATGCTCTGAGGTTTGGTGAAGCGGCATTAGCTGAGTATCTCAGTGACCCGACTCAAGGGTATTTTGTGAAGTCGCCCAAGAGCTTTCTGGGTGTGGCCGGTCTGACCGATGAGATCCGTGAGCGGTTTGTGACGGTAATCGCTGCGATGATGGGCAACGTTCGGTCTCAAGCCGAAGAGATTGAGTCGGTTGTTATTGGGCGACCTGTGAATTTCCAGGGCCTGGGGGGGCGGGACGCCAATGAGCAGGCATTGTCCATGCTTAACTCGGCTGCGCGCATGGCGGGCTTTCGGGAAGTTGCCTTTTTGTTTGAGCCGATGGCCGCAGCACTTGAATACGAGGCCCGACTGAGCCGCGAAGAAGCGATTTTGGTCATAGACATCGGCGGCGGCACAACCGATTGTTCCTTTGTGCGGGTCGGTGGTGATCGCGCCTTGCGCACCGATAGAGATGCGGATGTGTTAGGTCATAGTGGGGAGCGCCGTGGAGGCAATGACTATGATCAGGCTCTTGCATTGCATGCCGTGATGCCAGAGTTTGGTTTTGGTGATCTGCTGAAGTCAGGTTTGCCTGTACCTAATAGTTATTATGTCGACGCTGTTGCAACCAATGATGTGAATGCTCAGCAGCGTTTCTACAGTGCGGCCACCCGGGAGAGACTGGAATTTTTTTCCCGGGAAGCAGTGAATGTTGAGCGCACTCAACGACTTTTGGAAGTTTGTGAGCAACGAGCGACTTATCGTTTACTGCGAGGGGTAGAGCTTGCCAAGATCGAGCTGTCCAAGGCAGAGCAGACAGGGGTTGCACTTGATGATCTTGAGCAGGGCCTGTTGATTGCAGTGACTAATCAGCAGTTTGTTGATTCTGTTCAACGCTTGCTGCTTCATCTCAAGGAGCTTGTTGATGAGGCTGTGCTTTCCGCCGGCATTAAACCGACCAATGTGTACCTAACCGGCGGTATGGCCAAGTCGCGCGCTCTCCGAGATTTCCTCAAAACAACCTACAGAGATTTGAATTTCATCGATAGCGATCATTTTTTGAGCGTGACAGAAGGCCTTACACTGTGGGCTCGCAAGCTCTATAGCTAGACCTTACTTGCTGGCTGACTAGTAACCGGCATTGCCGCTGCTCAGTACCTGGTAGTAGTCAGCATCCAGCAGGGTGTAAGTTGAAGCTCGGGGCTTCATTACGTACAACGGATCACTAGTCGCACCAGGGTTGTATCCAGTCTTGCGTAGCTCGGTTTTTAGCAGCTTGAACGTGCCCGTAACTTCCAGGTCTGGTTGCACCCGGATGAACACGGGTCGAGCGAAAGGTGGCAGCTCTGCATTGACAAATGTTGCCAATTCGTTGGGGTCAAACTTGGCGTTGGCTTCCAAAGTGATTGCGGCCATGCCAGCTCTGCCGTCTGCACCTGGTACTTCCACGCCATACACGTTGCAGATTTTTATCCCGGGATGCCTGTTTATAATTTCACCTACCTCATTCGTTGATACGTTCTCGGATTTCCAGCGAAATGTGTCGCCTATTCGATCAACAAATTGGTAGTGTGGGTAACCCAGCGTATAGCCAACGTCGACTTCTTTGAGCAGATCGCCTGAGTTAAACCAGGCGTCACCTTTCTCCAGGACATCTCGCATCACTTTTGACTCTGTAGCTTCAGAGTCGGTGTACCCCTCGAACACGGTATTTTCGGTTATCTTTCCCAGTAATAATCCTGGTTCTCCGACGGCGCTGCGCTCTGCAAATCCGGTGGGGCCGCGTACCACTTCATCTTCATCAATGTCATACCTCACAAGCGCAACTTCTTGTGAGGTCATGCCAACGGTAAGATCTTTGTTCAGTATGTTGGCGAAGCTGACGTTGCCTTCACTTGCGCCGTAGAACTCGCATATTCGCTCCAGACCAAAACGTTTCTTGAAGTCGAGCCAGATATCCGGGCGCAGGCCATTACCCATCACTTTGGCAAGCGTAGTGTCTGCGTCGTCACTCTTGGGTTCAGTGTTCATCAGGTATCGGCAGAGCTCGCCGATATAAATCATGCAGGTGACCTTGTGTTCTCGAATATCGGGCAGAAATTTGCTGGCCGAGAACTTTCGGCGAATAACCAGGGTTGCGCCTGACATGAGGGCAGCACCCACGCCCAGCATCAGACCGGTCCCGTGATATAGAGGCAGGCAGACGTAGATCACATCGTTCTCATCGCACAGGAAGCCTGCATTGGCAGCCATGCTGGAGCTCATTAGATGCCGCCGATTGGAAAGCACAGCGGCTTTGGGTAGGCCGGTAGTGCCGGAGGTATAGATGTACAACGAATTGTCTGCGAGCTTATTGCTTGCTGTACTGTCCGGGTTGGATTCGGGTAGTTCGTTGGCAAGCGCGTCGAGATCCAGGGCCCAGTTGGGTGCAATTGAATCGTTAGCGGCGTCGTTAACGTATAGGTAGTCCCTGCCTTCTTCCAGTGGCAGCTCACTCTTTGTCTCTTCAAGAGCCGCAGCCAACTCGCCGCCAAATACAAACATCTTTGATTTGGCGACAGTGACGCAGTGCACCAGCGGACGCCCCCGCAAATTGGTATTAATCAACGCACCAATGGCGCCAAGCTTGTTGAGTGCGATCAGGGTGCTGAGAAATTCGATCCTGTTTTCCATAAGCACGCTGACGGTGTCACCACGGACAATGCCTTGTGCCTCAAGTGCTCTAGCGTATTGGTTGGCCCGGGCGTTGAGCTCGTGCCATGTCAGCCGAGCACCCTCGAATATTATGGCGTCGTGATTCGGAAACCTGGTCGCCAAATCCTCGACTCGAGTGGCCGGACTGTCCAGAGTTTCCAGCGGCCTGAGCGCAAGCTCCTTCTTCACCTTTAGGAGCATAGGTATTTTGGTCAGGGTAGTAAGGGTGTCAATCAGGCCCATGATGCGTTCTCGAAGGATCTCGGTTGCCCGAGTTTAGCCAGTTCCTGCGCATATTGCTGGCCGGGGCTGCACTGGGTGCGCAGCGCCTGCTCAGGAAAGAAATAGCTGGCCCAAATGTCCCCAAGCGAGCAAATATTTCGTAGGATCAGTTAAGGGTTGTCATCAATATCGAGGGGAGTGGGATTCATGGCGGATCAGATAAAAACACAGAGCTGGCAGGTGGGTAGCATGAAGATCACCCGGGTCGTGGAACTCGAGATATCGGGTGGCAGCAAATTTATTCTGCCGGATGCCACGCCCGCCGAGGTGGCCCCGATTGACTGGATGCAGCCGCATTTTGCCACCGCTGAGGGCAAGCTAATAATGAGCGTGCATGCGTTGGTTATCGATACCGGCAGCATGCGGATTGTCGTAGACACCTGTATTGGTAATGACAAACAGCGCAACATGCCAGCCTGGAACAATCTACAAACCTCGTTTCTGGAAGATTTGACCGCAGCGGGCTACCCGCCGGAGTCTATTGACGCAGTGATGTGTACCCATTTGCACGTCGATCATGTGGGCTGGAACACCCGCCTCGTCGATGGCGAGTGGGTTCCTACGTTTACCAACGCACGCTACCTTATGGCGGAGAAAGAGTGGGCTTACTGGGATGCCAATGAAGACGAAGACACCTACGGCCCAATCCTGGCCGATTCTGTGCGGCCGGTTGTTGAGGCAGGCCTTGCGGATTTTGTTCCGGAAACCTACGAGATTTGTCCCGGAGTCGTTCTCGAACCCACGCCAGGACACACACCGGGCCATGTAAGCGTACACATCACTTCAAATGGCGAAGAAGCTCTTATTACGGGCGATTGTATTCATCACCCCTGTCAGATGACGCGTACCGACTGGTGCAGCAGTGCTGATTTTGACCAGGCTCAAGGACAAGCCACACGCGAGCAGCTTTTGGCCAAATACGCTGAGACGGAGGTGTTGGTGATTGGCACCCACTTTGCCACGCCAACAGCGGGCAAGGTGAAAACACTTGAGTCCGGAGGTTACTGGTTGTCTTGCGATTCGTCCGGCTGAGTCGCCCGGGCTTTCAGGGTAATCATCCACTCGTCGATTTTGTGCGCCGTTAGTGGGATGTCCAGCGCGATAAACGCAAGCCCTAGTGGAAACATCCAAAACCCAAGCACTGGCAGAAAGCCAAACACACCGCCGATCATCAGCAATAGCCCCGCCAGGGAACGAACTCCGGCAGGCAGTTTGGTCTTGCCCCAAAGTAGAATCTTATAGCTCATGCGAGCGATCTCTGTCCTGAGATCCCGGCTTTTTTTCGGTTTAGGCTTAATCGGAGCTTACCTAGACCAGTATTGGACCGTCTGAGGGTTGATCATGCTTGTCCGGGCTTGCGCGTCGCTCAAGTGTTGGGTCTATTGAGGTGAACTGAAACACACCGTTCTCATCAAGACTGCGTTGCAGACGATTGCGATGCACAAGCAAGTGTGTGTGGGCAATCGCCTCTCCCAATGCCATCATCATCTGGCGTGGATCCAGTTCCCGCGCGAACAACACGGGCAAGAGTTCGCGCGCAGTGGCAGGGCGTTCTGCACAGTGTTCTTCAATCGCAAGCATTCTGTCCTCATGGTGATCAATGAGTTCGCGAAGCCTTGCTCGCACGCCGTAAAAAGGCAGATTGTGGGCAGGTAAAATAAAGGTCTCGTCTGGAGTAGACAAAAACTGATCGTGAGACTCCATCCAGAACTTAAGCGGGTTCGCATTGGGTTCTGTGGGATGGACGCTGACGTTGGATGTGATGATTGGCAGTATCTGATCCCCGGACAGCATGACGCCCAGCTCTTCGCAGTGCAGGCAAGCATGCTCTGGTGAGTGCCCGGCGCCCACCACTACCTTCCAGATGTTGTCGCCGATACGCAGGCTATTGCCATCCATTAACCGTTGGTAGCCGCTGGGCATGGCGGGCATCGAGAAGCCATCGTTGCTGCGCGCTTCCCACATCTTCTTGAGGCGTTCCAGATAGTCTCCGGGCATGCCTGCGCGCAAGTAAAACTCCTCGCCTTGCCAGCTTTGGTGATGAGAACCGGCCCGGTTGGAAAACGAACATGCCTGATAGTACTCAGCCTGAGTCATGTATAAAGGACAGCGAAATTTTTCTGTGAGATAGCTCGATTGACCAATATGGTCCGGGTGCATGTGAGTGCAGATCACGCCTTTCACAGGCTTACCGCCGAGCTCGTCCGCGCAAATCTGATCCCATAGATCAGCGACTTCTTTAAGCGGTAGCCCGGTGTCTACGATAAACCAGCCATCCCTGTCTTCGAGCAGGTACAGATTGATGTGGGTCAGAGAGCCGCCCATTGGCATCGTCAACCAGCGTACGCCCTCAGCGACTTCGCGGGTTGTGCCTGGGGCGGGATGGTCGGCGTAGGGGTAGGTCAGGTCTGGTTGTGTCACTGGCAAAATACTCCCTGCTGCCGGTTTCATTCTTTCCGGTCTCAGTCTTTATCGTTGTTAACCCTCCATTATACAGCAGAGCCTGCCGTCTTTCTGGGCGAGATTGGCTGTGTGTCTCAAGCAGAAAAATTACATCAGGACTTATAGACTTGGGCTTGTAACTAAACATGTTGATAGCTGGGGAGCGAATGATGAGTGAATCGGTACTTACGGAACTGAACAATGGGGTGTTTAGGGTTACTTTGAACGAACCCGACACAATGAACGCGTTGAGCCCAGGGGTTACCCAGGGCATTTTTGACGCCATTGAACGGGCGAACAGCGAAGACGCCATCCGAGTGATGTTGCTGACCGGCAGCGGTCGCGGGTTTTGTGCCGGTGCCTCGGTCGTGGGCGGAGGTCCGGGCAGTGGCGGTACCACAGAGGTGTCGCGCAAGACTCGGCTCGATCAGCGCGGTACCTCGGCACAAACTGTCGAAGCCTTTGCAAACTGTGAGGTGCCGATTATTGCCGCTGTCAACGGACCGGCTGTTGGCGCTGGGTTTGGCATTGCCGCCTGTTGTGATATTCGGTTATTAGGCGAGTCGGCCCGTTTGGGATCCATCTTTATCAAGCGCGGGTTGGCCTCTGATTATGGCGTGAGTTACTGGCTGCCCAAACTGGTGGGTTACGGACGGGCCATGGAAATGATGTACAGCGGCGAGCTGCTGGATGCCCAAAGTGCCCTGCAGATTGGCCTGGCCAACAAGGTATTTTCTGATGACAACTTGTCAAACGAGGCTCAGGCCTATGCCCAGATGATTGCCGACGGTCCACCGCTGGCCTACACCCTTGTCCGGCGCATGATGCTGCGTTCCAACGAGATGAGCGCGGCGGACTTTGCAGAATACGAGTGGGGGGCCCAATTGATGTTGCTGAAGTCTGAGGATGTGCGGGAAGGCTTCAAGGCGTTCGCCCAAAGGCGGTCACCAGAATTCAAAGGGCAGTGATTTGTAACGTAAAAAACTGGATTTAGTCTGCTTATTGGCTGCGAAATAGTTGGAAGCCCCCATTTTTAGGGGCGGGAAATTGGAACGAATACCAAAAACTTTATGAAGATAATATGGAGAAATTATGTAGAATGAGGTTTCGGAGCTATTAAACGTTGCACCTACCCGGGCGACGAAAAGCGGGTCTCTCGAACCCATGACCCATCGATTCGAGAGACTGTTCTACGTTTTGCGAGACCGATTACCTAAAAACTATAAATGGGGATTCCCATCCATGGATAAGCACTCAAGAAGAGTGAGCTATGTAAGTGCAGCCTCGTTTGCGCTGGCAAGCTTTGCTCTGGCACCTGTCGCAGCCAATGCGGCCGATGGTGCAGAAGATACAATTGAAGAAGTTGTGGTTATTGGTACCCGTCGGGCAGCTCGTTCTGCCGCGGACACCACAGCACCGGTTGATGTCATCACCGGTGAAGACTTCACTCGAAATGCAGCCACCGACGTTCAGGATTTGCTGCGTACCGCCGTACCGGCCTATAACGTCAACGCCCAGCCTATTTCGGACGCCGCGACAATTTCGCGCCCAGCCAACCTGCGTGGCCTGTCGCCAGATAACACGCTGGTGCTGGTGAACGGCAAGCGTCGTCACCGAGGTTCTGTAATCAGCTTCCTCGGCGGCGGTATTTCTGATGGCGCCCAGGGCGTAGATATTGCAACGCTGCCATCGCTCGCTTTGAAGCAAGTGGAAGTGCTACGTGACGGTGCTTCGTCACAGTACGGTTCTGACGCGATTGCTGGCGTGATCAACTTTGCGCTTCGCGATGATGCCGAAGGTGCGTTTCTGGAAGTCACTGGCGGGTCTACCTATGAAGGCGATGGTGATAACTATCGCATCGCCGGCAACATCGGCTTGCCTCTCGGTGACAAGGGTTTTGTTAACCTCACCGGTGAATTCAGTGAAGTGGATGGCACGGTTCGGTCAGTGGTTCGAGACGATGTATTGGCTCTCATCGAAGCCGGTAACACGGCTGCGGCTGATTTTCGCACCATCAATGGCTTTACTGATGAGGCTCCTCAATATTGGGGGCAGCCAGACGTTGATAATGATCTGAAACTGTTTGTTAACTCGGCATTCAATATTAATGACAACGTAGAGGTCTATGCCTTTGGTAACTACGCTGAGCGTACGGTTACCGGTGGCTTCTTCTACCGTAACCCAACAAATCGTGGTGGCGTTTACGCGGGTCCTTTGGTTGATCCCCTGACAGGTGCTGCAGATCCGAACGGTGTGCCATCGGTCTCTGTTGGTGACCTTGACGGGCTCGGTCAGGGCATCGATTGCCCGGCAGGTATCCCGCTGACAGGCACCAACGGGTTGATTCCCGATGCCGGTATTTTGGCTTCCGTTACCGACAGCCAAAATTGCTTTTCGTTTGTAGAAACCATTCCGGGTGGGTTCACCCCGCGCTTTGGTGGTGACAACGAAGACTTCAGCATCGCAGCTGGAGTACGCGGCACCATTAGCGACGGACTGTTCTATGACGTCAGCGTGGTTCACGGATCTAATGAAACCAACTTCTTTATTGAAAATACGGTTAACGCTTCTCTTGGACCCGATAGTCCTCGTGATTTTGTCCCGGGTGGTCAAGAGCAAACAGAAACCGTTATTAACGCCGATTTCTCCTATCCACTCGACGTTGGTTTGGCTTCAGAACTAAGCCTTGCCTTTGGTGCTGAGTATCGCCGAGAAGATTTTGATCTCTTCGCGGGTGACGAGGCGTCTTTTGCACTGGGTCCCCTGGCTGATCAGGGTTTCTCCTCAAGTTCCAATGGCTTTGGTGGCTTTCCTAATGACACCTCAAGTGATCAGGACAGCTATGCCTTTTACTTTGAAGCTGAAACCGATATCACTGAGCAGTTCACTGCGCAGGCGGCTATTCGCTACGAAGACTATAGCGTCTTTGGTGACACCACGAACTTTAAGGTGGCAGGACTCTATCGGGTTAATGAAGGTCTTCGATTCCGCGGTGCGGTGTCTACAGGATTTCACGCGCCCACGGCAGGTCAGGCGAACATCACTAACGTAACCACTCAGAATGTTGGTGGTGTGTTGGTGGATCAGGGTACTCTGCCTCTGAGCTCCTCTGCTGGCCAGCTGGCAGCGGATTTCATTGAGAGCCTTGGCAATGGCCGTCCCGAACTGGGCCCGGAAGATGCAACTAACTTCTCGTTTGGAACAGCGTTTGACGCTGGTCCCACCTCATGGACGATCGACTATTACAATATTGAAGTCGAAGATCGTGTCGCGCTTGGTGCAAACGTTGATTTTCTTGATGCGCTGAATTTTGCTGGCGGAGGCGCGAACTTTGGTTCTGTGTCAGCAGCACTCACCGCTCTTGATGCCAACGGCACTATCAATCGTCAGGAATTTCTCGGGTTAGACGACCTGTCGCAATTCCGCTTCTTTGCGAACAGCTTTGATACCCGTACACAGGGTATTGACGTTGTTGGTCGCTACGGCTTTGATCTGGGCGGCGGTTACTCAAACCTCACACTTGCCGCTAACTGGAACAAGACCAAGGTAACAGACCGCGGTATTGTTAACCCCATTAGCGAAGGCCGTGAGCAGGCGCTGGAAGATTTGCTTCCTCGCTTCAAAGGTAGCGTTACCTGGGCACATGATCACGGTCGTTTGCGTGGCCTGGTTCGTTTGAACTACTACGGAGAGTGGGATGACACAGGCAATGGCGTTGATGACATCAGTGCCGAAACCCTGGTAGATATTGAAGTTGGCTACAGCATGGACAACGGTCTGGAACTGATTGGCGGTGTGAACAATCTGTTTGATACCTTCAATGACGAGAACCCAGGCGCCGGTGATCTAGGTCAGCGCTTTCCCGAGTCTGGACCTTTTGGTCTGAACGGTGGACAGTGGTACCTGAAGGCACGCTACTCGTTTAACTAAAAACGCAGTTGTGCAAAAAAGCCCCGCTTTTGGCGGGGCTTTTTTTTGCCAGAGTTTTGCCGTGTGCTATTCGAACTAGTTAGTCTGGATGGCAACGCTCGTGGCACCGCGTGTTATGCCGCTGTCGTCTGTAAACACTACGCTTACCCGGTTGTTTGCCGGGTCGAACGGTATGTTGCCCTGACCTGTAACAAAGAAACCAAAAGTGGGCGTAGTGTTGCTTTCAATGGTGGTAGTCACACTTGCGCCGACCGGGCTGATACAAGCCCCGGTAGTTGGGTTGGTTTCACAAACCTGCACGCTGACACCTGGGCCGGTTGCACTGGCCGTTATTTCTGCGCCAACTCCGGCGTTCACCGTAGCGACTGCGAACACGCCTGTGCCGTTGTCACCGGGGATATCAACAATACCGGTTGCTGCTGTTGCGGCGAGCGCGATGATATCCGGAACCGGACCACTACCAGAGGCAAGCAGTAAGGTGTTTAAACCGGTGACCACCGGCGCTGGTGCTGAGTTAGCGCAGTCGAAACTCAGCTCTACCTGAGTGGGCGCAAAAGCCTGAGTGGGATCAAGGAAAAAGGCGAAGGTCTGGAAACCACCGGGGTCTATGTCTACGGGAGTATTAGGACTACCCGTTAGGGCATTGTCTGCCGGGTTTGTGGTTTGATAAGAAAAGCTTGTAGCTGTGTTGGTTTGCGGCACAAGCCGACAGCCCTGTGCTGGCACACCGCCGCCGTTGATTATGGTCGCAAAAGCAGTTGCTGTGGTACTAAACACGGAGCGGCTTGCAGGTAAAACAGACGCCGCGATGGCGGTACTGTTATTACTACCTTGCACCTCAATGGTACTTGTTGGCCCCCAGACGCTTCCGGGGAATCCTTCGAATCCGACAAACTGCAGCTGCAGTAGATGCTGACCCAGAGTTTCCGGGGTGTAGCTGAATTCGCTGACATCACCCAGCGCAACTACTTTACTGTCGGTGAGCTGCTGGGCGTTGGTTACTTCGACGTCGTCGATATAGAAACCCACACCCGATGAAGATTGTGGAAAAAAGGATCCGCCGAGCAACTCATAGAAAAAGCGAACTTTTATCACCTGGTTTTCGAACTCGGCAAGAGATGCACTGCGCGCAGCGAATGCCGTTTCACCGCGACCGTTGTCGCCGGCCTGGGCGTAAACATCGATCCAGCTTTGGCCATCGTCCAGAGTAACCTGGGCACGTGCGATCTGAGTCTCCGAAGCAAACCCCAATCTGGAGAAGAATCGCAGCTCACTGCTTGCGCTCGGTACAACCAGCCGTTCTATGATGACTTGCTGATCCATGGCGTTGCTGTGGGCGAGATGCAGTGAAGTAGATCCACTGACTGCCGTGTCTGTACTAAACAGAGGGTAGGCAGAATCGGTAAGATCTGTAACAAATTCTGCAGAGCCCTCGGCGTCCTCAATTGCGCTGAACGCCGCCAGTTTTCCGCTGCGCAAATTGTAGCCCTTGGCAAAACTCACCGGGGTCAGGTCGAAACGTTCAGGGGTATCTAGTTCCCCAGCGACTGGTCCGTCAATGGTGGGAATTTCATCTATTATGCCGGCGACAGTCGGATCAAAAATTCGCACAGCGTAACTGAATGACTGCGGTGCACTATTGATAAGCACATTGTCGATCTGCACCTGAAGAATTTCATCTGCAGTGATCTCAGGCCAGGGTTCGCCATTGCTTGCATCCAAACCTAGCGGAATCCAGACCAGCGAGTTCAATCCCGCGCCATTCACTATGGGTTCTATCGTCGTACTGATTGGTATGCCGTCTCGAGTCATGCTGACGGTTGCGTTGTTGAAGTTGGCATCTTTAAAGCCAAACGACCAGCGGGCGGGAATCACAGGGTGCGGTACAAACCCCGGTGGTGGCCACGCGACATAGCCATCGCGACTGTTACCGGTTGAAAAGATATTATCGTCGAAAACCCAAATGGCATTGGTTGCTGGTGAGCCTGTGGTTGAGGGTATATCTCCGGTTCCCATTTCCTGGGTTGGCGGATGCAGAAGCCAGCGGCGGTGACCTACGGCTGCGTTGTTGCTGCCGGAGTCTTCTATATAGCCGGTGATCGAATCCCAACCCAGAGTTCCTAGCGCGAGGTTTGAGTTGCCTGCACCAGCGTCGCCCGTTGATGTATAGCAGGTTAAAGATGGATCAGGTTGATGCGTGAGTGTGCTGTTCGCGGCCATGATAAGGGCAGCGTCCTGAGCGCTCGCACTGAAACCCGGGTTAAAAGTAATGTTATCGGTGACACCGGCCAGTTCTCGGAACCAGTTGATTCGAAGCGCAATGGCGTCTTTAAACAGACTGTTTGTTGTGCCTGGAGAACAGCTTCCAACACTGCCGTTGTATTCGAGTGGTGTGTTTTCGGAGGCGGTGTAGACGGAATTGAAAAACGATTGCACCTGCTGTCGGGAGTTCACATCAACGTTGAATCCACCTAATTGTGGAAAACTACCCTCGGCGGCGATCGAAAACTCTCTACTTGACGCTGAAGACTTTGGCCCCTGATAGGGAACCATGGTTATCGTTTTGGAAGTTGGCTTGGCAAAGGACTTAACATCCTCAGCGCTGATCTGCGTTGTCCCGATCGTTGTCCCGAGTATTGTAATAAAGGCCAGAGCCACGACAACTTCTCTGCTCCATAGTGACTTGCTTGTAAGTTGCCCTTGAGTAGATCGGCGATCCGTTGGCAAGTGATGTGTGATGGGGTTCACAGTGTGCATGGCTATTGTTCGATATCTCACGTCTCGGTACCGGAACGCTGCAAATCGCCGGCGTCGATTGGTCATTTGTAAAGTAGTGTATTTTGGCGCAAAGGCCGCCAAAGGACTGGCTATGAGGTCTCATTGTGTTGCCGCCGAGCACGGCTAACCTGAGCTATTGACTGAAACGTGGTTCAGGTACGTGCCGGTAAACTGTCAAACCGCCAACCAGCAAGAAAGCAACAGAGGTCACAAACACCCACTCGTAACCCAGGGTTGCGGCGAGCATACCGCCCAGTAAGGGGCCTATTGTGCCCGCGAGCTCTGATGCAGTATTCGCAACGGCAATTCGTGCCGGCAAATCTGTCCGCTGGCCAAATTCCAGGGTCAGGTTTTGGGAAGAGTTTTGAAAACCCTGTACCGCGGCGCCAATTCCGGTGAACACAACAACTGCAACCAGCAAGCCATCGGCCAGCATAAGAAGCCCGGTTGCGGCAATCCACAGAATCATGGAGAGCAAGAACGTGAAGCGGAACCCTCTTCGGTCGGCGATGGCTCCCCAGATCAGATTGGATACCGTAGAAGCGATGGTGTAGACAAAAGTTAGAATTCCGAGTGTGGGTCCGTCCAGGCCGATCGACAAACCGGCATACAGAATGTAGAACGGCATGGCCATTCGCCCCATAGTTGCGATGGCCCGGGCAATGAAATAGCGGGTGAACGCCGGGTCGGCGCGCAATAGCGCCGGCACGTCGCGCAGACTTTCACCCAGCGGCCGTTTTGCCATTACCTCGGGAGGTTCTGGTTCGCGGACGGCGATCAGCATGAGCAGTCCCATGCTGGTTAACACAAAGCCGATTAGAAACGTCCAGGAATAGCCAATAGCATCAGGGGAGCTGCCTAATAGCCAGCTGCCGCTGATCCAGGCTACTACTGCGGAGACAATACCCGCCAGGAAGTTCCGTAAACCCGTTAAGCGCCCGCGTTTTGAGACCGGGATGATCTTGGAGTTCAGAAAGTTAAATATGACGCCCTGCATTCCAGAGAATACGCCAAGCAGAGTAAGCGAGATAAGCACACCAACGAGCGCGGCCTGTCCTTCGAGGAAAAACCCGCACAGCGCAATCATCAATACGGTACTCCGCATCAGTCCGCCAGAAACAAATCCAACGGGCAGCACTCGTGGTCGATGGGCAATCAGATTTGCCGCCAGAAAAGGAGTTAAGGTCATGCCCAGTGCTTGCAGCGATAAACCAAGTCCCACTATAAATTCGCTGCCATTTGACAGAAGCATCAAATAGGCCGGCATGAACGTGGGCGCGTTCACGAGTCTGAACCCGGTTTGACCGAGCATGCCGTGTGCAAGTAAAGCCGTATAGTTGCGAGTCAGATTGCGCTGTACCTGAATCTGGTAGCGGCGCTCAGCGCGATTTTCCTCAGGCGTCATTGTGCCCGCCATGGTACGCCGCCAGGGCTCGAGCGAGTGGTGCTGGCGCCCTGGGTCTGGCGGTTATGCACCATGGTTTGGGTAACTCCTAGTGAACTCAAAGGAAACGGGGGCCTATTTAGCCCTATCTGGCTGAACCTTGCGAGAGAAGGGCATTGTCGGGCTAAATAAGGCATGGACAATCAAATTACCCCAGACCCGGCGGCACAGAACGCAAACTACAGTCAAAAGTCTGATGGATCGGTCCAGCGCGCGAGTGATTTCTTCACGCGTGAGGAGATCAAGGCACTGATCGAACCCAATGCCTGGCGCGGTCCGCTTCTGGTGCTGCATTGCTGGGCGACTATCCTGGCGATCTGGACGGTCTGCTATTTTGTTCTTGGATCAGGAGCGCCACTGTGGCTGAAAATTGGCGTAGTTGTTGTCTGCATGGCGCTTATAGGTGCCAGGCAGCTGGGACTCGCTATTCTCAATCACGATGGCGCCCATTTCACTCTGCACCCTAACAAGACGCTGAATGACTGGATGTCGGAGTGGCTGCTGAATCGGCCATTATTTGGCGGTTCTGTAGTTGGATACCGGCGGTATCATCTCGATCATCATCGATTTACCCAGCAAGAAAACGATCCCGATTTGCACCTGTCTGCAAAATTTCCGATTACCAGGGCGAGTTTCCGACGCAAATTGTGGCGCGACCTCTCTGGGCAGACCGGCGTGAAGCAGTACGGCGCCCTGGTTCGAGCCGCCATTTCACGCGGCAAAACACAACATGATATTTCCGCTGGCCCGGGTATGGGAGCCAGTGGTTCTGGCTTTTGGCATAGATTTGGCCCCAATCTGTTAATCAACCTTGGGCTGTTTGCCGGCTTCGCTCTGGCGGGGGTAGGGTACCTCTACTTTTTACTGTGGGTGATTCCAGCGTTTACCTGGGAACGTTTTATCACACGGCTTCGCAACATCGGTGAGCATGCGGTTGTGCCCGATAACAACGACCGACTGCGTAACACTCGAACGGTATTGGCAAGTTTTTGGGAGCGTGCGTTGATTGCACCGTATTTTGTGAACTATCACCTCGAACATCACCTGTTGGTGAGCGCGCCCTGCTATCGACTGGCTACGGCGCACCAATTGCTTCTCGATAAGGGTTACGGCGATAGAATGGAAATCAAACCCGGTTACGCAGCACTTCTTGCCGTGGCGGTGAGGTAATTGCTGAGGCGAATGACTGAAGTGAAAAAAGGGCTGGCAAATGCCTAAGATGAGTCTTACGGAGCAATCCGCATTTCTTGATGAGCGAGGCATATTGATGCGCATTGCGGTAGTCCGTGATGACGGCTCCCCACTGGTCACTCCTATTTGGTTCCTGCACTTCGAAGCCGCAATCTGGTTTACGCCGCGGCAGAAGTCAGAATGGTTTAGCTGCCTGCGGCGCGATGCCAGAGTGTCCCTGTGCATAGACGAACAACCCTCTCCTTATCGAAAGGTGCTGATTGATGGTGAGGCTGAGCTTGTTCACGACGTCGGCAATGACGATAAGTGGCGATCAATGTACCGCGATATTGCCGTTAAGTATGTGGGCGAGGAGGCGGGTAATGCCTATGTCGACAACACCATTGATGAACCCCGGGGTCTATACCGCGTAACACTTGCTGATAGTACTGTGCGCAACTGGCGAATGCCGGTTGAGAACGAAGCTGGCGAAGGAATCTGGCATAAACGGTATTACCAAAATTCTGAAACACAGTTTTGAAGGCGATCGCTCAAAGTGATTCAAATTCAAGCCAGTTAGGCGGATAAATCGGCGACTCGTTGGACGTCCGGGCGCGCTTGATGCAATCAGCGAGAACTGGCACACCAGCCTCAATGGTTTCCTGGGTAAGGTGGCCGAAAGCCAGCCTCAGAAACGGCGCCTTACCCTGTTTGTAGTGAAATGAAATCCCTGGCAAGTACTTCACCCCGGCCTCTTCCGCGAGTAACCACAGTTTCTTCTGATCGACATCCTCAGGGAATCTCAGCCACAAAAACAACCCACCTGGCGGGTTTGACCATTTACACAAGTCATCCAGTTCTGCTGTGAGTGCAGTGGTTAGTTTTTGCAGTTTGGCGTGTAGCGGCGGGTTGCTTACGGCGCAGTGTTCTGTGATTCCGTCCTGGTAAAACTCAGCTGCAATCGCAGCTGCCAGTGTATTGGGGCCGGCATCGTGACGTCTGGCGAGCAACGTCTCAAGCATGGGTGGTTTTGCCATCAGATAACCCAGTCTCAAGCCTGGAGCCAGAATCTTTGATAGTGAACCCAGATAAATATGATTGGTGTTGTCTTGATCCAGGGCAAACAGAGCCGGAGGAACCTCACCCTCGTAGTGAACATCGCCGTAACAATTGTCTTCTACCACCGGCACGTTGAATTCCTGGCTTATCCTAATCAGTTCTTCGCGGCGCGATAACGGCATAACCGTACCACCCGGGTTTTGATAGTTGGTAAGCACATATAAGAATTTTGGCAGGCGCTCGTTTTCTCTTAGCTGCTCGAGCTTTGATTTCAACAAATCCATACGCATGCCACTTTCATCCATGCCAACGCCATGAATGTCGAGTTTCAGCGAACGATAGGCGGACAGCGTGCCGGGATAGGTAAACTCTTCGGTGATCACCGTATCACCTGGGTCGGTGAGTGCTTCTGCAACCAAAGTGACTGCCTGCATTGATCCATTGGTCAGGGCAATGTGATCTGCATCGACGTTGACACCCTCGCGGTCGCTCTCCCGCTTTGCCATGGCAATTCTCAGCGGCTCGTAGCCGAGCGATCCTGGGTAATTGGTGAGCAACTCTCGCTCAGTCTCGATAACCTTAACTGCCGCCGCCTGCAGCGCTTCTACCGGAAAGGTCGCCGGATCTGAGCGCCCGGTGCCGAAGTCATACTCAATGCTGGGCATGATAGTGTCCTCTTGGTTTACTGGCTATGCTAACAGCCCAGAGTAAGGGCGTGAGTAAGGGCGTGAGTAACAGCTTGGATTCGCTAACGGGTGCGACAGTCTTTGAGACCCAGCGCCTGAGATGTCGGCGCTTTCGTGAGACAGACGCCAAGGCGCTATTTGAAGTCTATGGTGATCCTGAAGGCAGTCGCTGGGTGGGAGATGGGCAGCCGATTGAGTTTGACGAATGCGAGCAATGGCTTCGAGTCACCGCAGCAAACTATGAGTCACGCGGTTATGGGATGTTTGCCCTCGATGATCGAGGTTCGTCACACACCATTGGTTTCTGTGGCCTGGTACACCCCGGAGGGCAAACGGATACTGAGGTCAAGTATGCCTTTGCCCGGCCCAGATGGGGCCACGGGCTTGCGAGCGAAGCTCTCGGGGGGTTGCTGGACCATGCCCGGAATGCTCTCGGAAAAAATGCCTTGATGGCAACGGTGGCGGCGGAGCACCTGGCTTCGCAGCGGGTGCTGGTGAGGGGTGGTTTCCGTTTTGCATCCGTCCTGCTTGAAGACGATGGTGACAGCACCTTTGTGTATCGGCTGGCCTCACAGATCCCCTAGCGGGGTCCAGGTTGAGTGTGTGCCGCTGGCGATGCGCTCCGGAAGCCTTATTCGCGCAATGGGCTCAGAGCGTGGGTTGCTGGCATCCAGAATCAGACAGTCTGAACAGTTGTTGTTTACATCCATCGTGAAGGTCACCAGGTAGCCATCATCTTCGGCTGTCGAGCCATCCCGCGGTGCCATCACCGTTTCGCTTAGAAAGACCCCTGGCGGCATCTCAACCAGCTCTTCGTGGCCAGTTTCAAGGCAGTGTTTAATCAAACCATCAAACGCGAACAGACCCTGGGCGCACCGTGCGTTGTAGCTGTAACGGTGTTTGCGGCCTGCGTATCTGCCATTGATCATGGGAAATTCGGCACAATTGTCACTGAGTGATTCTTCTCGAGTGGCGCCGGTTTGCAGATTGAATCTCCAGCGATGAGCTCGTGCTTGCAGCACATTCATATCCAGAGTTTCAAACCCCTTCATGTTGCCTGTGGCCCGCTCCACGCCCCTCGCGGTTGGATTGTGTTGAAAGAACCCATCGAGGATAACCTCATCGCCCTCCTCATAGGCGTTTATCCAGTGCAGC
The DNA here is from genome assembly GCA_964634815.1 of uncultured Pseudomonadales bacterium. GTDB lineage: Bacteria > Pseudomonadota > Gammaproteobacteria > Pseudomonadales > Azotimanducaceae > JALZVT01. Next base: position 139,971 of record CAZWMD010000002.1, on the reverse strand, counting down.
ACAAAGGTTGGATCAGCCTCAAACCACATGATGTCCCTGGTGCTGCCTCGTCGAGGCACAACCGCAAAACGGCTGGGCTCGTGTCGGTGAAATCGATTGGAAAAGTGTCCTTCAGCCAGCGAGTTCACGTCCCAATAGAGGGGTAGATCGTTCAGTACAGCGTAATTCTCCGTGAATGCCATATCGTGAGGTAGACGTGGACTGGCAACAGGTATGTCGATGTAATTCACGAGTTCGCCGGCCGCTGACACCAATCCATAGTGCATGTAGGGTGCTTCGAGTCCGTAATTGAAAAACATTAATTCGCCGGTATGCTCGTCGAGCTTGGGGTGGGCGGAGACACCCTCGCCAGGAAATTTACCGCCCCAATTGGCCTTGCCCATTGGTTTTAGCGTGCGCGGATGGAGTTGATACAGCTCTCCGCATTGATAGAAGCTCGCCAGTGCTTTTCCGCCATGAACAATGACGTCGGTGCTGGCGTTGTCTTTCATCATCGTGCGCGCACCCCATCCCTGATCCGCAAGAGCGATGCTTGGGTGTTCCGTGATTCCAGCCCAAAGGCTGCGCTTTTCAACCTGTTCCTTTTTAAACGCATCGGTTTGGACAAAACGATTTGCATAACGTGCTTCGCCGTCTTCAAAACTGATGCTGTGCAACATGGCATCGCCATCGAAGGGGTGGTAGCGCTTGATAGGTTCAAATAGAGGATTTTCTGTGTTGCGCAGATAGACGCCGTTCAGATCACGGGGTATTTCTCCTGTGACGTCCATATTCCAGGCGTTGAATTCTTTGTGCTGTGGTCTCCAGGGACCGGTTCGGTATGGGTGATCGTCATCTTTGGGTAGGTGTGATTCATAGCTGCGGTGTAGTTCAACATTCATCTGCTGCTCCCCAAAAATTGTCAGTTTCTATTCTCGCTCGGTGGTGGAGCGAGAGATGCAGCACAGTTTATGCAATTTTGAAGGCGTTGGTCGATTGACAGACCAGCACGGCCTAGGCATGATGCGCGCCCTCTCAACGAAGCGGACTTCTTTTAAGTCAATGACTTTCTTAGCCACAACAAACCTGATGAACATCGAGGGCGCAGCTCACCGCGCCCAGTGGTTGTGTTCGTTGGTGTCAAAGAAAGAAGCAAAGCCAAATGGCGCATGTAACGGTAAGCAAGGTGATGTGTTTATGCATGTATCGACCAAAAGAGGCGTTAAATCGGGATAGTTTGAATCAGGCCTAGTGCCCAACAAGAACCCCGAAGCGCCACAGGCCTTCGGGGTTTTTTTTGGACCAGATAAATCGGATCGGTGGGCGAGAACGGAAGAGGGGTGAAAGGAAATGACTGAGCTAAATCAAACAGAGCATAGGGATATCAACGCGCTTGAAAAGAATGCGAGGCGAGTGTTGGCCCTGTCTTTCTTCCAGACGTTTATGGTGGTGATTCCGGTTGTGGTGCCTTTTATGGAGTCGAAGGGGCTCGACATGGCCGCCATACTGAGCCTGCAAGCTATTTTTGCCGCTGTGATTGTGCTGCTCGAGGTGCCGTCGGGTTATCTCGCTGATGTTCTGGGGCGCAAGCTGACGTTGGTGATTGGCAGTCTGTTCTACGGGATCGGTAATTCTTTGCTTGTTGTCGCGGATGGTTTCTGGGGGCTTGCAGCGTTTGAAATCTGTCTTGCGGTAGGCCATTCGCTGGTATCGGGAGCAGATCTCGCGATGATCTATGACACCGAAGTGGCACTGGGCAAGCGTCGGGTTGCCAAAAATCGGTCTGGACGAGTGATTGGGCAGTTAATGGCCGCGCGCAACTACTCAGAGGGCATCGCGTCATTGTGCTGCTCTTTTGCGGTGATCTGGGGGCTGCAATATGCCGCCTGGGCGCAGGCGGTAGTGGGTTGGGTGCCCGTATTTCTGGCCTTCACGTTGGTTGAGCCTCCGGGAGAACGCCTGGAGCGCGGCAACTATGGGGGCAATATGTTGAACATTCTGCGCCACCTGCTGATTGACGATGCCTTGGTGCGACAAATTTTCATTGCCTTGTCGCTGTGGTCGCTGAGCACGTTTTATTCGGTATGGCTGATACAAAAACTCTGGCAAGAACAGGGCCTCGGCCTGATTCACTTCGGCTATCTCTGGGGAGGGCTTTCCCTGGTCGCTGGAGTAGCTGGACAATCGGCGCACGCACTCGAGGAGCGCGTGGGGGCACGCTTCTTGATTGTATTTATCGCCTTCGCTCCGGTTGTTGGGTATGTCGGCCTTGCAGAACTTGGGCTCGTTGGAGGCATTGCCATCACAAGCTTGTTCTTTGCGGCACGAGGCATCGGCCTTGCGGTGTTGCGAAACGCGTTTAATGAACGCTTGCCAGGAGAATTTCGGGCTACTGCAAATTCTTTGGCGAGCTTTGGGTTTCGCGGAGCCTATGTGATCACAGGACCGATACTTGGCTTTGGTCTGGATCTATACGGTATGCACACCACGCTGTGGTTGCTGGCCTTTGTATCGCTTGTGCTGGGCCTTGGGTTGCTCGCGCCGCTGGTTATTATGATTGGTCGCTTACCGGTGACCTGCAAGGAGTGCGGCTAACTAGCTGGCGACATCTGTGGCAATAAGGGATCCCCCGTCGAGCCCTGGTTTGAGGAGGGGTCCCTTGCGTTTTTTCTCGCGTTTAACGGGTGCTGTGTTAACAATTTCGATCAGTTCGCCCGCGGCCAGGCCGGTGTCGATGCGCTCCTGAGTTGCGTCACCGTAAAGGGTTGTTCGCTGACGTGCGGTTCTGCCGGCAGCCTGGATCATGGCGTGCATCTGTTGCGGCGAGGTCTCCTGACCGTGGGCAGATCCCGCGGCACGAGTGATGCTCTCGTTCATCAGTGATCCGCCGAGGTCATTACAGCCGGCGTTGAGGCAGGCCATGACACCTTCGTGTCCCATCTTTACCCAGCTCGCCTGAATGTTATCGATCAGACCATGGAACGCGATGCGGGCAACGGCGTGCATTAACACAGCCTCTCTGAACGTAGGCCCCTTGCGTGCCTTGCCCTTGAGATACATGGGCGCTTCCATGTGTACAAATGGCAGAGGGACAAACTCGGTGAAACCGCCGGTCTCAGCCTGTAGCGCGCTGATGCGTAACAGATGCCGGGCCCAGTGATAAGGCTTTTCGACATGCCCGTACATGACGGTGGCCGTTGTTTTGAAGCCAACCTCGTGGGCTGCCTTCATGACTTCCAGCCATTGGCTGGTGTTGATCTTGTCTTCACATATGACTTGACGCACTTCGTCGTCGAGTATTTCTGCGGCGGTGCCCGGCAAGGTATCAAGCCCGGCATCCTTCACCCGACGTAAATAGCTGTGCAAATCGAGGCCAAGGGTGGCAGCACCCTGCCAGACTTCCAGCGGTGAGAACGCGTGCACATGCATGTCGGGCTGGGCTTCTTTGATAACCCGGACGATGTTCAGATAGGTGTCGCCTGTATATTCGGGGTGAATCCCGCCTTGCATACAGACTTCTGTACCGCCGCGTTCCCAGGCCTCGGTGACGCGACGACCGATTTCTTCGTCTGTTAAATCGTACGGCTTGCCGCGAAGGTTTTCACTCAACTTGCCCTTGGAAAACGCGCAGAACTGGCATTTGAAATAGCAAATGTTGGTGTAATTGATGTTGCGATTCACTACAAAGCTAACAACATCACCATTTGTGGTTTGGCGAAGAGCGTTGGCTTTTTGTACAACGGCTGAGAAGTCGTCAACGCGTGCGTTGAACAAGGTCACCAGATCGGATTCGGTAAACGCCTCTCCGCGATCTGACTTTTCAAGTACTGCGGCCACGGCTTTGGATACAAACCGGGGTTGTTTGTTGATCAGGGCCAAATCCTGTTCTGGTGGGTCGATCTGATCGCCGGGGCACCAGTCATCTAATCGTGGCCAGCCGCTGGCGTCGATAACTTCCAGCATCCGCTCATGCATTTCAGGAGCAACCCAGGTATCCAGATCGCTTGCGTACTTTGGATAGATGGTCAGTCGCTCGTGCAGCGCTTTTCCGGCGACGCCAGTCTCGCGACGCAGATCTTCCAGGTGTGGCCAGGGCGCTTCGGGATTGACAAAGTCGGGGGTAATTGGAGACACGCCACCCCAGTCGTTGATTCCCGCATTTACCAGCTGAGGCAACACGCCCGGACTTAGATTAGGCGGCGCCTGGATACTCATTTCGCTGCCGAAGATGATTCGTGCTACAGCAATTGTCCAGAGCAGATCGTTAAGGTCTGGCTCCGGTGCGCCGGCCATTAGTGTTTCGGGTTTGGCGCGGAAGTTCTGTACGATGATTTCTTGCACGTGCGAGTGGCGCTCATGAATTTCTCGAATCGCCAGCAAGCTTTCAATTCGTTCAAGGCGGGTCTCGCCGATACCAATCAGTATGCCGGTGGTGAATGGCACCTTTGCCGCGCCCGCATCGTCGAGAGTTTGCAGGCGCACAGCAGGAATCTTGTCCGGTGAACCGTAGTGGGGTTGGCCTTTTTCTGTGAGTCGATCAGAGGTGGATTCAATCATGATGCCCATCGACGGCGACACTTCTCGCAGCCATTCGATTTCTTCTGGCGTCATTGTTCCAGGGTTGAGATGCGGCAGCATGCCGGTCTCTTTAAAGACCAGCTCTGCGGCCGCCTTTAGATAGTGCAGCGTTGATTCAAAACCCATCTCGGCGAGAGCGTCTCGTGCGGCCTTGTAGCGCAGCTCAGGTTTCTCACCCAGCGTGAACAACAGTTCCTTGCAACCAAGAGCCGCACCCTCGCGAGCGGTCGCCAGTACTTCATCAAGAGTTAAATAGGGTGCCTTAACTTTGCGCGGAACCTGGGCGAATGTGCAGTAGTGGCAAACATCGCGACACAGATGGGTTAGCGGCACAAACGCTTTACGAGAATAGGTGACCGTATTGCCGAAGCCCTGATCGCGAAGCACAGCGGCTGTTTCAGCAAGCGCATGAGTGTCTTCGAAGTCAGCGAGTGTTGCTGCATCGCGACTGGAGGGCAGTTCCCCCCTGCGCGCCTTTTCAAGAATGGCGCTGATTACAGCGGAGTCTGGCTGAATTTCTGAACGACTGTTTGGCATGATCAACTACGGTTACCAAAGATCAATTGTCACTATATGGCGTCGCAAGACGCTGCGCTATACCTGATGCTTCCAAGTATGTGCCTGTTTCGCCTATCGAGGTACCAGCGGTCTTGGCGACATTCAGGGCGGCAAGCAGCTTGCTAAGATCCTTTGCGGTGTCGATATCGAGCTGCAATCCCTCGATATCGCATACACGGGGGGTGATACCGGCCCGTTTTGCGGCCTGCAGGTGAGGCTCGAAGCTGCGGCCGTCGTAACGATATTCAAACGGATTGGGTGGGCTGGCGGCAATACAGTTGGTGCCCAGGCCCTCATCATCCGCCACCAGGCTAAGCCGACCATGATGCTCTAGCAGCGTGTCAAAGTCGGAACTCCTGGCGAGAGGGATGTCTGCGTGCACGATCAGCGTGCCCGTTGCGTTTCGTTGCTTTTCCAGCCAGGCACTGGCGAGGGTCACGCTTTCGGAGAGATTTGATCCTTCTGGCTCGGCAAACACCTCAGCGTTAAATTCCTGGGCAAGCGAATGCACCTCTTGCTCTCGCGAGGTCAGCAGTATGCCTTCAAGGTACGCACAGTTTGCAAGCGCGCGAAGTACATCGCGCGCCATGGTGCGCACCAGTTGCTGTCGTTCGCTTGCGCTCAGTACATCGGCCAGGCGCGATTTGGCATCGTCGAAGTACTTAAGCGGGACAATGGCCCACATAGGATCTATTTTGTTAGTTGAGACTTGGTTAGTTGAGAAAGGAAGTCGAGGACACTCTGAGCCAGTTGCACTCGGTCATCAAGGCTCTTCATGATGCTTTGTGCGGCGATTGTGGGCACACCCGTTGTATTGGCGAGCTCAGCATCCTGGCTGTCGAGTACAAAACCACTTAATAAACCGCCGTAGTGCCTGGCGACACTTGTGGCTGTATTCGGTACATCAAGCTCTGCCATCATCTTTGCAGCTGGCCCTTTGATGGCTATGCCGCTGACAATGGGCGATACGGCAACAACGGGCGCGCCGCTTGCTTTTATGGCCTCACGCATGCCGGGCAACTTCAGCATAGGGTCGACACTGACATAAGGATTTGACGGGCAAATAACGACGCCTGAGCAGTTTTCTAATGCGCTGAGTATGGCTTTGTTGGGTGTCGCTTGATCGATTCCTGAAAATTCGAAGCTCTCGATCTCTGGCGCACAGCGATCACGAACAAAATAGTGTTGAAACGGTAGCGCATCGCCGGTTTTGGTATGAACGATGGTTCTAACTGGTTCGTTCGACATCGGTAAAATCTGGTGCCTGATGCCAAGTGCTCGCGCGATAACTGAGGTGGTTTCAGTGAGAGAATGACCTGCAGCGAGTAGCTCGCGACGCCTGATATGCAGCGCCATGTCTTTGTCGCCGAGGCGAAACCAGCTTTCCCCACCAAGCTCGTTTAACGCTTCGATAAACTGCCAGGTTTCTCCCTCACGTCCCCAACCCAGTTCGGTGTTGCTTTTATGTGCAAGTGTATAGGTCAGAGTGTCGATATCAGGACTGATGTGCAGACCCAAATGCTCAAAGTCATCACCGGTGTTTACCGCAAAAACCAGGTTCTGCTCGTCGAGCAACTGAGCAAGGCCCAGTGCCAGTTTGGCGCCGCCCACCCCGCCGGTGATCGCGAGCAGCGGTGCTTTTTGTGTTGAGTTTGAGGACATCCCTTGGCGCCGCGCTAGCGGAACATATCGTCTTCGAGCGGTCGCGGAATGTCGCAGGCGCCGCCGGAACCTTCAAAGGGTTCCAGTCCGCGAATCAAGACCAAGGGAATTTTCTCGGTTGTCTCGCCCATCAACAGGGTCGCAGCCCCTGCCAGTGCATCTGCACGGTTGATCAGGGTGACCTTGAGTTCGCGTCCGTAGAGATCCGTGCCGCCTCGATGATCATCGAGGACGCTTACATTGGCGCAGCCGATAGCGCCACCGATTGTGCCCATTCGCCAGGGGCGATTCATGCTATCAGCGATGATGATCCCGCACGTTCGGTCAGTGCGTTTCTTGATGGTCTGCGACAAATGCCGCGCTGATGCGTCTGGATCTTCCGGCAGCAGCAAGGCTTCCTCAGCGCCGGCATGGTCGATATTGGATTGATCGATACCAGCATTTGCACCAACCAGGCCGAGCTTGTGGCGCACAATTAGCACGCCAGGTTTTTTGCGCAGCACTTCGGTTGATTCATCCAGAATGAGTTGCACCAGGCGCGGATCCTTATCGACCTCTGCCGCCAGGGCTTGTGCTTCTTCGCCAGGCGCAACGTCACTCAGCGCGAACTGCCGGTTCTCCGCTTTGGACACGATCTTTTGCGCGAGCACCAGAACATCGCCATCTTCGAGAGCGATGCCTTCGGTTGCTAACGAGCTGAGTACAACCGTAGGCAAATCATCGCCCGGCTGCACCATAGGTACGCCTTTGATCGCGTGCAACTTCAGTTCGGTTTCAGCCATTGGCGCTATTACTAATGATCTTCCTGGCCAACAATCTTGATGCCTGAATGTGAGATGTCGTGCTTGCGATTGATTTGAATGAGGATCGACGTCAATGCTTCAGCGGCGGCCGAATTTTCTATGGGGCCTGCATGCCACCCATTCATGCCGGCTTGTTCAACCAGCTCAATCACCGTATCGCGCGCAACCTTTTTGTTGCCGGCAACCAGCACATCACATTCGATGGTGACGTCTTGCTGAAGTAAGTGCGCTGCAATGTTCTGAAACGCGGTGACCACCATGACGTCGTCGCCCAGAAAGTCTTGGGCCTGTTTGCCCGCTGAACCAGCCGGGGGCATTTGCACGGTGCCTACCTTGGGCGGCATGAGCGGCACGGTTACGTCGATCAGGATCTTACCTTTGAGGTCGCCCTGTACGGCTTCAAGGGTGGAGAGCTGGTGCGCGAAGGGCACAGTCAACACCACGATCTCGCCGGCACTTGCTGCGGCGCCATTTTCCATTGCCTGCGCAGGTGTGTCCGGGCTGATCTTTTTCAGTTCTTCGAGCGCAGCATCGGCCTTTTCCTGGGTTCGCGAGCCGATGATGATGTTGTGTCCCGCTTTTGACCAACGGATAGCGAGTCCGGTACCGAGGTCGCCTGTGCCGCCCAGGATTGCAATAGTTGTCATGTCTATTCCCGTGTGTTGTTTTTTCTTGACCATCGATTATGCCGGTGGCGTGGCTGCGCGGGAAGCGCTTAGACAGGATGCGCTAGACTAGCGACCGATTAGAGTGCTGAAAAAGGCAAGGAGAAGGTGATGCATATTGGGGTGATGATAGGTGCAGATGGCACGAGTATGACGATTGATGATGTCATTGACACCGTAAAAGACCTCGAAGGCCGGGGGTTTGAGCGCGCCTGGATGGCAAATATTTTTAGCTTTGATGCGATATCTACATTATCGATTGCCGGTCGGGAAACCGAAACAATTCGGCTCGGTACGGCGGTAACTCCTACTTATCCGCGACATCCAACGGCGCTGGCCCAGCAAGCATTGACTGCAGCAGCGGCGACGAAAAACCGCTTCACACTGGGTATTGGCCTGTCACACCAGATGGTGATCGAAAATATGCTTGGTTTGTCTTATGCCAAGCCGGCGCGCCATATGCGCGAGTATTTGCAGGTGCTTGTGCCCCTTCTGGCGGGTGAAACGGCAAATTTCCAGGGTGAAGAATACAAAGTAGCTGGTGTTGCGATGGATATCCCGGGGGCAGATCGAGTGCCTTTGGTGATTGCCGCGCTTGGACCGGTGATGTTGAAACTTGCGGGTGAGTTAACCGATGGCACAAGCACCTGGATGGTGGGTCCCAAAACCATGGAAGATCACATCGTTAAAACAATAACCAGTGCAGCGGATGGCGCGGGGCGCCCGCAGCCAACCGTGGTTGGCGGATTGCCGGTGGCGCTTACGACAAAGGTGGATGACGCCAAAGCGCATATCGCGGAATCGCTGGCCATCTATGGGCAACTGCCCAGCTATCGAGCCATGCTCGATCGCGAAGGTGCGGAGGGTCCTTCCGACATTGCCTTGCTTGGTGATGAGAATTTCCTGCGCGGTCAGATTGACCGATTTAGGGACATTGGGGTGACCGAGTTCAACGCGGCTGTTGTTGACGTTGAGCCAGGGGCTCGCGAACGCACACTGGATTTTCTTGCAAGTCTGAATGGCTAGATTCAGTGGTCTGAGCATTCGACACCCCGGTTAAACCGCTGCGTTGAGTGCGCTAACCGCGGGCAAAAGTTCGTTTATCATCAGCCGGGTTTGCTCCAGCATATCCTCGGTGCCAAAAGCCATTGGCCGGAGTATGAACTTGTGCGCGCCAGCGGCATGAAATTTCTCCAGTAGTTTGAAAATGTCCTGGGTATCTCCGGTTGCCATAAATTCATCAGGGTTTTTCCCCAGGCGCTCCTGGAGAAGCTTCCGGTATCCCGATACCGCCGGGTGATCCCTGTTACCAAATCGATAGGCAAACCCGGCACCAAAGTGATCCTCGTCGATATGGCGATTGAGTTCTTGCGCTCGAGATTTGATGGCGCGTATAACCGGTGCGATTTCCTCCGGAGACTCAATCCCGGCTTGCCAGCCGGTGCCCCAACGCGCTGTTCGTTCGATGGCCTTGGGTGCTGAGCCGCCGAGCCAGAGCGGCAAACGGGCTTGGACCGGTTGAGGAGCGATCCGCACGTCATCAAGCTGATAATAAGTGCCGCTAAAGCTCGATTGGCCGGTGGACCACAGCTCGGCCATTATCTGAATGGCCTCATCGGTTCTGGCGCCTCGACCTTTTGTGGGTTTGCCGGTGCCTACAAAATCTCTGGATCGCGCGCTGCCGACGCCAAAGGCGGGTAACAGGCGACCCTGGCTCAGATAGTCGATGGTGGCGCAGCTTTTGGCGGTTAACACAGGGTCGCGCCAGCCCAGGCTCGCGACATTCATGCCAAACTTCAGGTTGTTGGTGGCACCAGAGAGTGCGGCCATGACAGACATGCACTCGAGATTCGACTCTGTGGATACCAGCCGATCACTTTGCCAAATAGAATCGATGCCGCCGTTGTCGCACAGATCCACCCAGCGCCAAAACCCATCTGCATCATCAAATGTGAAGTTAGCAATACCAATGCCTGCGCCTACTGTCATAGTCTCTCTCTCATGGTTTCTTAAGTTGAATCAGCCAGGTCAGAGTCAGGATCAATGAATCGTTCCGGGAGTTCAAATAGATCGGTGAGTAACACCACAGACACTGCTTTAGAAGGCGACGTGCTTTTGGTCGGTGACGTTGGGGGTACGAACGCCCGATTTGCCTTGTTTGAAGCAACGGCAAATCCGGCAGGGGCAGTTCCCATTGGGTCTGTCACTCTGGCTACAGAGCAGTTTTCTGAGGCTTCAGATCTGTTCGATGAGGCGCTAAGCCAGTTGCTGGCTGATACCGGCTCTGCTCGGTCTGGGCCGGTTGCGGCCTGCGTTGCGGTTGCTGGACCTGTGGCCGATGGCCGCGCAAAACTCACCAATGGTGAGCTTGTTTTTCAGGAACGGTTGCTGGCGAACCAAATTGCTGCGCCGGCGCTTCTGATCAATGATTTCTATGCTGTTGCCGCATCCATTACGGAGGCCACTCCGGTGTTGCCCGTTGGGCAACCTTCTCAACCGACTGACGGTGTCAGGGCCGTTATTGGGCCTGGTACGGGGCTCGGTATGGGGTATCTGGTGCCCCAGGGGGCTGCTCACGAACGGCATTGGCAGGTAATGGCCTCAGAAGGGGGCAATGCCGATTTTGCGCCGTCGAACGCTCTGGAGCTCGAACTGCTTGGCGTGCTGCAGAGATCCCAGAAAACGGTCAGCGAAACAGTCAGCATAGAAAGCCTGGTAAGCGGTCGTGGTTTGCCGCGGCTGTATGCAGGTTTATGTGAGCTTTGGGGGGCAGCACCGCAGTTTGATGTGCCCGAACACATTACCTCAGCAGCGCTAGAGTTTGATGGCGCAAAGGGTGGTGATCCGGTCAGTCACAAAACTCTGGAGCTGTTTTGCGCCATGCTGGGCACGGCCGCCGGTAACTTTGCCTTGAATCTTGGTTCTCGAGGTGGCGTTTATCTGGCCGGCGGTATATTGCCGCGTATCACAGACTTCTTTTGTGCCAGTGACTTTCGCCAGCGCTTTGAAGATCGCGGCCGACTGACTGACTTTGTGAAACAAATTCCTACCTTCTTGGTGCTTGATCCAGAACCAGGACTCACCGGTGCCTTTGGTCTCGCCCAGCGCCTAAACCGCTGATCTTGCAGCTATTCAAATTCTCGCCCCCTGGCCTGGATTGCAGCCCGGCGCTCAGCCACCTTGTCTGCACGGACCTCAGCTTTGGCGTGGGCCAGATTCGCCTCTTGTTCGATATTGAGTCCCTCACTGAGGGTTGTGTGCCAACCCTCATCCATGATTCGAAGGATCTCCCCGCGAGTCGCAGGATCGGTACTAATAATGTCCCGTGCCAGGGATCGGCAGGTATCTAGTAGCTCAGTGTCTGGTACGACGCGATTTACCAGACCCCAATCGCAGGCCTGCTGTGCGGATAAAAAGTTGCCGGTAAGGCTCAGCTCCTTAGCCCGATTGATGCCAATGAGACGCGGCAGTCGTTGCGACAGTCCCCAACCAGGCACCACGCCAACCCGTGCATGGGTATCAGCAAATCGCGCGCCGGTGCCCGCAATCAGAAAGTCGCACAGCAAAGCGATCTCAAACCCGCCCGTGATTGCAAAACCGTTGATCGCGCCAATAATGGGTTGTGGGACAGCCAGCATTGCTGCCGCCAGGTCTTTCTCGGCGATCGCAGCTTCGGTGGTAACAGAGAAGGTCTCGTCGGGGACGCCCTCGGATACCGGCTTCTCACCACCGAGCTCTTTGAGATCGAGCCCTGCAGTGAAGGCTCTCCCGGCTCCGGTCAGCACGATAACTTGAACCTCGGGATCGTTACCAAGTGAGGCAAACACCTGGCAGAAGGTTTTTCGCAGCTCTGCAGACAGTGCATTCAGATGTTCCGGGCGGTTTAGGGTCACCACCGCAATGCCATCAGCAGACTCAACCTCGACAACCGACGATTCTATTCTCATTTCAATAAATCCAGAATTAATGAATTAAACGAGCTGCAAGACGAGACTGATGTTGGCCTCTCGCCACAGCTAATCTTAATCTACAGCAGGAAATTCAGGACACCCATCATCTGCTAAAGATGCCTGCGACGGTGGATTCGAATGTATGTCAAAATTGTTGTCTATATTTGGTGGGTGTCCTGAAATTGGGCTCCTGAAATTGGGCTCGAATCTGGCTGATTCGTGGGTGTCCCGTAATTTGGATTTTGAATGTACAGATCTCCGCTCATTCCGATGATTAGCTCTGAGGCGCTGCGTGCGGCGATTCGTGCCGTGGCCGTGCTTCGTGAGCTTCAGGCGTCGGCGGGTTCGCTGGGTGCGGGGTCGCTGGCGAGACTGCTACGAAGTCAGAATGCGACAGAGCAATTGGCACGGGAGCTTGGTCGCCTCCGAGGCTTGGGGGATTTGTTGGCGCCCATCAGTACCAGTGGAGAAATCAGGGCGCGAGAAGAGCGATTGTCTGTGCTGGTCTCGGTTTTGCCTGCTGAAACGTCCTTGCTTGGTGTCGCCAACGGACTCTTCGCGGAGTCAGGGTTGGAGGAAATCGATGCGGAGATGCGTGGCCAGCTCATTGCCGCGGACGAGATGGGGATGCGCGCGCTCGATGAAAAAACCACTCGACACCTACAGGCGCCGACGATGCCCGTATCTGGCCAAATCCAGACTTTGGTGTCGCTATTGCTTGATGAATCGACAACCTGGCGAATGTTGGACAATTCCCGGTTGGCGAATCGACTGGTGGCCGATCATGGCTTTGTAGATACCTACGCTGCTGCTCGAAAGCGTGCCCGGGTGTTGCTTAAGGATCGGGCGAGTAATGGCAAGGGCCGGCTGAAACCCGGTGAGCTGCGCGCCTTTCATCGGTGGAATGAATCTGTGGCTGTCCAGTTAATGTTCCTGGGCAGCCGTGGGGCAGCGAGCGCAGCGCTCGATACCCTGGAGCAGCCAATTACCGAGCTGAGTAACCAACTTGTCAGATGGCTCGGGTTGTCACGGCTCCGACAGTTGCCAGGTCTGCCAGAGTTGGTGATGGGGGACCTGGCGCAGGCGCTCGACAGCTTGCAAACTGAGATGATGGTGTCGGTGCAGCGGTCTTATGGACCAGGAAAGTCGAACTTTCGTGCTCTTATCGAGTCTGAATTGGCCTGACCAGCGGCGCCCTATAGACTTAGGTGTGCTCAGATCTGACTATTGGGAGATTCGATGACTCAACGTCCTTTTGCCAGGCAGCTGCTAAGGCCACTGCAAAGACTCACGTTAGCCGGCGCGGCGCTGTCAACGCTTGCTATTGCCGGGTGCTCTGACGACCCATCTGCAGCAACCACCGCCGCGAATGCGGCTTCTGCGCAGTCGGTTGCGGCTGAGTCTTCAGGCTCGACGGTATCGGACACCGTGGCGGCAGCAGTACCGGACGTCACGGGAGAAGAAACCTATTCCAGTGTCTGGGGCCCCAAGATCGGGTCCCAGATTCCGTTGCTGGCCGCTAACGACCACCAGGGAGTGCCTCAATCGCTAGAGTCACTCAGTGGCGGGAAAGGGTTGTTGCTTGTGTTTAGTCGCTCCGCCGACTGGTGACCCTTCTGTAAGCGCCAGTTCGTGCAACTGGCTGAATGGCAGGATCGATTTGAAGAGCTGGGCGTGAAAGTGGCAGGCATGACTTATGATTCTCAAAAAATTCTCGCAGATTTTGTGACCAGCGCTGGGCTTGAGTATCCGTTGTTAGGTGATGTCGAAAGCGAACATATGAACGCCTTTGGTATTCGCAACATCGAGTATGAGCCTGACTCGAATTTTTATGGCATCCCGTATCCCGGCATAGTGCTTATTAGCCCTGAAGGACAGGTTCTGGCGAAGTTTGCTGAACCTGGCTACCGTGCCCGCCCGGAATTTACGGATGTGTTTGAACAGGTATCGCAAGCGGTGACGGCGGGCGAGTAGTTGGCATTAACCGCAATGGTCCGCCTCTTGGTCCCCGGGATCAAAAGGTGGACCGTTCGCGACTGATGACACTCGATCGCCTGTCGCATCACGCGGTTTTGATGTATTGCTGATAAGGTGGCTGGCCCTAAGACCAGCCAAAAAAATATGCGTGCGAGTCGCTTTTCTCTAAAAGTTACTGATTCTTTACCTTGCCTCAGTGCCAAGCGCTGTTGGCAGGTTGGGGTTCTGTTAAGCCTTAGTCTGCTAGGGTCAGGTTGTGCAACTTTAGTGAGTAACGCGACCCAGAGTTTTGCTGATGATCTCTCAGCGGTCATTTTAAATAGCGAAGACCCGGCGCTTGTGCGTGATGGCGCGCCAGCCTTTCTGTTGTTGTTGGATGGGCTGCTTGGTGAAGATCCGCAGGATGCGGGGCTACTTGCAAGTGCGTCGTCGCTGAACGCATCTTACGCGACGGCCTTTGTGACGGATCCGGTGCGACAAACCTTGTTTGCGAACAAAGCGTTCGACTATGCATTGTTGGCCGCCTGCAAGGGATTGAAGAATGCATGCGGTGTCCGAGATCGCGAATTTGATGAGTTTGAAGGTTGGGTGGCGACACTTGCAGACAAGGACGTTCCGCTTGCTTATGGATTGGGAACCGCCTGGGCTGGTTGGATTCAGGCGAATGCAGCTGATTGGGCAGCCATTGCCGAGTTAGGCAAGGTGAAAGCCCTGATGGCCCGAGTAGCGCAGCTCAATCCTGGGTATGAGTACGGTGGTCCGGAGCTGTATCTGGGAGTTTTTGAGACGCTTCTGCCACCGGCCATGGGTGGCAAACCAGATGTTGGGCGCGCGCATTTTGAGCGAGCTATTGAGCTCTCTGAAGGCAAGTTTTTGCCAGCAAAGGTATTTTTTGCGCAACAGTACGCGCGATTGGTTTTTGATCGGGAGCTTCATGATTCGCTCCTCAACGAAGTGATAAGTGCGGAAGCCCAGGTAGATGGGTTGACGTTGATTAATCTGATAGCAAAGGAACAGGCGAGTGCATTACTCGAATCCGCAGATGAGTATTTTTAAACAAACCGGTTTTGTTGGTCTGTCTTGTCGCGCAATAGTCGCGGCTCTGGGATTGGCGTTACTTTTAGGCAGCACCGCTGCGAGCGCGGTAACTCTGAAGATTGCCACAGTCTCCCCGGAGGGGTCTGGCTGGATGAATGTCTTGAGAGCTTCCGGTAAAAAAATTGCAGAGCGTACAGACGGCCGAGTTAAGTTGAAATTTTATCCCGGCGGCGTCATGGGTGATGACAAAGCTGTGATGCGCAAGATTCGTATCGGCCAATTGCACGGCGCAGTGCTTACCACAGGCCCACTGATTCCTCTGTATAGAGACATTCAACTCTTTAATCTGACGATGACGTTCCGGAGCCTTGAAGAGGTGGATTACGTCCGCGAGCGACTTGATCAAACCCTCCTCGACGGCCTCGAAGCAAACGGGTTTACCGCGTTTGGATTTGCTGAGGTTGGTTTTGCCTACGCAATGGGCATGGAGAAGGGAACCAGTGTTGAGTACGCACGAACCCAGAAAGTCTGGATTCCGGATGGCGATGTCGCTGCGGCGCAGGCGATAGGGTCCTTTGGTATTACGCCCGTTCCGCTATCGATAACTGATGTATTGGCCGGGCTACAGACGGGGCTAATTAATGGAGTTGCCGCGCCGCCTATCGGCGCGCTGGCCTTGCAGTGGCATACCCAGCTCAAAACAGCTGTAGATCTCCCCCTGCTCTATATCTACGGCATGCTTGCGATCAGTAACAAGCACTTCAAGAAAGTACCGGAGGGCGATAAAGCGATCGTGCGTGAGATTCTCTCTGCCGCGGTGAACGAGGTTAATTCAACAAGTCGAAAGGATCATCAGGCAGCGCTTGCCGTGCTTCGAAAGCAGGGCATTGAATTCACCGCGCCAACACCGGAAGAGACCGCTGAGTGGCGCATGTACGGTGAACGAGCCAATGAAGAAATGGTGCGTGAAGGGCTGCTGGGCGCGGAGCTCTATGGCAAGGTGAAGGAGCTGCTGGCGGAATATCGCGCTGGCCAAGCCGGTGGATCTGCGAATTGAGCCTGGCCTCTTTGTGCGCTCGCTCATAGGATTCCTGCAAAAAATAGAGTCAGGTCTGTTGGCTGTGATTCTGTTTTTGTTGATCGTGCTGGCTGCTTGGCAGGTGTTGGCTCGAAATCTGTTTGATGGAGGTCTGCTCTGGGGCGATGGATTTGTCCGCGTTGCCGTGCTTTGGGTAACCCTTATTGGCGCTATGGTGGCGTCAAGAACAGACGATCACATAAGAATGGACGTCATAACACGTTACCTCCCGGAGGCTTTCCAAAAGGCTTCTGCGCGACTTACCGCCGTTTTCACGGCTCTTATCTGTGGTCTCTTTGCCTGGTTTAGTACCAGCTTTGTGATGGAAGAGATCGAATACGGGGCTATGGCGTTTGGCGAAGTGCCCTCGTGGATTTGCGCCTTGGTAATGCCAATCGGCTTTTCCATCATGTCGTTGCGCTATGTGTTGCATGCCATTGTGTTACCGAAAAAGCCGGCAATCGAAGAATGATCACGGTTGCTGCTCTGGCTATTGTGGTTGTTGCGCTGCTTGGAGCCCCGCTGTTTGCGGTAGTTCTTGCAGCAGCGATGCTTGGTTTTTATTCCTCTGAAGTTGACCTCTCCGTAGTTGCGATTGAGCTGTTTAGGCTCACAGACACACCGCTCCTGGTTGCTCTGCCATTGTTTACCTTTAGCGGTTATCTGCTTTCTGAGTCAAATACGTCGCGTCGACTTGTAGACTTGATGCAGGCGCTGGTCGGTTGGATGCCTTCCGGGCTTGCGTTGGTAGGTTTTGCTGCCTGTGCCGTTTTCACTGCGCTCACGGGTGCTTCGGGCGTTACTATTGTTGCTCTGGGGGCGTTGCTTCTCCCTGCATTAATGAAGAGTGGCTACAGCGAAAAGTTCTCATTGGGATTGGTTACTGCGTCTGGCAGTCTGGGATTACTGCTCGTGCCATCCGTACCACTTATTCTTTACGGCATCGTTGCTCAACAGCTGGATGTTGGTGAGCCTTTCACTATCCAGGACCTGTTTATTGCTGGTGTGCTGCCGGCGCTCTTGATGATTGTTCTGTTAACCGGTTATTCATTGTGGTTGCACCGCGGTGGAAAGATACCGCGGATACCTTTTTCAGGCGCGAAGTTGGCGGCGGCGATGTGGGCGGCGCGGTGGGAGTTACCCCTGCCTTTGGTTGTGTTAGGCGGTATTTACGGTGGACTATTCGCTATTAGTGAAGCCGCTGCAATGACCGCGCTCTACGTCTTGTTTGCTGAGGTGGTTCTTTACCGAGAAATTTCCTTGCGTAGATTGCCTGGAGTCATGGTCGATTCCATGGTGATGGTCGGTGGGATATTACTCATTCTGGGTGTGGCCCTGGCATTTACGAACTACCTGGTAGATGCCGAGATTCCCCAGCGACTCTTCGAGTTCACCCAGGAACATATTAAGAACCCATTGACCTTTCTGATCTTGCTCAACATTTTGTTGTTGGTGCTGGGTGCAGTACTCGACATCTTCTCCGCTCTTGTAATTATGGTGCCATTAATTCTTCCCATGGCAGTAGGCTACGGTGTGCATCCGGTACATCTCGGTATCATTTTCCTGGCAAATATGCAGATTGGCTACTTTACGCCGCCGATCGGCATGAACCTGTTTATTGCAAGTTATCGATTCAAGAAACCGATTCTGGTGCTTTACTCGGCTGCGTTGCCATTCATGCTTGTGCTGTTGTTGGCTTTGATGATTATTACCTATGTGCCCGCACTGTCGCTGAAGCCACTTGAGTGGTTTGGATAGCTGTTTGCTCTGTGTTCTTGGAGCATCGATCTTAGGTTTTGGGAGCGCCGATGTCTTATAGCTCTAATTTGTTGTCTAACTTTTTGGGTGGCTTGGCTCGGCGATGGTCTATTGGGCTAGGTTATTGCTTGCTAAGCGTGCTTGCCGTCCAGAGTAGTTTTGCGCAAACCGAAGAAGCTGCTTTACCCAGCAGCGCAGAGGCGCAGATTGATACGCTCCACACGACACTTATGGGTGTTGCCAGATCGAATCTGGGTTTTGATGAGCGAGTCGAATTGCTCCAGCAAGAGTTCGATCGGGTTTTTGATCTTCAGCGAATTGCCAGAATCAGCGCTGGATCTTCATGGCGTGGTCTTGACGACGATCGGCGTACTGAATACGTCTCGCTCCTGCAACAGGTTCTGCTGGGTACTTATGTGGCTCGCTTCGATGCGGACCGAGGTCAAAAACTGGAGGTTCTTGAGACACTAGAAATAAAGCCCGGGCGAACTGTGGTGCGAGCCAGAATTACCCGGCCGTCTGGCGCAACAGTCTCTCTTGATTATTATTTGCGTAACGGGAAGGTCTTTAACGTTGAAGCTGACGGGGTTTCTGATCTGTCTCTGCGCAGGGCGGACCATTCCCGGATTATTGCCGCAGACGGCATCGAGGGGCTTCTGGCTAACCTGCGAAAGAAGATTGAGAGTTACCGAAGCAGTTTTCGGTCTGCGCACCAATAGGGTTGCGAGCTAGAGGGTTCGGGATGTGAGCGAAAGCTCGTTTTTAATTCGCTGGGTTACCTGGGTTGCTGCACACCCACGATTGACGCTCCTGTGTCTGCTGCTTGTGACCCTCTTTGCCGGATTCATTGCTACCGACCGGTATGCCATGAACTCTCGTTTGGGTGATTTAATCCAGCAAGAAGGTGGGTGGCGCGATGATTACGATGACTTTCGCGAGGCCTTCCCGCAATTGGTAGAGACCGCCATTGTGGTAGTGAGCGGCAGCCGCTTCCAACAAGTCGAGAACCGGTCCCGGGTTTTGGAGGCTCTGATTGCTGAAGAGAAAAACCTCTTTGTTGATGTATATGCACCGGCGAACGAGAGTTTCTTTTCGAATAATGCGTTGCTCTATCTCGATATTGAGCGTCTTGATCAGGTTGCTGATCAACTTGCACAGGCCCAACCGATGCTGGCAGCAGTCAGCTCTGATCCAAGTCTTCGAGGAGCACTCTCGCTGCTGGCAAGCACTAGCCAGACCTCTGCAACTGCCGGATATTGGCGCTCCATAGAGCAATTGGACAGATCCGCAAAGGCGGCTTTAAGCGGGCGAGACGCAACGGTGTACTGGCGGGATCAGTTTTTCTCTTCTTCCGAGCGGCACTACAGGCTCATTTTCTTGCGTGGTAAGCAAAATTTTGGAGCAACATTGCCGAACGCGCAGATCGTTGGGCGTTTACGTGAGCTGATTGAAGAGGCAGCATCAGGGCCCGATCAGTTAGGGTTCGACCAGGGAGATTTGCAGGTAGCTCTGACGGGCGAGATTGCTCTGCGTCATGACGAGGTCGAAGCCGCAACGAGTGGGGTTAAGATCGCGGGTGCTGTCGCACTGGTTCTGCTGGGCATTGTGCTGGCTCTTGGTGTTCGCTCGCTCAAGATTGTGTTAGCAACTTTTGCCGTCTTGCTGGTCGGTGTGGTGTGGACTTCAGCCTGGGCAATGCTCTCAGTGGGGAGTTTTAACACGCTGTCACTGGTTTTTTTGGTGATGTTCTTTGGCTTGGGAGTCGACTTCTGTGTGCACTTTTCTTTGCGCGTTCAAGAAGCATGTGCCGATCTTTCAAACACCAAGGACCAGGGTATCCCGAACCAAACGCTTGGCATCGCCACACATAGTGTGGGTGGAGCCGTACTGCTTTGTACGTTAACCACTGCCAT
Source organism: uncultured Pseudomonadales bacterium (assembly GCA_964634815.1). Taxonomy (GTDB): domain Bacteria; phylum Pseudomonadota; class Gammaproteobacteria; order Pseudomonadales; family Azotimanducaceae; genus JALZVT01. The sequence goes on along the minus strand of CAZWMD010000002.1, from coordinate 120,012 downwards.
TGGATTTCTTGGCTTTGTCCCCACTCCTTATAAAGGTCTTGCTGATCTTGGAGTAATCTCCGCCGGCGGCTTGGTGGTCGCCTGCTTTCTAACCTTTACGTTGTTGCCAGCCTTGTTTTCTCTTTTTGGGCTACCGGGTACAAAGTCTATAGGGTTTGGTGTTGGTGGTCAGATTGTGTCGATGCTTCAACGCAACAGGAAGGCGGTATTTGTATTGCTCCCGGTGTTAGCAGTAGGCGCACTTTTATTGATGCCACGCATGCAATTTGACTACAGTGTTCTGGCTTTGCGCGACCCGGACGCGCAATCCATGCAAACGCTCAGAGAACTCCAGCGTGAGAATCAGATAACTGACTATGCGCTCTACACCTTGGCGCCACGTGAGAAGCTGCAACAGCAGAAAAGTCTGGCGAATCTAGACACTGTTGAGCGGGTTATTACACCGCTTGATTATCTGCCGTCTAATGCCGAAGAGAAGATGTTTGTACTCGAAGATCTTCAGGAGTTGTTGGGTGGCTCACTGTCCATAGATAACAGTGTTCGCGAACCTACATCGGCCGAGCTGCGTTTGCATATTCTCAATGTAGCAGCCCAGTTAGAAACAAACTGGATCGAAGCCCCTCCAGATGAGCGCAAACCCATCGATAACTTTGTTGCTTCGCTAAAGAGTATGGCAACAAGTGATGAGAAGGTATTGCTTGCATGGCAATCGGGGGTGATCGGCACTCTGAGATCTGAAATTGAATGGCTTGGTCGAGCTGTCGAAGCTGAGGAGCCTGCGTTCAGTGATTTGCCCGAAGGTTTGAGGTCTCGGCTCGTGACCTCAGATGGTCGCTTTTTAAGTGCCATTTTGCCAGCCAACGATATAACCCCGGTGGAGGAGTTGAATCGATTCATTGACTCCGTGCGTCGCGAAAGCCCCGAAGCGACTGGGCGACCTGTGATCGAGTGGGGAGTAGGCAACATTGTTCTGGAGTCTTTTCAAACTGCTCTTGTGCTAGCTCTGAGTGGCATTGCTTTTACACTACTCATTGTTACCAGAAGCTTTGTGGACAGTTTGTTGGTGCTAACTCCGCTGTTGCTGACTGCAGTGTTTACGGTTGCTACCAGCGTGTTGTTTGGAGTAGCGATAAACATGGCCAGCGTGCTGGTTTTGCCGCTTATCTTCGGGCTGGGAGTTGATAACGGAATTCACATGGTTGAGCGCTATCGGACACAATCCCATGGAGAGTTGTCGTTCATGCAATCCAGTACACCGCGAGCGGTACTACTCAGCACACTAACAACTATTGGTACGTTCGCGGCGTTGATGCTTTCTCCGCATGCTGGCACCGCATCGATTGGCTTTCTGCTGACGGTGGCGGTTGGCTATCTCTTAGTCTTTACGGTCTTTCTTTTACCGCTACTGCTATCGCTGTTGGGCAGTCGCCGAGACATCGCTGCGAGCTAGCAGGTTGCGCATCATCTGCAATGGCATGGGTTTTCCGAACAGATAGCCTTGTGCGTATTCGCAATTATGCTTAAGCAGAAAATCTCGCTGTGCGTCGGTTTCAACACCTTCTGCCACCACACTCATCTTTAGTTTGTGAGCCATCGCTATAACGGCGGAGGTGATTGCCATGTCATCTTCGCTTTGGGGGATGTCCATTACAAAACTGCGGTCAACTTTCACAGTATCAATAGGGAATTTTTTGAGATAGTTGAGCGACGAATAGCCGGTACCAAAATCATCAATCGCAAGCGAAGTACCAATGTCATGCAGGCGTTGTACCGTTTGAGTGGCTGCTTCGATGTCTTGCATAAGCATGGTTTCGGTGATTTCAATTTCAAGTGCTTCCGGCGGAAGACCTGCTTCCCGCAGACATCTCCTGATTGTTGTAATCAGATTAGGGTCTCGGAACTGCCGTGGAGAAATGTTCAGTGCTACCTGAAATGCCTCGCTATACTCTGTGCGTAAAAGTCTTGCGGCTGCGCAAGCTTGTTCGATCACCCAACTACCCATGTCGACGATTACGCCGGTATCTTCAGCGATCTCAATGAACTCATTTGGACCCAATAATCCTCTGGTGGGGTGCTGCCAGCGAATCAGACATTCGACCCCGGTGAACCTCTTGTCGGTTAAGCGGACTTTGGGCTGGAAAAACAATTCGAATTCTTCTCGCTTTAACGCCTCGCGTAACTCAGTTTCAATCTGGAGTCGATTTCGGGCAGTTTTGTTCATGTCCTCAAGGAAGAACTGGTAGTTGTTTCTACCTCGCTCCTTGGCCTTATACATAGCCATGTCAGCGTTGCGCATTAGAGTCTGGGCGTCGTTAGAGTCCTGCGGCATCATGGTGATACCAATAGAGGTTGTCACAACAAGCTGCTGGCCAGATATCGCAATTGGCTTCCGAAGTTCTTTGAGAATCTTCTCAGCGACTCTGCTTGCATCGCTTATCGAGTTGATGTCGCAAAGAATGATTGTGAACTCGTCGCCGCCTGGTCTGGCTACGGTGTCTTCCTTACGTACACACTTCTGCAGTCGCAGGGAAACATGTTTTAGCAGGGCATCGCCGGCATCGTGACCAAGCGTATCGTTCACTCGTTTGAATTGATCAAGATCCAGATAGAACAGGGCCGCTGATTTTCTGCTGCGCTGGGTTCTTACAATGGCCTGTTGCAGTCGATCGTTGAACAGCCGGCGATTGGCGAGATCAGTAAGCGTGTCGTAGAACGCCAGCCTCTCCATCCTCTCCTGACTGCGCTTCATCTCAGTGATGTCAGCCATTTGGATGATGAAGTATAGGGGGGCGCCGTCTTCAGCCTTTTGCAGCACGGCGTGGAGATTAACCCATATTTCAACCCCATTTTGAGCGATCAGCTTACGCTCAGAGTGGGATTGAGAAATGTCTCCGGCAAGGAGCTGCTCCAGTACTTCGAGTAACCTCGGCCGATCCTTGGTTGGCACCAGACGCGAAAGATGCAAACCAGGCAGATGTTTTTCTTCGTAAGCCAGCAGATCAGCTGTAAATCGGTTAGCTTGAAAGATTCGGCCTGTAGTATCAGCCAGCATCATACCGAGTGGTGCGTTTTCAAAGGTGCTGCGGAACCGCTGCTCTGAGCGACGCAGTTTCATTTCGGTTTCTCGTTGTCGACGGACATCCTTGGCAACGCACAAGAGAGCTGTTTTCCCGGAAATTTCTACAGTAGATATGGAAACCAAAGAGGGTAAAGTTTGACCGTCTTTGTGCAGAAGGTCGATTTCCAGGTTATCTGCCCGCCCTCGATTGTTAACGCGGTCGGCGGCGACCGCCAAGTCGTCTTTGGTCGCAAGGAGGTTTACGATGGGCTTGCCGAGCAGGTCCTGTGCGCTATAGCCGGCGCTTTCAAGGAATCGATTGTTCACATCCATCACGGATAAGGTGTGAAATTCAAGGATTGCAATCCCATCCGGGCTTTCCGAGAAGATCTGGGAAAACTTGGCCTCGCTTTCGCGTAGCGCGACTTCCGCCAGGTGCTTGGTGGTGATGTCTCTTGTGTAAAGAAACGCCAGCGGTCGACCGTAGGCCTCGCCTCGACGCAGGGAATACTCGACGCGAATTGTAGATTTTTCGGCAGTTACGAGTGATGCTTCGCCTTCAACGATCTCGGTGCCCTCGATTAGACTGTCAGCAACCCGTTTGGCTTCGAAAGCGTTGCTGAACAAGCCGCACTCTAGTAGATGCTTTCCTGCAAGCTGATTCACACGGTAACCGAGCTGCTCTCGCACAGTGCTGTTGACTTCGATGACCTTTGAGCTCGTGCCATCCAAAATAATCAACGCAATAGGCGATGATTGCATTAGCTGTTGGTGCAGTGCTTCTTGGCGGCGCAGCGATTCTTCCAGCATGATCTCGGCGCTAATGTCGTTTGCGGCCAGTAAGAGCTTTTCATTACCCTCAGGTAAAGCCTTGAGTCGTCCGCGAAGCTGATAGTTTTTGTCAGCGATAGCCCCAATACTGCTGTGGTTCGATTTCCTGGAATTCAGGGTAATCAGGTTTGACTCGCCACGTTCATTGACGCTGGTTTGTTCGCGGGCCTCTTCAAAACCAGGAACGCCGCTGGCTTGCAGTACATCAGTCAGGCGTTTGCCTGAATTTGATTTTGACAGAGCCTGGTCCAGTAGCTGGCAAGCCCGGTCGTTTGCCCAACTGATGGTGCCGTCCTGGTTGACATGCAGTAGTAGTTGATCTGATAGATCGAGCGTGTGGTGTAGCTCCTTGATCTTGCGTCGCGCCGCCTGCTGACGTTGCATCTGGCGCTCGGATGCCACGGCTGTAATGACGGTATAGCGCTGCTTGCTGTCTTCGAAGCGTTTAGCGGACAGGCTTACCGGTCGTGCTTTCGCGCCGGTTGCAGATCTAACTGGCAGAGGTTGCTGTTCGAAGTCGCTTTCGCTGGCGTCGGTTGCAAGAAACCTCATGAGAGGCTTGCAATCAAGAAGCTCGGTGACAAAGGTGGTCTCAGGCTTTCGCGCGTCTTTTTTTACGTCGTGACCCAATAGCTCTCGCATGCGGGCGTTGATAAGAAGCACTACGCCGTTATCGTCAAGCAGCATCATGCCAGTCAGGCTACTCTCGATAACATTCCGGATACCGTGCAGGGATTCTGTGGGATGGCGGTTTTTTGCCCGTAAAACCAGAGTACTGACCCAGGACAAGGCCATACCGGTGCCTATAGCGAAGCTTTCCTGCAATCCGTTTGGTAGACGGCCCATGATGGAAAGCGCGCCAGCGGCTAACAGAAGCAATGTGACAAGCCCGCCGGTAACGAGCGGCGCGGGTGAAATCCAGATAGCCAGGACAAAGGGAGCCAGTGCATACCAGGCGCTTGGGGCGTAGTTCAAGCTGAGAAGACCCGCCAGTATGCCAGCGATACTTACGATCACGGGTATCAGGGGGTTTGACCCTGTGGCATTGGTGTAGGTGTACGACGACTTGAGCAATTTTCTGGTTCCGACAGCGGCGCTTCGCCCAGGCGGAAGATCGCTCATGAGCACCATGCACAGGGTAGAGTGAGGGGAGCTCAGGCTCTAGGAAGCCCCGCACAAAGTGCCTTGTGTAGCTGCGGGAGCCGACTGCATGAGGTGTTGGTCACACTACTTCTGCGACGTGATTCCGGCGCCAGAGGAGTATCTGCGTGTTAGGAAGTTGACACTGCTGGCGGCAGATTTAGAGGTTATTCGGTTTGTTGCTCTCTGAGCTCGTCGGACCAACGTTTATGGCCATCAGGGTCCAGAATCATTGAGCTGAAATACAACAGTAAGTCTCGATGAGTACCGCTGAGCTTGTTGGCTTGCATCGATGCTTCACCGGCCTTGGTTGTCAGAAAGGAGAAGCAGGTTTTTAGGTCTGCGGTTTCGCCCAGATCCTTCTGTATCTCCACGACAATCTGATCGTGAACGGTTTCGAGATCACGGTCGTCTATGCCCGCGTCGTCTGGGTTCATCACCAGATTGGACCAAAGGGTACACACGAGGACCTGATAGCGTTCCCGGTCCAGGAAGGTATCAACCACTTTGGACTGGCTTCGAATTTCGTCAAAGATCGCGTCAAGGCGAATGTCTTGTTCGTTCATTGGATGCTATTTTAGGCTGTGGTTTGAATAAAGAGAATCTTATGTTGCAATTTCAGCAGATTGGGCTGCCTGAGCATACCGAACAACTGCGCGGAGAGGTGCGGGAATTTCTTCGAACTGAATTCCCGTCGAATCGTCGACGCAACTCAGATTTTACCTCAGGCCATGATCCGGCGTTTTCTCAAGCCATTGGCAAAAAGGGCTGGATCGGCATGACGTGGCCGAAGGCATATGGCGGGCAGGAGCGGAGCTTCTTTGATCGCTATGTGGTCACCGAGGAGCTTCTGGCTGCTGGAGCACCTGTAAGCGCGCACTGGATAGCGGATCGTCAAAGTGGTCCATTGTTGTTGCGTTTTGGCAGCGAGGACCAGCGACAGAAGCTGGTACCGTCGATCGCCCGGGGAGAGTCTTATTATTCGATTGGTATGAGCGAACCAAACAGTGGTTCTGATCTGGCGAGTGTCCGTACCTCGGCAACACCGGTCCAGGGTGGTTGGGTAATTAACGGTACCAAACTCTGGTCGACAGATGCCCACCGCAATCACTATATGATCGCTCTGGTTCGAACCGAAGCGCCATCTGAGAATCGCCATGCAGGGTTGAGTCAGTTCATAATTGATCTGGGTAAAGACGGGGTTCAAGTTCGCCCGATTCGTAACATGACTGGTAATGAAGACTTCAACGAGGTTGTGTTCACTGATTATTTTGTTGCTGAGGAAGACATGGTGGGTGAGCCTGGCAATGGTTGGGCGCAAGTCACCAGTGAATTGGGTTATGAGCGCAGCGGTCCTGAACGATTTTTGTCAGCGTTTCGCATACTCGTTGAGCTGGTAGCCTGTCTACGAGAGGCTCAGGATGCCGCGCAAGTAGTGAGTGATCAGCAAAAAGCCCAGTTAGGTGCTTTGATCGCGCAGCTTATTACCCTGCGACGAATGTCGATCTCTGTGGCCGGCATGTTGCAAGCAGGTGACAGTCCCAATGTTGAGGCAGCGCTTGTTAAGGAACTTGGGAATAACTACGAGAAGCTGGTGCCTGAGGTTGCTCGGCTGATATTGCCGACGATGAAACGCTCACAACGATTGGACGAAGCCCTGCAAGACACGCTGCTGTTGTCTCCGGCTTTCACGCTGCGAGGCGGTACGCGGGAGATTTTGCGCGGCGTGATTGCGCGCGGACTGGGGTTGCGATAATGGTTGATAAAGAGATGACAACTACAGCACTAATTGCTGATACCGCCACTCGAATCTTCAGCGACACCTGTGATCATGATCTGGTTGAGGCGGCACAGGAAGGGCAGTGGCCCGCCCAATTGTGGCAAACCCTCGAAAGCAACGGGCTTTTGCAGCTAGGTCTTGCAGAAAGTGGCACCGGACTTTCGGAGCTTTATACTTTCCTTCGTGTTGCCGCGCGATTCGCTGTTCCGTTACCGCTGTTCGAGAGGCTAATCGCCCAGGTTGCACTGGGGCGGGAGGCAACTGGTGTGGCTCTGGCTGAAATGCATGATGGTAAGCTTGCTCTCTCCTGGCCGACCCAACACGATCAGGTGCTTGCCCTTGATCGAGAGTTAAACGCCGCCAGGCTGATTCCTCTAAAGGGCCTCAAAGACCAGTCAATCGAGTCGATGAGAGGAGAACCGACTGTTGCTTACGATGTTGGGCACGCCTGGGATGCTGCTCGCGAGACGCAAATCTCCACACCCAATCTCTTTGCGCTAGCCGCACTGGGACGCACAGCGCAGATGTGCGGTGCGCTGGAAGCCAGCCTCGAACTGGCTATTGGTTACTGCTCTGAACGGGAGCAATTTGGCCGTCCAATTTCCAAATTTCAGGCGATTCAACATCAGCTCGCCGTACTTGCTGCGGAGGTGGCGGCTGCACAAAGGGCCACGGACGCTGCTGTGGCGAGCGTTGGTGTGATGGATACGCAGGAAAGTGGTTTACCAAGAGTTTCGGACATCGCCGTTGCCAAGGTCCGGGTAGGGGCGGCCGTTGGCGTGGGAGCCGAGATTGCGCATCAGGTGCATGGAGCAATGGGTTTCACGATGGAGTATCGATTGCACCAATTCACGCGCCGATTGTGGAGTTGGCGTGATGACTTTGGCACGGAAGACGAATGGGCCAGCATTATTGGTGAGCAGGTTTGTGAGTCTCCGGCCGATGAGCTGTGGAGCTACATTGCCAGTCATGGCTGAGATTCCTCCGCGACCCTGTGCACCCATAAAAGTGGGTATCAGTGATTGTTTGCTCGGTTCGCAGGTGCGATATGACGGTGGCCACAAGCGCTCCTCTCTGCCTCATGAAGAATTGGCGGGATTGTTTGAATTTGTTGGGTTGTGTCCAGAAGTCGCTGTAGGCCTGGGTACGCCCAGGGAGCCTATTCGACTTGAGGGAGAGCCCGAAAACCCACGAGTTGTGTCCATACACTCAAGAGAAGACGTAACTGATCGGATAACCGCGTACGCTAAATCACTCCCCCATAAGCTTGATACCGCCGCAGGCTATATCTTCATGAAGAATTCCCCTTCTTGCGGTCTGTCCAGAGTTAAGGTCTATCCTTCAACAGGGCGGCCCAAGGCCCAGGGCCAGGGTGTGTTCTCCCGGGAGATTTCGATCTGCTATCCGACCCTGCCTCTCGAAGAATCAGGTCGATTATTTGATCCTGTGCTGCGCGAGAACTTTGTCATGCGAACCTTCGTGTTTGCACACTGGCAAGCCTTGCTTAGTGGTGAGCTTAGTGGTGAGCTAACTGCAAGCCAGCTGATTGAGTTTCACTCCAGGTACAAATACTTGCTCATGGCGCATAGCGTTCGGCACTACAAGCAATGTGGCAGGTTGCTGAGCGATCTGAGTAATAACCTTCTGGATATTTCCCAACGCTATTTTTCCTTGCTAATGAAGGGTCTGGCGCAGCCTGCTTCGCGAGGCACACACGCCAATGTGTTGGCTCATCTTCAGGGCTATGTGAAACATGCGCTGCCTGCTGCGGATCGACAGGAGCTTGCTCGGTTGATCGAAGAGTATCGTTCTGGCAGCTTGCCGCTGCTTGCTCCATTGACGCTGCTTCGACATCATCTGAAGTACCATGCCGAGGATTATGCGCTGCAACAAATCTATCTTGATCCCCATCCGGCTGTCGCAGGTTTGCGCAGGGCGCTCTAGTCCGAATTTGTTGCTGTAGTCAGCTTACCCATAGAAAAACAACAAGGGGACGAATGTGACCGTCCAGTTACTTTGGCTGCGTTCTGACTTACGTGTGCACGACAATGACGCCCTGGTCAGTGCTATGGCTGCGGGTTCAACGGTTGCATGCTTTGTGATATGTGATGCCCAGTGGCGACAACATGACGTAGGCGATGCCAGATTGTCTTTTCTATTGCGAACGCTCGTGGCTGTTCGCGAAGAACTGATAGCGCTTAATGTGCCTTTGAAAGTGCTTCAGGTTCCACGATTCTCTGATGTTCCCAAAGCTCTACTTCAGCTGGCGCACTCTGTGGATGCGTTGGGGCTGCATTTCAATGCGGAATATCCTCTGAACGAGCGCAAGAGAGATTCTTCGGTTACGCGCAAGTTCGAAGAAGCGGGCCTCGCAGTAAACAGCTTTGATGGTTCTGTAATCGCTCCACCAGGTTCGGTGCTAACTGGTGCAAATGAACCCTACACAGTGTTCTCACCCTTTAAGAAGCGTTGGCTTGCAGGGCTTGGTGAGTCCCGGGAGGGTTTTCGTGGTCTCAAGCCTCTGCGCGTTCCAAAGAAGCAAAGCCCCTCACCAATCACCGCTGACGAGTTGCCTTTAGAGATTGATGGTGTGGGTCCCTCGCTTCATGCCGAGCGCTTTCCGGGCGGAGAAAAAATCGCTTTGAAGCGATTAGTAGCCTTTAACAAAGCGAAAATCATGAGCTATCACGAACAGCGAGACCTGCCAGCCTTGCCTGGAACAAGTTCTTTATCGCCCTATTTGTCGGTTGGTGCTTTGTCGCCGCGGCGTTGTTTTGCCGCCGCAGGTGTAGGTAAGGCTTCAGACTATGCACTTAGTGAGGATGGGCCGGCCACCTGGTTGTCCGAAGTGATTTGGCGTGAGTTTTATCGTCATGTGATTGCCCAGTTCCCGCACGTTTCCCAGCAGAAACCGTTTAAACAGCAGATGAAACCTGTTGGGTGGCGGCGAGACGAGAAAGATTTTACTGCGTGGTGCCAGGGAATGACCGGCTATCCTATTGTGGATGCCGCCCAGCGACAGCTGCTCTCTACAGGCTGGATGCATAACCGATTACGAATGATCTCAGCCATGTTTCTTACCAAGCATTTGTTGATCGACTGGCGTTGGGGTGAAGCCCACTTTATGCGTGAATTGGTAGATGGAGACTTCGCTTCAAACAATGGCGGCTGGCAATGGAGTGCTTCTACCGGCACCGATGCAGCGCCCTATTTTCGCATCTTCAATCCAATTACGCAGGCAAAGCGCTTTGATGGCGCGGGCGAGTTTATCCATGCCTGGGTTCCAGAGCTGAGGGGCTTGTCAGGTAAAGCCCTTCTTGAGCCCTGGACGGTGGCGGGTCATGACTACCCGCCACCTATTGTAGACCACAAGTTCGCGCGGGAACGGGCACTGGCGGCGTTCAAGAATTAGCAACTGGTGTTGTAAGGCCAGTCGTGGTTTCTTGCAGGCTCTGGGCTCGATACAGACTCCGATATCGTCCATTAGCAGACATAAGTTCCTCATGGGTACCCATCTCCTGGATTCTTCCATCTGCAATCACCAGGATACGATTTGCGTTACGGATGGTGGACAGTCTATGGGCGATAACCAGCGCTATTCGTCCTTGCAACACATTGGTCATACCCTGCTGTATTCGTTGCTCAGTTTCGGTGTCTACGCTCGATGTCGCTTCATCCATGATCAGTATCTGTGGATCCGAGAGTATGGCTCTGGCAAAAGAAACAAGCTGTTTCTGTCCTGCCGACAGAGAACCACCCCCTTCACCGGTAGGGGTCTCGTAACCTTTTTCCATCGTGGTAACAAAGTCGTGCGCTCCGGCCAGTTTTGCGGCAGCAATCACTTCCTCATCAGTGGCTGAGAGTTTTCCATAGCGTATGTTCTCCATGATACTGCCACTGAACACATGTGCGTTTTGTAGCACCATACCGAGGTTGGACTGTAGCCAGTCCAGCCCGCGATTTCGATAATCCACGCCATTGATCAGAATTTGCCCCCGGGTAGGCTCATAGAACCTACTGATCAGATTGACTAACGTACTCTTTCCGCCGCCGGTTGGACCCACGATGGCTAAAGTTTCGCCGCGTTTTATTTCGAGATTTATGTCTTCGAGAACAGGTTTGGCCGGGTCATAGGCGAAGCCGACGTTTCGCAGTGAGATTGATTCGATCATGGCGTCACCGCCGTCTTGAGCGATCGTTTTCCGTGTCACGGTTTTGTCGGCCTCACTGGCGAGCGCAATTGCTTTTTGCACCTCGGCTGAATCCTGGATCTCGGGTGTGGCTTCGATTAGAGACAGTATTCGCTCTGCAGACGCCTGTGCCATCTGCATCTCTGCGAACCAGGCACCTAGCTGTTCTACGGGTTCAAAAAAGTGTCTGGCGTAGGCCATGAAGGCGACCAGGGTTCCGGCAGTGACCAGCCCGTTGAGTACGTCAAATCCACCGATGGCAAGGGTTAACCCCATCACCAGGCTCGCAAGTGTTATGACCAGGGGGAGGTAGATAGCGGCCTGAGTTAGATTAAGTACACTCGCGCCATACATGTGCCCGGTTAACCCGGAGAAATCCTTCTGATTGCTGTCTTCCCGGACAAACGCTTTGCTGGTTAGCACGCCCATGATGGCTTCGTTGTAAGAGGCGGTAATCCGACTATTGGTTGCGCGGACAACACGAGCGCTGCTTAGAATACGTCGCTGAAACTTTGCGGATACCCAGGCAAGTAGCGGAATCACGCCAAGTACAACCAGCGCGAGCTTAGGATTCATCCAGAGCATCGCAAAGGCGATACCCAGCATCATTGTGCTGCCCCAGATGAGATCAAGAAACCCCCAGGCTAGAATGTTGGAGAGACGCTCGCAGTCTGACGTCATGCGTGCCATCAGCCAACCGACGGGTCGATGGTCGTAGTAAGAAAATGACAACCTTTGCAGATTATCAAATCCGGCGGCGCGAATATCATGACTCACATGGGTTCTGATCTTTCCAGCGATCTGTACAAAGCCTGTGATTGCGCCAGCGATGGCTACCGTCACAGCCAGGTACGCCAACCCCCAGGGAAGTAGTTGTGCATCTTTACCATACAAGGCTACTTCGTCTACAACGCCGCGAGTCAGCAGAGGGTAGGCGACTTCGGCAACAGCAGTGACAAAGGCAAAAATCCCTAGCCAAAAGAGATCTCTGGGATAGCGTTTGGCATAGGCAAAGAGTTTTCGCCATAGTCCCATATCCACTTTTTTTGCCAAAGCATCGTCGTCGAAGCCATCATCAAAATTCTCGTCGTCCCAGTCTTCCATGTTTCTTCTCTTTTCTTTTCTTCTCTTCTTTGTTCTCTCTTCTCAGCTCAATCGTTAGCTCATGGTAGTTAGATCTTTGCTGATAGATTCGTCGAGCGTACTTTGAATCTCGCACAGTCTGCGGTATAGACCTGGCACTGCTGCCAGTTCTTTATGACTCCCAAGCTGGGCCAGCTTGCCGTCTTCCAGTACTGCTATTCGATCGGCGTGGCGCACGCTTGATAATCGGTGTGCAATTAGCAACGTAGTTTGTTGGCCCATACGTTCTTCCAGTGCTTTTAGAATGAGCTGTTCAGTCCCTGTATCTACAGCAGATAGCGAATCATCCAAAATCAGAATCGGTGGCTTTTTAAGCAGGGTTCTCGCTAGCGCCAATCGTTGCCGTTGGCCACCCGACAGCGTCACTCCGCGCTCACCCACTTTTTGATCGTAGCCGTTCGGAAAGCCCAGGATTGATTCGTGAATAGCTGCATCGCGGCAGGCCTTGATCAGGTCACTATCAGGTGCTCCCGGCCGACCTAGAGCCACGTTGCTACCCACAGTGCGGGAATACAAAAACGGATCCTGAAAGACCACACCAATTTGTGAGCGTAACCAATGACGGTCGAGTGTGTTGAGCTCCAGACCATCCAGCTGTACTGAGCCGGCTTGATAGTCATAGAGTCTTAACAAGACGCGTATCAAACTGGTTTTGCCACTTCCAGGAGGTCCTACGATAGCCAGGGTTTCCCCCGCCGCAACAGACAGCGTCAGGTTTGTTAGTACCTGTGTGTTCTCTGCGTAGCTAAACTCCAGGTCTTTGATTTTGATAGCGCCAATTGCCCGACCCCGAGATGGGATTTCTCCTGGCGGTTCTGTTGGTTCTGCGAGTATGTGATTTACTCTTCCCAGCGCAATCACGGCTTTACCTGTGTCTGCCAACACTCTGCCCAGGTGCCGGATAGGCCAGATCACCATCCCTACATAGGTCATGAAAGCGAATAGTTCGCCAACCGTTAGTGTGCCTTGCATCATGAACCAGGCCCCGGCAAGCAATACCACCCCGAGCTGGCCCATGGCGAAGAAGTCGGTGACTCCCCAGTAGTAGCTCTGCAGAACCATGAGACGCTGGGATCGATCGCGAAACTCTGCATTTCGTTCTGCAAATTTTTGGGTCTCGAACTCTTGTCTGGCGAACGCTCGAACAACCCGTATGCCTGTAAGATTTTCCTGCAGCGTAGCCGTTAGACGGCCCTCAGCGACATCAGCTTCTTCAAACAAGGCTTTGACCTTATCGAAGAACACATAAGCGCCCACGGCCAGGATGGGCATAATCGCAATCGACAGCCACGCCAGGCGCTGATCCATCCAGAAGAGGAAAGGCAATACGGTTACGCCAAGCATTACGGCACGTCCGATTTCCACAACGTGCACCGCCAAAAAGACTCTTATGGTTTCTACATCAGAGCTGCAACGCTGCACCAGATCGCCTGTGTCTGAGGTGTCGTAGAACTTTGCCTGCACCTGATGCAACCGCCGATAGAGTTCGCCCCGTAATCTCTGGGTGATAGCTTCTGACGCAACTGCGGCAAGTCGACCACGCAGATACAGAAATCCCCCGGCGATCGATGTGACTATCAGAGTCAGAAAGGCGCTTGCCCACAGATAGCCTGTTATATTGCCGGAACCCGCGATTGCGCTGGCTCCTTGGTCTCCACCAGGATCAGTGAATAGCTGGCTCAGCCAGGGAGCCCCTCGCTGTATATCTGAATCCGCCACCACATCAATAGCGTATTTGCCGATCATGGGGGCACCAAACAGGAACAATCCAGTCAGGGCCATCGCCAATATGGCGCCGCTATAACGCAGTCTTTGCCCCTGGGTCACCTGCCAGAGGTTTGTAGAATTAGTAGTTTGTGTCATCTCTCAGTTCTTGTGCGTAACGAAGGAATTGCCCGGGTTGCGACGCGGTGAGAGAGAAGTTTTTGGCGGCTTTTAGCAAGCACTAAACAACGTCAGTCACCACGCATCTTTTTCGTAGCTATTGGCTGCAGGAGCGGGAGCTACGTCAAAGAGCAGAGCGGAGCTTCTGATCTGCTTTTGTTTTGGGCCTGTGGCCCTGAGTGTCAATCGGCGCCTCGGGCGCCAGCAGTCAGCAACTCTTGCTCTCAAGCGCTCTCTTGCGTGCAAGATGCGGAGCAAAATACGGGCCGTTCGCTGGGGTTGGCGGGAGCATCGCAGCAAAAATAGAGCGAGGAGCCGAGCCAGCACTGACAGCCGATGTTGCACCGGTGATGGTCATGAAATTATTCATAGCTGGCTCCTTTTCTTGTCCTGTCTCTGACTCTGTCTCTGACTCTGTCTCTGACTCTGTCTCTTTTCTGCTCGCCGGTGGTTTTGGACGGTTGCTGATTTTGCAACCAAACCACGGGGGAGGGGGATATTACACAGTTTTTCCTGATCTACCAATTTTTCTTTTATGCTCAGGCAATAAAAATCACCCAGGGGTTCCAACTGTGAACTGCTGGATTGGAGCAGATGAATGAGCGCCAGGCAGGAGTTTATTGCAGAGATCGAGAAAGCCGATCCGTCGCTCGCGCACCTTGCTTTGTTGGCCATACAAATTCTTAAGAGCGATTCGGTTGCGGCGCAGAAAGCGACCGAGGTGTCACTTCAGCAGATTGCGGCACTGATTGAAAATGCCAGAGTGGCGGGGTGCGATCAGAGTCTGGAGCGTCTGGTGCAGTACGTTAGCTCGGATCTTGGCTTCGAGGGTAACGCGCTTGATTACTATGCGGAAGAAAACAGCGATTTGTCTCAGGTATTGCAGCGTCGCTGTGGCATACCGATCACTCTTGCGATTGTATATATAGAGATTGGCCGAGCACTTGGTTACAACCTCAATGGTATTGGGTTTCCCGGCCACTTCTTGGTGGGGAGTTTTACTCCAGAAACCAATGAACAGACTCTGATAGATCCTTTTGTGGGTGAGCTTACGGATCGAAAACATGCTCTGGAGCAGTTAGCGCGTGCTCAGGGGCCTGAATTTTCTGTAGCGCAATGGTCAAAGAAGCAGACGGATGCCTGGTTTTTGGCAGTGGACGCTCGACAGGTTGGGCTGCGCCTGCTGGAAAATCTAAAACAGATTCACCTGCAAGCAGGGCGGCTTGTACAGGCGCTAGCGGCTGTGGATCTACAGCTGCTACTGGCACCTTCCAATGTGCAGTTGCTGCAGCAACAAAGTAAATTCAGTCAGCGGATCTATGGCGATGGCAGCGGTCCTGCTGTTCACTAGAACCCCGGTTTAACCTTCCTACACAAATTGCCCCCACTCGGAAAAAGGGCCTCGATCGCTTACCAGGTTGTTCACGGAAGCCTCAGGATTGGCATACCCCACCGCCATGCCGCAGAACAACATTTGTTCTTTGGGTGCGTTAACAAATGAACTCACCGCTTGCGGACGAGTCGCCCAGGCTTCCTGCGCACAGGTGGCAAGCCCGGCCTCTTGTGCCAACAGCATGAAGGTCTGCAGGAACATACCCAAATCAGACCATTGAGGTGGTCCCATCGTTTTGTCGACATAGCAGAAGAAGCCTGCCGGTGCTCCAAAAAAAGCAAAGTTGCGAGCCAGATGCGCAAAACGGGCTGATTTGTCTTCTCGGGGAATTCCCAACAACGCATACATGTCTTCTCCGACCTTGAATCGGCGACTACGGTAGGGCTCCTGCAGGTTTGCCGGGTAGATATCGTAGGCAGGTTGTTCTCGAGAGTTGCTGGCTTCGAGATGGCTTTGAAAATCGGCCATCCGCGGACCATTAACAACATACACATGCCAGGGTTGCAGATTGCCGCCAGATGGCGCTCTGGCGGCCTGTTCCAGGAGCTTCTGCAACAGGCTGCTGTCCACAGGCTTGTCTAGATAGTTGCGTATAGACTTGCGCTGGGCAACAGCGTCGGAAACATTCATCGGGCTGTCCTTTTTTGTGTGGTGGCTAGTATCGCAGCGGGTACTGATTCTCGCATTAAGGGAGACCTGTCGCACGAAAATGAGAACTGTCACCAAAGCCTGAGCCGCAGGTTGGGTAAAATTCCACCACTTTTACCGAGGTCAGAGAGCGCCTCGATAAACAGGATTATTGCGAGAGCAGGCCCAAGCCATGATGGCTGCCTGTTCATAATGATTTTTATCCCACGCTGCGAATGGATTAGTGAGCGATACACAACCGAAACTACCCCCTGCTGGCGCATCGAAGTCGCTAATGTCTCAATGCCACACCCCTCTTGATGTGATGTCGGATCTGGTTGCTGGGCGTTGCTCAGATCCCTGCGGCTGGCTCGGCATGCATGTTCATTCTCTGTCTGATGACGGGCCTGTCGGTCTCATTGTCAGAGTATTGCTGCCTCAGGCGGTTAAAGTTGAAGTGATTGCGCTTGAGTCAAGCGGTAACAGTATTCCCGTTCGGGTGCTCGGTGTTTTAACCCAGATTCACCCGGATGGGCTTTTCGAAGGATTTATCTCTGATCTCACGGAACCGGTGAGATACCGACTGCGGGTGACTGATGCGTCGGGTGCAATGCAGATCATCGAAGACTGCTATCGGTTTGAGTCCTGGTTTGAGGCGCAGGATCGAGATTACGCGTTGGATCTGGAGCGATTTTCAGCCGGCGACCACGATGCCGCTCAGTTATTTCTTGGCGCTCACGCCACGTCAATGTCAGATGTCAGTGGTGTTCGCTTCAGTGTTTGGGCACCTAACGCAATGCGTGTCTCTGTGATTGGCGACTTTAACGATTGGGACGCTCGACGGCACCCGATGCGCCTGCATCGACAGTTTGGGGTTTGGGAGTTGTTTGTTCCCGACGTGGTGCCAGGCGTGCGATACAAGTTCGATCTTCTTGTTTGTGGGGCCCATGGAGATTTCAGTGTTCAGAAGGCTGATCCCTTCGCGCAAGCAACAGAGCGGCCGCCTGCCACAGCATCGGTGGTTAAGAAACCCCTTAAGCTGGGCCGTGGCAAGGAGCCCTGGCTGGATAAACGAGCGGCACACAATAGTCATCAGGCACCGATCAGCATCTATGAGGTGCATCTTGCCAGTTGGCGACGGGCAGATGACAACCGCTATCTGAGTTGGGACGAATTAGCCGATACGCTGATTCCTTACGCCTTAGAGCTTAACTTTACACACTTACAGCTTTTACCCATTGCAGAGTATCCATTCTCAGGCTCCTGGGGTTATCAACCGGTAAGTCTGTTTTCGCCCACTCAGAGATTTGGGGAAGCTGAGGGCTTTCGGCGCTTTGTTGAACGCGCGCATCGCAATGAACTTGGAGTCTTGCTTGATTGGGTACCTGCACACTTTCCAGCGGATGGTCATGGACTTACCAAATTCGATGGCACCCACCTTTATGAACACGATCATCCACAACGTCGCGAACATCCAGATTGGGGTACCTGTATCTACAACTATGGTCGCAGGGAAGTCGCCAGTTTTTTGCTTAGCGCTGCGCAACACTGGCTGGACTACTATCAGATTGATGGCCTCAGAGTAGATGCTGTTGCTTCCATGCTGTATCTCGACTACAGCCGCAAGGAAGGTGAGTGGCAGCCAAATGCCTTTGGAGGCCGCGAAAATTTGGAAGCGGTTGACTTCATTCGCGATCTAAATGTTCGAGCTCATAAGAATCGACCAGGCACCATGATGGTTGCAGAGGAATCTACGGCCTGGGATGGCGTTACCCGGGACGTAGAACAGGGTGGTCTTGGATTTGGGTTCAAATGGAATATGGGGTGGATGAACGATACGTTAGCGTATCTTCAGCAAGACCCAATACACCGCTCGCATCACCATGATTCGCTCACCTTTTCGATGGTTTACGCATTCTCAGAGAACTTTGTACTGCCGCTGAGTCATGATGAAGTTGTCCATGGCAAAGGGTCGTTGCTTTCGAAAATGCCGGGTGATCGCTGGCAGAAGTTTGCGAACTTGCGTGCCTGTTATGGCTATATGTGGGCACACCCAGGCAAAAAATTGCTTTTCATGGGGGGAGAGTTCGCGCAAGAAAGTGAATGGAACCATGATCAAAGCCTTGATTGGCACTTGCAGGCGGGGCATGAACACCGTGGGGTAAGCCGATTGGTTGCTGATTTGAACCAGCTCTATCGATCCACACCCGCTCTGTACGAAGGAGATTGTGAACCAGAATTTTTCCAATGGCTGGATGTGTCTAACGCCCATGACTCTGTAATCGCTTTTACGCGTCGTGGTGCCACCGGTGGTCGGGCGATCGCAGTGTGCAATTTCACTCCTGTCGTCCGTGATGGCTATCGCGTTGGGGTACCCGAAGCAGGAAGTTACACAGAAGCTTTGAATACCGACGCGGAAATATACGGTGGTTCAAACGTTGGCAATGCAGGCTGTGTTGTTTCAGAGAATATTGAGGTCAACGGGTTTCCTCATTCGATAGAGCTTCGCTTGCCACCCCTGGGTGTTCTTGTGCTGTTACTTGAGTCGTGAGCATCAATCTTGAAAGCTAGTCATCCATTGCGTTATCCCGCCAACAAGAATTCACTTGCTCCCGGTGACCACTCGAAACTGGGGTCCCATTGGGACGGCGAAGGTGTGCATTTTGCGGTGCATAGCGAGACTGCCGAGAGTCTTGAGTTGTGCCTGTTTGATGATGCTGGAAGAGAGACTCAGCGTCTGGACTTCTCCGCCTGCGATGAGGGTGTTTGGCACGGCTACCTGCCCGGTGTTGGGCCGGGAACAGCCTATGGGCTGCGTGCGCACGGCCCGTTTGATCCGTCACAAGGACACTATTTCAATCCGAATCGACTGCTGCTGGATCCGTATGCTCGTGCACTGCGAGGAAGTTATCAGGTAAGCCCAGTGAATTCGGTGTGTCGTTTCGACCAACAGGATGAGCGAGGGAATATCGCCCTTCGGTCACTGGGTTTTGAGGAAGACAACGCAGCCTTTGTCCCTCGTAGCCTGGTGCTCGCAGATTCAAGCTCCGGCAGGTTTGCCAGTGCACCTGTTCCTCCAATATTTCGCAAGCCCAGTAGTCGAATAATCTATGAAGCTCATGTGGCGGGGCTAACTGCTTTGCACGCATCGTTGCCTGATGAACTGAAGGGACGATTTGCAGGAGCAGGATCGAGTGAAATTATCAATCATCTCAGGGCGCTGGGTGTTACCTCGCTTCAACTACTTCCTGTACATGCCTTTGTGGATGAACCGCACCTCGCAAGTTGCGGTTTACAAAATTACTGGGGCTACAACACGCTGAGTTTCTTTGCTCCGCATCAAGCTTATGCTCAATCAGCGGATCTTGCGCATGAAGAAATGAAGGCACTGGTGCGAAAGTTGCACGAAGCAAACATCGAGGTGCTGTTGGATGTGGTTTACAACCACACTGCAGAAGGCGGCGCGGATGGCCCATCCTTGAGTTTCAGGGGATTGGATAACCTGTCTTATTACAAGCTCGATGCTTCAGCCAATCACGCCTATGTCAACGATACCGGTTGCGGCAACACGCTTGATTCAAATAGTCCAGTTGTTCAGCGGCTCGTGCGTGACAGTCTGTGCTACTGGTCGAGTGAATATGAAATTGACGGCTTTCGTTTTGATCTTGCTGTGAGCCTTGGGCGTGAGTCGCAAGGCTTTTCGGCGGATCACGCACTGTTTAAGGCCATGCGCGACGACCCCATACTCTCCAAGCGAGTACTCATTGCCGAGCCTTGGGACATTGGTCCTGGAGGCTATCAAACTGGCGGCTTTGGTAGCCCCTGGCATGAATGGAATGATCGTTTTCGAGATGCAGCCAGAAGCTACTGGCGGGGTGACTCGGGGTCTCAGGCAGAATTAGGTAAGCGACTCCACGGTTCAAGTGACCTGTTTGAAACCAGTGGCCGTAAACCCGCAGCGAGTATCAACTTTATAACGGCCCATGATGGCTTTACGTTACGCGATCTGGTGTCGTACGACTCAAAGCACAATCAGGCTAATTTAGAAGATAATCGCGATGGCCATGACAACAATCTGAGCTCAAATTTGGGCGTTGAAGGGCCTACAGATGATCCGGCGATCTGTGCTGCTCGCGATCGCCGTAGCCGAGCTTTGCTTGCAACCCTTTTACTCTCCCAGGGTACGCCGATGCTTTTGGCCGGTGATGAAGTCTGTAATTCTCAGGATGGCAACAATAACGCCTACTGCCAGAATAATCCGATTGGTTGGGTACGATGGGACGCTAATTGCGATACCCACGAAGGTCTGTTGCAGCGTCTGGCAGACTTGCGCGCCCAACTGTCCATATACAGCCACGAATCACATGTGCATACGCCCTGCACTGATGAACCACTATCGCCTGGCGAGTGCCAAATTGGCTGGCACAATTTCAATGGTTTACCGATGTCTGAAGAAGATTGGCATCGCGCGGGAGAAGGTTTTGCGCTGCCGCTAGTCCTGGTCTGGGCTATGGCGGAAGAGGTTGTTACCTTCGCACTCAACCCATTGAATCAGATTCAGTCCATGAATTTGCCAATGAACCGTCCCTGGATTCCTCTGCTGGACAGTACCCAACCTTCAGGTACGCCCGCCTTTATCAGGATTGCTGCTGATGGAGTAGTGCAGGTACCGGCCCAGTCTTTTTGTGTTTTTTTTGCTGCGAATTTTCGTGGCGTTGCAACGGAAGCTTCTAAATGAATTCACCCCATAACTCTCTGTCTTTGACCTCTGGTGATGGCGACCAGTTGCAGCAAAAAATCGAACGGCATCTCGCAACCACGCTCGGGCGAGCCCCGTTCGAAAGGAGCGACTGGTATGTCTATCTCGCCGCTGCTATGGCAATTCGGGATCAGGTTGCAGATGACTGGCGCTCAACCAGAGAGCGACGCCGGAACGAAGACACGCGCCAGGTATTCTATATTTCGATGGAGTTCTTGCTCGGTCGGGCGCTAACCAACGCGGTGAAAAATCTAAAGCTGGATCAGCCAACGAGTGAAGCCTTGGAGAGCTTCGGGTCTTCTATTGAAGAGCTTCAAGATCAGGAAGCAGATGCAGGACTGGGTAATGGGGGGCTGGGCCGGCTCGCGGCATGTTTTCTTGATAGCTGTGCATCGCTTGATTTGCCTGTGACTGGCTATGGACTTAGATACGAATACGGGATGTTTCATCAGACGATCGAGGATGGTTTTCAGGTGGAACGTCCTGACCATTGGCTGCTAAGGGGCTACCCATGGGAATTTCCCCGTCCGGAAATGAGGGCCCGGGTAAAGTTCTATGGTCGCTCTGAAGCTTACGTCGATAGTGATGGTGTTCAACGTTACCGGTGGTCGGATACACATGACGTCATTGCACTACCTTATGATCTGCCCATTCCTGGTTACGAGAATGGGGTGGTGAACACCCTGCGTTTGTGGAAGTCGGAAGCAACCGATCGATTTGATCTTGGAGAATTCAACGAGGGCAGCTACGCAGAATCTGTTTCACAAAAAAATGCCGCCGAAAACATCACTATGGTTCTATACCCTAATGATACGAGTGAGAATGGTAAGGCGTTGCGCCTACAGCAGCAGTATTTTCTCGCCTCTGCAAGTCTACAGGATGTGCTTCGAGCCTGGTGTGCGAGACATTTGCGCAGCGAAAACAGTGACAAGAGCTGTTTATTTGAGGATTTCTCTGCTGCTCACTGTTTTCAGTTAAACGATACTCACCCTGCGATTAGCGTTGCAGAGTTAATGCGTCTGTTGCTGGATGAACATCAACTGGGATGGGACCAGGCCTGGGAGATCACGACGGGCTGTTTCGCTTATACCAATCACACGCTTCTACCTGAAGCGTTGGAAACCTGGTCTGTTGGTTTGTTCCGCCACATGCTGCCGCGACTCCTGGAAATTATCTATGAGATCAACGCACGATTTCTCTCAGATGTGTCTACTCGCTGGCCTGGTGACCACGCTATGCAGCAAAGACTATCAATAGTCACGGACGGAGAGCACGGTCAAATCAGGATGGCTCACCTTGCCGTTGTGGGTAGCTTTTCTGTCAACGGTGTGGCTGAACTGCACAGTAGATTGCTGCGTTCAGGCCTATTTAAAGATTTCTATGATCTCTGGCCCGAGCGTTTCAACAATAAGACCAATGGCGTTACACCTCGCCGCTGGCTGGCGCACTGCAACCCCGAAGCAGCGACGTTGATTTCTGATGCTATTGGTGAAGACTGGATCAAAGATTACTCCCGCATTGAATTGCTGCGTCCTTTTGCAGAAGACGAAACATTTAGAAAGAAATGGTATGTAGTCAAACAAGCGAATAAGCGGCGCCTGAAGGAGTTTGTTAGTCAGCAAACTGGCGTTGAATTCTCTGACACCGCACTGGTTGATGTGCAGGTGAAACGTATTCATGAGTACAAGCGGCAGCTTCTTAACGTATTGCACGTGGTTCATCTGTATCGAAAGATCCATGAACAAGGTAAGCAGCATGACTTCCAGCGTTTTGTGCTTATTGGGGGTAAGGCTGCTCCAGGTTACGCCACTGCAAAGCTGATCATTAAATTGATAAACAATGTCGCTTCTCGAGTTAACGCCGATCCGAAAGTATCTCCGTGGCTAAAAATGGCGTTTTTGCCAAACTATTCAGTAACTGCGATGGAGCGTATTTCTCCAGCGGCTGACCTGTCTGAGCAAATTTCTACAGCAGGTAAAGAGGCTTCAGGCACCGGCAATATGAAACTGATGATGAATGGTGCTCTTACTATTGGAACGGCGGACGGTGCCAATATCGAGATTCTTGAGCGTGTGGGCGAGGACAACTTCTTCCTGTTTGGGCTGACCGCATCAGAGGTTTCTGGTCTGGATGGTCATTACGACCCGGCTGAAATCATTGCTGATGATGAAGATCTTGCCGCAGTTTTAGAATTGATCGAGGGTGGGCATTTCTCCATGTTTGAGCCTGGATTATTCGATGCGCTAATTGCTGCGGTTCGGGATCCGAATGATCCCTGGCGCACAGCTGCCGACTTTCGTTCTTTTGTCGATGCACAAGAGCGTGTAGCCACAGCCTATGCAGATACTGACCGCTGGGCACAAATGAGTATTCTGAATACGGCTGCATCGGGTGATTTCTCCTCCGACAGAACCATCGCTGAGTATGAACGCGATATATGGAAAACCAAGAGATGAATCGTGCCAGCGGCATTTTGCTGCACATAACCAGTCTCTCTGGCGGAGAGGGCATAGGAGATCTTGGGTCTGCGGCCAGGGCTTTTGTTGATTGGTTGGTGGCAGCCGGTCAAAGCTGGTGGCAGGTCTTACCCTGTGGCGAGGTTGGCTTTGGCGCCTCACCCTACCAATCGCCGTCAGCTTACGCCGGAAACCCTCTGTTGATTAGTCTGGATCAGCTGCTTGAGATACAGCTGTTAGATGAGGGTGATTTGCAGGCACAGCCTATGAACTCCAATGCTGTAGATTTTCAGTTGGTAAAGGAGTTCAAGAACAGAGTATTGAAAAAGGTCTGCAGAGAGTTTACGCAACGCGCGTCAGCTTCTCTTATGCAGAACTATCAAGAATTTGTTAGTGGTACTGAGCAGCACTGGTTGCACGATTACGCTCGGTTTACGGTCTTGAAGAATCGATTTGATGGTTCTGCCTGGAACAGGTGGCCAAAAGAATTTGCGCAGGCAGATTCTGCTGCGCTTCGAGATTTCGACAAAGAAGAAGCGCCGTCGCTCGAAGCGGTAAAAATTGTTCAATTCCTGTTTTACCAGCAATGGACCGCGCTACGTCTTTATGCAAACTCACGAGGCATTTCTTTGTTAGGCGATTGCCCAATCTATGTTGCCTCAGACAGCGTAGACGTTTGGAGCCATCCCGAGCTATTTGATCTGGATGCTGGTGGTTCTCCCAAAAACGTCGCGGGTGTCCCGCCAGATTACTTCGCTCCGACGGGTCAACTCTGGGGGAACCCATTGTACCTCTGGGAGAAGGCCGCCCAAGACAATTACCTGTGGTGGCGAGCGCGAATGAAACACTGCGCTACACAGTTTGACCTTACCCGCATTGACCATTTTCGAGGTCTTGAATCCTATTGGTCTGTGCCAGCAAGTGCTCCCGATGCGAGCTTTGGGGCGTGGCAGGTTGGACCGGGCAGTGACTTCCTGCATGCGTTGCAGCAAGACTTTCAAAACCTGCCGTTGGTAGCGGAAGATTTGGGAGATATTACTGATGCAGTGCACGAGCTGCGCCAAGACTTTAGATTGCCGGGTATGCGCGTGTTGCAATTTGGTTTTGATGGCGGTTCTGACAACCCTCATGCCCCCGAGAATATAACAGCTGATGCCGTGTGCTATGCCGGCACACATGACAACAACACAACCCTGGGTTGGTTGGAAAGCCTTCCCTCTGAGACCGTCGAGTCTCTGAAGAGTCGCTATTTTTCAAGCACGCTCCAAGAGCTGGTAGATGCCATTGTTGATGTGGTGCTATCCAGTCCTGCGCAGCTGGCAGTGATAACCGTCCAGGACCTACTCCGTTTATCGGAGGAAGCGCGATTCAATACTCCAGGCACCGTAGGTGATAACTGGCTGTGGAGGCTGGACTCGTGTGATCTAACAACGGAACTTGCTCAAAAACTAAAACAACGCTGCCGATCTTCTGGTCGAACAGCGGAATCGTCCGAAGATAGTCGGACCTATCAGCATAAGAAATGGAATTGCTAACGTGAACGCAACACTAGATGGACACTTGGCCTCAGCAGACATGGAATCGGCTGACGGGGCGCGTTTTGTCTCCCGGCTCACCCGAAACTCTATGGCTCTCATACTGGCTGGCGGACGAGGAAGCCGGCTTCATGAGCTGACGAGTTGGCGAGCGAAGCCAGCCCTGTACTTTGCGGGCAAGTTTCGGGTTATCGACTTCACCCTGTCGAATTGCGCAAACTCGGGAATTCGAAGGGTAGGTGTGCTGACGCAGTACAAATCCCACTCGTTGATGCGACATCTCATTTCAGGTTGGACTCATTATCGAAAAGAAACAGATGAATACGTTGAGGTCTTGCCAGCATCGCAACGGTACTCTGACGACTGGTATAAGGGGACGGCAGATGCGGTTTTTCAGAACCTGGATATCATTCGTTCGGCTGCACCAAAGCATGTCGTGATTCTTGCGGGGGATCATGTCTACAAAATGGATTACGGTACTATGATTGCTGCACACGATCGTAGCAACGCAGACATGACGGTCGGTTGTGTGCCTATCCCCTGTGACGAAGCAGCTGGGCAACTCGGCGTAATGCAGGTTGATGAAACGAACCGGGTTTTATCGTTCCAGGAAAAACCCGAGCAGCCTGCACCCCTTCCGGGACAGCCTGATACCTGCCTGGGGTCGATGGGCATTTATGTCTTTAATACAGATTTCCTGTTTCAACAGCTGCTTGAAGACGCCGAAAACCCGGATTCAACTCATGATTTTGGTTTTGATTTGATTCCCAAAATTGTAGATAAGCACCGTATGTTTGCCTATTCGTTTACTGATGCTGATACCGGTGTGCAGGCTTACTGGCGCGATGTGGGAACGATTGACGGATACTGGCAAGCTAATATGGAGCTCGTCGAGCCAGATCCAGAGCTCAATATTTATGATAAAGACTGGCCAATTCGTACGGCACAAAGTCAACTTCCGCCGGCCAAGTTTATCTTCGATGAGGATGAGCGTCGTGGATACGCTGTAGATTCGCTAGTCTCTGGTGGGTGCATCATATCTGGCGCTAGCGTTAAGAAATCGTTGATGTACTCGTCGGTACGGGTTCATTCTCATACAAAAATGGAAGGGGCCGTGGTGCTTCCTGAATGTGAGATTGGGCGTCATTGCACCCTAAAGAACTGTGTGATCGATCGTGGCGTGAAACTGCCGGACGGAACTGAGGTAGGGGTTGATCATGAGGCAGATCGAGCCAGAGGCTTCAGGGTCTCTCCGGGTGGGGTTGTGCTGGTCACTCCTGATATGCTCGGACAACCCTTGCACGCGACGCGCTAGCTATGACCAGAGTTTTGATGTTGGCCGCCGAACACGGTGGGTTGCCTGGCGGCAAGATTGGTGGAATTGGCGATGTAATTGAGCAACTGCCTCCTGCGTTGGTGTCTGCCGGCGTTGATTGTGACGTTGTTCTACCTTCTTATGGGGTGTATCAGAAAGGAAAGCTGGCGAAGCACGTAGCTGATGCTCGGGTGGAATTTGCTGGCTCTCAGCAACTAGTAGGTCTCTATCAGCTTGATGATCAAAGCGGAGCAGGCTGTTGGGTAGTGGATCATCCATTGTTTTCATCGCCACCTGGACAGATCTATCATCACGATCCAGACGATCAACCATTTGCAACTGATGCGAATATCTATGCGTTGTTCTGTGCGTCGGTAGTACAACTTCTCCTGGATAAGGCCTTTCCTGTTCCGGATGTTATACATCTGCACGATTGGCATGCGGCTACCTTTGCCGTACTGGCACGAGCCAACAGGTTGCTTGCACCGACAAAGCTTGTCTACAGCATTCATAACCTTGCACTGCAAGGGGTTCGACCACTCCGGGGTCACCCTTCGTCGTTGTTGAGCTGGTTTCCTAAATTAGCCATTGATCTTGAGAGCCTTCGAGACCCCACTTACTCTGACTGCTACAACCCTACGCGAGCTGCCATTGGACTTGTAGATAAGGTGCATGTGGTTTCGCCTACCTATGCACGTGAAGTGCTTGAATCCAGCGAACCAGAACTGGGATTGCATGGCGGAGAAGGTTTGGAATTTGATTTGCAGATTCGTTCTGACGAGGATGATCTTGTTGGGATTTTGAACGGCTGTGCCTATTCTCAGGAATTGGCGTCCGGCGAATCAACAACCGGTACTGAGGAACTGGCCGAGCAACGTAGCGTACTTCAGCGGAGCATAAGGCAGACGCTTTCAGGTTGGATCGGAGAACATGATTCTTTGCGTTCCAGTGACTATCTTGCCCGGGAGTCTCTGGAAAACATCGGTAAAACCCTCGCGGGCTGCTTTTTACTTACAAGTGTAGGGCGGATTACTCCACAGAAAGTGGGGCTGCTGCTTCATAGACGAGACGAAGCTCGAGAAACACTCTTGGATCGCTTGCTCGATATGATTGATGATCGGGGTGCTTTGGTAATGCTTGGCACGGGCGATGCGGTTTTGGAGCGGCAACTTGTTGAGCATGCAGCACGCCATACAAATTTTTTGTTTCTGCGGGGTTACTCAGACTCCATCGCAGATACTCTCTATAGAGCAGGCGATCTCTTTCTCATGCCGAGTTTGTTTGAACCCTGCGGAATTTCTCAACTTCTGGCGATGCGTGCCGGTCAGCCGTGTCTGGTTCACGCAACAGGTGGATTGCAAGATACGGTGCGAGATGGCATTGACGGCTTTCAGTTTGATGGTGAAGATCTGGACGAGAAGTCGCGAAACTGCGAACTGGCCTTAAAGCGAGCCCTTAAGGCTCACGCAGCGGTGAAGGATTTCAAGGATATGCGGTCAAACGCTGAAGCGAATCGATTTACCTGGGAGCAGACGGCTAAACTCTACTCCGAACGACTATACGCACCAGGCGTTTCTCGAAGAGTACCTGCGTCGCTCGCGTCACGCTATTAGCTCAAAGCCTGTTCGATACTATTTTACTTTTAGCACATCACTGATGTAGCTAATAGTGCGACCATCGTTTTGGGTTTGCATCACGAGTAAATTGAGGCTGTCATCGTAGAAAAGACCAAAAGTCGCGGAGGGCGTCGACAGGATTACTTCTGTAACCTTGCCGTTATATCCAGACAATGTTTTGCGTTTGCCGATGATTGGCAGTTGAGATTCATTCAACTCTTGAAAGACGGTCTCTTCCTGTTTGCCGTTCTGAGCGTTGGTTAGTACCGGCTTGCGTAGGCGCTTCAGATCCCAATATGCAAAAGTACCAGCACAGTCTGTCTCTGGAAATGAGAGATCCGCGGACTCTTTGTTCCCATTGGTGGTGGTGCTTGAAGTTAGCGCCATAAGACAGTTGCTGCGCCAGGTTTCTACCGAAGTGTGCTGGTAGCTAAACACTTCAACAAACAGAATTTTAACGCTGAAGTCAGCAGTGCTGGTCACTATCAGATCACCGTTTTCCGGAGCGAAGCTGTAGGAGTGTTTTCCCATCTTTCGATCATCCAGCCAAACGTTAAACCTTAGGCTTCCAGCCTTTGCCTTTGCCTTTGCCTTTGCCTTTGCCTTTGCCATGGTATCGGTATCTGGTTCTGACCAGGCAGCAGCGCCAAGAGCTGAGAAGAACGCCAGCAAGCCCAATAGTGTGGTGAGCAGGCTGATGAATTTGTGCGCTTTACGGGGTTGGCGCACTGCTTGACAACGTTGAATTGACACCTGATTCACGAGCTCCTTGGATACTATTAGCCTGGGGTATAGGCCTTTTTTGGTGGTCGAGCCATCTTCGGTGCCAGACGTGGCTTTGGACCCATCCACGAACTGATCCACGAACTGATCCACGTTTTAGCATGCGCCAGACTTCGCGAGACCTCTCAACCGCCATGATTCACTTTATCTCATTCCCTAACGCAGTACCTGGCTGATATGAAAGTAGCAGTCATCGGTGGTGGAGTGACGGGTATGGCACTGGCCTCGGGTCTGCAGTCGACCATGGATGTCACCCTGTACGAATCCCAGGCGAGGTTGGGTGGGCACACCGATACACATAATCTGTTTGTGGATGGTCGATCCTACGCAATTGATTCCGGATTTATGGCGTTCAATGCGAACAGCTTTCCAAGGTTCTCTAACTGGCTCGAGCAACTCGGTATTGCCACCAAAGAGACCAATATGTCTTTTGCGGTCAGTATTAACTCTGAAGATTTGGCCTATGGCACCGGAGATATTGGCGCATTATTCAGTAATCGAAAGAGTCTGTTGAATCAGCGTTTCCTTCACATGCTGTGGGATATTTCGCGATTTTTTAAGGAAGCACGAAAGCTCAACGCCATTGGACCAAATACGACTGCTGCAAAAACGCCAATCACGCTTGGTGATTACCTTGACAGCGCCCGGTTCAGTGCGGGATTTATCGAAGATCATCTGCTTCCATTGTGTTTGGCGCTCTGGTCAACTAACCCAGAGCAAGCTCGTAATTTGCCGCTTGGCTATGTGCTTGGGTTTTTGGAACGTCATAATCTGCTGCACGTGGACAGGCGAGCAACCTGGCGCGTTGTGGAAGGGGGCTCCAATCGCTATGTGTCAGCGTTTCTAAACGCCTATCAGGGCGAGACACTTCTGTCGACGACAGTCACACGAGTCGAGCGTAACCCGGGCTTTGTACGAGTCTTTACGGCAAGCGATGAGCGGCGATTCGATCGCGTCGTTTTTGCTTGCCATGCTGACCAGGCTCTCCAGTTGATAGAGCCCACAGCTACCGAACGAGAGATACTCGGTGCGTTTCAGTACCAAACCCAAAAGGCGGTTGTGCATTCTGATCCATCTTTTATGCCGGCCAGAACAAAAGCCTGGTCGAGCTGGAACGTTGTTGGTGATAACCGCGCCGAATTGTCGATAACCTATTGGCTGAATCAGTTACAGTCCCTGGAAAACGCGCCCAACTTTTTTGTCACACTAAACCCGGCTCGAAGCCCCAGATCAGTTTGGATGGAGCGAGTGTACACAGTGCCAGTGTTCAGCCTGGCTACCCAGGCGGCGCAACAACGGCGAGAAGAGATTAGCGGTCATAATCGAACCTACTATGCAGGGGCTTATTGGGGTTTTTCGACTCACGAAGACGGCTTTGTTAGCGGAGAACAGGTTGCCCAAGCTCTGACGGCATTGCCGAACGTTGCTGTGAGCGCGTGATGCAACTATTTGCAAAGCCGAACAGTCAAAATAAAGACAAGTGAAGCAGAAAATAGCGAATGCGGTTCTTTTTCAGATCACCTGGTTTGCCTGCGTGCTTGGAGGGGCCCAGGGAGTTTGGCTCTGGGGTGCGATAGGCGTGAGCCTATTGTTGGCATTTTCTTATTCTCAAGGCTGCCTTTCCCGGGATCTGAAGTTTGTTGGTACCCTGCTTCTAGTGGGTCTGTGCCTCGACAGTGTATGGGCAACAACATCGATTCTTGACTTTGGTTCTGAGGCTTGGCCAGTTGAGCTTCTTGGCCAAAGGATTCTCATTGCACCGCCCTGGATTTTACTCCTGTGGGTTGGGGTTGGACTTACCCTGATGCACAGTTTGAGTGTATTTGTCGCGCGCCCCTGGCTGGGTGCTTTAATGGCCGGAGGCGCAAGTGTGCCAAGCTACCTCGCAGGTCAGAGACTGGACGCTGTGGTATTGCCCAATCCCTATGCGCTCGGCCTTATCGTGCTTGTGTGGGCGATACTATTTTATATCCTGTTTTCCTGGGCCCGGACGATGCAGAGTGCTCAGGAGCAAGAGTGAGAGAAGAACAGTGAGAGACCAACAGTGAAACAACGCGGCTTGAGCGCTCGTCTCGGCAGGATCTTTGCAATT
>CAZWMD010000002.1:50835-89310 GCA_964634815.1 uncultured Pseudomonadales bacterium | reverse complement strand
ACCAACAGTGAAACAACGCGGCTTGAGCGCTCGTCTCGGCAGGATCTTTGCAATTCAGCTCATCGTCATCGGTTTGGCGACGCTCATTGGTATCTACATTACCCAGCTCATTGTCGAAGATCTGCTCACTCGCCAGGCCTTGAACGGTGAGGCAGCGCACTATTGGGCGCTTTATGAAGAGAATCCGCAGCAGCCGCTACCAAATACAGCCAATATGACCGGCTACATGACTGTGGTTGATCCTTCCCCGGTGTTAGAACCCCGGAAATCGGCGCAGTCTGTCCACGCTGGTCCGCCACCTGAAATTGCCACACTGCCTGTGGGGTATCAACCTTCCGTGCTCCAAGGCCAGCGAGTGCTGGTGCATGTGTCTGAGCAGGATGGCAAACGGTTGTATCTTGCTTTTCTTGGCGATCAGGTTTCGGGTTTAGCGTTTTATTTTGGCATCCTGCCGCTCTCTATTGTTTTGCTGCTTATGTATGTGCTGCTATTTTTTGCGCACCGGTGGTCGCAGAGAGCGCTGTCGCCGATAGTCGAACTTTCGCAGCGGCTTGAAAACGTGAACTTTCAGCGTAGCGGGCGAATTGATCTGGATTTAGAGTCACTGTCAGCCACGAGTGACGATGAAGTGGCGGCAATGATTGATGCGGTGGAGCATTTCACCACTCGCCTCGATGCCGCGATCGATCGAGAAAGGGTGTTCACTCGAGACGCGGGGCATGAGCTCAGAACACCGGTGGCAGTGTTCAAGGGCTCTCTCGATCTGCTGGAGCGGCGTGAGGAACGGCCTGAGTTTGAGAAGGCTGCGTTGAAACGAATGCGGCGAACCGTACTCGACATGGAAACTCTGCTGGAAACGCTTTTATTGCTCGCCAGAGAAGACGAGATCGTTCCACCGAAAACTCCCACACTGGTTAACTCGGTTGCAGCTAATCAGCTTGATCTGTTGGCGCCCTATATCGAATCGTCGGGCAACAAGGTGGTGCTTGTTGAGCACGCTGAATTGCAAGTGCTGGCCACCGAGAAAATTATCGATATCGTGCTGGGGAATCTGTTGCGTAATGCCCTGACTTATACAAAGAACGGGGAGGTTACAGTGACGCTACAAGCTGATTCGGTAGAGGTTAAGGATTCCGGGATGGGCATGTCGGAGCGCGAGCTAGCCAGTGCGTTTGAACCTTTTTATAGAGCCGAATCCAGCCGGGAGGCCACCAAGGGGCATGGATTGGGCTTATCTATCGTGCGACGATTGGCCAACCAGTTCGGTTGGCAGATCAGTGCGGTCAGTCGACCGGCGGAGGGCACCTCCGTTACCATTCGTTTCGCCGCAGAAGCCCAATAGGCTGCATTAACAGGCCGAGAGAGGAACTAGTCTTCCAGACGAATTCGGTAGCCGCGGCCAGCCAGCGTTTCGATCATGGCCTGATCGTAAGGTCGGTCCACGGACTGGCGAAGGTTGTAGAGATGGCTTCTGAGGGCATCACTGTCCGGGGGATCGTCACCCCACAGGGCTTGCTCGAGTTCAACCCGCGACACAACCTTCGGGTGCTCTCGCATTAGCGTTCGAAGAATCTCGAACCCTGTCCGTGAAACGGACAGCTGATCACCTGCCCGGTGGACTTCGAGAGTATCCAGATCGAGCGTCAGATCGCCGATCTCATATCGCGTGGAGAGCCCCTTGCCGCGCCGAACGACGGCTTCGATACGGGCCACAAGCTCCGGCATATCGAAAGGCTTTACCAGATAGTCATCTGCGCCACTATCAAAGCCCTGAAGTTTGTCTTCCAGCTGATCCCGGGCGGTGAGCATTATGATTGGAGTCGTGAGCTTGGCTTCTTTGCGCAATCGGCGGCAGACTTCCAGGCCATCAACACCAGGCAACATAATATCGAGCACAATGGCGTCGTAGAGTTCGGTGACGGCCAGATGTAGCGCGATTAGCCCATCCGCCGCGTAGTCAACGGTTGCGCCGCTCGCCTCCAGGAATGCTCCCACGGTCTCCGCCAGTTCGCGATGATCTTCAACAAGCAGAATTTTGTAACCCGTCATGGTCGCGAATCTTTCCTCAGCCCAGAGCAGCTGTGTCGTTAGCGGTAAGGATAAAGGATAAACATAGCCGGAGCGGGCTGTTGCTGCCGTGAATACATTGTGAATCCATCGTGAAACGCTTCAATTCGCGTATCTCCTGACA
Organism: uncultured Pseudomonadales bacterium; assembly: GCA_964634815.1. Lineage (GTDB taxonomy): Bacteria > Pseudomonadota > Gammaproteobacteria > Pseudomonadales > Azotimanducaceae > JALZVT01. Next base: position 87,119 of record CAZWMD010000002.1, on the reverse strand, counting down.
GTATGTTGTCAGGAGCGCCCCCTTAGGATGTTAGTTCTAAAAGACCGCCAAGCCCAGAATTTCATTCGAGGAGACAAGACATGACCGACGCCCTGGATATACACGCGCAACTGACACTGGTGGCATTGCCGCCTGCCTTTGGGATGCGCAATGTGAGCCCTTTCTGCCTGAAGTCAGAGATGTTGCTAAAGCAACTTGGCTTGCCCCATGAATTTGAGTGTGAGGCCGATCCTCGTAAGGCACCCAAGGGCAAGCTGCCTTACCTGCTGGTGGGTGATGAGCGGCTCGCAGATTCCGAATTGATCGCCGAGTATCTGGATCGCCGTACTGCAGGTGGTGTCTTTGGACGCTATTCGCGGGCCGAAAAAAGTCTGGGCTGGGCCATGACCCGGCTGGCTGAAGAGCACCTGTATTGGATCATTGTGGCAAGTCGTTGGCTGGACGATGCCTGGTGGCCTAATGTGGTCGAGGGGTTTTTCGGCGAGATTCCTGCGCTCCTGCGTCCTGTTGTGACACACTTCGCGCGTCGCCAGGTTGAGCAAACCTATCATTTGCATGGACTGGGGCGGCACTCACTTGAAGAACAGAAAGGCTTTGCTCATCGGGACCTGGAGGCTCTGGCTGGGGCTATCGGATCCGCAGATTTCCTGATGGGCGATTCTCCAGGTTACTTTGATTTTGCTGTTGCGAGTATTCTCGCCGGTATTTATGACAATCGCCCTGGCACCTGGCTAACGACGCTTGCTGAGAGCTATCCAGACTTGCGCAACTATGCCGATCGGGTGCAGTCTGAGCAGGGTGTTTTTGGGCGAGAGATCTAATTGTTGTACCTGTGGCTGAAAGCCTTTCACATTGTGTTTGTGGTCGCCTGGATGGCCAGCATGCTCATCTATCCAAGATACAAGATTCATCAGCTCGCATCGGTACCAGGCGAACCCTTGTTCGATACCATGGCTGAGGCGTCAAACCGTCTGCGACGTATCATTATGAGCCCATCGATTGTGTTGGTGTGGCTCCTGGGTGTTGGCATGCTGATTACCAACCCGGCGTTACTAAATGGTGGCTGGATATATTTAAAGATTGCGCTGGTGTTGGTGCTTTCCGGTGTGCACGGCTATTTTGTAGCACTGGGCAAGCGCATAGATGCAGGAGACGTGGATCAGAGCGTTAGCCGGCGGCTGCGGCTGCTGAACGAAGTGCCGTTTTTGTTGATGATTGTGATTGTGATTCTGGTTGTGTTACGTCCGTTTTAGTTAGTTGAGTATAGGAACCTAGATAGATGAAGTTATATGAATCACCCTCTCCGAATGCGCGTCGGGTACACCTATTTATGGCCGAGAAAGGCATTGATTGTGAACGAGTGGCCGTAGACATACGCGGCGGTGAGAACCTGTCTGCAGACTACAAAGCCAAGAATCCCGCGGGACGCGTACCCATGCTTGAACTGGATGACGGCACTTGTATTGGCGAAAGCGTTGCGATCTGTCGCTACCTTGAGGCGCTACATCCTGAACCTAACCTGTTTGGCACTCAGCCGGTTGAACTCGCGCAGATTGAAATGTGGCAACGTCGATCAGAGTTGAATTTTATGATGAGTGTTGCCAATGCCTTCAGAAATATCACGGGGTTCTTCAAGGATCGGGAAACGCCGGTCAAAGAATTTGGTGAGGTGAGTGCAGATGTGGCGCGCAGTTTTGTGCCCATGTTCGATGAGCAGCTAGGCAAAACGCAGTTTTTGGCAGGCGACAGGTTTTCCATTGCTGACATTACCTTCGCCGTGGCCTGGGGGTTCAGCAAGCAGGTCAAGGTTGTCGAGCTGCCAGAGGCAAAGAATATTGAGCGTTGGCTGGATGAAGTAAACGCAAGACCAAGCTTTTCGGCGAGCTAGAGCAGCACATAAAGGCGGTAAATAAAGTAGGCAAGGGGGAGAACCTGGCGATGAGTTACGAAACCATACTGGCAGAACAAAATGATGGCGTGCTAACGCTTACGATGAACCGCCCGGAACGGCTCAACGCCTGGACCTATAAAATGGGTGCTGAGCTGGGTTCGGCTATTCAGGCGGGAAACGCAGATGACTCGGTCATCGCTTTTGTCTTAACCGGTGCCGGGCGTGGATTCTGTGCTGGTGCGGACATTCAAGACGTATTCGCTGCGCAAAGTGACGATGATGCTGATCCGCGGCGAGATGCGAACAATGGCGAGGAGCCTGTTAACTGGGTTGATTTGGTGCGGGCATCTAAGCCAATGGTTGCGGCGGTCAACGGGGCGGCTATTGGTGTGGGGCTCACGCAAATCTTACCGATGGATAGCATCGTGGCCTCAGAACAGGCCAAACTTTCCGTTCGGTTTATCAAAATGGGGGTTGTGCCCGAGCTTGCCAGCTCACATTACCTGCCGGCACGAGTGGGTTTTGGCGCTGCCAACGAACTCATGCTTACCGGCAAAACGATTAGTGCAAAACAAGCGTATGAGATGGGAATGGTTGATAAGTTAGCCAGTCCCGATGATCTTTTGCAGGTCGCGCAAAGTACCGCAAAAGCGATGGGTGAGAATCCCCAGGCGGCACTACGGATGGTCAAAGAGCTGATCACCCGGAACATGGGTGAGGGATCGGTTGCCGAAGTGCAACGCAGAGAATTGCAGGCGCTGGCCGAGGCGTATAAATCCCCGGAGCACAAGGAAGCGATTGCTGCATTTCTGGAGAAGCGCTCCCCGGACTTTGCGGCCGCTCGCAAGAACGGGGTTTCCTAGTGCACCCGAGACTGGTTCGGGATAGTTAACAGCATAAAGGACAAATAAGTTGCCTTGAAATCACTGATCGCTTAGAGTCTGGCAACCTAGCGGCAGTGGCAGAGTTGGCTTTTTGCGAGAGAAATGCTGGAATTTCTTTCCGCATCTGCAGCCAACTACATGGAGAATCATCCTGTCGTTCAAAGCACTGAGGCTTTTAATGGCAGACTTGCAGAATCCAGGCGACACACCCGATACCCATCCAATCTTCATTGTTGGTAGCGTGCATTCGGGCACGACATTGTTGCGCCGTATCATCGAGAGCGATCCGAGTATCTCTTCCACCCGAGGCGAAACGAATCTGTTCGCGCAAGACAAGCGGCTCAAGCGTGTCTTTGGTGATTTGCAAGATCGCAGAAGCAAAGAAGATTTCCTTAAGTTCACTTACTGTCGGATTCGATTGCACTCAGGCGTTGTCCCTATCAATATCCGGAAAATTCGCGAGTGCTTTAAAAACAACCAATTCCCGCAGGCACACATTGATGAGTTGTTGGCGATAACCGCTGACATGTCTTCTCTGGAAAGCAGAATTGCGGTATTTGACTACGTGGCTCAAACCCTGGGAAAGAGGCGTTGGCTCGAAAAAACGCCAGCACATGTTCTGCATGTCAGCCGGATTCTACCCTTCAAACCTTCGGCTAAAGTGATTGAGTTGGTCCGCGATCCGCGAGACGTCTTGGCGTCCAAGAAAGCGCGGCGAGCCCCAGACGCGTCTAATCTCAAGGCTCTGAAACAGAGTTTCCGCTATGACGCAACGTTGGAAGCGATCGCATGGCATCGAGCCGTACGTGCCGGGGCAAATGCTCGTACACGGTATCCGAAGAATATTCTCCAAGTACGCTATGAGGATCTTGTTCGCGACCCAGCAGGAGTCGTTATTCAGGTGAGTCGCTTTTTAGGGCTAGACGCGGACGCGCTTGAAATAAACGTTCCCTGGCGTAATTCGACCACCGTAAGTCGTGATCTCGCGTCAGAAGCAATTAGCGACAAAGCGGTTGGGAGAGGCCTGAGGGAACTGCCACAAAGAGATTTGGCGATCTGTCAGATGGTGAATAGACGATACATGACTCAACTGGGTTATGAATTATCAGAATTTGGATTCTCGACAATGCTCCAGGCTTATAGCGCTCCAGTTCTATCATCAGTGGGTCTGATCAGGCGTACAGTACGTAGCTAGCATCTTCCAGTGCCGATGTTCTTTTGCAGGTCGCGCAAAGTACCGCAAAAGCGATTGCTGCATTTCTGGAGAAGCGCTCCCCGGACTTTGCGGCCGCTCGCAAGAACGGGGTTTCGTAGGGAGATAGCTGATTTGCCCCTTAACTTCCGCTCCTCAACAGAGAGTGGCAGTTTATTTGACTGGCTTGCCTTAAGCGCGGAGCCCGCATACAAAGTCATTAAATTTCATCAATCTGCTCGCGATACACTGTAAAACCGCCCTGCACAGGGGTGCTGATAGACAAGGATCGTTACCAGTGGCTCAACCCCTCAGCAGTGGTTCGGCAAGGGCATTTAAACCGACCGCGCCTCTTTTTCTGGTTCTGGCTCTGATAGCAGGTAGTGTTTTGGCGCTGCCCGGTGCGCGCGCAGACACCAGCATCGCCGCAGCGGTTTTACCGGTTAGTCGATCCGTAACGATCAACGAGAACGCAACGCTGTTTGCATCGATCGTCAATGCCGGTAGCGAGACTGCGACTGATTGCCGCATTACCAATGACCCTCAGCTTTCCGGTAGCTTTAGTTATCAAACAACGGATAGCGCGACCAATACAATCACAGGCACCCTCAATACGCCTGTCGATATTCCCGTTGGGGGAGTTCAATCTTTCATCATTTCGCTGTCATCTAATATCGAGGTTCCGCCGACGGATGTGGCGTTTGGTTTTGTGTGTTCTAACTCATCATCTGCGCCAGTGTTTCCTGGCGTCAATACCCTGTTGTTTTCTGCATCAGCCGATAGTGTCCCAGATCTGATTGCTCTGGGTGCAACGCTCTCGGGCGCAGGTACTATTGTGATGCCAGATCCCCAGAGCGCTGCGGCGTTTAGCGTTGCGAGTATAAACGTCGGTGCCGCTGCCGAGCTGACTGTCGAAGCCCGAACAAGTCGCGCAGATCTTCCATTACAAATTGCTCTTTGCCAAACCAATCCGGCGACGGGAGCCTGTCTTGCTAACCCTTCCTCGAATAACCTGGCTTATAGTGCGGCGGCTGGAGATACCGGTACATTTGGGGTGTTTGTAACGAGCAGTGATACGGTGCCATTCGATCCTGCCAACAACCGGATATTTGTTCGATTTCTAGACGCAAATGGTTTGGTCCGGGGTGCAACCAGTGTCGCTATCCGGCTTCGCAATGCGAGCGATCCCTTGGCCATCGATACAGACAACGCCGTCGAATTAGTAGATTCATCGCTCGCTGATTTCGATTTTCTGTTTAACCTGTTCTATCGCGGTATTACAGATCTTCGTCAGCTTACGCTCAATCCTTTGCAGGAAATCACCTGCTTCTCACCCGACGGTATGGAGATACGCAGACTTACTGATGTAGATGGTTCAAACAGCCTTAGTGTTGGTGATCTAATTAATACTAGCTTTGAAACCTGCAGGCTTAACAATAGCTCAGCCATACTAACCGGTAGTGTACAAACGCAGATAGAGGAGCTTCTGATCGGCAGTGATGCAACGGGTCTCGTGATTGCCGGGCGCCTATCTACAGCACAGCCAATAGTTTGGAATAGCGATGGCGACACACTCACTATTGATGTTGAGTTTCGCTACGTTAGGCAAGACCGGAGAGCTTCATTGACCCTGGGCTCAACTACAGGCACTGCGGTAAACAGTCTTGAGGTGACACGCGGAAATCTCACAAATCGATATCGGAACCTGCTACTCAGCCAAAACGGTGACACATCCAGCAGTGAATTCAGTGTCGGCCTGTCTTTTGCAACATCAACAGAGAGTTTGAGGGGGACAGCACAATGCGACTCTACGTTGATTACGAGAACGAATCGCTTTGGTGGGTCGACAGCCGGCGATTCGGGTGTGTTGACCTGCACAAGTGTTGACGGGACGGGGTTGCGCTTACAAACCGCATTGAATCAAATCGAGCTTGATTCAGGAAACACCGGTAGCTTTAACAGTGGCGTGGTGGATTATCCTTTCGGTGAGGCTAGCGGTGAAGCATCGATCTCCGCGGCAAGGTCCGTTTTTCTCGGTAGCGCCGAATTTTTCCGGCCGGAAGCGCCGGGGCTAATGGAAGTTCGCCTCGCGGTTACTACCGGGGCAGTTAGTGAAGCGAATAACAGAGTCTATGTTGCCAATCCGATTGGGCTGTTGGTCATTGATCCTGATACGGGGCAAATCGAAGAAACCATATCCAGCGTCAATACGATTACGAGTATCGCTGTCAGTGACGATGGCGAAATCGCCTATTTGGGCTATGCAGAAACTGGAACCGTTCAGTCTCTAAACCTTAGAACCGGTGAACTTGGGGCTGAGTTTTCTATTGGGATCAGCTCGGAAGGAGGAGTGTTTGAAGCCGGGTTCATGCGCGTTGTACCAGGAACCACAGATCAGGTTGTAGTGGCCCGGGAAAATTCCCGTCAGAGCAGAGAAGACCTGGTGCTGTACATAAACGGGCAAGCCGCTCCAACAAGGTTTGAGGCATCATTTAGTAGTATCACTAATGCCGCTTTCGCTGGAGACTCGCAATTGTATGTGTCAACTTCCAGCGGCCTCTACAACGTAAGCGTAACGTCGTTTGGCAGCGAAGCCGGTCTCGATGAAGGCGCTGAGCGCGTAGAAGCTATTTTCAGTAACAATTTTCAAGCCAGCGGTTTCGGCTCATCGGGTGGGCTTCTATATGGTGGGGTCGGTTTGTTGTTCGACCCGGCAACCAACCGTAAGCTCGGTCGATTTGTGCCACGAGATGGCTCTTTCGGCTTCGATGTCATGACTTACAACGCTGAGTCTGCGAGAGCCTATCTTCTGGATGATGAAGAGCTATCGATTTTCGACGGAACAACTTTCACTGAACTTGGTAGGTATGAGATTTCTGAGGATTCTATTTCAAGCTTCAATTTGCTGGGATTCGAATTGCTGAATACCAAGTTAGTTGTGATCCAAAACACTAGTCTTATTTTTATAGACCTTTCTCAGCTGCCAGAGATTACCAGGAACAACTGCCAATCCATCCGACTTGCTGATGCCCTGTCTACTAGTTCTGGAAACTACCAGAGCTGTGTGCCTAACGATCTGGTGTTTCATGCACCTAGCAATCGCTTTATCGCAGCGCTCTCCAGCACCGTTGGTTCACAAGGAAACTCGTTGGCGATAATAGTTCCAGAGACCGGAGCGATCGAGCGTACTATTTCGGTCGGCTCTGAGCCAATTTCACTTGCAGTCTCTGCAGATGAAGATCTGGTTTATGTGGTCTTCGAAGATCGAAATACCTTAACCGAAGTAAATCTGGTAAATGATGTTACAAGAGACCTGGTGTCCTTTGCATCGCGGCGACAAGCTGGGTTCGGTGACGATCTAACAACCGAGGTAACCCTGCCGCAGGCAACTATTGTGTCAGCTTCTCCTCTGGATAATGGCACGCTCATGTTGCATTTCAGTGATCGCACCACCGCCTTGTACCGGGATAGTATGCTGTTCGAATCTGCAGACTCCCAATTTTCCCAGTTTTCTCAATTTCAATCGCTGACGTTTTCTCCCGATGATCCTTCACGCGGCTTCGGGTTAGATGGTTCGAATAGTCTCCAGTTGCTAGATATCGATCAGACCGGAATCAGCACCGGAACTCAAATCAGAGACCTTCTGGAAGGCAGAGATGCGGTCTTCTCTAATGGATTTTTCTATACCACCGGCTTGCAGAAGTTCGACCCCAACACGTTGGCCGTTGTTCAAAACTATGAAGTTCCGGAACTTGGAAGAAACGACCAGGCAGAAGCTGTTTTTCGTCTCGGCGATCGGTTGCTGGCGTTATTCAATCTGTTTGATCGTGGTGTTTTTGTTGCAACCTTCGATGAAGAGACTGGAGAATACATCGGGCAGCGAATACCGCCCCAGTTCGGTGATTTTTTTGATCGTGGCTTTGGCTCGAGCCCTCAGGTTACGGTGGGCGGTGAGCAATGGGTTGCTCTAGCCAATGACAACGGCATTATTATTATCCCGCAGGAAGAGTTAATCGCTGAGTAACGCAAGAGGTCTGGTGAAGGGGGTATGGGTCCAGGCGTATTGAGAGAGAATACGCCTGGACAGGGGAACTAGTTCAGTACATTCGGCCAGTTTGTATCTGCGCGAGCAATGTTACCGGGCACGTCCTTGAGCCATTTCTTCTGCACACCTTTACTCAAATTCAGGTACAGCTTGCCATCTACAATCTTCCACGCATGTGGATTGGTTGGCTTGGTGAAGTTGTGTGATACCGCGAAGGCACAGTAGCCACCGTATTGGGGAGCGTACTTTTCGGGGTTGGCTTTGAACAAATCCCGGTTTTCAGCAGAAGAAAACAGCCAGGTCGCACCGTTCCACTCATGGGAATACTCCGGGACGCCAAAAACCGCATCAGCACCAGCTTCCAGAGAGAAATAGGCAACGGTATCCGCCCCTTTGATCGCCCCTTTTTTCTTGTGCGAATACACCTGTGGGTCTGCTGCAAAAGCAGCCACAGAGGCAAACAACGCAAATGCGGTAGCTATATATGCCATGTATTTCATCAAGTCGCTCCGATAATGTCAGTTACTAGCTCTGACACCGCTGTAGGACACCGGTTCCCGCTAATTTTCGGCTAATCTGTGCTGTTTACAGTTTGGATATAGTCGCCAAACACGATGATCACCATGATAAAGGATGATAAGGAATGAGCCATTGAGCCCAAATGAGTTGAATTACAACGGTCAGGTTGCCTTGGTTACCGGTGCAGGTCGAGGGCTGGGGCGTGAGCATGCGCTTTTGCTTGCATCCCGAGGATGCAAGATTGTGGTCAATGATCCTGGCATTGCCTATGACGGTTCGGGTGAGACACAAGGCCAGATCGCTGATGCGGTGGTTGACGAGATTGTCGAGATGGGCGGCGAGGCGGTGGCCAACTACGACTCTGTCGAGAACGGGGCCGCCGTTGTGGCGGCCGCTGTGGATGCCTTTGGCCGGCTCGACATTGTCATCAATAATGCGGGCATCATTACGCCGGAAACCTGGAGTGAGCTCAGTCTCGAATCCTGGCAAAACACCATCAACGTCAATCTGACAGGGGTGTTCAGCATTATGAAAGCCGCCTGGCCCCTATTGGTGAAACAGGGCTATGGCCGTGTTGTGGTAACGGCCTCACCGGCCATATACGGTGCAGGGGTGGCCGCCTACGCTGCGAGCAAAGCCGGGGTGATTGGTCTGGCCAACTCTCTGCAATTTGAAGCAAGAAAGCTGAAACTCGATATCAAGTGCAATGTGCTGGTTCCCCAGGCTAATACTCGTATGGTGCAAGACTTGAACGCCTCCATTTCTGCAACTCGAGTGGCCAACGGCAAGGCCGAGCTCAAGAGCGCGCCGCCGGACATCATGGCAAGGATGGGACCAGAGAGGGTTTCGGCCATGGTTGCATGGCTTGCTCACAAAGAGTGCCAGTCCGAAGCCAAGGTGTTTGAAGCTGGTGCCGGCTACTTTGCCCAGATTAACTGGATGAGATCAGCTCCTTTATTTGTCACAGAAAAAGAAGGTGTTGATGGCGCTGCTTTGCCTGAGCACATACGCGATGGCCAGAAGACGCTGCATGACTACGCCAACGGTGATATGCCGCGTTCTGGTGACGGTGCTATGGGAGCACCTAATGCTCTCGAGCGAGTGTTTGGGCATTTGAAGAGTTAGCGGGAAAGCCTGCTTTGTATACCTACGTAGCATTGTCCGCACAGTAGATAATCTCCCGGACTTACCCCGCCCGGGACATATACTCCCCGGATTCTGTATTCACCTTAATAATTTCGCCTGCTGCCAAATACTCCGGAATTTGCACTTCAAGGCCGCCAGCACAGGTCGCTGGCTTTGTACGTTTTGTAACCGACCCACCTTTTAATGCCGGCGCGGTGTCAAGAATCTCGAGATCCACAGAGGCAGGCAAGGTAATGCCGGCCTCTACCCCATCGATCAAAATGACAGAGATGCCACTCAGACCATCGCTGAGAAAACTGGTTTGTTCCTCCAGTGCGTCGCTGCTGAACGAATACTGGGTGAAATCTTCGTCGTCCATAAACACATAGAGCTCTCCGTCAAAATACGAATAGCTGGCGTTTCGGCGAATAAAGTCGACGTCCTCAAACATGTCGTCGCCTTTGAAGGTCTCATCCAGATTCTGTTTCGATTGCACGTCCTGCATCTTCATTTTGTACAGGGTATTACTCCCGCGCGAGGAAGGCGCGCGGGTGTCGATTTTTCGTATGGCACAAACACGATCTTTGTAGCGCACAATGGCGCCTTTCTTTAGTTCACTTGCCTTGGGCACCGGGAAGTCTCCGAACGGTTATGTTGAGCTTTGTCGCAGGTCACAGGAAAGATAGAGATGGTAGCCCGTAAGGCTCCATATTCATATTCGACCTAGACCCGAAACGGAGAGTCCAGATAGTGCGTGAGGTCATTACCTTCCTGTGCCTTTGCCTCCAGTCGATAGATGGTTTGCAGGTGCACTTCATCCGGGCCATCTGCAATACGTAGTCCACGTGCCCGGACCAGTGCGGCGGCGGCCGGCGAGTCGTCCGTTATACCTGCTGCGCCAAACAGCTGAATAGTCCGGTCTGCCACTGCCTGATAGACCCTGAAGGTAGACACCTTGATCATTGATATCTGCTTGCGAGCAGCCTTGTTTCCGAGGGTATCCAGCATCAGGGCGGTCTGCTTTACGAGTAGACGGGCTTGATCTACCTCTATACGTGACAGGGCTACTGCCTCTTTGGTAGAGCTGTAGCTATCGACTCGATGACCGAACGTGCTTCTTTGGGCAGCCCGTTCGATCATCAGGCTGATCAAGACCTCACATTCACCAATCGCCCGCATGCAGTGGTGTAGCCGGGCGGGTCCTAGTCGTGCCTGGCCAATCGCAAAGCCCGCGCCCTCTTCGCCTATCAGGTAGTGTTTTGGTACGCGGACGTTATCGAAAAGGAATTGAGTGTGGCCGCCGGATGAGTGCTGCGCACCAAAAATGTTGACGTCTCGTTCAATGGTTACCCCTTTTGTATCCAATGGGACAATGATCAAGCTTTGTCTGCGAGATTTTGGGGCATCAGGGTCAGTGATACCTACCAGGATAGTGAATTTAGTGTTTTGCATTGACCCGTTAGTAGAAAACCATTTTCTACCGCTGATCACATAATCGTCACCATCAATATCGATGCGGGTCTCCAGATTGCCGGGATCACTCGATGCAACCTCTGGCTCTGTCATCGAAAAGCAGGAACCGATGTCGCCTTCGAGCAAGGGGTTTAGAAATTCCTGTTTTTGTGCTGGCGTACCAAAGAGCTGCAACAATTCCATGTTGGGCGTATCGGGTGCGTGTGAATTGCATACTCTTGATGCCCAGGGCAGGCGCCCCAAAATTTCCGCAACGCCGGTGAATTCAAGATTCGTTAGCCGCGTGCCTGGCTCGTCTTCCGCGAGCCGTGGAAGTGCCAGGTTCCATAATCCCATACTTTTTGCTCGCTCCCGCAGTTCGATTTCGATCTGGGGAATTTCAGCGCCGGCTTTGGATTGAGTTTTCCACAGATCGTTGTTTGGCAGGATGTGCTTTTGAAAAAGACTGTTTACGGCGTCGGTGACGGCTAAGGCCTCATCGCTTAACAAAAAGGGGTGGCCGTGTTGTTGCTCAGGGCTCATGGGATTCTCTTACTTGGGTGTGTTTGCTCGGTTGGCGACCAGTTCGTTACTTTCCCTGGTATTGCGGGTCGCGTTTTTCAAGAAACGCCTGCATACCTTCTTTGGCGTCGCTCGTTTTGGAGCACATGAGCTGGTTGCGATTTTCAATCGCCATAGCGGCTTCCAGTCCTGCGGCATCGATAGCCATGTTCAACCCCTCTTTGGTTAAACGTAGACCCATGGGAGATGTTGTCAGCATTTCCCGGATATAAGGCTCGGCAGCAGCGTCCAGGGCGCTGTCAGCGACGACTTCAGAAACCAGGTTGGTTGCAAGGCTTCGTTTTGCATCAATGAAGCGTCCGGTCAGCATGAGTTCGGAGGCAACGGATGTGCCTACCAGGCGGGGCAGGAAATAGCTTGATCCCATATCGCAGGCTGACAGCCCAATGCGGATAAAAGCGGCATTCATTTTGGTACTTTCGCCAGCAATACGGATGTCTGAGGCCAGTACAAAAGAGAAACCTCCGCCGCAAGCAGCGCCATGTACCAGCGAAATGATCGGTTGCGGGCAGCGGCGCATACGGATGTAGACCTCTGCAAGATACCCCTGGAAGCCCATGCCACCGCCAAATAGAGCTGGTTTGTCTGCAGCACGGCGAGAAGCTCCCTCCTTGATATCAAGTCCTGCGCAGAACGCCCGTCCCGCCCCACGCATTACGACGATGCGTGTGTAGTCGTTCTCGCTAAGCCCGCCAAAGTAATCTCGCAAGTCGCTCACCATTTGCTCATTAATGGCGTTAAGTGACTCCGGGCGATTAAGCGTCAGCCAGTCTACTTCGCCGCGCCGTTCTACCAATAAGGTTTCAAATTCCGGAGTGGCGGGGATGTTCTTTTGCATGTTTTGGCCTTTTGTTCGCTGCGTGGATGAGAGTAGAGTAGAGGAAAGTGAGGTTGCAACAAAGAGTGCTTGACTTGGCACTTGACAGCCAGAGTGCTGCTGGGGGAAGAAATTGTGAGTGAAGTGGTAAGCCAGCCGATTGAGATAGATGAACTTTCTCTTCAGGCGCAAAGCGATCCAGCGAGTATCGAACTCGACAAAATTGATGTCTCTGATCCCAGTCTGTTTGAACACGACAAGCTCTGGGGATACTTTGAGCGTTTGCGCAAGGAAGACCCCGTTCACCATTGTGAAGATTCTGCCTTTGGCCCGTTCTGGTCGGTGACTCGCTATAAAGACATTATGGCGGTGGATACCAACCACGAAGATTTCTCGTCGGAACCCGCTATTTTGCTGGGTGATCAACCTGATGATTTTGAATTTGTGAATTTCATTGCGCTGGATCCGCCAATTCATGATCTGCATCGTGCCGCGGTTACAGGGGTTGTTGCGCCTCGCAACCTCGCAGAGTTAGAACCGATTATCAGAACTCGCGCGGCAGAGATTCTGGATAGCTTGCCATTGGGGGAGACCTTTAACTGGGTTGATCGGGTGTCGATTGAACTCACTACCCAAATGCTGGCAACAATCTTCGATTTTCCTTTTGAAGACCGGAAGTTGCTCACTCACTGGTCGGACGTTGCCATTGCCACTCCCGAGATGACAGGGGGTAGCGACATCACTGAGGAGTATCGACGAGAGCAGATGGGGGAGTGCATACAATACTTCAGCAAACTCTGGCATGAGCGGGCAAACCAACCCGTACAGTTCAATCTGTTATCTATGCTTGCTCACAACCCCAATACTAAAACCATGATCGAGCGGCCGATGGAGTTCCTTGGCACGCTGATGTTGTTGATTATTGGCGGCAACGACACGACTCGTAATTCGATTTCTGGCGGTGTGCTCGCGCTTAATGAAAACCCTGATCAATACGCGAAATTACGCGCAGATCTGTCGCTGATACCCAACATGGTGTCTGAGATTATTCGTTGGCAAACCCCTTTGTCTCATATGCGTCGAACGGCCACACGTGATCTTGAGTTTGGCGGCAAACCCATCAAGAAGGGAGACAAGGTTGTGATGTGGTATGTCTCAGGCAATCGAGACGATTCAGTAATTGAGAATCCCAATGCCTTTGTGATCGATCGGCAACGCGCGCGCCAGCATCTGTCTTTTGGATTTGGCATTCATCGCTGCATGGGTAACCGCTTGGCAGAAATGCAGTTGCGCGTGTTGTGGGAAGAGATCATGAAGCGATTTGAAAAAGTTGAACTTGTTGGGCCGCCACGCAGAGTGCGCTCGAACTTTGTTCGAGGCTACTCTGAGCTACCGGTTCGATTGCACCCTGCGTGAGTTAATCCTGCTTGAGTTAGTTCTGTGTGAGTTAAAGGGTCACAATCATTTTGCCCACGTTTGCTCCAGTGAACAGGCCGCGGAACGCTTCGCCGGCCTTGTCGACGCCTTCAAACACAGTTTCACGGTAGCTAACATCGCCTGAGGCAATCCAGGCGCTCATGTCGCGTCGAAAATCTGCTCGCATGTTTTCGTAGTGCGACACAATGAAGCCCTTGAGTGTCAGTCCAAGCCCAATTGCCATGGCGAGATTGTTGGGTCCCGGGCGTGGCTCGGTATCGTTGTAGAGAGCAATGGCGCCGCACAGGGCGATTCGCCCAAACGGACGCATGTGCATAATGGCCGCCTGTAGATGTTCAGCACCAACGTTGTCGAAGTAAACGTCCAGTCCGTCAGGAGCTCCCTCGCGCAACTGGTTCAGCAGGTCACCCTCGTTGTAGTTGAAGCCAAAATCGAAACCCAACTCTTCGGTGAGCAGGGCTACCTTATCTGCGCTACCTGCACTTCCCAGTACCCGAGAGCCTTTTATTTTGGCGATCTGACCAACAATTGATCCAACAGCGCCGGCAGCACCAGATACAAATACGGTGTCGCCGTCTTTGTAAGCGCCAGCGCCGAGTAATCCAACATAGGCGGTCATGCCGGGCATGCCCAGGACCCCCAGGTACGCTGAGGCCGGAGCCTCCAGATTTGCACCCAGATTGGTAACGCCTGCGGCATCTTCGGTCCAGGCTTCGCGCCAGCCGTACATACTTTCGACATGATCACCGACCGCAAAATCTGGATGTTCTGAGGCCTCAATCACCCCGATACAGCCGCCAGTTAGGGTCTCGCCGATCTGGAACGGAGGCACATAAGATTTGCGATCAACCATCCGGCCACGCATGTATGGGTCGACACTCATGCACAGGTTACGCACTTGAATCTGACCTTTCCCGGGGGCGGCAACAGGGGTTTCTACGACCTGAAAGTCGTCGTCATTGGGCATGCCCACCGGGCGTTTTGCCAGTTGAACGTCACGTGATGTTGTTGTGGTCATAGAAATCTCTCCTGCGCGAACAACTGCGCTTTATTGAACTGCCGAGACAAGAGTTTGCCGCGGCTCGCGATTGTGGACTATTTCCATGAACCTTGAAATGCCTTACGAGGGTAAGGCAAACAGGGTTAAACTCTCTATTCAGTTGGATTCAGCAGGTTTCACAGGTGTCACAAGCGTCGAACACAGAGGCTAACCCGGCGTCCAGCCTGTTGCGGTTGCTTGATCTTGAGCGCATTGACCTCGATTTGTTCATGGGCCAGAACGAGCGTCGGGGCATGACGCGATTGTTTGGCGGACAGGTGCTTTCGCAGGCATTGCGGGCCGCTTGTGCGACTGTGGATGATTCGCGAGCACCACATTCGCTGCATGGCTACTTTCTGCGAGCCGGGGATCCAGCTCGACCCGTGCTCTACGAAGTAGATCGTATCCGCGATGGCAGGAGTTTCACTACTCGTCGGGTCGTGGCCATTCAAGACGGCAAGGCGATCCTGAATATGGCGGTATCGTTACAGATTGAAGAAGATGGCATGACGCATGCCCTGCAAATGCCAAACGTCCCCCCGCCTGAAGAGTTGGAAAGCGATCTTGAGCGGGTGGCGGCTGAGCCGCTGGACAATCCGCGCCTAAGTCCTATGGCCGGCAGGGAAAGGGCGTTTGAAATGCGCCATGTGATTGGCCCATGGGAGGCAGGCGATCGTATGTTCAGTCCGGCATGGATGCGATTCAGGGAAGGTGTAGATGCCTCCGATAGTGCTTTGCACTACGCGCTTTTGGCCTATGCATCTGATGAAGCCCTGGTTTCTACCGCGGCGCTGCCCCACAATTCCACCCAGCCTCGGGCGAGTTTGATGCTTGCAAGCCTGGATCACGCTTTGTGGATTCATCGTAAACCCAACTTCGATGACTGGATTCTGTTTGCGAAGCGCACCAGCACTGCCAGTGGGGCTCGAGGCCTGTCGCATGCTGAATTCTATTCTCGCGATGGCGAGTTACTGGCCTCCGTCACCCAGGAGGGACTGTTACGTATACGTGCTCAATAGCTGAGGCTGTGAATTCTGAACTCGATTTCATCCAGGGCCGTCAGCCCCGATAACATCGAACCAGCGTCATCGGGGAGCGGAAAGTGAGTGGCATCAACTTCAGTTTGATTCCAGGTTGGATCGAATGCCTGCCAACCGTTCTCGAACAAGACTTCGTTCCAGGCGTGCAGCGCAAAGGCTGGTGAAAACTCGTCCGTGTAGGCGAGACCTATCACGGTGCGAACGGAGAGGCCCAGAGCGCGACCTAGGGTGGTAAACAATTCGGCGTATTCGTTGCAGTCGCCCCGTTGAGAGCGAATGACATCGAGCACATTTTGCATTGTGCTGTGATGGTCGTAGTGGATGTAGTTGTAGACAAAGTCGGTAAGTTGTTCAGCCTGTTCTTTCGGCGAAGCAAAGGGGTCTGCGGCGATGTCTGCTAACTCGATCACCGCGCGAGCCTTAAGAGGGTAACTCAGCTCTTCTCTGCGGTAGTGCTTATCATCATTCTTTTTGGCCATGCGCACGGTTTCAGCGATTCCTCGCAACAGAGCTTTGCCGTCTTCTGTCGTTGAATTATCCCAGCGCTCTACCAGTTTGTGATTGCCGAGGACCTGAAGAGTCAGAGAGCGGAGCGTTTGATGGCGCTCTATGGGTTCATTCAGGGGGACTTGATAGGTTTGCGAGTGAAATACAGGCTCGGGAGAAATGGGCAGGTCGCCCGGGTTAACCGCCTCTATTTCGAATGTGCCGGCCATGCTGAACCGCAATGGTTTGAAGTTCTGATCAAGAAACAGGCGCGTTGCTTCCAGGCGGGAGGATTTTGTCACCTCATAGCCCTCCGCAGTTCGTGCCAGTAGTGTCCAGGTGTCGTTGCGCACTCGCAGGGTGTCAAAATCCAGAGAAGAAAAGCTTCTGGGTACCTCAACTGGTGCCTCAGCGAGCCACTGTTCGACGCCAAGAAAGTCGCTCAGACTATGCTCCCAGGTTAGATCCCTGGTTTGCTCGTTTGATCCGCGAGTGATTCTTGCGCGGTAGGTTGTGCTGAGTTTGTCGTCGGCAAATTCTGACCCCTGAGCCTGTTTCAGCGTTATGCGACTTTTGGCACTTGCGGTGGTGTCTTCCTGTTCTGCGGATAGCAGGGAGAAGGGCGGCAAGCCGCTGAAGCGCTTCGTCTCAAAGACTCGAACCGGCTGGCCCTGTGCCAATTGAAACTCGAGTTGCGAGGTGAATCGGTAAGTACCCTCGGCCTCGCGGGTGCTACTGGCTTGCAACTGCCCTACCGGAGCGTGCTTGAGGCGCACCGCGTAGGACCTTTCGCCCAGTCCGGACATTGCCGTAGCTATTAGCGGCAGGCGTGCAGGCGCCGAAACCACATAGAGCAGGAGGGATGCGCACAGAAGGGCACTAGCGATAATCAGGCGACGGAGCATCTGTCTATCTTACCGCCGAACTCTCCAAACTCTGCAAACTTCTGGACCAGGGCAGGATCATTGTCTGCTAGACGCTTCTGTTTCTCAGTGTACACTTCGCCGGATATGGAAAAGAACGACTTTATTCGCAACCGCATCAGTAGTGATATCAAGGATCCAGGCTTGAAGCAGGGTGTTGTGACCCGCTTTCCGCCCGAACCTAACGGCTATCTGCATATTGGTCATGCCAAGAGTATTTGCCTTAACTTTGGTGTTGCCGAGGAGTTTGGTGGTCGAACCTATCTGCGCTTCGACGATACAAACCCGCTGAAGGAAGACGAACAGTTTGTTGATGCCATCCAGCACGATGTGCGTTGGCTCGGCTTTGACTGGGGAGATCGTTTGACCTACGCGTCCGACTACTTCCCTCAGTTACATGACTTTGCAGTGCAGCTGATTAAGGACGACAAGGCCTATGTTTGCAGCCTTAGTCCTGAGCAAATCCGGGAAGGGCGGGGCACCTTAACGGAGCCAGGAGTTGACTCCCCCTATCGAAACCGGACAGTAGAAGAGAATCTGGGGCTATTTGCGCAGATGCGTGCCGGAGAGTTTGCGGACGGTGAGCAAGTACTGCGAGCGAAAATTGATATGGCATCGCCGAACATCAATTTGCGTGATCCGGTGCTATACCGGATACGCCACGTTACTCATCAGCGAACCGGTGATGACTGGTGCATCTACCCGATGTACGACTACACCCATTGTGTGTGTGATGCGCTCGAACAGATCTCACATTCATTGTGCACGCTTGAATTTGAAGACCATCGGCCGTTATACGATTGGGTGCTGGAAAACATCAATTCAAATTACCATCCTCCGCAGATTGAGTTCTCACGTTTGGGGCTTGAGTACACCGTGATGAGTAAGAGATTTCTCTCTCAACTCGTCAGTGACGGAATGGTTTCGGGTTGGGACGATCCACGCATGCCAACCATTGCAGGAATGCGCAGGCGCGGAATTCCGGCAGAGGCAATAAGAGACTTTTGCGATCGTATCGGCGTTACCAAGCAAGACAACCTGATCGAGATGGGTTTGCTCGACTTTTGTGTACGCTCCTGGCTGGAGTCTCGCGTACCGAGAGGAATGGTGGTCCTTAACCCTTTAAAAGTCACGCTGACGAATTATGAGGGTGCGGGAGAATGGCTTGATGGCGTGTGGCATCAACAAAATGAAGACCTGGGTTCCAGAAAACTGCATTTTGGCCCAACGCTTTTTATCGAGCGCAGCGATTTTGAAGAAGTTCCACCCAAGAAATACAAACGCCTGTCCCCGGGGGAAATGGTTCGACTTCGTTATGGGTTTATTATACGTTGCGACGACGTCATCAAGGATGAATCTGGCGAGGTGGTTGAACTCAAATGCAGTTATTTCCCCGATTCCAAGAGCGGATCGGATAATAGTGGTCTCAAACCCAAAGGCGTTGTTCACTGGGTTTCGGCAGACAAGGGTGTGCCCTGCGTAGTTCGTGAATATGACCACCTTTTCTCGGTGCCGCAACCTGATAAAAACGATATGGCCGCAACGTTGAATACAAAGTCTATGAACGAGTATCAAGCGATTGCTGAGCCCGCCGTAGTGGAATCGGATGAGTTCAGGTTCCAGTTCGAACGCCAGGGATACTACGCGCTTGATCAATCTGTAACTGCTGGCGAGCCAGTGTTCAACCGGGTAGTAACACTGCGCGATAGCTACAAGCCTGTGAGTTAGTCTGGTGGCGCTGGAACGCTATCGTGACCCGGAGGAGAATGTTGACGACCGCGTAAAGGATCTACTTGCCCGGATGAGCCCAGCGGAGAAGCTGGCTCAACTCAGGGCTACGCCATTCTTCGAACAAGCGATCTCAGAACCTGATACTGATACAGCATCGGGAGAAACCTCGATTGAAAACGAGACCTCCTTTGAAGATGGCGTTGGCTTTATAGACATCTCTGGAAAGGCAATAGCATCTTCTGAGTCGACACGCAGGGTCCAATCAGCTCAGGATGTTGCCGCGCAGATTAACGAGATTCAGCATTACCTTGTGAATAACACCCGACTGGGTATTCCGGCTTTGATTCATCTGGGTATTCACTCAAGTTCTGACCTGGCGGATTATGGTGGCGTTCGTTTTCCTGACGGAATTGGCCTGGCCGCAACCTTCTCGCCTTCCCTGGCGCGCGGTATGGCCAGAGAAATACGGGATCAGCTCAGGGCTATCGGCGTGCGTCTGGCCCATTCACCATTGATTGATATAGGCCGCGATCCGCGCTGGCAGCGTATTGAATCGAGCATTGGCGAAGATCCTTATCTGGCCGGAAGGATGGCGGTGTCGATTGTGCGCGGTTTGCAAGGCGAAGCTCTGCAAGAGGGCGTAGCTGCCATTGCCAAGCATTTTGTGGGTTATGGATTATCGGTTGGAGGGCTTACGCATGCACCAGTGCACCTGGGTCGGCGCCAACTAAGAGAGATTTTTGCCGAGCCCTTTGCCGCTGCCATCCGCGATGCAGATCTTGCCTGTGTTATGAGCGCACCCAACACTATTGATGGCATGCCAGCCAGCGCTTCTCACTCACTTCTTACCGAGTTGCTGCGTGAGGATCTTGGGTTCGACGGGCTCGTGGTATCAGATGATCAGGCGCTTGGCCTTCTGGTGGCGCAGCACGGCGTCGCCGAAAATGCAGCAGATGCCGCCGTTCGCGCGCTGGCTGCCGGTATGGATGTAGAGCTGCCGAGGAGCGAGTGTTTTGCACAACCCCTGGCGGAGTGCGTTAGTAACGACGATATTGATATGAAGCTCGTTAACCGGGCAGTGCGCCGCGTGTTGCGGCTCAAGATCAAACTGGGACTCTTTGAAGAGCCTATGGTTGATGCCGCGAGAGCTGCAGCCAGTTTCAATACTCCCCACCAGACTGATCTTGCCCGTTCGTTGGCCAGTGCCTCAATGGTTCTTTTGAAAAATTCGGCGGCGACTCTGCCGCTAAACGCCGTAGGGCGAATTAGTCTTATTGGTCCTGCTGCTGGATCAGCCTCAGAATTTGGATGGTCGCCCAGGCAGGGAGTGGAGGCGCGTGCGGGTTCAACCGCAACTGTTCGCTATGCCAAGGGCTGTGAGTTGCATAAGGCTGATGAAAAGTTGCTTGCGGATGCCCTGGCGCTTGCTCAAGAGAGCGATACGGTGGTGTTGGTGTTGGGTGGTGGACGAAGCGCTCAATCGGCTGATTCTTCTTCCCAGTCGCTCCTGGATTTACCTGCAGCGCAACTTGAGTTGCTGGATGCCTTACTTCAGGCGTTAGCTGAAACGCAGGGGCGGATAGTGTGTGTTGTCACCGGGGGGCGGCTTTATGCGCTGGAAGCGGTTGCCGAACGTGTTGATGCCCTATTGCTCGCCTGGTCTCCCGGGGAGCAGGGTGGCGCGGCTCTTGCTGATCTTCTATTTGGCGATGTTAGTCCTAGCGGGCGTCTGCCCGTGACGCTTGTACGTCATGTGGGGCAGGTACCCGCCTATTACAATCGAAAGGCGGGGGGGCGTGATAATGCGGAAGTGAATCCTCTTTTCCCCTTTGGATTTGGACTCTCCTATTCTTCGTTTGACTACTGCAACCTCACTTGTCCGGAGAGTGTAGATACCCATGGTGTGCTGCGAATAGCATTCGAGCTCACCAACACCGGGGACTGTGATGCCGACGAGGTAGTGCAAATCTATGGCAGGGATAAGGTGGCCGGCGTTGCCAGGCCAGTGCTGCAGTTGATTGGTTTCAATCGTGTCTCAGTCCCTGCCGGTGAGACCGTTACTTGCAAGTTTCGTATTGATCTTTCGCAGTTTGCGTATTTCGACGAGGCCATGGAATTTTTGGTTGAGCCCGGAGAGGTCGACATCATGATCGGTTCTAGCTCTTCTAACCTCAAGCTAAGCCAGACCGTTCGCTTGACTGGAGATCGACGAGTGCTTAGTCAGCGACAGATTGTAGCTACTCAGGCCACCTGATGATTTGCTGGTCTTCCACATCAGCCCGCGTTGCGAGGCGTACTTTATGATTGAGTTGCCCGACTTTGAGGCAGTTCAGCTTGCTCGTGAACGGCTTGGGCAGGATGTCCACAAAACACCGGTTTTAAGTAGCCGGACGCTTAATAAACTGGTGGGCGCAGAGCTGTTTTTCAAGTGTGAAAATCTCCAGCGGACCGGATCTTTCAAGATACGCGGTGCACTCAACGCCGCTCGCTCTTTTGTTGAGGCAGTTAACCGCGACACCGAGAACACTAACGTGGCTTTGGAACCCCTGGTTACGCACTCGTCTGGCAATCATGGTGCAGCCCTGGCACTCGCGGGTAAAGAGGTTGGTCGCAAGGTGATTGTGGTTGTGCCAGAAACGGCTCCTGAGGCCAAGAAAGCCAATATTTTGCGCTACGGTGCAAAGGTTGTGCTTTGTGGGCCGACGATTCGTGACCGCGAGAAAGCGCTTGATGAAGTTGTCCGCGGCGGCGGCCATGTGATTCCGCCCTACAATGATGTGCGTGTTATTGGGGGGCAAGGTACGCTTGCGTTGGAGTTTGAGGAGCAAGTGCCTGAACTCGACGAACTCTGGTTACCCGTTGGCGGTGGAGGAATGGCAAGCGGATGTGTGCTCGCGGTGGGTGACAGAATAAGAATTAATGGCGTAGAACCTGAGCTGGCGGATGACGCCTGGGAGTCGCTAACAACCGGGGTATTGGTCGGTCCCAGACCACCGGCAACCGTCGCGGACGGCCTTCGTGGTGCGCTGGGTGATATCACCTTTGCGGTTTTACAAAACTACGACCTGGCTGTGCATCGCGTTTCTGAGGCGCGCATCCTCGAGGCTCAGCATCTGCTAATGGCTTGCCTCAAGGTGGTCGTAGAACCTTCTGGAGCGGTCCCGTTTGCCGCACTCCTGGAAGAAAAAACCACCCCAGGCAAACGCCTGGGGCTGGTGATTAGTGGCGGCAATCTAGACCTGCATCCAGCGTGACAGCTACCTGACGGTTCGCATGATTTCGTTCGATAACTCGCTTTCGTTACCGGATGCGTCATAAGCGGTCATCGCGAGGTAGTACGTACCTGGTTCGACAGGAAGCTCAAAGCTTGTCTTGCTCGGGTCACGTAACGGCTTAACCTGACTGTAGCGTCCGGACTCGGTACCGTAGTACAGGTTGTAACCTGCGAGATCGGTAAGTTCACTACCGTCGGTGTTGCTTGCTGGTGCTTGCCAGGCAAGTGACGTGCTCTCCACGGTCACGGTGACCATGGCCATAGCCGTACCCTGCGGGCCCTGACAGCTGATCAGGTAGGTTTGCTCGCCGGCTTCATCGTGGTTAAGGCTGACCACACCCGAGGTATCCACTGAGCCCTCCCAGGCACCAGAGGTTTCACACTGGTCAACGTTTTCACTGCTCCATTCGAGCTGCGTCCCACTGCTGTTGAGGCTGCTGCTGGTTGTGGCGATTAAGGTAACAAGCGGATCGCCCGATAGTTCCAGAGTTTGTGGCGGTTCAACCGGCGCCGACTCGCTGCCGGGTGTGCTGAACTGCTGATCGATTGTGCTCTGGACTGGTGTTTGAGCCAGTTGCCCAGACCCATCGATACCGCGCGCTGCGAGCTCCGAGTTCAGGCCGTTGTTTGAATTGCTCGCTGAAGTGTCAGCGGAGCTGGTTTTGTCACCACAGGCACTAAGTACCAGGGCGAGTGCGAACGGTCCGCACGCTTTGAGCGTGTGAGCGAAATACTGCATAATTTTTCTCTCCGACGGGCGTCCCGAGCCCAGAAGTAACTCAGGCGTCCCGACCTGAGCGAGACAAACCATAACCGGGCTGTTCCGGTCCGCCTGTTAGACAGTTCGCAAAAATTAAGAGACATGTAACGGTTGTTAACCGTTTGTGGTGGTCAGTTCACACTCTCCGCGTCGATCAGGGGTTCTGAACAGCGGAATTAACCGCGGTTTTACGGTCTGTAGGTGTGTGAAAAGGTACCCACTTGCAGTGTGCGCCGTGCAAGCTGTGCCCATCGACACAGGTGCGACCGGGTTTCTCTTGGCCGAATAATGTCCTCAATTTCGAAGAATTCGGCGGAGCGGTAGGGCGAGCGAAGCTTGTTTAAGCGGTCTTTGATCTCGGCCAGATGGCCTTCCGGATCCTCGGCCGCTTCGAGTTCTGCCTTGTAGGCAACTTCAATGCCGCCCTCTATGGGCAGTGAACCCCAATCTCCTGAGGGCCATGCCATTCGGGTGCTTAGTGCCCCTGGTTTGTTATTGGCCGCACCGGCTACACCAAACGCCTTACGGATCACACAGCAAAAGAAAGGGGTTCTGAGTTGGCCCAGCGCCGCCAGTGCCTGGGAACCCATGCGTATTGTACCTTCGTGTTCTGATCGTTTGCCGATCAGAAAGCCCGGACAGTCAGCCAGATGCACAACAGGCAGATGAAAGGTGCTGGCTAAATCGAGTAAGCGGATCAGCTTCTTGCAGGCGTCACTGGTCCAGGCTCCGCCGTAAACTCTGGGGTTCTCGGCGAACAGCGCGATGGGTACCCCATCAAGCCGAGCCAGGCCTGTGATAATGGATTTCCCCCAGTCTTTACCGATTTCGAAAAAGGAATCAACGTCAACGAGGCTGTTAATGACAGGGTGCATTTTGTAGACGCGTCGGGCGTCTTTGGGCACGACATTATCCAGTGCCGGATCGATGCGATTCGGATCATCCCCTACGTCGACAATCGGCGGCAGCTCATCAACGTGTCCTGGCAGGTAACTCAAGAACTGGCGTGCTCGAAGAAAAGCTTCTTCTTCAGTATCTACGGCATCATCTATTGAGCCATTTTTGGTGTGGATGTCGGCGTGTCCAAGCTCTTCTTTGCTGACGTTGCCAAGGCTTGCCCAATCTACCAGTGCAGGACCGGCAATCATCATTTGCGCGCTTTCTCGCACTATGACGCTGTAATGA
This sequence comes from uncultured Pseudomonadales bacterium, assembly GCA_964634815.1. Lineage (GTDB taxonomy): Bacteria > Pseudomonadota > Gammaproteobacteria > Pseudomonadales > Azotimanducaceae > JALZVT01. The sequence continues at coordinate 62,737 of CAZWMD010000002.1, read as the reverse complement.
GATGTGGTCACGCGTGCCGCTCCTATCCCTGCAACAGAGCCGAGTGCCAGGGAAACTGATGGAGCCACTCCGAGATGCTGGACAACAGTTTCCCATCCTCGCACCTGGGGTATGTAGGTTCTGCCCGCGGTTTCAATGGTCTTTACCGAACCTCCGCCACCCATGCCGTCGACCAGTCTGATGTGCGGTAGTTTTAGTTCCAGGGCCATTTCTTCGGCCATGGTGCGCTTGCCGGCGATTGAGGCATCTGCAGAACCTCCCCGCACGGTGAAATCGTCACCTGACAGAACAACCGGCCGACTGTCGATCTGGGCGGTGCCAAAAACAAAATTACTGGGCGTGAACTCTTCCAGTTCGCCCTGTGCGTCGTAGCGACCAACTCCCGCCAGCGCCCCTATTTCCTGAAAACTGTCTGGATCGGAAATGCCCTGTATGCGTTCTCGTATGGTGAGCTTGTTGAACTCATGTTGTCGCGCTACTTTCTCTGCGCCACCCATCTCTTTTGCCAGGGCCAGGCGTTTGTCGAGTTCGTCGATTTCGCTGGCCCAGAGGCCATTGTCGAGACTGTCTTCTTGTTCTGCCATGGTCCGATCCATTTCTTTTGGTTTCTTTGTCAGGCGGCTAGGCGCGCTGACCTGTGAAGGTCGCCTTACCCATTGGTCCCAGGGTGACCTCTCCGGAAATGCTGTCACCGTCGATCGCGGCGGAAAATTCCAGGGTGAGTGGCATTGGCGATGTGATGGCGGCTTTCCAGCTCAGGTTGTCTCCATCGATTGTGCCATCGGTAATGTCAACGGCATCGCCGGTGGCTGCTGTGAGAGTGCCTGTAAGGCTGGTGCCGTCGCTGGTGAAGTCTATTTCGCCGTTCTGCGCGCCCATTGGGGTGTTGATTGTGGTGGTCCACTTGCCATCTGCGCTCATTAATCAGTCCTCATTAAAAAATATGAGGCTTGAGTGTAGTAGCTATGGAAGGTGACTAAAACCTTCGTCCAAAACTGACCACCACATCGTGGCTGCGATGACGGGCAGACAAACGGGCATCTCGGCCGGGAAACTCGCCAGTGGCGAAATTACCCAGATCAGCGTAGCGGTAGCGGGTGCCAATAAGCCAGCGCTCGCCTACCGACCGGTGCCAACTCAAAGTAATATTCCAGGTTAAATCGCGCGGGGTCCGTTTTGCCTCAAACCGTCGCTGTCCACGGACGCCGGGAACTTCGCGTTCCAGAAACTCGGATTCAATTCGATTGCGGACTAAACCGGCCCCCAGATCAATCGCAAAACGATGTTGGCCTCGCCACCAGTGTCGTCCGGCTTCCAGTGTGACGCTGCGGGTTTCTACGTCGCTAAAGATATTGGTTATAGATTGAATGGAGGGGGTGGGTGCAGTCAGATCCCAGTCAGTGCGATAGCGCCATGCCAGAGCGATACCTGCATGGAACTTTGTGCCTTCCCTTTCGATGCGTAGGCCCATACCGGCTACACCATCGTCGAGGCGACCTTCTCGTAGTCGACCGTCGATGAGCCCGCCAATATTTTCTCCGGTGCCGATGCCTGTGCCATTTATCCGATCGATAATCGCGGTACCGTAAAGCGGCTCGAGATGCGCTACCCAGTGTTGATCCGAGATACGAGGATTTGCACCTGCATCGAGTGCCAGTAGCCCAAAACCCCAAAAGAGACTAAAAAGGACGCACAGCGGGAGCCTGCGCAACCGTTTACCCGGAGTTCTCTTTTGTGTCATTGGTTCTGAGCCCGTTTACCCGGGGAAATTCGGCGCACAGCATGACAGTACCCCCGACGTTTGTGTATAACCGCGATTGTTTTTCATCCAAATACACCAGGTGACACCTTGGCGCTCCGGCATTCAGGCGTTAAACAATCTTCCGGTTACTCTTCGATCTGGCTTGTTGTGGCGGTTGCCGTGATTTTATTGGCTGCTGACTTTTTTTACGGGAGCGTGACGCGAGCGATTATCCTCGGACAAGCGACCTTAAATATCACCAGTTCACCGCCTGGCGCTCGGGTGATTGCTGATACTCAAGACTTAGGCACTACGCCTCTCGAGCAAGGCAAGCTGTTGCCCGGACGCTATGTGTTGCGCATTGAACATCCTTATTTTGAGCTAGTGCGAGAGACGATTCTGGTGGCGAGAGGGGATCTGGTTGAACGATCTTTTACGCTGCAACAGGGTTTTGGCAAGCTCAGGTTAATAAGTAATCCGCGAGGGGCGACTATTCGCCTGAATGGCGAAGAACTTGATGCGAAAACGCCGGTAACCCTTGAACATCAGCTCGCGGGCATCTACGACGTTGAATTGTTGCTTGATGGGCGCACACCGGTGCTTGAGCAGGTAGAGGTGAGTCGAGGCACAACGACGAGGCTCAACAAAGAACTCAACCTTGCACCTCGTGCTCGCTTAACCCTGCAGGTAACCCCAAAGGATGCCGCAATTGAACTGGTTGGAACTGATTTGCCCTACGCGCCAGGCATGCAGTTGCCGCCCGGTGACTATGGGTTGAAAGTGAGTCATGCCGGCTACAACGTTCATGAACAAACACTGACCCTAAGACGTGGCCCCGTGCGCATAGTCGTCGATCTGGAACAACAACGCGCACAACTGGCGGTTCTTGTTGAGCCCGCAGATACGCAGGTCACATTGAGCGCCCAGGGTGAGACCTTGCGCTATTCTGAGCCAACAACTCTGCCAGCGGGCAAGGTTGCGGTAGTCGCCCGCAAACCAGGGTATCGCACGCTCAGAAGAACCGTGCAACTGGGTCCGGATGATCAGCAGATATCGCTCAGCCTTGAGAAGTACGTTGTGACTCATGGCCGACGCTTTAGCGATTTGTTGTCAGGCGGTGGGAGCGGACCTGCGCTTGTCAGCTTGCGGGCGGACACCTACGTGATGGGGGATACTCTAAATCTCGGTGCAGCTGACGAGCGGCCAGCACATCGAGTGCAACTGGAAGCACCCTTTGCCATTGGTGTTCGTGAAGTAAGCCGCGCTGAATGGGCTCAGCAGTTTCCTGCTGCGCCCAAGCCTGTTGATCCCAATTTACCGCAAACCGGGGTGTCCTTTCAGGAGATCCAGACCTATCTTGGCTGGCTGTCTAAATCCACGGGTGAAACGTATCGCTTGCCCAGCGAAGCGGAGTGGGAATATGCCGCGCGAGCGGGCAACGACTTGCTTTATGGCGCAGTGAGCTCAATAACAGAGCTCTGCGAGTACTCAAATGTAGCTGATGCGAGTATGAAGAAAGACTATTCCGATTGGGAAGTTCTACCCTGTGACGATGGCTTTGTTCGATTAGCGCCGGTGGGTAGTTTGAAACCCAACAGCTTCGGGCTCCACGATACCATTGGCAACGCCAGAGAGTGGCTTGCAGACTGTTGGCACGACAGTTACAAAGGCGCGCCCAAAGATGGAAGCGTTTGGGGTCGTCGCTGCGGTGCCTGGGTATCGCGTGGCGGTAGCTGGGACTCTTCCGCGGACGACCTGAGGCTAAGTTTCCGTACCCGTATTACTCGTGAGAATGGAGAATTGGGCTTTCGTGTGGCCCGAGAACTTTAAGTATTTTGACTGAATTTTTTAACATGGTGGTGTGGAGTGATGTGCTGGCAGTGGCGGCGACACTGTTCTTCATCATGGACCCGTTGGGAAATATTCCGGTGTTTAACTCTTTGCTGTCTCGCTTTGACAGTAAAGCGCGGACCCGAATTTTCCTCCGTGAGATGGTCATAGCACTTTTTATTCTGCTGTTGTTCTTGTACGCCGGCACGTCGATCATGAGCTTTCTTGGCTTAACTCAACCCTCGCTCAATATCGCGGGCGGTACTTTGTTGTTTATCATCGCCATGCGCATGATTTTCCCACTTAAACAGCGTAGCGATGAGCCTGAAGAAGACCCCTTTATTGTGCCTCTTGCTGTGCCCATGGTGGCGGGGCCTTCTACCCTCGCGGTATTGCTGGTTCTCAGTTCATCGCAACCAGAACGAATTCACGAATGGTGTCTTGCGCTACTGATTGCCTGGGGCGTCTCGACAGCTATTCTGGCCGTGTCGCCATTGTTCCTGCGAGTGCTGGGTAACCGTGGATTGCGTGCGCTCGAGCGGTTGATGGGCATGTTGCTTGTCTTGCTGGCGGTGCAGATGTTCCTCAATGGGGTGACGGAATTTGTTCAGGGCTTAGGTTTGATAACCGCCTAATCCAAGCTTCGGTAACATGAGCTTGAGCACGTCATCGACATGGTCTGCGAGATGAATCTGTAGCTCATTGCGTACAGCCTCATCAAGCTTGCCGATATCCCGTTCGTTGTCTTTCGGAATAATCAGTTCGCGAATGCCATGGCGGTGAGCTGCCAACAGTTTTTCCCTGATTCCACCAACAGGTAGCACTCTGCCGTTCAAGCTGATCTCGCCCGTCATGGCAATACCGGCCCTGGGGGTTATGCCCGACAAAGCGCTGGCGATCGCGGTAGCCATTGTCACACCTGCTGAGGGGCCGTCTTTGGGTACGGCACCGCTTGGGACATGGATATGCAGTCCTGGCAGTTTGGTGTGCGAATCGCTGTTCTTGCTTGCGCCATTGGTTTCTAAGTTGTCAAAGTTAACGCCTTTGGTGGTGCTTGTTAGATGGCTCAGTGCAGCCTGGGCAGATTCCTGCATAACCTTGCCGAGGTGGCCGGTAAGCACCAGTTTGCCTGGCTCGTTTATCAGGGTGACCTCGACATAAAGGACCTCGCCACCGGTGGGTGTCCACGCAAGGCCAGTAGCAACACCAATTTCGGCGTTTCTGCGCTCTGTCGCAGAGAATTTTGCGGGGCCCAACAGTTTTGCCAGCGTATCTGGCGTAAAGCGTGCACGTTCCTTGGTTTCCACTTTTCTGCGTGCCTGTTTCCTGGCGAGGCTTCCCAGAACGCGTTCCAGTTCCCGCACTCCGGCTTCGCGAGTGTAGTCGTGGATCAGTCGCGATAGCGCTTTTGTGCCAGGGTTAAACCAGGCCTTGTTCAGGCCGGCCTGTTTGCGACTGCGAGGGACCAGATAGCGTGTGGCAATCTGTAGCTTTTCCTGTTCGGTGTAGCCAGGTAATTCAACAAGCTCCATGCGATCCAGCAGCGGCGGGGCAATACTGTCTGTAGAGTTTGCCGTTGTAACAAACATCACCTTCGATAAATCGTAGGGCAGATTAAGAAAATTGTCTCTGAACTCCGCGTTTTGTGCGGGATCGAGAATTTCCATCAGAGCAGCGCTTGGGTCGCCGTGGAAATCGGTGGACAGTTTATCGATCTCGTCCAGCATGATGACCGGGTTGGTAACTTCGGCGTGTCGAAGTGCCTGGATTATGCGGCCAGGCATTGCGCCTATATAGGTTCTTCGGTGGCCGCGCAGCTCTGCTTCGTCGTGCAATCCTCCGAGGCTTAGTCGCTCGAAGCTGCGTCCCATAGCACGGGCAATAGATTGGCCCAGCGAGGTTTTGCCGACACCGGGTGGCCCCACGAGGCAGAAAATAGGTGCGTTGGCCCGGGGATTAAGTTGCATCACCGCAAGGGTTTCTACAATTCGATCCTTAACGTCCTGCAAGCCAAAATGATCTTCGTCAAGTACCGACTGCGCTCGAGAGAGATCGAGTTGGTCTTCGGTGGTCTGTTGCCAGGGTAATTCTGTCAGAAGCTCGAGATAGCTTCTGCCCACCTGGTAATCCGGTGCGTTTGGCGACATCCGACCCAGGCGTTTGAGTTCGCGGTCAGCCTCTTTGCGAACGATCTCCGGTAGCTTCGCTTCTTCCAGCAAAGACTTTAACTCTGCAAGATCATCTTCCTCGGTTTCGCCAAGAGCAGACTCAATAACTGACTTTTGTTGGCGTAGAACGTGCTCGCGCTGTTGTTGTTCGAGATCTGTGCTGGCTTTTTCTGCAATCGTACGGCGCAGTTGGGTGACCGACTCTTCATGCACCAGAATATCCTGAATCTTGCGCATGAGGTTCAGTGCATCTTTCTGCTCCAGCACTTCTTGTTCGCTTGCCACGTTTAGATTGGCAAGCGAGGCCACTCGATACATTTGCGCAATAGGATTTGTGATAGATGCGATAAGCTGGCGGAAGATCTGTTCGCCATTGTCGGAGTCGTAGAGGAGCGCGATTGCATGAGCCAACCGCAGATTTTCGCGGTGCAGTGCTTCGACTTCAGCCACGGGCGGATCGGTTGGCATGACGGCGTCTGGCAGTTTCTTGAACGTGCCAGTGAGCCAGCTGTCTTTTTGAATAAGTGACTTGAGCTCGACTCGCTCAACACCCTGGACCACCACCTGAGCGCCTTCGTCGCGTTTCTCAACCCGCGATACATTGGCAATAGTGGCGATATCGTGGAGGTCCTCCCAACCGGGATCGTCAACCTCAGGATCGAGCTGGGCGACGGTGATGATGCGATGGTCAGCTTCAAGGCTGGCATTTACCGCGGCCAAGCTTTTTTCCCGGCCCACCGATAACGGCACAACGAGGTGGGGGAACACCACCGTGTTTTTCAGGGGCAATATGGGCAATGCGGTCATTCAGGCAACCTTTTCGGGGGTGTTTGCGGGGGATAACAGATTTGCATCTTGGGCGGCATCATCGCGCAGTCTTTCCGGGTTTCCGAGCAGCTGGCGATTTGCACCAATGCGCTTGAACCAATAGTGCAGACCCAAAAGGTCTGTGAAACCCATGCCGCCATGTACTTCGGTTGCCGTTCGGGCGACAAACTGGGCAACTTCGCTGAGATGGGCTTTGGTGTGCAGCGCATACTGACGAGCGTCATCGAGTTGTGCATCAGCTGCGTAGCCTGCATACCAGACCATGGCGCGGCAAGGTTCGAGCGATGCGGCCATCTCGGCACACATGTGTTTCACGGCCTGAAACGAGGCGATCACGCGATTGAATTGCTCGCGTTCTTTGGCGTAGGCAACAGCCTGATCGAGCATGTTTTGCGCAGCGCCCAGGCTGTCTGCTGCCAGCGCGACGCGTCCCCAGTCCAGTACGCTGTCTACCTGTTCGGGAGTGCAATTAAGCGCGGTGGCGCTTACATCCGAGAAATGCAGTTCGCCCAGCTTACGGGTGCTGTCGATCGTGTTGAAAGATGCGCCGCTCAGTCCCTTTGCCTCAGCCTCTACGATGTGCAGTTGCCGGTTTGTGTCTGCAACCAGATAGATGTCTGCCTCAAAATCCAGCACAAACATGGCTTTGCCGGTGAGTTGATTGTCTTTCGCGACGACACCTGCATCTTTTCGAGTGCCTGTGAGTTCAGAGATGGCTGCTCCGGCAGTTATTTCACCGCTGGCAAGTTTGGGTAGCCATCGATCCTTTATCTCGCCAGTACCGCCGAGCATCAGTGCTCGAGGCACTATCACAGCGCTCGCCACAAAAGGAACCGGTGCTGTGCCATGCCCTAGTGCCTCGGCAATCAATGCCGCATCCAGCAAGCCAAGACCGACACCGCCATGGTCTTCATCAATGAGAAGTGCGTTGACACCCATCTCAGTGAGACTATGGCGCAAATTTTTTGCGTCATCCTCACCCGCGACGAAGTCGCGTACCCGTTCGAGCGGGTACTGTTCTGCAAGCAAGCGCCTTACGCTGTCTTGCAGCAAGGTTTGTTCTTCTGATAATCCAAATTCCATAGCTATGCTCCTGCCTGTTCTGTCTTGGCTGCGCCAGCTTTTGAACTTGGAAATTTTGGCTCTTTAGGCATGCCCAGAGCGCGTTCGCTGATGATGTTCTTTTGAATTTGCGACGTACCCCCACCAATGATCAGACCGAGGAAATACATGTATTGGTATTGCCAGGAACCGCCGCCTCGCAGATGCGGGTTGTCACCAAAAGCAAGGCCGATCTCGCCCATGGCATCAATGGCAAGCGCTTCGAGCTCGTGGCGTAACTCAGTGCCCTGAAGCTTGGTCACCATAGCAGGCAGAGGCGAACCACCAACCTTGTTGACGCTATTGGAAAGCAGGCGCAGATCATTGCATTTAGCGGCCATCACGCGCCCGGTGATTCGCATGAGGCGATCGCGAAATATCGGGTTATCAATGACTCTGCTGCCGTCTACGGTTTCTGTTTGCATAAGTTCTATCAGCCCGTTTAGCCTGTGCTGCATGGCGTTGGGGTCTGCCAGAGAGCCTCGCTCGTGTTTGAGAATGGTGTTCGCAACCTTCCAGCCCTCTCCACGTGCCCCAACGATCTGACCTTTGGGCACACGCACATCTGTGAAGAAGACTTCATTGAAGTTGGCGTTGCCGGTCATATCGACCAATGGCCTGATTTCAATGCCCGGGGTATCCATTGAGAACAGCAAAAATGAAATGCCCTGATGCTTGGGTGCGTCGGGCTCGGTGCGAACCAGGCAAAAGATCCAGTCTGCGAGCTGCGCGGTGCTGGTCCAGATTTTCTGTCCGTTGATTACCCACTCATCACCGTCCAGCTCGGCTTTGGTGGTTAATGACGCGAGATCGCTGCCAGCGCCCGGCTCGGAATAGCCCTGGCACCAGAGCATTTCGCCGTGCAGAGTGGGTTTAATGAAGCGTTCTTTTTGCTCCTGTGTTCCCGATTCGAGCAGCGTTGGCACCAGCATGGAGATGCCCTGGCCACCCATGCCGGGATGCACTCTTAATCGTGCAAACTCCTCGGCAATGATGCGAGATTTCAGAATGTCCGGCTCAGCGCCGTGACCGCCGTACTCTCTTGGAATGGTGCGCGCAAAATAACCAGCGTCAATAAGTGTTTTCTGCCAGCTGATCGCTTCTTTGGAGCGTAGCGCGGGGTTAGTTGGGGCTGTGGCCTTGTGTTCAGTCAGAAAACCCACGACGTCCTTGCGGAAATCGTCGTACTCCGCGCCATATGACAAATCCATGGTTACCCCCTTCTTGCAGCCGATCTTGCAGCCGGTAATGGTGCCGGCTCACTGATTGTCTAGCAACTGACGAGCAAGCCAAGCACTATATGGGGCAATTTTCGACAGTTTCAATCGGCACCACAGGGGATGCACATGAAAGATCAGACAATTGCCATTCACGCCGGCTACGAGAAAGACGGTACTAACGCGGTGACACCGCCTATTCATCAGACCGTTGCCTACGAGTTTGATGATGCCCAGCACGGGGCCGATTTGTTCAATCTCGCGGTTCCAGGGAACATCTATTCCCGGATCATGAACCCTACCTGTGATGTCCTTGAACAACGCGTCGCGCAGTTGGAGGGTGGTGTTGGGGCATTGGCCCTGTCTGCCGGCAGTGCGGCAATTCATTACGCTGTTCTGAATCTGGTGAGTGCCGGTGACAACATAGTGACTACCCCGCAGCTGTATGGCGGCACCTACACCCTGTTTGCTCATATGCTGCCGGGATTGGGCGTTGAGGTCCGGTTTGCAGAAGATGACTCTCCAGCGGCGATCGATAAACTCATCGATGACAACACCAAAGCGGTGTTTATGGAAACCATTGGCAATCCGGCCGGCAATATTGTGGATATTGCAGAGATAGCCAAGGTAGCTCATGCCAAGGGGGTGTGCACCATTGCCGACAATACCGTTGCAACCCCTGCATTGCTGAAACCGATCGACCACGGCATCGATGTGGTAGTGCACTCGTTGACAAAATATATGGGCGGTCACGGCACCACCCTGGGTGGCATTATTGTGGACTCGGGCAATTTCCCCTGGGCGGATAATGCGCAGCGTTATCCGGGTTTAACCTCACCTGAAGCCTCTTACCACGGGGTGGTGTACAGCGAAGCACTTGGCCCTGCCGCCTACATAGGCCGAGCCCGCACCGTGCCTCTGCGCAATACCGGCGCCTGTCTCTCGCCGATGAATGCGTTTCTGTTGCTGCAGGGGATCGAAACCATGCCGCTGCGTATGGAGCGGCATTGTGACAACGCCCTGGCTGTGGCACAGCACCTAAGTGCCCACGCCAAAGTGGATTGGGTGAGCTTTGCAGGGTTGCCAGATCATGAGCACCATGGCCTTGCGCAAAAGTACATGGCCGGCAAGGCATCAGGCATCATGACCTTTGGTATCAAGGGTGGTTTTGATGCCGGCGTCCGCTTTTATGACAAGCTGGGTTTGTTCAAGCGGCTGGTGAACATTGGTGATGCCAAGTCGCTTGCTTGCCACCCGGCATCGACAACTCACCGACAGTTGACCGAAGCTGAGCTCGACAAAGCGGGCGTGCGACCGGAAATGATTCGGCTATCTGTTGGTATCGAGGCGATCGAAGACATTCTTGCCGATCTGGATCAGGCGCTGGACGCCGTCTAGGCGAGTCGCGAAAGCTCCTCGCGACGTACCAGGTGTCGCAGGGTGGTGCCTCGGGAGAAACGTTCGACCTCGGAGACAATCTGATCAGCCAGGCGCTGAATTTCGCTGCCAATCGAACCAGCGATGTGTGGGGTCAAGAACAGGTTGGGCAGTTCGAACAGAGGCGAGTCTGCAGGTAAGACTTCAGGCTCGGTGGTATCGAGCCAGGCATAGAGTCTGCCTGTGGTCAGTTCTTTTGTGAGTGCTTCCTGATCGATGAGCGAGCCCCGCGCCGTGTTGATCAGGGTGCTGCCATCTTTTAGCAGTGCCAACTCCCGGGCACCCAGCATGCCCCGGGTGTCATCCAGTAGTGGCGCGTGGAGTGAGACCACGTCACTTTGGGACAGCAGTTCAGACATGCCCACCTTGTTGGCCTTCATATCACGCGCCTGCAGGGGTGACACAAAGGGGTCGTACAGCAGTACCCGATAATCGTAGGGCTTTAACAGCTCCAGAACTTTGCGGCCAACGTGGGATGCCCCGATGATGCCCACCACCTTTTTGTAATTGCCGGCATTGGGTACTTCATTGGTCCAGGGCGCCTTATTCACCCGGTGCTGCATATACAGTCGATTCAGGGTTAGGGTCCGCTTGTTGGCCATGAGGATGGCTGCCAGTGTGAACTCGGCTACCGGCTGGGCGTTGGCTTCTACGGCGTTGGTGACCTTGATACCGCGACGCCAGACGTCCTCATCGACAAAGCCCTTAACGCTGCCTGCCATATGCGCAATGAGCTTTAAGCGAGGAAACTGTTCAGCCAGCTCCAGGGTGATTCTTGGGCAACCCCAGCTGGTGATCATTACCTCGAGATGTTGGCATTGATCACGCAGGTCCAGCGGCGACCGGACAGGGTTGTGCCCCAGCAGATTGCAGGCATTGTCGAGTCGGTCCATGTGTTCGGGCCGCAGTAGCTCATCGCGAACAACCGGATGCATTACTAGGGCGGCAACTGGGGTTTTGGGCATCGCTATCTCCCGCGTAGGGCAAGAATACCGCATAATTTTGCCGGGCGGCTTTAGCAGGCTGTCCCGTATTGAGTTGCCCAACCTTCAGGAGCCCCCAGTGACCGATTCAGCGAACCAATCTGCTTCCTATTCTGACGAAGAAATGCGCCAGATGCTGGCCACCATGGCGACGATGCAGGAGGAGCACAACCTGCAGGTCCACCCCCAGTGGAAAACCCAGGGGTATGAGTATTACCGGGCGATTTGGGTGGAATGTGCCGAGCTAATGGACCATTACGGCTGGAAATGGTGGAAGCACCAGGTTCCTGATCTTGAGCAGGCTCGGTTGGAGTTGGTGGATATTTGGCATTTTGGGCTCAGCGAGCTGATTCGGGACAACCAGCGTTTAGATGATGCCCTGCAGGGGTTTGCCTCATTACCGCCCAAGAACGCCCACGGGCCCGGTGAGGTCGATGCGGCGACGTTTCGGGCGGCCATTGAGACTCTGGCTGGACAGACCTTGCTGAACAAGGCCTATCCCCATGAGGCCTTTGTGGCCGCGCTGGCGGCGTTGCCGATGAGTTTTCAGGAGCTGTTTGAGATGTATATCGGCAAAAACGTCCTGAACCGCTTCCG
>CAZWMD010000002.1:0-50735 GCA_964634815.1 uncultured Pseudomonadales bacterium | reverse complement strand
GTTTTCAGGAGCTGTTTGAGATGTATATCGGCAAAAACGTCCTGAACCGCTTCCGCCAGAGCCATGGCTATAAAGATGGCAGCTATCAAAAACAGTGGCACGGTCGGGAAGACAATGAGCATTTAATAGAGGTATTGGCAGAGGTGCCGGTATCGACGCCTGAGTATGTTTCGCGGCTGTTTTCAGGCCTCGAATCGCGCTATTTGGGGGAGGGCTGAGTTCGGAAGCGGGTTTGTCTAACCTTAAGGGGAACTTTTCTGAAACAGGTGATCCGTCACAGAAATTGGGAAATATGTATTTAATACAACAACTTAGTGGTTGATGAGGAAGCTTCGGAAAGGCTTCGGAAGAGCTTAAGAAAGGTTCGGAACATTTCAGAAACAATTTTTCATATTTCTTCCATTTTTAGTTTCACTTACATAGAATGCCGGCCAAGAGAGCCTGATTTAACTACGGGTTCCGTCTGGCGTGCGGCCAAAAGCCGTTCCGCTTGAAACTAAAAACTACTTGTTTGGGGAAAATGATGTTTGCAAAGAAGCCTCTTGCGAGCGCTATCGGCATCGCCTCAGCGGCTGGAGCTCTCTCCGCCGTGATGGCCGCGCCGGTTGTCTACGCAGCCGAAGGCGATCAGGTTATTGAAGAAGTTGTCGTAACCGGTTCGCGTATTGCCAAGAAAGATTTTATTTCAAACGCGCCTGTGACCACGGTCGGTCAAGAGCAGTTCCAGCTCACGAACGCCGTTAACACTGAGTCGCTTTTGAACACTCTGCCACAGGCGGTGCCCGGCCTTGACCGGACCTCCAACAACCCGGGTAATGGTACAGCTACCGTTGACCTGCGTGGTCTGGGTTCTAACCGGACTTTGGTGCTCATGAACGGCACGCGAGTCAATCCTACTACCTCCGTGGGTACCGTTGATATCAACACGATCCCTACAGCTCTCATTGAAAATGTGGAAGTTCTGACGGGTGGCGCATCAGCGGTTTACGGTTCTGATGCTGTTGCGGGCGTTGTTAACTTCATCATTAAGGATGATTTTGAAGGCGTTGCAATCGATGCCGGCTATGAGATCACCGAAGAAGGCGATGCTGGCTTGTTCAGCACCAACTTCACCGTTGGCGGTAACTTTGCCGATGGTCGGGGTAACGTAGCATTTAGCCTCAACTACACTGATCGTGAATCATTGTTCCAGGGTGATCGAGGGTTCTCTACCTTTGCCCAGACCGAAGGTACCGATGCAGACGGTAACCTCATACTGGAAAATGGCGGCTCCTCTGGTGTTCCGCAGGGCGCCATTTTCAATGGTGGATTCGGTCCGGTTGCTGACGGTGGAACCGGGTTCTCACCAGACAGCGTCGCGGTCATCTTCGGCCAAGACGGCTCGATCCGGCCATTTATTGATGGTGGCGACAACAACGACTTCTACAACTACGCACCGGTTAACTTTATCCAGTTGCCACAAGAGCGTTATCAGGCGTCTGTATTTGGCCACTACGCGATTAACGACAACATCGAGGCATTTGGCCGCGCGCTCTATACCTCTAGTTCCGTTGACGCGCAGCTAGCACCAACGCCGATCTTCCAGACGGCGTCGTTTACGCTGGATGGTTCTCCCTTCCTGACCCCTGAAGCCCAACAGGTGCTTTCTGACGCGATCGGCGAAGGCGTAGATACTGATGGTAACGGGATCGACGATACCGGCAGCGCATTGCTTCGTCGTCGTCTTGAAGAAGTAGGCCCCCGCGTTTCGGACGACCGCTTCGAGTCCTGGTCTATCCAAGCTGGTTTTCGCGGTGAAGCCGGTGCCTGGAACTGGGATACCTATGTTCAGGTTGGCCAGGTGGAAAACACTACTGTCCAGTTGGGCAACGTAAACCGTGACCGGTTTGACCAGGCGCTGTTGCTTGATTTGAGTGATCCTACTGGCGGCACCTGTGCTGACCCGAGTTCGAACGGTGCAACCGTAGGTTGTGCGCCCCTCAATATTTTTGGCGAAGGCAATATCTCTGAGGCCAGTGCGGCGTTCCTCCGCACTGCCGTAGCGTCTACTTCTGTATTTGAACAAACCATTGTTGGAGCTAACCTGTCTACAAGTGAAGGCTTGTTTGAATTGCCCGGTGGCGACGTCGGTATTGCAGTTGGCTACGAGTACATTGATAACGACTTCGTTTTCACGCCATCCCAGGATTTGGCAGCGGGAACGATCGCCGGCTTCGCTGGTGCTCCGTTAACCGAAGGTGCTTTTGATGTACACCAGGTGTACGCCGAAGTTTACCTGCCACTGCTTTCGGGTCGTCGCGGTGTTGAAGAGCTGTCGCTGGAACTTGCCGGTCGCTATTCTGACTACTCCACGGTAGGCGATGTAGGCAACTACAAAGTCAGCCTTAGCTATGCACCCATTCAACAGCTTCGCTTCCGAGCGGGCTGGAACACAGCGGTGCGTGCTCCCAGCATCGGCGAGCTGTTTGCTCCACAGGGTGAAAACTTCCCTGGAGCGACAGACCCTTGTTCTGCAAACGGTAACCCGGATGCGGCAGTGGCGGCTATTTGTGAGGCCACTGGTGTACCAGCAAACCTGGTAGGGTCGCCGGCTTTGAATCTGGCGGCGTCCCAGGTGCGTACTCTGCAGGGCGGTAACCCCGACCTTCAAGAAGAAGAAGCTGAAACCTTCACGGTTGGTTTTGTAGTGACACCAACAGATTCACTGTCTATCAGCGTCGACTACTTCGATATCGAAATTGATGACTTTATCTTTGCGTTTGGCGGCGGAGCTAATCAGGTTCTCAGTACCTGCTTCTCTGCAACCGATCCGCTTGGTGGCGCAGGCTCTCCGTTCTGTGATGTTGTGAATCGTCGTACTGACGGCACCATCGATTTTGTATCGATTACCTCGCAAAACGTAGCTCGTCAGACGCTGAAAGGAGTCGATTTGCAGCTGGAGTATAGCCAGGAACTCGCTGGCGGATTGTTTGGCGTGAACTACATTGGCACCTTCACCACTGAGTCTGAGTTCACACCGTTTGCGGGTGCAGAGCCCATCCAGTGTGATGGTCGCTTTGGCGACTTGCAGTGTGATGATCCCCTTCCTGAGTACAAGCACCGGGCAACCGTGAGCTGGTCGAAGGATCGATTCACCGGTCAGCTCTTGTGGCGTCTGGTGGGTGAAGTGGAAGACGATGATGATTCTCCTACTGGAGAGTTCTTCACCGAAGAGATTGATGCCGAGCATTACTTTGATCTCACAGGGGCCTATGATTTCGGAAACGGATTCTCGGCGACTCTGGGTATCGATAACATCTTCGACAATCAGCCGCCCATTCTCGGCGACAACCAGGAACAGGCGAACACCTATCCTGCGACTTATGATGTCTTTGGACGTACCTACTTCCTACGGGTAGGTGCACAGTTCTAAAGCTGAGTGAGATTGGGTTGATCGCCGCGCTACAACGCTGCGATTGACTCTAAGAACGGCGGGCTCTTTGAGTCCGCCGTTTTTTTTTGGTTGTGCGCTACAATTGGGCATCGACGGCTCTGGCCGAAAAAAGACTATCCAAAGAGGTACTAACTTGAGCGCCGAAGCGAGAGATCCCGCAACAAAAGTTCAAGCTCAGGAAGCGGGCTGGACAGACTACTGGCGCAAAGAAGGTGTTGGTGGTGAGGTCTTTGTGGGGCCGCAAAATCAGCGCAACGAGCAGTTGGCTGGCTTTTGGCTGCCGATTTTGGACGGGCTTGAGGCGGGCACAAGGGTATTGGATATTGCCTGTGGTGCGGGCTCAGTGTTTGCCGCTTTGCCTGCGAACCATGGTCTTTTGCTGCACGGTAGCGATGTTTCCGGGCAAGCACTGAAATTACTTAAATCCCGTATTGAAGGGGTGAAAGTTTCCCAGTCCAGTGCGACGCAACTTAACTACCCAGATCACTCGATGGAGATGGTGGTTAGCCAGTTTGGGCTCGAATACGCGGGACTCGATGCGTTTTCTGAGGCAGGGCGAGTCGTGGCCTCAGGCGGGCAGTTTGCCTTTCTTTGCCACTGTGAGGGCGGTTATGTCGATAAGCGTACCTCTAGTCAGCTTACTGGAGCGCAGGCTGCACGTAGCAGCCAGTTTGCGCTTAAGGCAGCTCAGCTGGTGCGAGCCATGTTTGCGCTGGAACCTACTACGGTCAAGCAAATGGCTGCTGAATTCCAGAAGAGTGAGGTGACAATGCGTAATGCCCTCGCAAAGCACCCCGAGGGAATTCACGCCCATCTCTATCACGGGTTCCGGAAGATCTACAGCAACTACAAGAATTACGCACTAGCGGACATCCTTAAGTGGCTTGCGGATGTGACTGCTGAGGTAGAGATGGCGACCGCACGACTGACACAAATGCAAAACGCCATGCTCAGTGAGAGCAGGATGGCTGAGGCACTCGAGCGACTTGCCGATGCGGGTTTATCCGTCAATGAGCCCAGCTCACTGCAGCTTGATGATCACGATGCCCCCCTGGCCTGGCACCTATCTGGCCGACGCAAGGCCAATTGATCTTGGCAGCGTCGTTGCAAATTCGGCTAGCGTCCGCCTACGAGGATTATCGACACAAGCGTTATGAATCTGCCCGAGGGCACCTTGAGGGTTTGGTTCATCCCAAGGTAGCACACCTGCTTGGCATGATATCTCGCCGGCAAGGCAGGTTGGTCGAGGCGCGCCGTCATCTGGAATGGGCTGCTCGAAAAAGCAGCAAGGATGTCGAAATTGTGCTGTCGCTGGGCCAACTCTATCGGCAGCTCCGTGAACCCGCCCTGGCCCTAGAGAACTTTCGACAGGTGCTTGCATTGGCCAAAGATGAACCGAATAAGCGTAAGGCCCGCTCGGCTCTCGCTGAGGTTTTGATTGAACGCAGTGAGGTTGAAGAAGCGTTGTCAGTCATTCGTGGGCTTCCTGCCAGTGACGCGGCCACACAGTATCTTCGTGGCAGGGCCTGCATGGAAATGGGTGATCTGACGCAGGCACGTGATGCCCTGAGCAAAGCCTTTGCGATCGAACCTACAGATCAAGTTCTGCAAACCTATGCACAGGTGCTGTGGCTAGACGAGGACACCCAGGCGTTTGAGGCGCTGGTGACAAGTGCGTCGAAACAACCTGGGTTAGGCGCTGCTGCGGTAGGCGTTGCGCGTTCGTCGTGCAGGTTTGACTGGGCCTGGGAGATTGGTCTGGGTGTCGCCGCTGAACACGAGAACATGACAGGTTTTCGTACGGTGATGGCAACGCTCGCAGTGGATCGAGGTGACGCCACTTCAGCGATCGCGCTTGCCGGTGATATTGTGCGCGCCAACCCGGTGTTTGGACCTGCAGTTGCGCCACTGATCTCTGGGCAACTTATGCAAGGCAGTACGGATAAGGCCGAGATCCTAATTCAGCGGATGCGTGAAGCCGAGCCCTTAGGTCAGCACTGGATTGGTTATGAACTGGTTGCTGCCAGGCAGTTGGGGCGTGACGTTTCGGCAATGACTTCGGATCTGGTAGGGGTTTATGAATTGCCAGTGCCGGAGGGCTTTGCGTCACTTGCCGCGTTTAACCAGGCGTTTTCGGACAGGCTTTCACAACTGCATCAAAGCAAACAACAACCCTTGGGCCAATCTTTGCGCGGTGGCACGCAAACCGGTCGAAACCTGGCGACACTGGATGATGCGTTGGTTAAGAGCTATCTGAAAGCGCTCAGGATTCCGGTTGCCCAGCATCTGGAAAAAATAGGTTCCGCTGCCAGCAACCCTTGCTCTGCACGCAATACCGGTGAGTTTGTTATCGACGACTGCTGGTCGGTTACGCTTGGTGAATCAGGGTTTCACGAATCCCACGTGCATCCCGAGGGTTGGCTTAGCTCAGCCTATTACGTCAGCGTTCCAGAACGCTCGGCTATTGAGTCAACGACAGATGCACCAGACCGGTCCGGATGGTTGAAGTTTGGTGTGCCACCGCTGGCATTGCCCGTGCAACAGGAAGTGCTTAAATGGGTAGAGCCTAAGCCGGGCTTACTTGCACTGTTTCCCTCCTACCTCTGGCACGCTACGGAACCCGTGGCTGATGGCGGCTTGCGTGTTACAGCACCTTTTGACGTATTACCGCGTTAGCTAACCGAGTTTATTATGGCAGCTACAAACCAGGTCTCGCCGTTTCGCAAGGAAATGCTCGAGCTTGAACAAAACGGCATCACGCGGCTCGCTTTTGCGCGTATGGATGATCCCAGTGTTATTGCGTTGTGGTTTGGTGAGGGCGATGTGCCAACGCCTGAGTTCATTCGCGCAGCCGCAGTAGCTGCCTTAAACGACGGTGAGACCTTTTATACGCATACCCGTGGACGCCCAGAGCTGCGACAAGCGATTGGGCAGTATTTACACAGGTTATACGACGTAACAGTTGATGACTCGCGTATCACGGTGCCCGGGGCATCGATGACCGCGATTACTATTGCCGCGCAGACGGCGCTCACTGCATCTGATCACGCTATTATTATTGGCCCCGCCTGGCCAAATATTGGTCTCACCTATCGCATGACGGGTGCAGCGGTGACTGAGGTATCGCAAACGCTTGGCCCCAGCGGTTGGGTGCTGGATATGGACAAGGTGCGTGATGCGGTTCAGCCGAACACCCGTTCGTTGTTTGTTAATTCGCCCTGCAATCCAACGGGTTGGATAATGCCTGCAGCGCAACAACAGGAACTGCTGGCGCTTTGCCGAGAGAAGAATATTCTCCTGATTGCTGACGAGGTGTATCACCGGACTGTGTTTGATGGCTTGTGCGCTCCGTCCTTCATGACCATTACTAAACCGGATGATCCTGTGGTGGTGGTTAACGGATTTTCAAAGGCCTGGTCAATGACCGGCTGGCGAGTTGGTTGGCTTGTTGCTCCCGAAGGTTATGAAACCCAATGGACAACGCTTTCCGAGTTCTATAACACCGGGGCGACCGTGTTTGCACAGCTAGGCGCAGTAGCGGCCCTCGAAGAAGGTGAAGACTATGTGGCTAGCCTGCAAAGTCAGTATAGAGCTGCCAGAGATATGGTGATGCAAACGCTGGGTCAGCACCCTGCTATTACCCTGGCAGAACCCGAAGGTGCCTTCTATGCCTTTCCCAAGGTTGCTGGGCTTACAGACAGCATGGCGTTTGTGCAGGGTGTACTCGATGAAGAAGATGTTGGGCTGGCGCCCGGCTATACCTTTGGTCCAGGCAATGAAAGCTGTTTCAGACTGTGCTTTGCGCAGTCATTGGACAGGCTGGAAACGGGGCTTGAACGCATCCTGCGGTACCTGGATCGGCACTACAGCTAGCGGCGGTTGAATCCTCGTCGCAGCAATAGCAGATGAGCATCAATGCCAAAGTTATCGCTCGCAAGGTTCAGATTAGAGTAGTGCATCCGTTGATAAGCAACCTCCCAATTGCCGATCAACACACCCACGGCGCCGCGGTCTTCGAACTGAAAGAATGAACCCAATGGCCGGCTGCGCTGTTTGCCGGTGCGGAATTCGCGGTCAGACATAAAGCTCAAGCCTACTCCAAGATCCATAAAAGGCTGGATTCTCGCGGCACCCTTTGTGCCTAGCGTAAATTGAAGCCTAAAAACGGGAGCGATGGCCAGGTTCCACAGATGAGCGGTACCGTCATCCTCGGGGACATTGTCGACGTCGTTTTCAAACCGAGCCAGGCTTGCCTCCCAGTAGCCCGTGAGGTACGCGCTACCACCTTCAAACCAGCGCCGCTTCCATGGTTTACTGAGAGATACCCGTAACGCGTTTGAGTTATCAGAGCTTGATCCCCAGGCGCCCCCGAGTTGCCAGTTACCGGAGTTTTGCTGCTCGGCGTTGACTGAGAAGCTCTGCACCAGTAGCGCTATCATCAGAGCCAGTTTGGTTAAGCGCCGGCGGCCGAGCATACAGTTTCCCTGGATTGGTTGGTGAAGGATTTGGTTAGGTTACGACCGAAGGCGAGTGCGCCGTTTGGGGCCAACGAAGTTAAACTGATCTCATGACAAATCTCAAAGAAACCGCGAAGATAGACGCCATACCGTCAGACAACCTTTGCAAAGGATATATGCGTTGACCACCACGATTGACCCCTCGATTGCCCCCTCAGACCCACCAGATGGGATTGACGGCGCCGCAGTAACGCAGTGGCTTTCTGACCAGATTGCCGGCGCGCAGGCGCCCTTCCGTTTTTCACTCATTGCGGGGGGGCATTCTAACCTGACGTACCGCTGTGAAGACGCAAAGGGTACAGGCTATGTTTTGCGACGCCCGCCGCTCGGCCATGTGCTGGAGAGTGCCCATGATATGGGGCGCGAACACAAGATTGTTTCGGCCTTGCAGGGCAGCGCCGTTCCGGTTGCCGAGATCTGTGGGCTGTGTACAGATGTCTCGGTTAACGACGCGCCGTTTTATGTCATGCGCTTTGTGGAAGGCACTGTATTTAATGCGTATGAAGATACTGAAGCCTTTTCCATGCGCGATCGCTCGAGTATTGCGCTGCATGTGGTAGAGATACTCGCCAACCTGCATGCGATTGACCCCGATGCGGTTGGATTGGGCGATCTGGGCCGGAAGGAGGCCTATCTGGCTCGCCAGTTAAAGCGCTGGACCAAGCAGTGGGAAGCAACCAAGACCCATCCCATTCCGGAAATGGAAGAATGCGCGAAGCGCCTTGCCGAGCTGCCGCAGCAGGTAGGGGCGAGTATTGTTCATGGCGACTATCGTGTGGGCAATATGATATTCAGCGGAGACCGTGTTCAAGCAGTGCTTGATTGGGAGCTATGCACCTTAGGCGACCCGCTTGCGGATGTGGGCTATCTGCTGAACTCCTGGATCCAACCCGGTGAGGAAGGTGGCGATGAACATCCCATAGGGTCCGGTGGATTTCTCACCCGAGAAGAGATCGCAGATGCCTATGCACAGCAGACGGGCCGGGACCTTAGCCATATCAATTACTATCGAGCATTCCAACACTGGCGACTGGCTGCGATCAGTCAGGGCGTCTACAAACGCTATTTAGTGGGGGCCATGGGCGACACCCATGATGTTGACCTGGAGGCCTACAAGGAAGGGGTTATTAAGCGTGCGCAAGCGGCTCTGGAGTTACTCTAGCCAGGTATTATCCAAACCGGCGGGGTAGGTTGGAGACCAGTTCTGCAGGAATTTGGGCTCGGTGGTGAGCGTAAGATCGGGCGCAATGGAATACACAACCGGATAGCCGCCGGTAGGCTTGAGCTCACCAGAGCGGATTGCGAGAAGTTGGTCGTGTAGTAGTTTTAGATCTGCGGCGCGGTATGCAGGAACGCTATTGTTTTCCGGTGCGTGAGCTCCGCGAAACACGATGTTCTGCATGTCCTTTGTTTTGCGAAGCACTCTTTCAGAAGACTGCAGTAAGTCGCCGAGTCGCGCAGTGGGTAGAAACGCACTCATCGCGCCGCTGTTTGTCAGAAAATCCCCGGTGAACATAAGTTCACGACTGGCATCGAGCAGCGACACAGAGTTGTCTGTGTGCCCGGGTGTGTACAGCAGCTGTAGCGATCTGTTTCCGAGATCAATCATGCTGTTCGGGCTGATCCATTCGCTCACCTCAAAGGTAGGCAATTCGATACCTTCGCCACTACCTAAGTGTTCCTCCCACGTAAGCGTTAACCTGTTGCCTTTGGCTCGAGCTCGTATGTGTGGCAGGTCGACGATGGCCACCCTTGCCCATTCGCCCTGGCCGGTGTGATCGTAATGAAAGTGTGATGGCATAAAGGTGATGGGCAGATCGGTAAGTGTAGAAACCACCCCCCGTATATCGTAGTGCCCAACTCCTGCATCAAACAGCAGAGCTCGACGGCTTCCCAGGATTAAATAGTTCACATTTCTGGCCCAGGAATAGGGTTCAGCGATCGCAAACGTGTGTTCATCCAGCTGCACCACAAAGAAATGGTTGTCGGGCGCAAACGGCTTTCCGTCTGGGGTGGGTACAGCGGTGGTTACCTGAGGTATCTGGGCGCCGGTTGTGCTTAAGGGTAGGAGGATGCGAAACCTCTGCCACACTGCAATCGCGCACAGTAGTGCCACGCCTATAAGCACGTAAGAGAGCTTGCGCACGTTTACAGGCGTCCCAGAGAGACGCCATGTTGATCAATGGCCTCTATGTGTTCCCAGGAGGCGTTGGGTACGCTGACCACAAGACAGGGGTGGGTATTCACCAGCGGATGTGATTTTGTGCGATCAGGTTCTGTCCAGTGTACGGGTATCTGGAGACTTGTGGAGTTAACCACCAGGGCCTGTCCGGCCTGATGCAGCTCAAAACCACGGCTTGGTTGAACGCCTTTTGAAAGCGCAATGAGCAGTGGCAATTCACTTCCCTCGCTTTTGGGGTCGCTCGCCTGCGTACTTTGCTGTTCAGACGTTGAGTCGTTTTGAGTCAGAAGTTGGGTGCCGCGGTAGGCGGCAACCTCAGACAAGGTCACCTTCTTGATAGGACTAGAGATGCCTTTACAGTTGCTGTGGGCGAGTACGGTATTGGTAGTAACCCGTTCCTCGGCGCTGCAACCGGCAAAAAGCAGAAAGAGTGGCAGAACGTATGCAAAATTGGGATAAATCATCGTAGTGGTCAACAGGCTGCGATAAAAACTATTCTGGGCCAATTTCCGGACCAAAAAAAACCGCCTGGGGGCGGTTTTTTGTTGCTGGTCGACCCAACAACCAGCTGGAATAAAAAAGGCGTGTCAGAGTTAAACTCTGATGACGGCTTCCTTTGGGGGAAGGACACTTGAAAGGGAGGACTGCATTGGAAGTCGCTTTCACGCCTGAACTGAATAATGGAGCCATTATGTACTGTACAAATCGGCTGTCAATAGCTTTTTATGAAAAAACCACGATTTTGTACAGGTTTTGTCCAGATAGTCTTCCAGACTCAGTTTGCCGCTAGTTCGGTGTGGGCAACCATTCTTCCGCCAGCACCCAATCTTCCAATACCTGTTCCAGTTCCAGCCGCGCCTGGCTCGTGCGTTGGGCGATCTGCAGGTGTCTTGGAGCTCGAGGGGCTGTGCGATCTGCACGACCCGGTGGCGCACGCTGTGTTCGCGGGTCTTGCCTATCGTCTTGCTCATCGTCTGGGCAGGCCAGTGCATGTTCACTGAAGGCATTCAATGTGCTGATCAGGTGCACAAGATCAGCAGGGCAAGCGCAACCCAGCCCGGAGCCAGAGCTTGCGATGCTGAGCAGCTGCTCATCACTGAAACGGCGTGCGGCCAGCGGGCCATGGCCCCAAGACATCTGTGACTGTCTGACCAGGGCCTGTTCTATTTCTGTCCACGCAATCGGCCAGCGCAGTAAGCTAATAGCGCGATCTTTTGCAGCTTGCATGCCCTGTTCTGTAGCGTAGTGATAAACCACAACAGGCTTTGTTTTTGCTGGTAAAGACTCAATATCATCGAGCGAGGCTGGCGTTACTGAGCCCAACAGAACAACAAGTGTGTCTGGCGCGTTGTCCTTGTCGATAGCCTCTGCGGCGACGCTTTGATTCACCCATCTCGACACCACGTTCACCTGCGATGGTGACGTCTGTGTTTGCTCCAGCATAAGCAATTGGGTGCCTATCAAGGCGACATTGAGATTGCTCAGGTTTGGAGAGCCGTACCCGGGGGTGGACTCGGGCTGCTCTGTGCTTTGTTGCGCCACAACCTGCAGACGCTCGTTAAGCGCTGCATCATCCAAATTAATCAGGGTGCTTACGGGATGCCCCTGATCAATGAGGCGCTTTATGCGCTGCAGACGCTCAACCTGAATGCCACTGAAAAAGCGGGTTTTGCCCTCGCGGCTGGCCGGCGTGAGCCCGTAGCGACGCTCCCAGGCGCGCAGGCGCTCTACGGCAATGCCGGTAAGCTTTGCGACGGTGCCAATCTTGTACAGTTCAGACGGATCGCTCATATCAACCCTTTGACTACAAACCCCATATCAGGAAGAAATTTGTAGCCAAAACGAAAAATGGCCGTTGATTGTACAGGTGGCTTAAAGCCTGTCCAGTACGCGATAGGTTCTGCTGTGATGTGGGTCACAAAACATCGTAGGCAGCCAGAAAAAAGCCAGGTATTTGAAGAGGTTGGCGTGGCGACAGCCACTTACGCAACTGTCTTCGCGGCCAGGGAGGAAGGGGAGAGAGACACCGCGCCACGCCAGGGTTCTTGTGGGGTTACCCCCCAAGAATGCGCACTATAGCGCTAGGCGGTTATAAAAAAAGCCGTTTCTTAAGCCTTTTTGTAACGATGCTATTACTTTTTGTTACCGATGAGTTTCAGCGTATTTATGCCGATTCGAGGGTTCGCAGACCTAGCGGGTTCGTTGGGCTCAATGGAATAATCAAGGCTTAAAAGGCCTCCAGTGGGCCTCAGGCACCAGGAACACAAAAGCTATGCACAACAACATTAACCTTGGCGGTTTGCTCCGAAATCGAGCGCGAATAAATCCGGACGTGCTTGCCTATATAGATGGCAATCTGGATCTGCGACTCACGTTTGAGGAACTGCACAATCGGGTTAGCCAGCTCAGCAACGCATTCATTAACGCGGGTATAGAGAAGGGAGAACGGGTTGGATTGCTGGCCATGAACAGCGCGGAGTTTGTTGAGTCCTATTTTGCACTTGGCACGATTGGCGCGGTTGTTGTCCCTCTTAACTGGCGATTGGTGCCTGATGAGTTGGAATTCATTCTTAAAGATAGTGGTACCAAGCGACTTATTTTTGGGGAAGAGTTTCTCGAAGGCGTTGCTGAGTTGCACAGCAGAGGGGACAAGACCGACATAAAACACTGGCTACAGATTGAGGGACAACAAGACATTGCCTTCTTTGCTCAGTCTTACAATGAGTTTCGTGATAGCGCAACGTTTGAGCCGCCCGAATTGGGTGCGTTTGATGATGACATGCTTTACATCATGTACACCTCTGGTACTACCGGTTTACCCAAAGGGGTCGTTCACACCCACAACAGCTCCTTTTGGGCGGTGTTAACGATATCGGCTACTGGCGACTACCACTCGGGCGATGTGTTCATTTCGCCTCTTCCCATGTTTCATGTTGGAGCACTTACACCAATAACGGTGAACGTCTATATGGGGGTCACCTCTTTGGTAATGCGATCCTTCGATCCAGCCAGGGCATGGGAACTGCTGGTGGAAGAGAAGGTAAATACTGGCCTTATGGTTCCGGCTATGTTGAATTTCATGTTGCAGGTTAAGCGCCCGGACCCACAAACCTACGCTCAGGTGCGTTGGATGATGACCGGCGCTGCGCCAGTTCCAGTTAGTCTTGTTAGCGAGTTTAATGAACTGGGCATACAGGTTCTTGAAATCTACGGCCTCACGGAGACCTGTGGGCCGGCTTGCCTCATGGATGCAGCCAATGCGGGCATTAAGGCGGGCTCTACTGGTCGCGGGTTTTACTTTACACAAATCAAGATCGCAAATGACGAGGGGGTAGAGTTTCCTCGAGGAGACGCGGGAGAAGTCTGGGTTCGTGGCCCCCATGTAATGCGTGAATACTGGAACAGACCGGACGCAACAGCAGAAACTCTTGTAGATGGTTGGTTACGAACTGGTGATGTCGCGATGATGGATGACGATGGTTTTGTCTTTATCCAGGATCGCATCAAGGACATGATTATTTCGGGTGGCGAAAATGTTTACCCGGCCGAAGTCGAGAACGTTCTGATGAGCCACCCGGGTGTATCTGAGGCCGCGGTGATTGGTCACGACAGTGAAAAATGGGGCGAGAGTCCGTTTGCGATCCTGGTGCGTACCGATCCGGCTATTTCAGAGGCAGAAGTACTTAATTTTTGTAACGGCAAACTTGCCGCTTTCAAGCAACCCAAAGGCGCGGTGTTTGTTGAAGAGATCCCACGTAACCCAAGCGGAAAAATACTCAAGCGTGTTTTACGCGAACAGTTTCCTGGCCCCGCTCCTGTATAAGTAGATTAAAAAAAGAGTTACAGCATTGCGTTGTTATCCAGTTGCAGGGGCAACTTGCCGAGCATTTCAAATGTAGGCTGGGCCACCATGATGTGCTGAGTGGTAACGTGGACATCTCGGAAGCAACGCTGGAGCACACTTTCAGAATAGATCGCGGTGCCACCTGCTGCGTGATAGAGCAGGTCTACCGCTTTAGCGCTCTGCCAGGCGGCGTTGCTGGCGGCTAGCCGCAGCGCGGCTTTTTGTGCGCGCGGCATTTTTTCGCCACGTTCAGCGATCTGCCAGGCCTCTTCTATCGTTGCGTGCATGTACGCTCGGGCGGAAGCCTCCAAGGCTTGAGCTACCGCCAGGTCTTTTTGCACGGCTTCACGAGTTGCCAGGCTACGCTTGCTGCCTGTTGGTGTTTTTTCTGTGGCCAGTGCAATGAATTCTTCGATGGCGCGTTGCGCTATGCCCACGCTTACTGAGGCGACGCCAAGCGCCAGTAAACCGAGGGTCGGAAAACGATACAGCGGTGCATCTACCTTCGGTCGGCTACCCAGAATAACCCAACGACCTGCTGGTACCAGCACGTCTTTAACTTCAAAGTCGTTGCTGCCGGTGCCACGCAGACCAGAGGTTTTCCACGTATCATGAAATGCCACTTCGCTGTGGTGAAAGAACATGAGCACCTGCTGTGGTGGAGCATCGCCTTCTTTTAACAGAGCACCGCCAGAAATCCACTCACTAATGTTACCGCCGCTCCCGTAAGGCCAGCGACCGCTTACCCTTAGGTCGTCGCCTTCACGGCTGAGTTTGCCGAAGGGTGCAGTGACTCCGCAGGTGATAACTTCAGGATTCGACCCATAAATCTCTTCTGCCCAACGTTGTGGTAACGACGCGCTTAACAGACCGGTTGTGTTCGCGATCATCATGCACCATCCCACGGCGCCGTCTGCTTTTGCGCCTGCGATGAGTGTGTCAACAAATTCATGGGGTGAAACTTCGCGACCAGAATATTTTTTGGGCACCAGCATATTGAACAAACCGGATCCGGCGAGTTGCTGAGCCAATTCAGGAGCGAGCTGACGCTCCGCTTCGCGTTCATCCGCGGAGGATCTAATGTGCTCCGCCAGTTGTGAACTGAGCTGGCCATAATCCGCAGGCATTTTTTTTGAGATGTTCATATTCGAGTCTCCTGCCCCCAGCTTGCTAACTTCTGGGTTCAAAGTGTTCACGCAAATTTTTACGTAGTCGATAGGCTGTTTCTCGCCCGCTGTAGTAGCGCGGAATTTGTTCGTTCTCCTCAAAGCCTAATTGCGCATAGAACCGTCTGCCACTGCCGTTTTGGGCGCGTACTTCAAGAGTGATATCACAGATGCCGGCCACAACAGCGGTTTTCTCAAGCCACAAGACCAGCTTCCGCGCGACTCCCCGGCGTCTTAGTGAGGGTGTAACCGCCAACAGGTTGAGATGCGCGTGTTGATCGTGAAACTCCATTATTGCGAAACCTGCAAGCTTCTGCGTGGCTATTTCATCGGCGCACAAAACAACAGAGTCGGTATCTCTTATGCAGCGGGCAATACGTGGCGCTTGCCAGTTCCAACCATGTCCACGTTCGATGTGATCTCTAGACATCTTTGCAAGCAGTAGCGCATCGCGCTGAGTAGCGAGGCGACAATGCACAAGTTCCGGTCGAGTAGCGTCCATAGACTGAGTATGCCTCAGTCGACCGGCAAGTTCGCCTTTGTTGTTTGTGCCTTTGCTATTTGCCTTTTAGTTGGCACAAGTTGGGTGGTCGTCAATATGCAGCCAGTTTCCCAGATCGCCCTGCATCGTGCGTTTACCACCCTCGTCAACCAGCGCAACTGAAGCCAGTCGCTTGCCTTCAAGTCGATATATGCCCGGACCCTGAGCCTTGAGCACTTGCTGAGACGTGCCGCTCTTCCATAGCAGGTGAGTCTTTGTAAGATTTAGATCAGCGGTAGCTGCTGTACAAGAGTTCAGGCGACTCACGCCAAAGCGAACACTTGCCCGCCGGTAGCTACCTTTGAATCTGTCTTCAAAGCGGTTGTAGTTCCGGGGTGTCGCTTGCCAATCGTGTTTGGGCCCTGGTTTATTCTGGGGAGCCTCTAGGTCTGCCAGGAGGAATTGCTCTGTACGTCGCACCAATCGACGCAGTAGCCCAGCGTTGTCCGTATTGATGACGAGGAAGTAAGCGCGCTTTGCCTCGGGAACAATGGCAAATCTGGATCTGTAGCCATCAGCATCGCCGCCATGACCGGCAAACAAGAAGCCATGTCGTTCCCATCCGTATATTCCTGCGCCATAGCCGATCTCCAGGCCAACTCGAGAGGCTCCAGTAGTGGTGGGTTGATAAAGCGGCATTGCTCCCCGGTGCCTTTTAGCAGCAGCCAGTCCCGGTGGTAGCCTGTCAGTAGTGAGCTTTAGCAGAAACCTTGCAAATTCATTTGGTCTGGCGTTTAACCCTCCAAAGGCAGGATATATCGTATGCCAGTAGGGTATCTCCGTGAGGCCGTCGGCCTTGTAGCCGCCAGGTAATTTTCGATCCGGTTTGAGCGTTGCTGTGCTGAGCCCCAGTGGCAGCAGAACATGCGTATGGAGATAATTCTCGAAAGACTCGCCAGTCATCTGCTCTACCGCAAGTGCGCTAAAAGCCGGGGGCAGGTTGCTGTAGCTGTGCAGCGTCCCGGGTGGCCAATGGGTTGTGTGGCCGGGTTTGTGGATAGCCAAAGCCTCTTTGCGGTCGATGGGCACGGCGCTGTCAAATTCTGCCCTGGAAATATCACCAAAGCCGGCACTCAGTTCCACAAGCTGGCCCAGAGTAACCGGGTGTGTTTTGTGCCAGGAGTTGCTCCAGTACGCAGGCACCTGCTGCGGGGCACTTAATGTCTCTGCGCCTTCATAGGTGGTGGCAGCAGAAGGTTCAACGAGAATCTCCCTGGCCGGCGTAGATAGCGGAGTATTGCTGGCCGCAGCGGCATGGAGTAACGCAAGGGAGGTGAAGGTTTTGGTGATTGAACCCAGGCGGAACGGTGTCTGTGGCGTCGCGCTGCCAAAGGTCTTGATCTTGACTTGCGCGCCTGGCGACTGGTTGGCATCAACAATAACCAGTGCGGCTGCGGGCACGTTGTTCCGCTCGAGAGCACGATCCAAATTTGCTACCAGGTCTCCCCAGGCCTGCCAAACTGGAGCTGTTGCGGTTTTCAGCTCCTGGTCGCTGTCGGGTACCGGTTGGGCAAACGCTGACTTACACAGACAAGCAAGAATGAGGATGGCTTTTCTAATGGCTGAACTGGTGGAGGTGGTGTGAAACAATTGTGGATGGCCCAAGCCTTGCGATATACCCTATCTTGAACCGCTCGAAACGCAATTGGGAGAATAATAGTCGTCATGTCCGATACCACATCAGATACATCAGAACCTAAGGTAACGCTCGATTTTGAGGGAAAGATTGCCGTCGTTCGGTTAAACCATCCAGAAGTGATGAACGCGGTGAGTCCACAGATGCTCGAGGACTTTATCGACGTGGTTGATGAGTTAGGCAGCAGCGACGCTCGCTGTATGCTCCTGACCGGCAATGGCCGTGGATTTTGTGCCGGTGCCAACCTCCAGGGCCGAGACGATGCCGATGGCAACAGACCAAAGAAATCGGGATCGGTATTGCGCTCCGGCTACCACCCCTTGCTGTTTGCGATCCGTGAACTCAATATGCCGGTTGTGACGGCAGTGAATGGTGCCGCTGCAGGTGTGGGTATGAGCTTTGCGTTGATGGGTGACATTGTCTGCGCGTCCAAGAAAGCTTTCTTTCTGCAGGCATTTGCCAAAATTGGTCTGGTTCCAGATGGTGGATCAACATTTCTGCTGCCCCGGCTTATAGGGTGGGGACGGGCTATGGAGCTGTCCATGCTGGCTGATCGTTTACCCGCAGAACAGGCCCTTGAATGGGGACTGATCAATCGCTTGTATGAAGATAACGACGAGCTGATCAGTGGAGCTATGGAAATGGCTAATCGCCTTGCTAATGGGCCAAAATCTCTGACGCTGATTCGCAAGGCCTACTGGGATAGCTGGCAAAACAGCTACGAGCAGCAGCTTGATTTGGAGGCTCGTTTACAGAATGAAGCCGGGAGCTCCACAGACTTTAAGGAAGGTGTGTCTGCGTTTTTGGAAAAACGGGACGCAGAATTCACTGGTAATTAGCTTCCGTGCTTAGGCGTTACCACGAACAGCTGGATTGCGTGGCTTAATCTTGCAAGTTGTTGCGCTGCAAACCCTCGGTGGCGCAATAGCGTCTGTGCTGTTGTTACCTGCTCTGTTGTTACCTGCGCTGATGTTACTTGTGGGGTGCAGTCAGCAGGCGCTGCTTCCACAGGCGCCGCAACTTGACCCACAGGATGCCACTGTCCGATTGGCCCTCAATTCAGGGTTGAGGCTTGCGACTGTTCGCGTCTCAACCTTTGATCTGCTGATTTTGAATACACATGCCAACCGGCGTGATGCTGGTCAGACAGAATCTAAGCAAACAACAGCGCAGAGCTTTCCTTCTGCGCGGTTACGAATCTATCTTGCAGGCGATGGCACTCCGTGGCTTGGCCAAAAAATTACCGCCAAGCCTGGTCCACGTAATCCCGTTGCCTTGCGGATGTTATTGCAAGACCCTGAACCAGGCTGGTTCATTGGCCGACCCTGTTATCACCAGCGTCTTCAAAGTAATGCTTGTAATCCGGCACTTTGGACCTTTGAGCGATACGGCGAACGGGTTCTGCAAGGCCTTGAGCAAGCAATCGAAAGGCTACTCAGCGACAAACGCTATGCCAAAGAGCAGGCAAGGGTAACCCTTGTAGGTTACAGCGGTGGTGGAACACTGGCAGTGCTTCTTGGGCAGCGCCTTGGTGTAGTAGATGAGGTGATTACCGTCGCAGCACCTCTGGATGTCAATGCCTGGACCGCCCATCACCAATACACGCCGTTGCTTGGTTCGCAAAATCCTGCGGATATGCCACGCCGATTCAGTGTTCGAGAATTGCATCTGCAAGGCAATCGAGATCGCGAAGTACCTCCGGCTACAACGGCTGCGTACTTCTCCCACCCCGGGCACAAGCGAGCCGGTGTTGTTGAGAGAATCATCACACACAACGACAGTCATCGGTGTTGCTGGAACCGTCGCTGGCCCCCCGAAGAGGTCAGAGTTTTTTCAAAGCTGCGCAGGACTGAGCAATAGTCAGGCGCTGTGACCTATTCGGACTGACAACCACATCTCACCGCGAACACGAAGTTCATCCCAAACTGGCCCCGATTGTCTGGCGCCGTTCCTAATCCGTGCCGAATAGGCTAGAGCTTCAACAAATGTAAATTCTTTCCCACGTAAAGTGCCGCCATTGTTGGACGACGAGCTCGATCTTGAGCAGCGGGGTGGTGGGATTATGACGGAGACGACGAGCGCACAGAGCGAGGCGACGACTCAGGTAAACGCAGAACTGGCAACGCAGGTGCGAACTGAAGCCGATGCTGACGCAGGCGGCACGCTGGTGCTGGGTTCTACTGAGCTGCTTCCAGCAACCGAATTCCTCAGTGACGAAGATCTGGAGCAAGACGCGATTCCTGATCTTGATCCGGGCGATGTTCTGAAGGATCGCTTCGTTATAGACAGGGTGCTAGGGCGCGGTGGCATGGGGGTTGTGTATCTCGCACGAGACTTGCGCAAGGAAGAAACTGAAGACCGAGACCCCTACATCGCTGTCAAAGTTCTTTCAGAAGATTTCCGTCGTGATCCGCGAATGGTTGTTGCGCTGCAACGGGAGTCTCGTAAGGCCCAATCTCTGGCACACCCGGCAATCGCTACCGTATATGACTTTGATCGAGACGGTGAGTTGGTTTACCTCACCATGGAAGTGTTAAACGGTGACCCTTTGGATGAGGTTATCAAGAAGCACCCGGAAGGCATGGATCAGGACGAAGCGCTGAGACTGACTCGAGGTCTCTGCCTCGGTCTGGCTTATGCACACAACAAAAATATAATCCACTCAGACTTCAAGCCCGGCAACGTCTTCCTCACAGATGAGGGTACGACAAAAATTCTCGATTTTGGAATCGCTCGGGCCGCACCTGCAAATACCTTTGGTGAAATCGTTGCGCGCGCCAATAGCAGCAGCTATAGCCATAAACACAGCCAGATCACCCAGGCCACAATCTCGCAGAACACAGTGTCTCAGGATACGGTGTTTGACGCTGGCGAACTTGGTGCACTGACGCCTGCTTACGCGAGCTGTGAAATGTTTGAGGGTGCCGAGCCGCACCCTGCCGATGACGTATACGCTTTGGCCGTTGTTCACTATCAACTTCTGACGGGCGAGCATCCTTTTGGTTATGCAGCGGCCCCAGCGGCGCGAGATCAGGGTCTGGTACCAAAACCGATTCCTGGTTTGAAACGTCGTCATTGGAAAGCCATTGTTAAAGGTCTTTCATTTAGTCGAGAAACGCGCAGCCAGCATGCTGCGGAGTTTCTTTCTGATCTGGAAGGGTCTCCCAGGCTGCGATTTGCTCTCGCTGCATCAGTACTTTTATTGACAGCGACGGCGGGCTATCTGGCCTACGATCAAAGCCAGCAGGCCATTGTTGCGCGACCAGATGTGCCATTTTCTGCATTGGCTGAAAGCAAGCGGGCTGAGTTCACAGAGCAAATTTCTGTGGGTGATCAGGCTGCCGGGTTCAACGATATGCATAGTGCACTCTCATCCTATGTTAGAGCCTATCAACTGCATCCACGTAACCCGAAAGCCGTGGAACGGATCGAGACTCTGGTCTCGAAATTGGTTGCGGCGGGTATCGCGTCGAAAGATCCCCGAATAATTGATTCGTTGGCTGCATTGATTGCAGACATAGCCAATGAAGATGATTTCTTGCGGCGTGCAAGTAGTCTGAGTACTGCACTCGAATCCCTCCGGAAAAGCGCTTCAACTCTCAACCCCCCATCTGGTGCAGCACAATGATTGCAATTGGTTCAGTGATGAACGCAAGGACTGTTTTTACTCTTAAATTCCTTGTGATTCTGATTCTCTGTAGTTTCTTGGTGAGCCACAGCCATGCCAAAAAGAGAGATGCTGGCAAGGCGCGAGAGGGTTTCACCTCGGTTGCCGATCTTCATGTTGTTGATTGTTTGTTACCCGGTCAGGTCCGCAGATTGGGTAATCGAACCTACCTCACGGCGCGACGACCAATTCAGGCGACGGCGGCTGACTGTCGTACACGTGGTGGCGAATACGTCGAGTTTGATCGGGCTGATTACAAAACAGCGTTGAGGGTGTGGATGCCTACTGCTGAAGCCGGTGATGCAGACGCACAGGCGCATGTTGGTGAGATATTTGAGCGAGGACTTGGCGGTGAGCCCAATTACCCGGCAGCACTCACCTGGTATCAAAAGTCAGCGGAGCAAGGCAATACTCGTGCCCAGTTCAATCTGGGAACTATGTATGAACAGGGGCTGGGAGTTGAAAAAAATCAATTGCAGGCCCTCAACTGGTATCGCCTGGCCTGGGGCCTGGCAGAAGACGATCTGATGTTCGCCTCCGCTGCGAATCGTGAGCGGGATGAACTTCGGACACAGTTAACCAAGGCATTGGATCAAAAGAATTTGCAGCTTGATTTGTTGCGCAAGCAGCTGGGCGCGTTAGAAGAAAAGCTGACCGCTAACGCAGCCTCAGCAAGCCAGGCGGCGCTTGAAACTGACACGCTAAAAGGCCTCATTGCTCAGCTTGAAACCCAGGCTAAGGAAAGTCAGGCCAAATTGGCAGCTCTGCCTGTCGCCGTTGAGTCAGAACCGGAGTTGGTAGAGCCAAGGCAGCAACTTGTAGCAAATCGCCCGAAAACGCGTGAGCCCGGCGTGGCAGATGCAAGCCTCTCCAAGGCCGAAAAACGGCGGATTGTTAAAGAGCAGAAAGCCAAAGCGCGGGAGTACAAGAAACTCAAGCTCGGGCGCTATTTTGCATTGCTCATTGGTAACGAAGAATACGACTCCATGGAAGATCTTGATACTCCACTATCTGATGTGTCGCGTGCCCGAGATATTCTGGAAAAAAAATACGGATTCACCGTTTTCACCGTAGCTGACGGAGACAACGTTGCGGTAATGGAAGCTATTAATGACTTGAACTCGGTTTTAAAGGCAGAGGACAACCTGCTGTTGTTTTATGCAGGGCATGGCAGCCGCTTGGGGACGGGGGACAACGAAATCGGCTATTGGCTTCCAGCCAACGCAGAGCAACCCCCAAGAAACACCTATTGGGTTCCGAACGAGTTTGTTACGGGACATCTTTCGAGACTAAAGGCGAAGCGGATTCTGGTGGTTTCAGACTCATGCTACTCCGGCTTGTTGTCTTCTGAGCCCAGCTTTCTGATGTTGGGGCAGAACGATGCCAACTATTCAAATCTCGATTTTCTAAAGTTCAAGCTTGGCAAAAAGTCACGCCTGTTACTGACGTCGGGTGGCGATCAGCCGGTATTGGATGGCGGCGCCGGAAATAACTCTATTTTTGCCTCTGCCTTTCTCGATGAGCTTGAGAATAACAACGAGCTGCTATCAAGCCCCGGTCTGTTTATGCGTATTAGAGATCGAGTGGAATCCGCTGCCGCTGAGCATAGTTTTTCCCAGCGACCGGAATTCAAGACAATTAAATCAGCGGGGCACGAAGTAGGTGACTTCTTCTTTGTTCCCACCACTCTGCGGTAATTAGTGAGATGAATTTGACTAAACTAACCGATGGTGTTTGTAGTCTCAGAAAGGTAACAAGGCGGACATTTTCCGCATTTGTTTTAAGTACTTTATTTCTGATAACACCGCACATTCAGGCAGCAACCTTTGAGCTCATTGTACCTCCGATTACTGAATCTGCCGGTTCGGTAGATCTGGTTTTCAGGGTGTCCGCTACTGCGGCGGAAACTGCCGCCGGGGGTTCTTGCGCGGTCTTCGGTAGTCTTAGCTTAGGCTCTTCCCAAAGCCCACTGCCGGTAGCAGAAGAGGGCTCTGACTACTCATCCGTTCCTCCAGAAAATTTTGACATATTGATATTCCAGGCCAGCGGAGATGTCGTCGAAGAGGCAACGCTCACTGTTCCTATTGTCAATGATCAGTTGGTTGAACCTGTTCAGGAGGCGTTGAGCCTAAACTTCTTTGATAATTCTGAAGGAGGAGACTGCTTTGGAACTCCGGTTCCATCAAGTCTGTCGGAGATCGTGGTCATTAATGACGACGACGCGCTGTTGTACAGCTTCAATCCAGCATCTTCGACGATCAGCGAGAACTCCGGTCCTATCAACATCGATTTGACGCTCGACAACCCTCAAGATGCGCCATTTCAATACAGTGCGACAATACCTGTGTCTGCGCAGTCTGGCAGCGCGACCGCCGGGAGTGATTTTCTGCCGTTTGACCAGAATTTAGTTTTTAACGAAGCGCAGATTGTCAACAGTGCAAGCATTGATCTCATTGATGACAATGAGATTGAACAGGATGAAGTGTTTCAGATAGCAAACGCATCGGCACCCTCTGCAGTAGACGGCGCTGGTAATCCGGTGTTGGTTGAGGTTACCAACGCAAGTCTGGTGACACTCACAAGCGATGATGTGCCGGATACCCTGGCGATGACCTCAGCTAATCTTTCTGTAGATGAGGACAGCGGTAGCGTTGACATATCGGTGCTGCGAACTGGAACACTCGCTGGCGTTGTTTCTGTCAGCTACGCCACTGCCGAAGCCAGCGCAACCGCCCCGGATGACTTTGAGAGCGCCTCAGGAACGCTAACATTTGAAGACGGCCAGGCGGGCCCTCTGGTGATCAGCGTACCTCTCACTGACGATCTTCTGAACGAACCCACTGAGTCGTTTGATGTGCAACTAGACGCGGTGCAGGGTGCAGCCGTATTGGGTCTGAGTTCTACTCAGGTTGAGATCATAGATAACGATCTTGATGCACTGGGCTTTTCTGTTGCCGTTGTATCGGTTGGAGAAGAGACCGCCAGCGTCACCCTGGAGGTTGTACGCACGGGTTCAGCGCTAGATGCGGTGTCTGTAGATTTCCAAACCCAGTCCGGTTCAGCACTTGAGGGTTCAGATTTTTCTGCTTCTAGTGGATTGTTAACTTTTGCCGCTGGTGAGTTTGGCCCCCAACAGATTGTAGTAGAACTGCTTGATGACGCTCTGGTTGAAGATGAGGAGAGTTTTGACGTTGTATTGAGTAACGCAACAGGTGCAGTGGCGCTTACTACTGCCGTAGCCGTTATCACCCTGGCTGATGACGACATACCGCAAAGCCCATCAGTTTTTGAATTCGTCTCTACCAGCCAGGATGTCGCGGAAGATGATGGTGAATTGGTGCTGTCTGTGCGTAGAAGCGGCGATCTGAGCGAGGCTGCCAGTGTGGACTATCAGACGCTGGCAGGTACTGCCCTGGCGGGTGAGGATTTCACTTCGACAACGGGTACGCTGAATTTTTCGGCCAATGAAGCAGGACCATTTGATGTAATTGTGTCCATTCTCGATGACACGGACAGTGAGGGAAGCGAGGAATTCACTGTAAGCCTGCTCAATGCCGTCGGCGGGGCCATTAGTGGCGCAAATGGTGAAGTGCTAGTGGCCATCATTGATAACGATACGGGGGCAACGGATGTTGCTGAGCTTGAGTTTGCAAGTGAGGCGGTGAATGTTGATGAAGATGAAGGCTCAGTAGAGCTGGAGGTTGTGCGTAATGGGTCGGCGATTGGCGCGGTGTCGGTAGACTGGGCCACTGTGGCAGACAGCGCTTTAGCCTCTGAGGACTTTGTTGCGGCTAGCGGCACGCTTAACTGGTCTGATGGCGACACAACAAGTCGAACAATTACGGTCGATCTTACTACGGACGTTGAAATCGAAGGAGTGGAAGAATTTTCACTGGAGCTGAATAACCCCCAGGGTGGTGTTTTAGGAGCCCAATCGGTGGCAAGCATTGTGGTTTCAGATGTTGGCCAAGACCTGCAGAGTGTTGCGGGACTGAGTGCACAAGAACTGGAGCTGGCCCAGGTGGTTGATGCCAGTTGCGATAATCTCATCGAAAACGCTGATGCCAACAACGCCGACCAGCAAGACCTCTTGTTTATCTGTGGCACCGTTCGAAACGGGTTGGAGACCACAGATCAAGTTCGCGATGCTCTCGATGCTCTCAGTGGTGACGAATTGATTACGGCAGCTACCAGCACCCTCAAATTGCTTGGTTTGCAGCAAAACACCTTCCGCAACCGGCTCTCTGTCCTGCGATCAGGCAATGCGGGTACATTTGATGTATCTGGGCTTGCCGTGGAGATTGATGGACAGTACCTCAGCGGGGCCGTTCTTGAAGAGGTATTTGGCGCATTGACCGGCGGAGCCGCTGGTGATGACAGCTTTGGTCGCCTTAGCTTTTACATCAACGGAAAATTGGATTTTGGCGAGAAAGATATCGATTCTGCTAATCAAGGCTACGATTTTGATTCGCAATCACTGACCTTTGGGGCTGACTACCGATTGAACGATAAGGCGTTCATTGGCGCAGCAATCGGCTACGAAAAGGCCGATGTCGATTTTGCACAGGGTGGTGCGTTGGACGTAGATGGTTGGAAAGGCTCTGTCTATGGCAGCTACTTTAGCGGTGATGCCTTCTATGTCGATGTTCAGGCGTCCTATGGCAAGGATGACTATCGCTCCGAGCGACGGATAACTTACGATTATGTCGGCGGCTCTATTGACCGGACTGCAGAGGGTGATACCGATGGAAATCAGTTCAGTTCAGGTATCGCGTCTGGCTGGGATTTCAATAGAGGTCGACTCACCTTTGGACCCAATGTTGCGTTTTCTTATTTTGATGTTGGGGTTGATTCTTTTGTTGAAGATGGTGCTGGTGGATTGAATCTGGCGATTGGCCGGCAAAATCAGCAGTCGCTGACGTTCACCGGTGGTGCACATCTAAGCTACGTGATAAATACCAAATTGGGTGTGTTGATTCCTCATGCACGTATCGACTACGTACACGAATTTCTCACCAGTCCGGAGTTTGCAAGTGTCCGGTTTGCATCTGATGCGTTCGGCGCGAATCCGTCTTCCATCGCTGGGCAGCTACAGGTACAAGCCGAAACCATTGATCAAGACTATCTACTTTGGTCGGTAGGTACTTCTTTGCAGATGGTTCATGGCCTTTCGGGCTATGTGACCTATCAGACTACAGAGGGTTACAGCGGTTTGAAGTTGCAGCAGATTGCCTATGGGATGCGACTTGAAAAAACCTACTAGCAGCGCTTTAGTGTGAAGCGCGCTCGATGTATAGCCCCTTGTGGTCGCCTTGCAACTCAAAGTGTTGTTCAAGAACTTTCAGATAGGGACTTTTGCGCGCAGATACTGTGTTGATCTCATGCAAACTGATCCTCGGCACACTGCGGCACAGGTGTTGCAACAGGCTGCAGGCTTTTTGTGTCGCGGGGGTATCCGGCGGCTGTAAGAAGGTGAGCCGAGAGCCATTGTTCTCGCTAAATAACGCAAGCTGACCTGCAACCATTGCGAAGTGATTGCCCTGGCGTCTGTGCGGCAAGCTGTATTCGCCCCAATCCAGGCCCATGCCGCTGGGACTGATCGGATCCAGGGCAGATAGCCAGGCGTCGCGTGCGCTCCATTGTTCCGTGAAACTTCGAACGGCAACGGGAGTTGCAAACTGCGGCCCGCCCAGGCCGTCAAAAAATGCGCCGCTAAGCACTTCACCTGATAATTCCATAACTCTCAGAGCAGCAAAGAGTTCGCGCCAGCGGTATTTGCCCCAGCTTCCGGAAGCCAACTCCCGATGAGCCAGTTCTCGACAGAGTACGCCGTATCTTTCCAAAAGTGTTCTGGCCACATCTTTTGCAGATTCAAGTTCAACCAGAGGGTCTTGTTCCTGTTGGTCAGCCTGAATCAACAACCAGCTCCCTGGCCAGCTCACTCGTCGAGCCCGTCGGGAAGCACTGTGACCGCTGAGTTTGTAGGCTGCACGCTGCGCGGATATAAGGCTATCAAGCGAGTCACTACTCACCTGACCTTGCCAGACAGTTTTCCACAATTCATCGTTTACCTGGTCAGCACCGTCTGGTCCAGCATCAACCAGAGCCGTGAAGGGATAGCGAGCGTTGGGATCAGCAAAGCGTTGTACCAGACTTTTTTTAAGGCCTGGATTGTTGGAGTCAGAAGCGTCAGAAGCATTACCTGAGCGGGATTCGATGGGGCGATGACGCGCAAGCTCTTCTGCATAGTCAATACAAATTCGATCTCGAGCGGTGCCCACCCAACCCATATCCTGCTGGCTGTAAGCGCGATTCAGTTCGGTTGTCGCCGCTTCAGCGCTGTCATGCAGCGGCTCTTTTGGCGCTAGTCGGGTTGGTAACAACTCTTGCAACCATAGCGTCACCGGGGCGCAGTAGCCGCGTAAACATCTCAGAGCATCCTCAGCACTGGCCGCCCCGATGTTTTGCCAATGCGCGGTCCAGCCTGGCCAGTGGGTTACTGGAAGGGGGTCGACCGCGGGTCGGCTGGAGCGCCGCTGGAAGCGTAGGAGAATCTCGAAATTCTCTGCATCGCAGTAGGCGATGGATGGTTCATCGCGAACGAGTTGCCCTCGAATCAGGTACTGGGCGGTTTGTAGCTCCGAAAGTGCAGCCTCTGGCAGCAGGTCGTTCAGTTCGTCTTGGGTCAATGGGCCGTAGAAACTCAGAATTTCCTGAGTGAACAGGATAATGTCGCGTTCGTCGTCGGGTGGAGTCAGGTCCTTATCTGCATCAGTGGCCAATTTGACGTCAAGTGCGTACGCCCGAGCGATTGCGTGAGCCTGTTCCAGGTGTGCGATCCAGCTGCGCTGCTGGTCTTGCAGTTGCACAACCAGCGGATGATCAATGATATGTTCTGGCACCTGGGTTGCTTGCAGCATCACGCGCTCTTTTATCCACTCCAGCCATTCGTTGTCATCCTCCGGGACGTAACCAGGCAGCAGCCGTTGGCGCTTGGCCAGAAACTCGTTTATCACCTCCCGAGTGACACTTGGCTGATCAGCGAACGCACTGTCTATCAGGGAGTCATTAAGACTGCTTCTGCCCCGCACCTCTGGGGTGTCATCCGCATACATATACTGGTTAACCTGATTCCACGACAGGTTTGCAGCGAAAGGGCTTGGTGAATTCGACGTGACGATCTGACACTGGATATCGCCGTCCTGTATTTCGCCAAGCAACCTTTGCAGATTGGGAAGATCAAATTCGTCTTCCAGACAAGTGCGCCAGGCTTCAAGCAAGATCGGAAAGTCGTCGAGCACTTTGATGGCAGCCAGCAGTTTCTTGCTTTGCAGGCGGGTCATCCAGAGCGGCAGTCGCTGATTGAACTTTTTGCGGGTGAGTAGCAGGGCGCGTCCGGAGCATTCGCGAAAACGCGCGCCGAAGAACGCAGAACCTTCCAAGGCGTCTCGCAGGTGTGCGGTTAGATTGTCTGGTGTTACCCAGCCCATGAGTTCGGCGGGCTCAATATCGCGGGTTAGCTGGATAATAATGGCGTCGTTGTCAGCCTGCAGTTCCGGGGGTTCTCCAAAATGCTGATGCCAGGCATTGCCCAGGGCCGTTCCCAGGGGTCGGTTTACCCGCGCACCCCAGAACGTATGGATAACCAGCTGACGTTCTGCGCCGCTGCTTCTGTAGCCAGCCGGACCCGTATTGATTACCTCGAGCACTATGCGATATCGACCGGGCAGAGGGCCACTGTGCTCCCGTTGCCTTTCCAGGTATTCCCGAAGTGCGCCAGCAGAAGACTCATCAAAACCTCTCTGAGTCATCAGATCTTGTGCCAGCGCGTCACCGCGGTTTTCCAGAAGGCTGCGTTCTGCCTCATCCAGCACCGACGCGATATAGCTTGAGAAGTGATAGTCCCGATTTACTGATTCACTGCGCCAGAAGGGTGGCGCCATAACGTGAGTTGGCGCTGGATTAACCAACACATCATTATGAGTAATCCGTTGAATTTGCCAGTGGCCGGTACCCAAATTAAAGGTTTGCCCCAGGGTTGCTTCCCAGACAAATTCTTCATCGAGTTCACCAATGACCTGGCCGGAGCTGGCATGCCGGAGTTTGAAATAGCCCCGATCAGGAATGGTGCCGCCAGAACTGTAGTAAGCCATCACCGCGCCTTTGGTTGCGCGAATCCTGTTGTTTAGGCGGTCGAAGGTAATCCGGGCTCGCAGGTCGCGAATACGCATGCCCGCATAGCGTCCCGCCAGCATTTCGATAACGTTTGTGTAGTGATCGCGACGCAGTTGAGCGTAGGGCGCTGCCCGAGTGAGCATCGTATACAACTCGTCGACGTCCCAGTCTTCCGATGCTGTGGTAGCTATCACCAGCTGGGCAAGAAGATCGAGTGGATTTTCAAGCAGTGGCAGTGGTTCGATATCGCGTGCTTCGATTGCGCGGCTCAGCGCCGCGGCTTCGAGGAAATCATGGGCATGGGTTGGAAACAGAGTTCCTACACTGGTTTCTCCCACATTGTGACCAGAGCGACCAATGCGTTGCAACGACGCTGAAACACTGGGTGGGGATTGTATGAGTACCACCTCGTCCAGGCTGCCAATATCTATTCCCATCTCGAGTGAACTGGTGGCAACAATAGCTCTCAGATCCCCACTCTTGAGTTTTTGCTCCACCGTGTGGCGAATATCGCGCGCAAGCGAACCATGATGCGCGTAAGCAAGAGGTGCACTGGATTGTTGATTCAGTTTAAGCGTGATTTTCTCAGCCAGGCGCCTGGAATTGGTGAAGAACAGCGTTGAGTTGTTTGCCTGAATACGCTCACGGAAGGCATCTGTGAGAGGCTCCCATATTTTCTGACCTCGGGCGGCTACCTGCAGTGCTCCGTCGGGAAGTTTCACTTGAAAGCTGATTGATTTCTGTTGTTCCGCCTGAACGATCTTGATTGGCCGACGAATACCAGGTGCGCTATACCCTGCCACGTATTCTGCAATTTTGGTCAATGGTTTCACGGTCGCCGAAAGCGCAATTCTCTGTGGTCTCAAGCCCATCCAACACAATCGCTCCAGAGCGCAAAGCAACTGTACGCCGCGTCTGGAGCTCACAACCGAATGCACTTCATCAAGTATTATGGTGTCGATATGACTGAGCATCTGCCGGCCGCGGACGCTGGTGAGTATCAAACTGAGGCTTTCAGGGGTTGTTATCAGTATTTCGGGGGGATGACGCAACATGCGTTGACGTTCGTTTTGTGGGGTGTCACCACTACGGGTTTGTACTGAAATGTTTGGGCAGGCGCCCGTTGCCGCCAGGGTCTCGAGCGGTGCCAGTAGATTTCTCTGGATGTCGTTATTCAGGGCTTTGAGGGGGGAGACGTAAAGCACCGAAGTGACTCCAGGCGCAAGCTCTCCACTGGCAAATTTGTTCAGGGCCCACAGGAAGGCGGTGAGGGTCTTTCCGGACCCGGTTGGGGCAGTGATCAGCACGTGATCGCCCTTGGCAATAAGGGGCCAGCTGGCTTGTTGAACCGGGGTGGGTGCGGGAAAGCTTGCCGAAAAGTAGTCTCGGACCCTGGGCTCAAACGCCGCCAGTGGGTCCAAATCCAGGTTAGGGGATTTTGTAGTGCTAATCGTACAATCCTGAGCTGTTCGTTTACTGAGATCCAGCATGCCACAATCTTATGAGAGTCTGTCGATGGCGGAATTCCCTGATCTTCTGCGCCGGCTGAAAGCCGGACTGAACCAGGTATCCATGCCGCGGGTCTATGTGGCGGGAAGCTCAGGTGAACCCACGCAGATGCTTGAGACCCTGTTTTCTGAGCCAGATGCGGCCGAGCAGTTACATTTTATCCAGTTCCCGCTGCCGGGCATCAATCAGTTCGATTTCACAACGCTTTCGCAGACGACTGAGCACAGCGTTTTCTTCATGTCAGCGGCGCTGAAGGAGGCTAGCCGCGAGCGATTGCACTTCATTCCTATTCATATGCGAAGGGTGTACGACTACTTGCTGGAGAGTCCTGTAGATATTGCGCTGATTCAAGTTGCCCTCGATCGCCACGGCACGCTTCGCGTCGCTGCAAACGCCGACTTTGTTGGTGCTGCCACAGCGAGCCCTGAGACAACGGTGGTCGCGAGCTTGAACGAGGGGTTCACTGCCCCGACGGGCGCGCCACGTGCTGAGCATGTTGATTACCTGCTCAGCGGGGCGACCAAAATTCCAGTGTTTCCTGGAGCCGCCTCGTCAGCAAATGATCTTAAATTGAGCAGTGTTGAGGAAACCATAGGGGCTCATGTTGCCTCGCTGATTCGGGACGGCGATTGTTTGCAAACTGGCATTGGTTCGATTCCTGCGGCGGTACTGGCCGCCCTGAGTGATAAGAATGATCTCGGATTTCATGGCGGTCTGATTGATGACTCAGTACTAAGACTCATTGAGCAGGGCGTCATGACCGGTAACAGAAAAACCCAGGACCCGGGACTCCATGTCACGGGTATCGTATTGGGTAGTGAGGTGCTTTTCGAAAAGCTCGCCCAGCGTGACGACGTACTTTTGGTAGGCGCCAACCGTACTCATGATTCTGCTGTGATCGCAGGTATTGATAACTTTGTGTCTATCAACTCTGCAGTTCAGGTAGATCTGTTGGGTCAAGTCAATGGAGAGTTTGCAGGCGGGCGTCAACTCTCTGGCACTGGTGGCTCGGTTGATTTCATGCGCAGTGCCAGGGGGTCCAAAGGTGGTCGATCAATCATTGCTCTGCCCGCAACGGCTCGGGGGGGCAGTGTCTCCAGAATCGTCGCAGAGGTAGATCGAGTGACGGCTTTGCGTACAGATATAGATATAGTGGTGACGGAATTCGGAATCGCTGATCTTCGCGATCAGAGCCTGACTGAGCGTGTGCAGAGACTCACCGCTGTTGCGGCGCCCCAGTTTCGTTCGAATCTTGTCCCTTAGCCGGTTGCTTCACAGCGGCTGTAGCTAGCGGTCTGTGAAGTAATGCTCAAATTGGCCGTTCTTGCCTGGTGATTGTGTTGGGCAGCTCACGGATTAGGGTCTACTCTTGGATAGAATGGGTGCACAACTGACGCGTGGATTGCGTCATGTATTCAGGATTTGAATTGGAGACTTGTCATGGACTACATCGGAGTC
The DNA here is from genome assembly GCA_964634815.1 of uncultured Pseudomonadales bacterium. Taxonomy (GTDB): domain Bacteria; phylum Pseudomonadota; class Gammaproteobacteria; order Pseudomonadales; family Azotimanducaceae; genus JALZVT01. Next base: position 18,607 of record CAZWMD010000002.1, on the reverse strand, counting down.
GATCCCACTGTAGGGTTGGAGTGTAGTGATTGTCAGTTCGTATCGCGCTTAGCGTACAGTGAACTGCTCGATTGTGTTACGGCGGCGGACGTCATTCATTGCGACAGCTGCGGCCGCAAGATGGAACACGACATGACAACTGTTGGTGTTGTACAAAACATCATTCGCCGCAGGATGAAGCAGGTGAATGAAGCCAAAGAGCGTGATTTTGCTCAAGAGATGGAAGGCTAAACCCTCAGTCTTCTAAAGCTAAAGCTCGCCGGAAAGCTCTCTCAGCACAAAAGCATATTCCTCTGCGGTTTCGCGCAACGCCTCGAACCTGCCAGACTTTCCGGCGTGTCCTGCTCCCATATTGGTTTTGAAGAGCAGTCGATTCGAATCTGTCTTTAATTCTCTTACCCGAGCTACATACTTTGCAGGCTCCCAATAAGTGACCCGCGGATCGTGCAATCCTGCGGTGACGAGCATCGGTGGGTAATCGATGGCTTGCAGTTGGTCATAGGGTGAATAGCTTCGAATGTGTTCGAAGGCCGCCTTGTCGACTATGGGGTTGCCCCACTCGGGCCATTCCATCGGCGTGAGTGGCAGATCTCCGTCCAGCATGGTGTTGAGTACATCGACAAACGGAACGTGAGAGACAACGGCACCCCAAATCTCAGGAGCCTGGTTGACTACAGCCCCCATGAGCTCACCGCCAGCGCTACCTCCAGCAATAGCAATTCGCCCGGCGGAACTTAAACCCTGTTTGATAAGGCCCATTGCAACGTCGACAAAGTCATTAAAGGTATTGGTGCGATGCTCGAGCTTGCCAGCCTCATACCAGTGATAACCAAGGTCGTCTCCACCCCTGATATGCGCGATGGCGTATACAAATCCGCGGTCCAGCAACGACAGACGTGAGGTCGAAAAACTCGGTGGAATGGCGCTACCGTAAGCACCATAGCCGTACAGATAAAGCGGAGTGTCCGCATTCAACGAAGTATCTTTGCGGTGGACCAGGCTAACTGGCACAAAAACACCGTCCCGGGCCTCGATTATTCGCCGTTCGCAGGAATAGAGATCGCTGCTATAACCGCTGGGAATCTTCTGGACTTTGCGCTGGATTAGTTTTCGGCTTGCTAAATCGTAGTCCCATACGGTGGTTGGCGTCACCATTGAGTTATAAGCGATTCGTAGTTGAGCGCATTCAGGCTGCGCATTGGTGGATACTGAGACGCAATATGTGGGCTCTGGGAACTCGATATAGTGAGTGGCCTCATCGAGGTCGTTCACAAGGTCATCTATAACTTCATGCGTAAGGTCTATCAGCCGAATTTGATCCAAACCTTGCTGGCGTTCTTCGACAACCAGCAGATTACTAAAACAGACAAAATCGGTGAGGTAGCTGCTGTCTGTGCCCTCGATCAGAGTTTCCCAATGGTCGCTTCCTGGATTGGCCAGCTGAGTTGTCACCTTTGTCCGGGCGAGACGAAAGTTCTTGTGAGTATCGTTAGTCAGCAGGTAGAAGAAGTCGCCGCTGTGGTCGAGGTCGTATTCTCGATTTGGTTCGCGCGGAGCGATGAGTACAGGCGCGGCATCAATGCGATTGCTAGGTAATACCCTAAGCTCGGAAGTGACATGATCGCCACTGGTAATAACGATCCACTGTTCGGATTGAGTTTCGGAAACCCCCACAAAAAAGCTGTCGTCGTTTTCGGTGTAGATATCTGAATCCTGCTTGGGATCGGTGTCTATGCGATGGCATCTCACCAGGTAGGGCCGCCACTGGTCGGATAATCGGGTGTAGAAAAAGCGCCTGCTATCCGCAGCCCAGGTGATGCTGCCGCCGGTATTTTCTATGTGTTCTTCGAACGGCTTATGCGCTACCAGATCGACGATACGAATGGTGTAGCGCTCGGAGCCATTGTCGTCAACGGCGTAGGCGAGGTAACGTCCGTCCGGACTGACAGAAAGTCCGCCAAGGCGAAAAAACTCCTGGTTTTCTGCCAGTTTGGGTTCATCCAGAAAGCACTCAGCAGCGTCAGGCTGGTCCACTGGCCAGCGCCACCATGTTCGATACTGCGCGCCTTCAGCGAAGCGCCACTGGTACATGTAACCCTTGTCGACGTAAGGATACGAACTGTCATCCTCGGGTTGACGGCCCTTGAGTTCGGAAAACAGCTCCTCTACAAGCGGCTCGAGCGGTGCCATCTGTGTATCAAACCAGGCATTTTCTGCTTTCAGGTGATCGAGAATTTCCGGGTCTGATATGTCTGGGTAGTTTTTGTCACGCAACCACGCATACGGATCGTTCAGGGTAATTCCGTGATGAGTTGTCTGGTGATCCCGGCGGGGCGCCACCGGGGCCTGATTTTCAATGGGGGATGTATCGGTCATTACAGATGATTCGGTGGTTAACGGTGAAGAGTTGATTTGTTGTTGCGTATACTGGGGTATGTCCAGGCAAATCTCACGACCGAATTTGTTCAGCAAGCAACTGTTTGGTGCTGGCTAATGTGTGGTCGCCTCAATGTGACTTCAGATCCCTTGACGCAATTGCTTATGGAGGCTTTTGGGATCGATGCATCTGTCTCTACAAACCACAATCTGGCCCCGACTGAAGCCCTCACGGTAGTGCGCCCAGAACCCCTGGAAACATCGGGGGCGTCGATTTATAAAGCCAATGAGCTACGCTGGTGGCTAACCCCCTCCTGGTCTGCGGGACCGAGCACGCGCTACGCCATGTTCAATGCCAAGTCGGAAACACTGCATGAGAAACGCTCGTTTGCACGTCCGTTTCGTTCCCAGCGCTGTGTAGTGCCGATTACGGGTTACTACGAATGGAAAAGGGGAGAACGGGCAAAGCTACCTTTCTATGTGAGCGCCAGACAAAACCAGGGGCTACTTTTAGCCGGGCTTTGGGATAGCTATACCGATCAACAAACAGGTGAGGTGCTGGAGAGTTGCGCCATCGTTACTGCGCCAGCGCATAGCACCCTGGCGGATCTGCATCATCGTCAACCCGTATTCTTGAGTATCAACGAAGCTTGGCGCTGGCTTGATCACTCCCTTGCGGTAGCGGAGCTTGGGGAGCTTATGACGCCGCACCTGGCGATTCCGCTCCAGGTAGAGCCTGTATCCTCCCATGTAAATAACGCACGCAACAAAGATAGCCGCTGCATGCAACCCATTGCGCAGGGGTTCCAGGCAGAGGAAGCAACATTCACTCAAGATCTTTTCGATAGGGACTAAGGTCATGTTAATTACGCCAGGGACCTGGAAAGGCCGAGGACGCTTCCTCTATCAGGGTGATGCCAAGGGGAGTGTGGTAGAGCTGCAGTTTCAGGCAAGCCGTGATGATCATGGCGAACACCTTGAGGGGACCATCACGCCGGAAACGGCAGATGCTTTTGAGTTCGCTGTTCGTATTCTTGAAGATGAGACGGGTACCTTTCAGATCACACTTTCGGGTGGACCGGCACTGGAAGGCACAGCCAAGCTTGAAAGCGAGCCCAATCTGGCCATGCTCTGGTCTGAAGACGGGTTATCGATGGCGACAATCGCCATGTTCTCGACTGCCCGTGGATTTGGCTGCCGCGGTTTCCACCGTCGGCCTGCGGGCGTATTAACCTGGGAAGTTGTTCTCACGCCGGATAACCCGGTTCAACGTGGCGCGAATGTCGTGAGCCTTCACCGACGCAGGTAGCCTTATCGAAGAAAAGGCGTGATGCAAAATCGAAGCTGGGTGCTCAGCTCTTTTAGCATGTTCGCCTGGGAGAGATTGGCGTTGACCAGATAGCGCATAAGTGTGGAGTCGAGCAAACTAAATAAAACGCCTGCCATGATTTTTGTATCTACACCCGATTCCAACTGGTTTTGTTGCTGGCCGGTGATAAGCGCTTTTTCAAATTTTCCAAAGGCCTGATTGTCGAGCAAATCGAGCAAACAGGTGTAGCGGGAAGTGACCTTAAGTAACTCTGCACACACCTCCCGCCACAGATCTCGATCCTCTGGGCTGATTGCATCGACGTATGACTTGCTCAGTTCCCGGAGCTTTTCATAGGTATTAGCGCTGCCTTGCAGGGTATTAAAGGTTGCTCGTTGGATCTTGATTAAATCGCGGGTAAGCAGCTCTTGCAGAATGAGTCCCTTGGTCGGGAAGTAGTTATACAGCGTTTGATAAGACATGCTTGCCGCACTTGCGACATCGCGCATTTTTGTATCGGTATAACCTTGCTCGTTAATCAGTTGCTGTGCGGTATCAAGAATGAGCTTGCGAGTTGCTGCCTTCTTTTGGGCTCGTAGCGAACTCTGGGCCGTGCCACGCAAGGTTGAGCGCTGCCCGTTTTCGGTATTGGTTTGAACTTGGACTCTTTTTTGAGCTTGTTCTTGAGCTTGTTCTTCAGTTGCGAGCGCAGTTTCCTGCGTCTCTTCGGGACGTCTAGCCATGCGGCGCCTTCCTATCCTTGCCTTTGATTCTTCCCTGACAGACTGATCGTTGTTCAACCTGACCTGCAGGGTGTGCAGGGGCTGTCGACGGTAACGACCGGAGAGAGATCGGCTGGTAAAGCGGTTAATGGAAATAAGTTCAGTCAGACTCTAGGGCCATTGGCCGCTAACTGCAAATAACCTGTGTTTGAATACATGCGTGAATGTGGATGCCTGGGACTCAGTTTTCGCCGCGTTGATTGGCCTCAGTCGTTTTTTGGGCATTCGCTCGGGACGAGCGGTTTTGTACAGAACGACTTTGCTGGGCGCGTTTTTGCACACTTTGCGCTCGCCTCTCTTGCTGGGAACGTTGCTGTGCTTGTTGTATTCGCTGCACCCGTTGGGCCTGCTGGGCTCGTTGGGCTTGCCTGCGGGCATCGGTGCGCCTTTTCGTGTTGGTGCTGGCTTCAAGCCGTGGCGTGAGCGTCGAGCGTCGGTCAGTAGCGCTGCGATCAAGGTTTTGTACGTCTCTCGATGTTCGCCTACGTTCATGCAGGTAGTTGCGGCTCCGTGCAGCACGCTGTTGGCTTAGGTTTCGAGAAGTTCGGTAGCGTAATTGCGAATCACGTAATTGCCCGGTGAACGTCAGGTGCCGACCAAATTGATCGTAGCAATCGCGTGTATGGCGATGCCCAAGGCCAAAACTGGGGTTTAATTGAAAACGGCTACGCGTATCCGACAACCATAGCCAATGGCTGGCTCGTCGATTGTAGTCATAATCGGTTCCCAACCAGCTGTAGGGCCAGTTGCTCAATCGGGATTGGCGACGCCAATCGTTGCGCAGATAAGGATCAGCGCCGAACCGGTAGCCTCGCTGTTCATAGCGTGACTGATAGTAGCTCGGATTGTCGTGGCGTGGCTCCAGAACAGCGGTTAGGGAACTGATGGTTACTTGATCCTCAATAAGCAAACGCCAGGTGTGGTTTGTTTTATGGGGAGCCTCAATTCGCAGCAAGCCGGGTGCCGCCTCATTCGGTAAGGGTACCGGCGGAGTGACGTAGCGACCCGCTTTTAGACGTACTTCGCCCTGACGGTTGGAGTGCGCCTCAAGTTCGACTGCCCGCAGGTAAAATTCATCTACATCAATGTATGTGTTATTTGCGATGAGCGCGCTGATTTCAACGTCGTCGTTCTTATCAAAGGAATCCCTGTTGAGTGGCAAATCAACACGCAGTACATCCAGATCGTCTGCACTCTGGGCAAAACTGATCTGGCTGGCAAAGCCAGCGCCAACCGCAATGCAGAGTGCGACAGACCGGGCTGCGCACACAAACCGGTAACCAACACCCAGACTTGAGGGTTGATTGGGGGACTTGCCGATGTGCGGTTTGAATGCCCTGAGCCTTAACATGCAGGCCTCCAGAAACGATGAAGCGCGACCACTATAAGGCGATCGCGCTGAACTCAACATGAATTTTTCTGGAGTCGCACATTCCTGCGCCAGATTTCACAAAGTTATTGGCCGCCAATAGCTTCCTGATTTGCCGCATCCTGGGCTGCGGCATCCTGAGTTTCCGCTTCGCCGCGCAGCACTTGCTCAAGCAGTGCTAGACCGCTGGCCTGATTCATTTGGCCAGTCGCGTTTGCTTCTAGCTTGCCAACGCGTTCAAACCAGTTCTGCAAGTTAGACTCAATTTCTTCCATGCGACTGGTCAGTTGATCGACGTTGCCGTAACTCTGACCAGGCATGATGTGATGTGTTGCAGCAAGGGCGGGTGCTGCACCTTTTATTGTTTCGCTGCTGCCATTTTCGGCCTTACTGGCTTCTGGTGCCTCGGCTACGTGGGCAGTTGCAACTCCGTTTTGTTCGCTTGCGAGTTTGCGTTGCTTGGCAACGTCTGATGACAACTGAGCGATTTTTTCTTCGGTAGATTCAGACTTCATAAGCAACGCCTTGTTGCGCTTCAGCCATTTTGTCTGTTCGATTTCCAGTTGTTTCACTTTTGCCTTGCGAGCTCGCAAGGCAGCCGTCAAATCCGTGGTGAGTGCTGTGGTTTCGTTAAGCGCAGCTGTCAATTCGCGAATCTCGTCTGATTTGTCCTGCATCTCGCGTTCGGCCATAGGGATTCGTGCAGCCTCCGCATCCAGACGCTGCTCCAGTTGCTTCAAGCGAACTCGCTGACCGCTCAACTCAAACTTGTCATCGCTCAGGGATTGAACTTTTCGTTCTAACCGCTCAACCGTCAACCCGGTAATAAACTTCGCCAGCCAATAACCAACCAGGGTGCCGGCACTGATGCCGACAATAAATGCTGCTAGGGTGTAAAGATCTAGATTCATTCGGTACTACTCTGTTCAGGCCTGGTTCTAGTTAGTTATTAGCGCAGGCACAGATACGGCGATGCAAACGCATCACGCACCCTTGCTAGTGCTTGCTAGTTATTGACGGATAGATTATCAACGGCTGGCTGCAGGCTGAACAGGCAGTTTGCAAGGGTATTGTTAACTAATAATGTGTTAAGTGAAAATTGTGTAGCCTGTCACAAAGAAAAGTGCGCTTTTGTCACAAGTCTATCAGTGGAGTTATGCAGCTCATCAGACGTTTGGGACTGCACACCACAGCCCAGATGGCTAACAGGCTTAAGAAATTTTGAGCGAGTGCTTAGCCAGCAATCTGGTGTCAGTATGCGGTCAATCTAGTGTCAAGTTACCGTCATCGCTTTGACGATTTGCCGGTCCAATTCTTCTGCCGCCTTCTTATCCTGGCCCCGTTTGTGCTCGACAGAAATCTGTATCTTGCGAGCTCCGTTGAATTGGGCGAAAGACAGAAGTTCCTGAGCCACTAGACCCGTGTTTTGCACAGGATCTGTGTCTGCTTCCCAATGCAATTGTTTGACCTCAAACACTCGAGTCTTGCGATGGACCTTGCAATCCATTCTCCCGATGAAACGATTCCCCAGCAATAGAGGCAATGTGAAGTAACCAAACTTTCGTTTGGCTTCGGGCACATAGCACTCCAAAACGTAATCGAAACCGAACAGGGCGCGCAGGCGGTCGCGCTGAATAATCAGGTTGTCAAAGGGGGATAACAGACAGACACGGCTGGCTTGTGGCGTCGGTTGGGTTTGTGAAGTGGCCAGCCTCTCTACATCGACAAACCAGCGTGCACCCTCCACTTCGTGTATTTCCAATTCGCCGCGATGCACGCGCTCAACAAGTACCTCATTCACTGCAGCGCGCAGATCGCGGCCGGTCAGCAGGTAGGTGAAAGCGGGCTCGGGAGAGGCGCCGAACGACCGTAACTGGGTGTCCACCAGGTATTCGGCATATTCTGATGTTCCTGGAAAACGCGTATCAACATCGTCCGGCAGAACGCGTTCGCGCAAATCGTAGCGTTTCTGAAAACCTTCGCGGCCGGTGATCATCAGATCACCTTGCATAAACAGTTGTTCAAGGGCGTGTTTGGTGGGTTTCCAGTCCCACCAGCCGCGACCAGCTCTGGCCGGGGCTTCAAAATCTCTGGAGCGCAACGGGCCTTCGGTTTTGATTCGTTTTAAAACGCGTCGCATCAGGCGAGTATCGGTACTGCGCACCCAGCGCGATTTTCCCTCACGCATATTACGCATTCGTACCTGGGCGAAGCGGTAGTCCCGCATGGGTAGGTAAGCTGCTGCATGTGCCCAGTATTCAAACACTGCCCGATCTGCAATGGCGGTATCCAGCATGCCGGGTTCGTAATCTAAAACCCGGTTCCACAAGGTATGTTGATGCGCTCGAGCCACCACCGAAATAGTGTCAATTTGCAGGAAACCCAGCCGCTTAAGGACCTCGGCAACCGCCTCCTGACCTGCGGGAAAGGCGTCTCGGTTGGCTAGTCCCTGACGGCTTAGGGCAAGCTGTTGCAAGCCGTGATTAGTTCGGGACTGCAATCACCTGTCCTTCTCGGCGTGGGTCTGCAGCACCAGTTAGTCCTTCGGTACCTACCTGAATCTGATGCAGGCCCGAATTTTCGCCCTCGCGTTCCTGCACGTCATATCCGAGCTTGCGTAACTCGGCTGCCATTGACTTGCCTCTGTTGTCTGCTGTTTCCACGCGAACTTTCTCGCCGCGAGCAACAATGTTTGGTAGCGCCACAGCCTCGCTGTCTGTAAGACCCCAGCGCAGGGAGGCAATCACTGACTTTGCGACGTAGGCAATAATTGAGTTGCCGCCTGGAGAGCCGGTCACCAGTTTTAGATTGCCTGCTTCATCAAACACCATGAGGGGAGACATGGAAGAGCGGGGTTGTTTGCGAGCAGCGGGCGCGTTGGCGTGTGCGAGTCCATCGGCATCTCGACGAAAATCTGTGAGCTGGTTGTTGAGCAGGAAACCCCGTACAAATCTGGAGTTACCAAACGGCGCTTCAACCGATGCGGTCAGTGCCACGGCATTGCCGTTTTTGTCGATGATCGATAGATGTGTAGTACTTGATACTTCGGTAGGACGGTCAGCAGCAAACGCATTCAGGAGTGGTTCGTTGCGTAAGACGGCTCCCGGATCGCCTGGCATTGGCGTTGCATCTGGCGCGAACCGCTCAGTTGCCCGGGCTGAGAGATAAGCCGGGTCCAGCAAATCTGCGCTTGGCACGGGGCCAAACTCGGGGTCACCGATATAGTGATCCCGGTCAGCGTAGGCCAGGCGTTGTGCGTCAACGAGGGCGGATAACCGGTCGGCCTCGCTGGGATCTGCGGGTACCAGCAGGTCGTACAGCGCAACCATAGCGATTGCGGCAAGGCCAGAGGATGGGGGAGGTGCGGTGCACAGTCGGATATCCAGACTCTGTTGGCATACCGCTTTGCTGGCACTGGCACGATAATTTTTGAGATCAGCAAGTGTCAGAGACCCGGGTAAGGGATCTCCCTGGGTTGCTGCAACAATTGCCTCGGCGATGTCACCGTTGTAGAACGCGGCTGGCCCCTCTTTTGCTATTGCGGTAAGGGTTGCCGCGTAATCGGGATTATCTCTTAGGTCGCCGGCGGCCAGCGGTGTTCCGTCGGGATAGAAGTAGGCGGCTGAGGCGGGGTCTTCATCGAGCCGCCCGAAGGCGGCAATCCGTGGCAGGAAACCGGCGAGACGCGGAGACACCTCAAAACCCTCTGTTGCGAGCTTGATTGCCGGTTCAAATGCCTCAGCCCATTGCAGTGTTCCGTGGGCATCGTGGGCCGCCTTGTAGAGCGCGACGCTGCCGGGCACCCCGGTTGAGACGCCGCCCTGCCAGGCTTCCCGAAAGCCGATAGTGCTGCCATCAGCGGCCTTGAACAGCTCTGCTGTTGCGCTTGCGGGTGCTCGTTCCCTGCCATTGTAGGCGGTCAGGGTATCGTTGGTTGCATCGAACACCAGCATGAAGGCGCCGCCGCCAATACCGGAGCTTTGCGGTTCTACCAGCCCCAGTACAGTATGGGCTGCGATTGCTGCATCCACAGCGTGGCCACCGCGGCGTAATACTTCTGCGGCGGCTTTGGCCGCGTAAGGGTTGGCCACCGAGACCATACCGCCGTGATCCCATGAGTGACCTGGTGAAGCCGCAATCGCCGCATCGGTTGAGGCGGGTGATGAGCCGGTGGTGGAGGTGCTATCTGCAGAGGATGCGGTTTGTTGAGCGGTACAGGCTGATAGCGCGCTGAGCAGCACAAAAGACAGAAACTTGTCTATCTGGGGGCGACGCATAGGTGACTTCCAAGTAATACGACGAATCAATGGGGTGACGCTCCCGCGCCAACTTCTCTGGCCCTAACCTATGGCTGGATACCGGAACTGAAAACTCGCGCAATAGTACCAGTCCTGTCGGGCCAGCTGAGCGGCTCATTTGGGGACAAAGAAAAATTTTTCAAGTCCTTTGAATTTCAGTTGTTGGGTCCATCTCTGGAGGGTCAGAGCAAAACAAAGGAACTCAGATGACTGTAATACGTTGGAATCCACTGCGAGAAATCGATGACCTGTTAGCCCAGGCCGGCCAGTTGCCAATCAGGCCGCGAGCGCTAACGCCTGCTCAGGATAAGTCATCCCACTTCTCGCCAGCCGCCGAGGTTTGGGAAACAGACCAGGCTTACTTCATTGATCTGGAGCTGCCCGGCGTGGCTGCGCAAGACCTGAATGTGACTGTTCACGATGGCGTAATCGCGATTGCTGGAGAACGCAGGCCGATCCGTACGGCAGAATCCGCAGTAGAACCGGATTCCCAGGTGTCGGCTGACGCATCACAAGAGACAGAAGAACAGACCCGGGAGCGCCGAGTGCATCGTTCTGAGCGTCGTTACGGCAAATTTGAACGGCGCTTCAGATTGCCAAAAGACGCGGAGTTCGAGGCGATTGACGCAAGTGCCCGCGAAGGCCTGCTGCGGGTGTCTATTGGCCGTCGCAAGGAAGAAGCACGACGGGCTATCGAGGTGCGAGTCGCCTAAGGGTGCCAGTCACGTGACCTGCGCATGGCTGTGCTGGGGTCAGGGTGAGCCAAGGGTTCAAAAAAGTGTTAAATAAATAGCTTTATTCGGCTCCGAATGACCAATTTATTTGCACCGACGGCCCCAGCACCAGAACATGGCGGTTTTGTCGATAGGGTCGCGGGACCCGAGCACCGTCATGGATCAACCGCCACTTAACGATCAACAGTCCCCCAACGAGAACGACCCGGCGGCCGACATGAGTCGCCGGGATCTCGTTCGGGAAATCATTTTTGAAGCCGACACCCCTGCGGGCGCAATCTTTGATGTTGGATTGATCGTTTTCATTGTCCTCAGCGTACTCGTGGTGTTGTTGGACACTGTGCCGGACATTCATGCGCGTTATGGCATGCAGTTGTATGTGCTTGAGTGGTTTTTCACTCTGTCCTTCACCGCTGAGTATGCGTTGCGTCTGTGGAGTATTAATAACCGGGCTCTTTACGCCCGGAGTTTCTACGGGTTGGTTGATCTGGCGAGTATCCTGCCTACCTATCTGAGCCTGTTTATTCCCGGAGCACAATCGTTCCTGGTCATTCGCATCTTGCGTGTTTTGCGCGTGTTTCGAGTACTGCGACTAGTGCAGTTTGTGGGCGAAGGTGAAATGCTCATGACCGCTCTGGCCAACAGCCGGCGCAAAATCACGGTGTTCATCCTGACCGTACTTGCCATGGTGGTTGTGTTCGGTTCGTTGATGTACGTCATTGAAGGGCCAGATACCGGCTTTACCAGCATACCGAAAAGCATTTACTGGGCGATCGTTACCCTGACCACGGTGGGTTACGGCGACCTGACACCCGAGACGTCTCTGGGACAGGCGGTGGCGTCGATGGTGATGATCATGGGGTATGGGGTGATTGCTGTGCCGACCGGCATTGTCACTATGGAACTTGGAGAGGCCAGTCGTGCCCGGGCAAACACACGCACGTGCAAGGAGTGCTCTGCAGAAGGGCATCGCCAGGAAGCGTCATTTTGTTTTCGTTGCGGTTCACCCCTTTACCGCCGTTTAACCGAATCGGAGGTGGCTCCGGTTAGCCTCAGTGACTCCCCGGACGGGCCTCGCGACACCTAATCGCAGCGCAACTAATCGAGGTGCGGCCAGAGGCAAATTCAGGCAAAATAGCCGGCTTTTCTTATGACCTCTAACCTCAGATCAGCCGGAGTTCGAGCTATGAGCCTGGATACCTTTAAGTGCCGCAGAACCCTAACGGCGGGCGGCAAAGAATACGATTACTACAGCCTGCCCGAAGCGTCCAAAGCCGGTATTGGCGACCTCACGCGTTTACCTATTTCTCTCAAGATATTGCTCGAGAACCTGTTGCGATTCGAGGACAACAACTCGGTCAAAATCGAAGACATCAAGGCGCTTGGCGATGCGGTAGCCAATCCCCCCGGAGCTGAGGAGATTTCTTATCGCCCGGCGCGGGTGCTCATGCAAGACTTCACGGGTGTCCCTGGTGTTGCGGATCTCGCTGCCATGCGCTCTGCTGTTGTTGCCGCCGGCCACGACCCCAGCATCATCAACCCATTGTCACCGGTAGATCTGGTGATTGACCACTCAGTGATGGTCGACAAGTTTGGTAACGATGATGCGTTTCAGCAGAACGTCGCCATAGAAATGGAGCGCAATGCGGAGCGCTATCGGTTTCTGCGTTGGGGCCAACAGGCGTTTGATAACTTCCGCGTTGTCCCGCCCGGAACAGGTATTTGCCATCAGGTGAATCTTGAGTATCTGGCGCGGGCGGTATGGACCAAAGAGGTTGATGGTCGCACGATCGCGTATCCCGATACCCTGGTAGGTACCGATAGCCACACGACAATGATCAACGGTCTGGGAGTTCTGGGCTGGGGTGTTGGTGGCATTGAAGCTGAGGCAGCCATGCTTGGGCAACCCATATCCATGCTGATCCCCGAGGTGGTTGGTTTCAAGCTTACCGGCAAGCTTAACGATGGCATTACGGCAACCGACCTTGTTTTGCGGGTAGTAGAAATGCTGCGCGCCCATGGTGTAGTGGGTAAGTTTGTTGAGTTCTGCGGCAGCGGACTGGATGAACTATCGCTTGCTGATCGCGCGACCATTGCAAACATGGCGCCAGAATATGGCGCAACCTGCGGATTTTTCCCGATAGATGACGAAACCATCAATTACCTGCGATTGTCCGATCGACCTGCAGACACAGTAGCTCTGGTTGAGGCCTATGCCAAAGCGCAGGGAATGTGGCGGGAAGCAGATGCACCTGATGCGCAATTCTCGGCACTGTTGGAACTTGATCTGGCCTCTGTTGTACCTAGCCTTGCGGGGCCCAAGCTGCCACACGTACGGGTAGCAATGACAGATATGAAGAGTGCCTTTGACGACGCACTCGATTTGCAGGGCCGTGAAAACACCAAAGACGTAGAAGTTGGAGTAGATGGTGAAAGCTACTCCCTGTCTCATGGGGACGTTGTTATTGCGGCCATCACGTCTTGCACCAACACGTCCAACCCGGCAGTGATGCTTGGTGCAGGACTGGTTGCACAAAAAGCACTGGCGCATGGCCTTACGGTGAAGCCGTGGGTGAAAACATCACTTGCGCCGGGTTCCAAGGTGGTGACCGAATATCTGGAGAAAACCGGGTTGCAGGATGCGCTCGACGACACAGGCTTCAACCTGGTGGGCTATGGCTGCACAACCTGTATCGGCAACTCGGGACCACTGCCGGAGAATATTTCGACCGCAATCACCGAGGGTGATCTGGTGGTGTCTTCGGTGCTGTCGGGTAACCGCAACTTTGAAGGGCGAGTGCATCAGGAAGTGCGTACGAACTGGCTTGCGTCTCCGCCTTTGGTTGTCGCTTATGCCTTTGCGGGCACTACCCGAATCAACCTGGCCACCGATCCGATTGGCAAGGGCAAAGACGGTCAGGATGTATTCCTGAAAGATATTTGGCCCTCATCCAAAGAAGTCGCAGACGTTGTCGCGCAGGTTTCTGCGGATATGTTTGATCGACAGTATGGCGATGTGTTCACAGGCCCCGAAGAGTGGCAGGCCATTGAGGTTGACCAGGCTGGCACTTACGGTTGGGAAGAATCGACCTACATCAAACAGCCGCCTTTCTTTAGCGTAGGCGATGACATTGAACAGAGTCCGGAGATATCTGGTGCTCGGCTCCTGGCCGTGCTGGGTGATTCAGTCACAACCGATCACATCTCTCCCGCGGGAGCGATTCAGCCAGTGAGCCCTGCTGGAGAATATCTGCAGCAGGCAGCCGTTGATGTTAAAGACTTTAACTCCTACGGATCGCGCCGCGGTAACCATGAAGTCATGATGCGTGGCACCTTTGCCAACATCCGTATCAAGAACGAGATGGTCCCCGGAGTTGAGGGTGGTTACACCAAGCATATTCCGTCTGGCGATCAGCTGAGCATTTACGACGCAGCGGTTCGTTATGAAGGTGAAGGCACTCCGCTGGTTGTTGTTGCGGGCAAGGAATACGGAACGGGCTCCAGCCGTGACTGGGCAGCCAAAGGCACGCGCTTGTTGGGTGTTAAAGCGGTGATCGCTGAGAGCTTCGAGCGAATTCACCGATCCAATCTGATTGGTATGGGCGTGTTGCCCCTGGTATTCAAGGATGGCGAAGGCCGTAAAGAGCATGGCATCACTGGAGATGAAATCATCAGCGTTAGCCTGCCGGATGGTGTTGCAGGGCTTACACCGCGTCAGGATATTGCGGTGACGATCAAGCGCGCAGATGGTTCTGAAACCCAGATTCTGACCACCAGCCGACTGGATACCGATAACGAGATCGAGTACTTCAAGAGCGGTGGCATTCTGCAATATGTGCTGAACAATCTAGTTGCAGAGGCAAGCTAACGCTGAGGGTTGGTCCCACTTGCCCAATTGTGGGGACTTTGAAACCGCCTGTTGCCACTGCGCTCTGCCCCGAGAACATTCGGGGCGTGCTGTTCGATATGGACGGCCTGTTGCTGGATAGCGAGCGGCTATATACCCAGGCCTTTCACGAGGCCTGCGCTGTGTTTGAGCAGCCCATTAAAAATGAGGTGTGGGTGCGTTGCATCGGTACCACCGAGGCGGCGAGTCGGCGGATACTTGCTGAAGGTTTTGGCCCGGACTTTCCGCTGCATGCGGTGTTGCGAGAGTTTCGTATCAGATTTGATGCACTGCAGGCAGGAGGCATTGCGCCGATGCCTGGTGTGCCGGAGCTTCTGTCGGCTTTGCATGCCTGGCGTATACCCATGGGTCTTGTCACCTCTACCGCCAGAACCCTTGCAGGTCTCAAGCTTTATCGCGCCAGGCTTGGTGACTATTTCTCCGTTCGCATCTGCGGTGGTGAAGTGTGTGCGGGTAAACCCAGCCCCGATCCCTATCGCCGTGGTGTGCAATTACTCGGCCTGGAACCTGCGCAGGTTTTGGTGCTTGAAGACTCTCCGAATGGCGTCAAGGCAGGCATAGGGGCGGGAGCCCAGGTCATTCAGATTCCGGATCAGGTACAACCAACACCAGAAGTCCTGGAATTTGGTCACACTTTGCACAAAAGCCTGTATGAAACTCTGGAAATGCTGCGTCTTTCACGGGAATAGAAGCGCGGGCCACGTTTAATACCATCAGGGAAGATGGAGAGCGACTAAGTGATTAACCGTGATGACAGCCTGTTGTTTGCTGCTGAAAGTCAGGCGCGCGAGAAACGTGCCCAGCGAAATTTTGGCACAGGCAACCACAGTCCAGGAACACCCCGCCGAAGTAGCGCGACTGAGACTGGCACGCCTCATTCAAAAATACATGGCGCTCAAAAGAAACGTGAGCGTTAGCCACATCAAAACCGTTAACGGCAGGCCAACGCGCACAAAATCTGAAAAGCGGTAGTTGCCTGCACTCATAACCAACAGGTTGGTTTGATAAGCCATGGGTGTTGCGTAGCTCATGTTTGCGCCGAACAGTACTGCAAGAACAAAAGGTTCTGCTGGCAGGTTCAACTGTGTGGCGATTCCCACGGCGATTGGCGTGCCAATAACAGCAGCAGCGTTGTTTGATACCACGTTGGTCAAGATCGCCAGCATCAACATTAACAACGACATCACCACCGTTGGCGTAAAGTCTGTGGTAGCGAAGACAAAGACCGAGGTTACGTAGCTGGTTGCTCCGGTGGTAATAAGTGCCTGGCCGAGAGCGAGGCTAGCTACGACAACAAAATACACTGATGGACTCACCGCGCGCAGAGCGCTTGCCATATTCAGGCAACCAGTGATGACCATAACGACAGCCCCGGCTACGGAGCTAATGGCAATTGGCACGATGCCTAAAGCGGCGGTGACGATGACGGTGAGCAGAACACCCAGTGCCAGGGGTGCGCGACTGGTTTGTGGCAGATCAATTGTTGCGTCCAGAACAAGGAACTGGGCATCCTGTTTGAGTTCAGTTACCCGGGTAGATGGACCTTGGACAAGCAGTACGTCGCCGGGTTGCAGCATGACGTCGTGCAGTTCTTCGCGCGGGCGCCAAATTTCCTCTCCAGCGCGATGCAGAGCCAGCACCGTAAGCTGGTAGCGCAGTAGCACCGGGGCATAGCGCAGACTGGTTTTGTCCAGGCTAGAGCCTTGTACCACGGCAATTTCAGCAATGCTCTGATCCTCGGCTTCCAGAGGATTTACATCGCTGATCACTTCCTGATCTTCACTGACCATGGTGGCCTGCAGCGCGTCTGCGTAAGCCATCAGGTTTGATGGCGAATCACGCACTCTTAGCCTGTCGCCTTCCTTCAGTTCTACATCTGGAAGCGGCATAAGGATGGTGCCTTTACGCCTTATTCGTACAACCTTCAGCTCGCCTCCGGCGGTAGAGATGGCTTCCGAAAGAGGCTTGCCAACCACCGGGGAGTTTTCATTGAGTCTAAGGCGGGCATCAAACAATCGGGGTGA
Source organism: uncultured Pseudomonadales bacterium (assembly GCA_964634815.1). GTDB lineage: Bacteria > Pseudomonadota > Gammaproteobacteria > Pseudomonadales > Azotimanducaceae > JALZVT01. The sequence continues at coordinate 1,808 of CAZWMD010000002.1, read as the reverse complement.
GTAGTCGAGAAGCTGGAACTCACGTTGCGGTAGCATTTTGGGCGCGACAAGCCACAGATAAGCGATGGCAACAACACCTGCCAGCATCGCGGGCTTGGCAAAATCGAACATGCCAAACTCGGTGACGCCCAAATCCTGTGCGAGTGACACCACCAACAGGTTGGTTGAGGTACCAATGGTTGTCACCATGCCGCCAATGATTGTGGCAAAACCCATGGGCATTAGTACGCCGTTGGGGCTTTGCTTGTTGCGCAGACACACGCTAATCAGTACAGGCAGCAACAGCACCACAATGGGGGTATTGTTGACGAAGGCAGACAGAACACCGCCAGCAACCAGGGTGAGCAGGAAGGTAAGGAACGGGCTCGCTGCCCAGAGTTTGCCCAGGCTCCGTGCAACCGGTTGCAACGCACCGGTATTCACCAACCCTTGACCAACCACCATGAGCGCGCAAACTGCGATTAACGCCTCATGGCCGAAGCCCTGATAAAGCACCGTGGGATCAAATCCCGGGAACGGAAAGATTGAAAACCCCATCGTCAGCGCGATGAGCAATCCAAGGCTGGTCATCTCGAGCGGCAGACGATCGCGAGTGAAGAGATAAAGCGCGAGAACAGTCAGGAGCATGACGGCAAGCGCGTGATAGTTGGGCAAATCTGGCACTAAATAAAAGCCGAATAGTTCCACTTAGAATTTGCTGAGTGTACGGTAAAATTTTTTCGGATGTGATCTGGACCCGGTGGGTTCACAGTGCTAGAGAGGGGTAAATAGAGGGGTAAATAGAGGGGTAATCGCAGACGCTAGTCGCCGTCCTTGTCCACCGCCTGGTTGGCCAGCAGGGCATCAAGCGCCTCAAGCTGTTTCTTGCGCCAGGTAAGCTCCATTTTTTTTCCAGCTTTGCCCGCCTCATCTTCCGCCTCTTCCTCTGACGTCGATTTGAGCTGGTCGTACTCCTCTTGCAAGGTGTTGCGCTGGATACGCAATTTTTCTACCCGAGCAGCCAGCTCAGCCTTATCAAACATCAGCTTTTCGGCCTGCCCTATATCAGCCTGTCCCATATCATCGGAACTTTGTCCCTGATAGCGGTTGGGCATGATGGGTTGATCTGCGGGTGCCGGGCGCTGATTCATAAAGTTTGGCGATACGATTTCGATGCCGGCTTCATGCAGCGTATCGAGCACCTGGGCACTCAGGGCAGTGCGAGCGCTCACCATGTTTTCGACGTTGCCCAAAAACCCCGAAATTTTGTAACCAACAGAAAAGTCTCCGAGGCCGGTGATCTGTACAAAAGGCTCCTCGAGTCCGGCCTTTTCTCCGGACTGACGAAGCAGGTCGGTAACCTTGCGCCGGTGAATGTCATAGCCCAGGGTCAGCTCGCAAGATATCAATGTGCCGCTGGAGCGAACCACACGCATCGGATGGCTTATGAGATAGAGATTGGGCAGCGTAACCAGATCACGATCTTCGGTTTGAATCTCTGTGTGTAGCAAGAATTTCTCGGTGACACGGCCAAAATGTTGATCAACGCGAATGAAGTCGCCGGTGCGAAAACTGCCAACGGCTTTCAGCATAAGCCCGGCCATGGCGTTGGATGCAAAATTGGTTGATGCCAGCGCGAGAACCGCTGTGAGCACCAGGCCAAACAGGCTGATGAGTTGTTCTTGAGTCGCTCCCTCTAGCGGTAGAGCCAGAAGCAGAATAATGATCGCTACCACAGTGGCGACCAACAGGGCGACCTGCCGTGAAACCTGCGCGTCCGATTTATCTGGCCAGGTGCGACGAATCAACCAAAACGTTGCCCAGGTGGC
>CAZWMD010000001.1:202749-219440 GCA_964634815.1 uncultured Pseudomonadales bacterium | reverse complement strand
TCCCCGGCCTTCTGGCCGCTGCCCGCCATTCCTTTGGCCTTTCGCTCTTGTTCTCGCTGCTTGGGTGATTTGGTATCTACCTCTTCAAGCTCAGCAAGCGCGCGCGTGCGCAGCGCTTCATACAGCGTGGCCTCATCTTCTGACAGCTCCACGTTGAGCGTGATTTCCGTTCTCGACGGCAGATCATCCAGCACTTCGGTTTTAGTGCGCCTGAGCACAAAAGGTGAGATCAAGCGTCGCAAGCGGGCGCTGGCATCGGTGTCACCGTCGCGCTCGATGGGCAAAACAAACTTGCTTTTGTACTGCGCCGCAGAGCCAAGCATTCCGGGGTTCAAAAAACCAAACAACGAATGCAAATCCATCAGGTTGTTCTGGATGGGTGTGCCGGTGGTGGCGATACGAAAGTCTGCGTTAAGCGCTTTCACCGCGCGAGACCGACGTGTTGCCGCGTTTTTAATGGCGTGCGCCTCATCCAGTACCAGGGTAGACCAGGACTGCTCAGCAAATCGCTCAATGTCGTTTTGAATCAGACCGTAGGTAACCACCATCAAGTCCAGCGCTTCGAGATTCTCCAGCATTGCCTCGCGTTCACCCGGCGCGCCAACGTAATGCAACACATTGAGTGATGGCGCAAAACGTCGCGCCTCATCTATCCAGTTGGGTGCAACAGATGTCGGGGCAACTACCAGGGCTGGCCCCTGCTTGGCTCGCAACAACAGCAAAGCCAGGGTCTGAACGGTTTTACCCAGCCCCATGTCATCCGCCAGGCAGGCGCCCACGCCCCAATGGCTGAGCTGCGCAAGCCACTCAAAGCCTTCGCGCTGGTAGGGTCGCAGTTCGGCACGCAGGGTCGACGGCAGATCGGGATGGTACTCTTTAGCCTCGCGCAGTTTTTGTTGGCGCTCTTCCCAGGCCCCGTCGGAGTTCATCACCGCGGTTTCAAACAGTTCTTCGAGAGCAATCGCAGCTAAAGCGCTTAGTTTTTGCCCGCCATTTTTGCCCGGCGAGGCCAGGGCCTGAAATTCATCAAGCTGGGCACGAAAGCCGTCTGAGAGCGCTAAAAACTGGCCATCTTCAAGTTCCAGAAAACGCGACCCCTGACTCGCGTCAAGTAACTCAAACAGCCGCGCAAGGCTGATCACCCGATCATCATCCACCTGCAGCTCACCGGATGCACTGAACCAGTCGCTTGCTGATTTAATCGTGAGATTAAGATCAGCACCTTCGGCGCGCGCAACCACCTTGTAAGGTTCATCTTGCGGCCACAGACAGCGCGCACCCGACTTTTGCAGTTCTTCGATCAGCTCCAGACATTCCTCGGGCTCTCCTAAAAACCATTCGAGCCGACCATCGTGGGTTCGAGCAAGGGTTGGGCACGCCGCAACCACTGCTTCAGCCGCTGCTTTCTCCGCCAGGAGATCGCGAGATGCCTGGGTAGGAGAGCCGTCATGACTGACAAACACGGTGGCGCCACCCTCACCTACCACAAAATAGGTGGCGGTTTCTGGCACCGGCTCCACGACAAACTTGACCGTCAAGCCAGCGGCTACCGGATCTAATTGCACCCAGGGCTCGACAACGCCTTGCACCACATTGGCATCAGCGCCACCCGCCACACCACTTTGAATGCGTATGTCACCGGCCAGTGCGGCCACCGCATCCAGCAATCGGTCTTTTGCTGATTCAGGCAAGTGAATGCCGTCGCGAGGAATAACGTCGAGCAGACGTTTGTGGTCGTCTCGAAAGCGTGTGACGGTGAGTCTTCGAGGGTTCACAAACTCAAACGCAAATTCACTGTTGTCTGTGGATAGCGGCTCAAGTCGCGCCCAGATCTCACGGCCCGCTGCCTGGGTACCCCGATCCTCTGCGGTCACTTCTTCAATAACCAGCTCAGGTTCGCGCAATACAATTTCCAGTGCATCACCATCACCATTAATTAAATAGGGATGACCACGTAACTCATACAACGTCTGTGCATCTACGTGGTATTCCTCAGCCGCCTTGCCCCAACCATAGCTGCGTTCCACCTTGATCGCTGCGGCCGCGGCCTTATCCTGTTCCAGCGCGTAGTCCCACTGTAAGGCTTCTGCCCGCAGCCGCTTCAGCGCGACAACTCGCCCGCGCCCCCACTCTCCGGATCGATTGGCCTTTTGCTCTCTAACACTAACCTCAGGCGGGCCGTAGGCCACTTCCTCTATTTGCCACTGCAACCGTCGCTCGGCATCAACACCGGTTGGGCGTCTGGAGCCGCCGGCAGACTTAAAGGCAAGCTGCTCCAGGGCTTTCAACGGATATTCCCAGTCCGGCAACGCCACCACAACATCTGCAATCGAAACCGTGCCAAGCGCTGTGTGTTGCGCTGAAGCAGTGTCGCCCAGTTGTTGCAGCAGATCTCGAGTCGCACTTTGAACGTTTGCCCGTTCAAGCAGTGTTGTGCCCTCAGCAAGAATCCACCAGTAGCCATTGGCCTTGGCCTGCTTCATGTAGGCAACAAGTAACGCCTCTTGCTCGACATCGTCGACATCAAAGTCTTTTTCACCCCAGCCTCGCATGAGGGCACTAAACAGGCACAGCAAGTTAGGCTCATCAGCTCGGCGCCAAAATCGTTGTTGTTCATCGCGATCACTCGACAATAGCTCAGCGACACGAACAAAATGTATGACCTCGGGAAACAGAGACTCCTTCTCGGCGGTACGCAACAAGCCATTGAGTAACCCCAACGCATCAGGACTTCCGGTGCGTACCAGCGACAACAACGAAAGAGCAAACGCACGTGAGGGAGGAAAGACGTTTCTTTTTCTCGTTGCACCACGCTCGGCAGTCAACGCATCGTCGATAAGTGCTGTGGCCGATTCGTCATCGCCACGCAAGGTGGCAATGAAGGCCTCAATGCTTGCTCGCTGGGAAAGCCCGGAAGGGCTCACAGCCAACTCAGCGCTCAATGCCTGAAAGCTGCCCAGCGCACCCACAAAGTCGCCACGAATGATCCGCACCAGGGCCACTTCGCCAGCCAGCACCGGATCTGTTTTTGCCAGTAAATCCGCGACCGCAAACAGCACGCCTACCGGGCTTGCGTTCCACAACACGTGACGCAGACAGGAACTTACCGCGGCTTTGCGATGTTCTTGCGGCAAACTTTTCCAAAGATCACGAGCTTCATCTACCAGCATGAAACTCCAATCGAGGGTTTGCGACACACCCAGTTTGGCTATGCGATCAAAACGTTGGCTGACCACCAGATAGCGCAGCAGCATGGCTCGCCGAAACTGCCCCTGGTCCCACCAGGAACTGTCTCGTTCTTCATGATCGTGCGCCAGCACAATCGCATCCAGATGATTGTTCGCCTGGGCTTCAAGCGTCAGAAACAACGCCCAGTCTGGACTCACTTTTGGTCCCTGACCTTTTCGACCCATTTCAATGATGCGGGCAGCAATGAGCTCGCCCATCGCGTCTTTCACCGTATTTTGGGTAATGCGTTCACCACTGGCTAACAGGTCAGCCTGGGCAAGCCAACGAACCACCCGTGCGCGAGCCGGATCGTTTGGGGCAACAGCGCCATAGGCCTGGGCCACAAGCTGGGCAGGCGCTGAAAGCGTTTGATAGAGCTGGATTCGCTCGGCGGCAGTTTTCGGTTGGGGCATAAGTGCGATGTTAGGCGGGTCGCGAGTGTTCTGTCTCGATTATTTGATCAGTGAGTACTAAATCAGCGCTTCAATCAGGCAGGGACCCGGCTCCTTAAGCGATGCAACCAGCGCCTTGTTGAATTCAGCCATGGTGGTGGCACGAAACGCAGTGACCCCCATGCCTTCTGCCATTGAGGTCCAGTTAAGCTCGGGGTTGGTTAGATCCAGCATGCTCATGGCCTTCGGCCCCGGATTATGCGCGCCAACCCGAGCGAACTCGATTTGCAGTATTGCGTATTTTTGATTCGCAAAAATAATGGTGGTGACGTTCAAACGCTCGCGGGCCTGAGTCCACAGCGCCTGTACCGTATACATGCCGCCGCCATCACCCTGCAAACATATTACCGGTCGATCGGGACAGGCAACGGCGGCTCCGGTGGCAGTGGGCATGGCATAACCGATCGACCCTCCGGTAAGCATCAGCCAGTCATGGGGCGCCGAGGTTTTGGTGCTGAAACTGCACCCGCCACCTGCGGTTCCGCCTTCATCCACCACAATGGCATTCTCAGGAAAATGATAGGCAAGCGACGCCCCTATGGAACGCGGATCCAGATCGCCGGTCGGCAGCTCGACTGGTTGTGAGTCAATTAAACGGGGCGCATGAGTGGTTGCTCCAAGTGCTTCCACCAGCGCCTGCAAGGAACCATCGATGTCACCGTCCCGTTCAACCAGGGTATGCAGTTCACAGCCTTCAGGCGTCAACCAGTTCGGTTTGTCGGGGTAGGCAAAAAAGGTGATCGGCGCCTGGGTAGACACCAGAATCAGATGCTCTGTGCCCTTAAGAACATCCGCTGCCTGCTCACCAAAGTACGGCAGCCGTTCTACCTCTGCACGACCGGCCCCGCGCTGAATGCGCGGTATAAAGGTATCCATAATAATCCGCGCGCCAGTAGCCTGACTGATCTGGTCGCACAGGGCTGCGCGTTCGGCGGTGATTACACCCCCTACCAACAACACCGCCGGCTTGCCCTGGCGCAGCGCTTTGGCAACATCGTCTACCAGGGATTGATCAACCGCGATTGGCGGTTCAATCGGAAGCGGTGCCGCAACGCTCTCGGTGGTATTCCAGGCGGTATCCGCCGGAAGAATCAGGGTTGCCACCTGGCCCGGCCGCGTTGAGGCGGCTTGCACCGCAGCCGCGCCATCTCCTGCAACAGTGTCCGCAGACTCCGACACCCGGACCCAACCCGAAACCGGACCAGCAATACCCTCTACATCTGAGGTGAGCGGGGCATCGTACTTGCGATGGTAGGTAGCATGATCACCCACCACATTAACGACGGGTGTGCGGGCTTTTTTGGCGTTATGCAGATTTGCCAAGCCATTGCCCAGACCCGGGCCGAGGTGCAAGAGGGTCGCTGCAGGAGACCCCTGCATACGACCGTAGCCATCCGCCGCCCCGGTCACCACGCCTTCGAACAGTCCGAGAACACAGCGCATTTGTGGATTGGAATCCAGTGCAGCAACAAAATGCATCTCGGAGGTGCCTGGATTGGTGAAGCAGACATCGACACCCGAATCGACAAAGCTCTGCACCAGGCTCTGAGCCCCAGTCTGGGCTTTGGCACCGCCGGCTGGGCTGCTACCAGGGCGTGACTGTGCTTCTTTCTCGCTCATAGAGTCGTTACCTTCGATGATCGTTCGATTCTTGTGTTGCCGTGCGGTATTCTGCCTCAAAATCGCTCCACACGAGGGGAATCGAATGAGCATCGCGAAACTTGGCAACCTGTTGAAAATCTTCAACGGCGCAAAACCAACGCCAGAAGAAAAACATACACTGTTCAAGGAAGCCGCCATCATGACTGTCGCCCGCGCCACGGCGTCAGATATGAATATCAAGGAAATTGAAGTGGAAACGGTCCAAAAGATCGTCAGCCGCATCACCCGCGAAGAAATCAGCAGTGCAGATGTCCGCATGGCTGCAAACTCCAAGCTGTTCGAATCTGCCCCGCTCGACAAATATCTCGCAAAGGTTGGCAAACAGATTGAGGTAGAAGATCAACTCATCATTGTTGGCGCACTGGCTGATGTCATTCTCTCAGACAAGCGCGTCAGCGGCGCTGAGGTCGAGTTCTTCAACATGGTGGCCGGCGCTTTCGAACTGACCCCGGCCCAGCTTGCCGGTCTCATCGAAACACCTGCTCAACCCCGCTAGATCAGTCACTAGTATCCAGCCAGGGCAACGGCGGCATCAGTAGTTCACTGGTGCCTTCTGAATCTTGGACAGGAACACGCAACATGCCGCCCCGGGCCGCGACCTGCGGTGAGGCAGCAATCTCAAACGGATCCTCGACCGGCGCAAAGGTCCAACCCAGGTCTGCAGCCTCGGCAAACCACTGGTATTTGCTTTTGCTTGCTACGGCGTCATGAAACGCCTGTTCGAGTTCAACCCAGGGTGGCTGCTGGGTGCTTTCTGCATCAGCAGAATCATTAAATGCATCACTGGGCAACAACTCACCCAAGCCAAGAAAGGCTGCCAGATCTTGCCAGGGTTCCCGCAACGCAAGCAGATATAACCAGCCGTCCTTTGCCCGTGCCGTGTGAACGTAATGCAGTCCCTCGGGATTGCGCGGCGCGCGCGTTGTTGTGACTGAGCTATAGGCGTACTCCGCAACATGCCGAGTCCAGTGCTGCATGTAGGTATCCTGGGCCGAAATATCTATGTGCATTCCCGACCCATCGCCGTAGGTGGCTGCCAGAGCGGCGGTGGCGCCATGCAGACCTGCAATCATAAAGGCCGCCTCGCCGGGCAACCCAACCGGCGCTTCACCGGCGTAACCAGTGGCATGCATCACGCCGCCAACCGCCTGGGCCAAAAAATCATTGCCCAGCCAGTCGCTATAGGCGCCACTTAATCCAAAAGCAGACAGGCTGATGATAATGAGATCGGGGTATGCCGTTTTAAGAGCTGTGTAGGTCCAGCCAAGAGACCGAAGCTCCGCAGGTCCAACATCTTCAATCAGCACCCGATACGGATCGAGATGAATGTGTTCTGCCGTCGCCTTGCGCGGCGACGACGGTTGCAACTCGGCCTTACCATGATGCAGAAAACACTCGCCGCCAGGAGACTGAAACTGAACGTCATCAAGCACCAAACGCGTGACCACAGGGGCATCAAGTTCGGGTGGGGTCAGAGCGGCGAGCAAGCTGCCCGCATACCCGCCGGCGGCTGTTTTTGATATCTCAAATACGTTCATGCAAGACGCCAGCCTGTTCCAGCGACTTAATCTGCCGGGCTTCAAACGCAAGCCAACTTTTGAGCACGCGATGATTGTCTTGGCCTGAATGATGGTTGGAGCGCAACGCTCGCCGACGTCGACCCACCACACGCCAGGGCAAGAGCGGGTGTGGATGCGCGGAAGAACCCCGAATTGGTTGCCTGTGCTTGACCATTTGCAGCATTTTTCTAGACGCAATATTTGGATCCTGCGCCTGATCTGCAGTGGTACGCACTGGCACCGCTGGAACACCTAAACGTTGCAGATAGCTCGCCAGTTCGTCTTTTGTAGATTGCGCTGACAACTTACTCAGTGCCTGATCAATTTGATCGTGCTTGTTCCAGCGTTCATCCCTATCGCTATCTGCTGTAAGCCCAGGACGCCTGAGAAGGCCAGGATCAAGGAGAGAATGTAGTGATTGCCACTGGGCTTGCGTTGCAATCGAAATGGCAATCCATTCATCGTCACCACTACAACGGTAAACACCCTGTGGGACAAAGCGACGATCACGATTACCCGGCGCCCCAGGCATAACGCCGCTGCGCAGCGCTTCGGTAATCGGCTGCCCAAGCAAATGGGAAATACCCGCGGTCATCGACAGATCAAGTGCCTGGCCTCTTCCGGTCAAACGTTTGCGATTCAGTGCTGCCGCAACGGCGAGAGCTGCATAACGTCCCGCCAGCTGATCTGAAAATACCGCAGAGCCAATTCGAACCGGCACCTCACCCTCGCCCACCAACAAGCGATTCAGACCACCAGCGGCTTCAGTGGATGGGCCAAACGCCGGATAATCAGCGTAAGGTCCCGGCGTGCCGTAGCCAGACATTTGCAAGGTAATAAGGCCCGGATGACGCTTGCGCAATACCTCAGCACCAAGCCCGTATTTCTTGAGAACAGCGGGTCGGAAGTTACTGCATACCACATCCGCCTTGGCCGCCAACTTCTGTGCAACCTCTCTGCCCTGGGTTTTGGTCAAATCAATAGATACGCACGCCTTGCCAAGAAAGACACCATCCAAAGTACCGATGTAAGAATCCGTTCGCCTGCCTGGAGGTGTTACCCGAACCACTTCAGCGCCAAGGTCGTGCAATGCCCGGGTACCCGCGGGTAACGCAAAGGCCAACTCAAAGCTCAGTACTTTGATCCCTTTTAACGGCTGCCAGGTATTCAATCTGTTAGTGCCTGATAAACCCGGGTGCGCAGCTCTCTGCGAATAGGATAGGTCGAGGACGGCATCAGCTGGGTGAAAAACACAGTGAAGAGCTCTTCTGCCGGATCTAACCAAAAAAACGTACTGGCTGCCCCACCCCAATGATGCTCGCCCACCGAGGCAACCATGTGTGCTTTCACGGGATCAAGCACAACGGCCCAACCCAACCCAAAACCAATGCCGTCATAACTGGTTTCGCTCCATACCGGCTGACCCATGGCCGCCATGTCGCGATTGTCTGGCAACTGGTTGGCACGCATGAAACGAATGGTGGAAGGGCTCAATAATCTGCAACCCTCCAGCACGCCATCATTCAACAGCATCTGCGCAAAACGCGCGTAGTCATTAATACTGCCAACCAAACCGCCACCACCGGAATACAGCTGGGTTGGTTGCAGATAGCGGCTGGCGGCACCACTTTCAAGCTGGCGCAAGCCACCCCGTTGCTTTGTTGCCAGGTCGCTCGAATCGACCGTAGTGGCGGCCACACTGCTCATATCGCCACCATGCTCCGGACCATAAAGGCTCGCAAACAGGTGATGGTTTTCTGGCGCCACATGAAAGCCCGTCGAACTCATTCCAAGCGGTTCAAAAATAGCCGACGCAAAATACTCGTTGAGGCTCAGTCCTGACCAGATTTCAACCAATCTACCCAGTACGTCCGTCGCGACGCTGTAGTTCCACTGACTGCCGGGCTGGCAGATCAGCGGCAGCTCGGCGAGCCGATCGATCCAGGTCTCCAGGTCGCCATCTGCTCCTGGAAACTCGATACCATTCTTGCGATAGGCTGCGTCCACTGTATTGGTATGCATGAACCCGTAGGTCAAACCCGCTGTGTGAGTCATGAGGTGTCGAACCGTCATGGTCGACTCCTGAGGCAACGTGCTGGACAGGTCAGAATCGCCACCCATCCAGACCCGCGTATCCGCAAACACAGGCAGATACTTTGCCACCGGGTCGTCAAGCTGAAACGCACCCTGCTCGTAGAGCATCATCGCGGCAACCGTGGTCACCGGTTTGGTCATGGAAAATATTCGCACCAGAGTGTCACGCGAAAACGGTGTTTTGCTTTCCTGGTCTGCATGCCCTGCTGTTGCAAAGTACCCAAGCTGTCCGCGGCGGCCGATCAACACCGAGGCCCCCGCCAGGCGCTCGTTGTCGATCTGTTGATTTAACCAGTCTGTGACACGACCTAACCTGGTCGGACACATCCCGAGTTGCTCTGGATCGGCAAGCTGCTCCGAAAAAGAACTGGTCGTTGCGTCGTTTGACATGGTATTCCCCTGTTTACCCCATCCAATTATGGTAACCCAGTCGGTAGACGCTAATCATTTCTGGTCACATCAGGCGTTTTAAGAAAATATTCAGGAGAGGCTGATATAGTCTGATTATGAAGATCCTCAGGAAAACCCGTTCCGCTTCGCTAGCTATCGTTTCTGCTGCGCTGGCTTTCTTTTTCGCTGTGATGGTTGTTGTGCTTTCACCCGCACACGCCGAGTACGCACAGGTTGGTGAGCATGCCGAGCTGCCACAGCTGTTTGTCTCTTCCTATTCACAAGAAACCCAAGACAGGCAAAGCTCCCGGCTAAAATATCACTGGGAAGACCGCTTCAGTGCTTCAGAAAAAAGGAAATTACAACGCTGGCTCAACGAAACCCATAACGCGCTGGAAGCTCTTGTGGGTGAGCTGCCTTTCACCACACACATCTATATGAATCGCGCCCGGGCCGGCGAGCCAGTGCCCTGGGCCCATACCGAACGCTCACACATTCAAGGCGTGCACTTTCACGTTGATCCCAGTTTCTCACTTCAAGAGTTCCGCAAGGACTGGACTGCCCCACACGAACTAAGCCATCTTGTGTTGCCTTATGTTGGCCAAAGAAACTCCTGGTTTGCCGAGGGCTTTGCCAGTTACATGCAGTACCAGGTGATGCACAAAATGGGCGTAATGAGCACGCAAGACATGCGCCGGCGCTACCAAAAGAACCTCAACAAGGCTGAGTCGCGTTATCGTCACAACCGCACGCCGTTTGCGAAAGCCGCTCGCAAACTGCGCGCAGAAAGAAATTACCCAACAATGTACTGGGGCGGTGCTGCGTTGTTTCTTGAGGCAGATACCATGCTCATGAACAACAACAACCCTGGTCTGGTTGCCGCACTCAATGCGTATACCCAATGCTGTCGAATGCAAAACCATGAACTCGAAGACGTTGTCTCAGAGCTTGATCGATTAAGCGACAGCAACAACCTCAGTGAGCTACTCACAAAATTCAAAACTCAGCCTGGGTTTCCCAAGCATCGAGAATTGCATATGGGCCCTTCGGACAGTCGGCTTTCCCAATAACCATGGGTTGGTATGCACGCCATGTATTACCTCGCCTTATAGAAGCCGGCTGCTCACAACCACTACTCATGAAACTACGGGCACAGTATGTCCCCCAGGCCCGCGGCAAGGTGCTGGAAATAGGCATCGGTACCGGCCTCAACCTGGAATACTATGACCCGGAGTCAGTAGAACTTACCGGTCTTGATCCGGCCGCTGAGCTCACCGGCCATGCAAGAAGTCGGGCTCAAGAACTCAATCTGCCAATCAATATGCTTGGCGTTTCGGGTGAGTCGATTCCTTGCGAGGACAAAACCTTTGATGCGCTTGTATGCACCTGGACGCTGTGTTCCATACCAAAAGTTGAGGGTGCTTTAAGTGAAATGCACAGAGTAGTGAAGCCTGGCGGCAAGCTCTATTTCATTGAGCACGGCCAGTCGCCAGATGCTTCTGTGGCACGCTGGCAAAAACGTATCGAACCCTTGTGGAAACACATCGCTGGCGGTTGCCATCTCACTCGATCCGCTGACGAACTGATCGCAGACTCTGGCTTTCACATCACGCAAACCGAATCAGCCTATTTGCCTGGGCCACGATTTGCCTCCTATATGACTCACGGCATTGCCATTCGCTAGCTCGCCGCAGTCATCCTCTAAACGGCAGGCGTTTTTGTATATCGGGTGCGTATGGTGAACACACCATCGCCAGTAAGCACTGCGCCGCGGCCAAACAACCGCCCATTAGCCCAGTTCGATAAGCCCAATTCGGGTTTGTTGAGCGCAAACTGTCCATCAACCCAACGAGTATGGTCATCGCCCACAAAGGGAGCATCAATGGCCGCAAAAAACTGCTGCTGCTCCGACGAGTCTGCCGCAATCAGGGTCGCAACCAAACGCGGGCTATATTGGTTAAACGCGTCTACCGCGGCGGCTGTGTCTTCACAGACAGTAAGGGTGATTTCAGGAGAATCTTCCCACTCCCACTCCTCACCAAGTCGTGCCGTATCCAGGGGTTCAGCCTGAGGTTCTTTAACCGGGCCTTCAGCACGAATCACCTCTACCTCAGTATCAAACAGCGAGGCCGGCACACAGGCCTGTGCTGTGGGTGTGACATGCAGCTTATAGGGCGCACCCCGCTGCTGTGCAGCGCTATCCAGTGCTCTTAATAACACCGGCGCGAGTTCATTTGCCCGGGATGCGGGTAGCACACAGACATTCATGGTGTTGCACACTTTGCGATCAAGAGAGCGCAGAACCGCTGCGCCAAACTCATCAGGCTTTGCACTATCGCCGGCAACCAGCCAACCACCACCTGTGCCGTGCAAACTCACGGGCGTGCCAACGCTTTGCGCCAACGAACCCAGCAGATCTACCGCCCAGCCAGAACCTCGCGCTACAGCCAGGGCCAGTCGCTGGTCAAGAAACAGTGACCAGCCCGCTGCGTGCTCCGCGCTATCTACCAGGACCACAGCCCCCGCGGGTAAGCCATTCGATTCGAGTGCAGGCGTTATAGCTCGCTGCATAATTGTTTGAGCCGTTTGTAAGGCGTCGCGGCCGATCCGAAAAATAACGGTGTTGCCACCACGCAAAACGCCACAGGCATCAGCCAACACATTAGGCCGCCCTTCGAACACAAAACCCACGGGTCCAAGGGCAGCACCAACCAGATCTATTCGGAAGTCAGCGTGTTGTACTGTTTCAAATATGGCGTCTCGACTCGAGGGCAGATCGGCCCAGCCATTAAGTCCGACGATCATCGCCTCCTGCATGGCCTTCGAAACCTGCAAGCGGGTGATGGAGCGACCCAGTGATCGGGCCCGTTCAACATCCTGAGCGTTGGTTTCAACGATATCGTCCCAAACACCTGTATCGGCAAGATTCGCCGCTGCTGTGCGGAAAAAGCCCACAATCTGTTCATCGGTGACCTGGTTCATCCGGGAGAAGGCATGCGCACATTCCGTCATGGCCGCATCAACGGTTGCGGTTATGGCACCAGGAATACGCAGCAAACCCGCAAAGGCATTGGCAACCAGTGCGTCACCGGGTTCAAAGCTTGCCGCAAGCTGTTCATCAACCCGGAAGACTTCGCCATTGGGCGAAACAACCGGCATGCCGGTAGTGAGCTGGGATAGGGGTTCAGAAGCAGAGGTCATTGAGCGGCCGCATTAATTAAGCACCCGCGATTATGCCTCGATTAGCTCAAGGGGAGATCACTGAATTAGTTCAGGCGGTTTTCTTGGTGCTGTGGCGGCTGCGCCAAAGCATCTCTGTGAAGCCGACAGGCATCATCTCCTGCACTTCGTCCGAAACCGATTCACCTTTCAAAAGCCCTGGCAGCTTCATAGTGACCGTTAGCGCCTGCAGAACCTCGGGACTCGCGCCCCGAATCGCATCAACCGTTTGTTCAAAGGGTTGCCCGTAGGTTTCCACGATGGCTTGCATCTCTTCGCACTGTTCTTGGGTCAGGCGATCTAGCAAGGAATCTATCAGTTGGTCTGTCACGGGAATAAGCGCTCTTTAATTGGCAAAAAACTAGTCTACTTATTCCCGGCAGGAAGGCTGTAAGCACTTATGTACGTATTGTTCGGTTAATTGCCATTTAAGTGGGGGCAATGTGATGCAACTGCCGGCCCTGGATTGGACAATTGCGGACCATAACTAGTGTTAAGCCGTTAGTTTGGGGTTGTGCACTCTCTGGGTAGAGGTGGGAAATTTTTCTAACAGGCTTTGTGGTCGGATCGGTCGAGGCACAAAGTTACCGCCACAGTTCGGGCAAACGCCCTGGAGCACACGTTCAACGCAACCGCTGCAAAACGTGCATTCGAAGGTGCAGATCATGGCATTGTCAGCGTCGGGTGGCAGATCACAGTCACAGCATTCGCAACCAGGTCGTAATTCGAGCATGGCACCTCCTTAACAAGCTTGGCGCAATTTCTAGGGTAAAATCGCTCCAGCCAAAATACTACAGCCAAGCAAACGCTCCCAGTCCCCAAAGACGACCAATCAATGTGAAAGACCGGGCTCACCAAAAGAAAATTCTCGATATCTGCGACAAGGTATTGGACCAACCCATCGATACAAGAGCACAACTGCTTGAAGAACTTTGTGCGGGCGACCAGGACTTGCAACGCGACATCAAATCCATGCTCGAGCGCATCGCAGCCGATGAGGATTCGAAGGCCAACCTAACCACAAGCCGCGACCCGCTAAGTCTGCTGCAGGCCAAATCCGAGAGCATCAAAGCCGGCGATATCATCGACAAATTCACTGTGCTCGAACAGATTGGCAGTGGCGGCATGGGTGCCGTATTTCGGGCCCGGCGAACGGATCAGCACAACGAGCAGCAGGTCGCAATCAAAGTGCTGCATGCCCAGATCCTGACCCCGGAACTCAGACTCCGCTTTAATCTGGAACGGGACATCCTGGCTCGTCTACGGCATCCCTACATTGCGGGTCTGATCGATGGTGGTACTACTAATGACGGGACACCCTATCTTGCGATGGAGCTTGTTGATGGGGAACGCATTGATGATTTTTGCGATACCCAAAAGCTAACGATAAACGAGCGGTTGAAGCTCTTGGCCGAGGTTGGCCATGCACTGCAGCACGCCCACCAAAACCTGGTGGTTCACCGCGACATAAAGCCCTCAAACGTCTTGATCACGCCAGATGGCATTCCCAAGCTTGTGGATTTTGGTATCGCCAAGCTGGTAGGTGAGGAAGGAGGGCTCAAAGGCCAACACGGCGCAACAACCTACTTCGGCAGTCAGGCGCTCACTCCCGATTTTGCAAGCCCGGAACAGCTACTCGAAGGTAAGGTCTCCACCGCCAGCGATACCTATTCATTGGGCATACTGGCGACACTCCTGTTAACTGGCAAAAGGCCCTACGATGTCGACTTTGCCTCCCCCAGGGCTGTCGTAAGTGCCTTTCAGAGAACCCGGACCTGGCGCGCAAGCAGTCTATTAAGTGGACTGCACGGCAAATCCGAACTCGCAGCAATTGCGGCAGCGCGAAAAACAACCCCCGCAAAAATTCGCAAGCGCTTTCAGGGAGACCTGGATACCGTACTGGCAAAGGCAACTCACACCGAACCAGAACGCCGCTATGTCACAGTTGAAGCTTTCGCCGAGGATCTGACAAATCATCGCAAACGGCTACCGGTAAACGCACGAGGAGACTCACTCGCCTACCGAACCTGGGCGCTGATCCGAACAAATCGCCTGGCGTTCTCGGTAGTCGGCGCAACCGTAGCGGCTCTGTCGATTGGTTTAAGCGCGGCACTCTGGCAAGCGAGAATTGCCAATGAAAGATTTACCGATCTACACCAGTTTGCGCGAGTCGTGCTTGAAGATATTTACGACAGTGTTGTTGAGCTTCCAGGTTCAACCCCAACGCGAATTCTTATTGCTGAGGAAGCACAGCACTATCTGGACAAACTGGTCAGCGACGACATCAGCGATGAGGATCTATTAGCTGATCTGTCGCTTGCTTATCGCCGAGTTGCTGACGTACAGGGTAGACCTTCAAGCGCAAACCTGGGTGAATCTGCCAAGGCTCTAGAAAACTATGGAAGAGCTCAGGATATCGCCGAGCAGATAGTCAACGAGACACCGTCAATGACCCGAGCTCGCGCTCAAATCTATCGGCGCAAAGGTGAACTGTTGGCCTGGCAGGGCGACCTGCAAGAGGCGATACAACTAATGCGTCGCTCAAAAGATATTCTGCAAGGTCTTTTTGAAGCATCACCAGAAGATGAGCGGGCCCGGATTGATCTGGCATACAACCTGATAAATCTCGGTGATCGCGCCGGACATCCTAATTTTGTCAATCTGGGCAATAAGCAGGAAGCGTCTGAAATGTACGACCAGGCTGTCGAGCTACTGGCAAACACAGCCTCAACCTCAACAGATCGAGAGCTGCTGCGCAGTTATTCCGTTGCGTTGGAAAGAGCGGGCACCATGGATTTGGTTGTCGACAAACTGGAAGCAGCCCAACTCCACTTTGAACATTCCAACGCTATTCGCGCAAAGCTTGCTGAGGAACATCCCGAGCATTTGAATATTCAAAGAGACGCAGGCATTGCAATCGAACAACTGGCAAAGGTGCAACTCAAGCGCGGCGATCTTGGGAGCGCTATAGCTAACTTTGAAGCCGCACTGGATGTGTATCTGCGACTTGCAAATATAGATCCTGGGGATGCCAGTGCGGCGCGCACCGTCGCCGTCGGCAGAACAAATCTGGGAGATGCACTGCATGTAGCAAATCGTCACATCGATGCCATCACTCAGTATCAAGCTGCGCAAGAATCACTAAATCGCTTACTAGCCGGTGATCCCGGCGCTCCCCGATTGATCAACAAACTACGCGATCTGAAAGTTAAACTCGCCGATCTGCAGACCCAATAGTCGCTAGCTGGTTTTGGCCTTTGGATCAGCAAATTGCGGAGCGCGTTTCTCAAAGTTGGCCATAATTGCCTCTTTCTGATTGGCAGAACCAATCAGACCGAGCTGCAGTTTTTCTTCAAGCTCAAGGCCTGTGCGCTCATCAGCGTGCCAGGTTTGTTCGAATAGCTCTTTGCCTGCCCGAATTGCATCGGGTGACTTGCCCGCAATTTCTCCAGCAAGTTCCATGGCAACAGCCAGAGGGTCTTCAGCAATGCGGGTTGCCAAACCAATTTCTTTTGCCTCGGTGCCAGAGAGAATTCGGCCGGTGAAAGTAAGCTCTTTCGCCACATCAAGCGGAACCAGATCTCGCAATGTCTGAGTGAGGCTCATATCAGGGATGAGACCCCACTTGATTTCCATAACCGACATTTTTGCTTCAGGTGCGATAACGCGAATATCAGCACCCAGCGCAATTTGGCACCCACCACCAAAAGCAACACCATGAATCGCGGCAATCACCGGCACAGGCAGACGTTTCCAAACCAGGCCTGGAAGCTGTGCGCGATTGCCGGGTAACTCATCGTCGTCGCGTTTGCTAACCAGCGACTCCGAAGGCTTGGAATCGGAACTGCTGTTCATCTTGGCAAAGTTGCCCATGTCGAGGCCGGCGCAAAATCCAGGGCCATTACCTGACAGAACCACTACCCTGACATCTGTACGAGTTGCCAGATCTTCACCAGCCTTCACTACAGCAGTGAACATTTCTTGGCTCAGCGCGTTGTATTTCTCCGGACGATTCAAACGAACATCCGCAATGCCATCCGGGCTTACGTCTATGGTTACCAGCTGTTCAGTTTGTTTCTCTTTTTGT
>CAZWMD010000001.1:143037-202649 GCA_964634815.1 uncultured Pseudomonadales bacterium | reverse complement strand
GCCATCCGGGCTTACGTCTATGGTTACCAGCTGTTCAGTTTGTTTCTCTTTTTGTGTCTCAGCTACTTCATTCATGATGATCTACTCGCCCTGTTTCTTTTAAGTTTGCATTTGTTTTTAGTCTGCACCGATCCGCAGGACAACATCAAGTGATTGGCCGGGGTCAGGTCGGGCGCGACTCAACGTCTTTCAGGAGTCTCGCAGAAGCAACACCCGCAACGAGTCCGGCCAGATGACCATCCCAGGATACCGTTGCATCGGTCGGTAATACCCCCCAAATCAAGCCACCATAGCCAAGCATGACGACAACGGCGATCACTACCGATTCCACACTACGGGTAAACAATGCCCTGGCGACCAACAGCCCAAACAAACCAAAAACTACCCCGCTTGCTCCGATGTGGGCAGCACTGCGACCAAACAACCATAAGAGAACGCCACCAACCAAGGTGACCAGCACAAGGCCCCGAATGAAGTAGTCTGCACCGCGCGTCAGCAGCAGCGCACCAAACACTAACAGCGGCAAGGTATTCGCCAGCAGATGAAAAAAACCCTGATGCAGAAAGGGCATCCCCACAATGCCCGGCAAATGGCTAAAGGTTCTGGGTACAAGTGCCAGGGTTTGAACAATTGAATCAAACACAAACCCACAGATCGACACGGCCCATATGGCGGCCACAATTCCAAGCAACAGTGCTGTGTTACGGCGAAACATTCTACTTGCCTAGTGAATTTCTGCCGCTTCGCCCTGAGCCTCGCGCAATTTGGCAATATTAAAACCCGGTGCCTGAGCCGCGCGAATGATCACTTGCTCGCGGCGCGCAATATCGAGAGCCGCCTCTTTGATCTGATCAGCAACCGCGTGGGGAATCACTACAGCGCCATGCTGATCCGAATGCAGCAGATCGCCATGTGATACTCGCATTCCGGCAACCGTTACCGGGCGTGAGTAATCTACGATATGTATAAAGGCATGCGAGGGACCCACCCTGTCTGCCATCATCTGAAACCCTTCAGCAATATCGGGTAAATCACGAACACTGCCGTCTGTTATTACCCCCAAACAACCAAAACCGTTATGAATATTGCTGTTTACTTCACCCCACCAGCTGCCATAACCGCGCTCATCATCCAGATCCTGAATCACGATGATGCTGGGTTTTGGCCCCTCATCGATGTAGGCGTAGTAGGCATCAGAAAGCTGTCGAGCCTCAGGACCTTTTAGATCGCTTGGATGGGCGGCACGAATTGTCGCCGTGCGAGCGATACCTACCATGGGTGGCAGCTCTGGGCGCGTGCAAACCAACGGTTTGGTAGTAAATCCATAACCACGTCGCTTTGGTGCCACTATCTCCAGGGCGTTGCACACCGTGGGGGTATCAAATTGCTGCAAGTCTTCAATGAGGGATGCTGTGAGTTCAAACATGTGGCTTCTCTGGACGCTGGAATGTCGATCGCTCAATATAGCTCAAGCAGCTGGAGGGGGCATCGAAGTTGCGGACCCACTATCTAGCGGAGCCAATACTCAATAGCCTTCCATCTGTCCAAGCACCTCAACATTACCGAGAGACAGCACATTGATTGACCTGCAACGCGACGGAAACATCTTCACGCTCACCATGAACGCTGGTGAGAATCGCTGGAATACAACCTTTGTCCGGGCCTTCTCTGAAGCGCTTGATGAAATCGAGTCTTCCGAAGGGCCTGCCGCACTGGTGACCATCTCTTCAAGCCCGAAGTTTTTTTCTAACGGCCTCGACCTGGACTGGATCGCAGCAGCCAAAGAAGGAAATGATCATCCAGGAGGCGATCGCAGTGTCTTTGGCGCAGAATTCATGACCGTGATGAGCCGCATCATCACCCTCAGTGTGCCCACTATCGCCGCTATCAATGGACACGGCTTTGGCGCCGGCTTTATGGCAGCCATGTGCCATGACGTTCGCATTATGCGCGAAGACCGCGGTTTCATATGCGCCAACGAAATGCAGCTTGGCATGCAAATCCCGCCACCAGAACTAGCACTGTTTAAGCACAAATTACCCGCTAACGTGTTTTTCGAAAGTGTGCAGCTTGCGCGGCGCTGGGCAGGCCCACAGGCGCTCGCTGCTGGCATAGTTGAACAAACAGCATCCCTTGAAACATTACTCGACGTCGCCAAAACACGTGCAGAAGAACTGGCACCTTTAGGGGCTAATCGAGCGGTATTCAAAGCGCAAAAAGAAAGCATATTTGGAGAGAACGCGGCAATCAATGAGGTACACGGCGCTGCCTGGATGCTTCGTAACAGCGACAAATACCGGCACTAAGCGTTTACAAAAACCAGTGTGAAAATCTATTCGCCAATCCGTTTGAAGTCTGGCGCGCGGCGCTCAAGGAAGGACTCAACGCCTTCCTTGAAGTCGTCACGCTTCAAAGATTCAGCCATCCATTGGTTCGACTCCACCATGGCATCATGCAGGTTGGTGTTTAGATGCCGGTAAACCTGTTTCTTCATCATCATGAGAGAGGTTGGTGAGCAATTGTCCGCAAGGTTCTGAATGTAGCCCTTACATTCAGCAAGCAGTTCATCGGCAGCGACTATTCGATCCATCAAACCAATGCGTAACGCTTCATCGGCTAAAACCTTGCGAGAACTCCACAGTAGATCAAGCGCCCGGGAACTGCCCACCAGCCGCGGTAAAACCCAGCTCTGACCATGCTCTGCAATCAAACCGCGCTGAGCAAAGGCGGTAACAAACTTCGATTGCTCGGTACCAAATCGCATATCACCCAACAGCGCAATCGACATACCTAAACCGGCACATGCCCCGTTAACACCAACGATCACCGGCTTGCGAATGGACATAATGTAGGTGAACGCCACCTTGAAGTTATCACCCATGGATTTATCACCCGGGTCAGCGTCGAGTACGCGACGTTTTTCACCGCCTATTTCACCAACAGAGGAATCACCCTTTGATTGCGCCGAGAGGCTGTTCATGTCCATACCGGCGCAGAACCCGCGGCCAGCACCGGTCAGCACAATCCCCACTACTGCCGGGTCCTGCTCAGCCACCGCAAAGGCATGCTTAAGCTCACCAAGCATAGTGTTGGTTAACGCATTTAAGGCCCGAGGACGATTTAGCGTAATCACCGCAGCAGGGCCATCTACCTCATAGGCCAATTCTTCATAAGCTTCGTTGTCAGCAACTTCCGTCATAACATCCTCCCCAGAATGTCCAATTGAACGCTTAATTGTTTGCTACTTAACTGATTACTAAAAGGTACTCTCTGAAGGTTCAGTCTTCCAGCATAAAACTGGATTTGCCTCTGGCAACCCCATTCACAACCAACTCTATCTGGTGCTCTCCTGGATACAGTGCTCGCGTGGTCATCGCCTTGAAGGGTATCTTCTTTTGCAACTGCAGCTTCTCACCCTTCTTCATTGGCAGGTCTTTGAGTGCAAACACCTTGGGCGAATGTGTGCCATTCGACTTCAAAAAAAACACCCGCAACACCAGCTTGAGGTTCTGTGCCGCCAGCGAGGTTAGTGACCCGCGCCAGCTCAACGAATCGCCGACCTGAACAACTTTCGAACACTGCACCGACTTAAGTGTAAAGCGGGGTTTGGTGGGATATCCAAGCAGCGCCAGCGCCTGAGGATGATCCGTTTTTATCAAGCTGCGCAACGCATGACGGGTAAGCCATTCCAGTTCGTCCTGGTTCTGTTGACCTGTTTTAGCCCACCCCTTGAGCGTTGTCAGAACACGTTGCGGATCTTTCTTGGATAAATCATTCAACGAATTGGCAACAGAGCGTGTAACAAAGCGTGTTGGATCCGCATAAAGCCGATCAAGCATGGCGAGTGTGTTATCCACTGACAGATCAATACCTAACCCCCAGGGAAGGTTAGGGCGAGTTCCCTCTGACGCCAGCCGCCTCACATGGTAGTTGTTGTCCTGCGCACAACGCTCCAAAAACGCATAGGTTTCCTCGGGGAAAGATTTCAAAAAAGGCCGGATCGCAAATTCAGCGGAAAACCGCTGAGTCGTCTCGCGAAGCAGTGCCAACGAGCTGTCCAGGCGTTGTTTGGTGCAACCCTGACGAGCCGCAAACTCACTGGGTACAGCCCAGATAAACTCGCCAAAGTCATCGTCGCTGAGGCTGGGATCCAAAGGTGGCGGCAATGCGCGCTTAAGCACGGCAACCGATTTCCTGTAGTCGTCTGGCAGGTAGTCCACCAGCGTATCAGCCATACATTCGATACAGGCTTTGAGTTCAAGCTTGTCAAACTGGCCAAGCACGGCTTTTTCATAGGCCGCTGCACGGAACTTGGGTTGGGCCCCCTTAAGCCCGGTCGCCAATAGGTTCACCGTTCGAGCATTAAAGAGCCGATCTTTCATGGAGAATGATTTCTCCGCGATTACTCGCCTGTCTGATTTAGATTGCGTCATCTGCCGTACCTTACAGGTTTGTCCGCCCAGCCATCCGGGGATACCATTCCGGAGCTTGCCATAACTTTTTTGCAAGCCAAACCCTATTCATATGCATTGGACATATCTCGCGATCTAGGCGATTTTAGGTGCAGTTGTCTGGAGAGAGACACCTTTCGCCAAGAACGTCCTGGACTCTTCACCCAGGGGGTTTTCGCGGCACCTAATCAGTGCAGTCGGGCATGAAGTATCGCCCGGCTGCGCTGAGCTTTTACCAGCCGCCCTTTGCTAAGGCTTTCCTGAGGCACCAATAGCCCCGATAATGCGGCCCACTATTCACAGGAGGGCCCAATGACGGGGCAGCCAACTATTCTGAGCGGCATAGCGCCCTCGGGCCAGCTCACTCTCGGCAACTATCTGGGTGCAATCCGCAACTGGGTGGCCATGCAAGACGATTACGCCTGCTACTACGTACTCGTTGATCTTCACGCGATCACCGTTCGCCAGGACCCAACCGAGTTTGCCGATCGCTGCCTGGACTTCATCGCCCTCTATATCGCTTGCGGAATCGATCCTGAGAAAAGCGCGATCTTTATTCAATCTCATGTCCCAGAGCACTCAGAACTGGCCTGGTTGCTAAATTGCTACACCCAGATGGGCGAACTGAATCGAATGACGCAGTTCAAGGACAAGTCACAAACCCACAGCCAGAACATAAACGCGGGGCTATTCACTTACCCCGTACTTATGGCAGCAGACATCCTGCTCTATCAGGCAAACGCTGTTCCAGTGGGTGACGATCAGAAGCAACATCTGGAACTAACCAGAGACATTGCCGGCCGATTCAATGGTTTGTATGGCGACGTTTTCACCATTCCAGAGCCCTTCATCCCCAAGGTAGGAGCGCGAGTGATGAGCTTGCAGGATCCCACCAAAAAGATGTCGAAATCAGATTCGACAGAAACAAACTACGTCGGATTATTGGAAGAACCCAAACGAATTTTACGGAAGATAAAGCGCGCCGTTACCGACAGCGATAACGAGATTCGATTCGGTGACGACAAACCAGGCGTCTCAAACCTGTTGTCTATTTCTTCCGCAATCAGCGGTGACAGCATTGAATCGCTGGTCGAGAAGTACGCAGGCCAGGGCTACGGCGCACTTAAAGTCGGTGTCGCCGAACAGGTTGTTGAGTTTTTGGAACCTGTTCAGGCTCGCTACAAAGAGATCCGTGAAGACCGGGAGCTTTTAGACAACATTCTCGCAGAAGGCGCCGCAAAAGCGCGATTGCGCGCACAAGATACCCTGCAAAAAGTTCAAGATGCGCTGGGGTTTGTTGCACCCAAGCGTTAATCAAGAGAGCGTTTTTGGCTTCGACATCAAAAGGACCGGTGTGTTCGCGACGTATTCCTGATACGCAGGGTCATTACCCCAACGACGCTTTCCCTGATTCTCTAAAAGTCGCACACCGCTGACATAGGTTAATAGTACAAAAACAAACAACGGCGATATCAAACCGATGAATTGCCATCCCTGCATTACCGGCAACGCAATAATCGCAACCCCAGCCCAAAGTACGATTTCACCCAAGTAATTTGGGTGTCGAGACCATGACCAAAGCCCTGTGGAAATAAACCGCCCTTCATTAGCCGGATCGGCCTTGAATTGAGTTTTCTGCCGATCCGCAATTACTTCGATGCTGAAACCAGCGATCCAGACCAACACACCCAATGCACACGCCCAGTCCAGTGGTTTTGGAGTAGCCGTGGTTAGCGCGATCAATCCCGCCGCAAGGGTGAACGAAACCCAAAGACCTTGCAGCGTCCATGTCATAAGAAACTGCAGAAACATGTATTTCATTTTTTCAAAGCGTGAATCAGAGCCCGCTGCACGCACTCGAGAGAACAGAAAGCTTCCCAAACGCATCGCCCAGATGGCAACCAACACACCAACCAATACCGCTCGCGGATCTGAAGGACCAAAAATCAATCCAAAAGCCACAACACTCAGGTAGGTCAAACTGCCCGTGAGATCAAAATAGTGTTCGGTGTGTGCGAGGAAAGAAGGGATGAACAGCAGCCAGTTAACAACAAACGCAAACGCAACGCAGGAAGCAAACAATGACCAGTCGTTTAGTATTACAACACTGCCCTGACTACCAGCCCAGGCGACCAACGCACCAAGCAAGCAGGCGACCAGAATTCCAATCAACGGTTCTATCATTTTCTTGTTCATTGTCTTCCCGCTTTTTTCCTCTTCAGAGTCTTTACCAGTTGTTGCAAAAGTAACGTGAATGCTCGCAAGCAGCGTCAATATTTTGACGGGTGCACAAAGAAAACGCTATTCACTCCAGAGCTAGTGACGAAGCGAGATAAGGTCTATACGCTACGCACTTGTCATATCCAGGCGATATGCCTTTTGAAGCGATGCGGAAATTCACTTAACCCGGGACGCGCGGATGAAGAAATTTGTATGCCAAGAGTTTGGGCCACCGAGTAGTCTCGAAGAGATTGAGCTGCCTCTGCCCAGCCCCAAACCTCATGAATTGAGAGTTGAGATAGACGCCGCAGGTATTGGTTTTGTTGATGGCTTGATGATTCAAGGTCTGTATCAGGTTAAACCGCCACTGCCTTATTTTCCCGGTAGCGAGTTTAGTGGCGTCATCACCGCTATGGGTGATAACACTGAGTTCCAGCTTGGCGATCGAGTATTTGGCTTAACCAATAAGGGCACACTGGGCGACGCGACATGCGCTCCCATAAGTCAGTGCTACAAAACACCAGATGCAATGAGCAATGCGATCGCAGCTGGCTGGTACATTAACTACCTCACCGCCCTTTATGGGCTACGCACCTGTGGTGACCTGCAAGAGGGCGAAACCGTATTAATACTGGGCGCTGCAGGTGGGGTTGGTTCTGCGGCAATCGCAGTGGCCAAGGCTATGGGTGCACAGGTAATAGCTGCCGCCTCTAGCGAGGCAAAGCGCGGATACGCTCTAGCCAGCGGCGCAGACGACGTCATCGACTACAGCCAGGACAATTGGCGTGCAGAACTTAAAGAGTTAACCAAAACCTCCGGACTGAATATGGTCTACGATCCGGTTGGGGGGAACGCCACCGAAATTGCCTTACGATCTTTATCACCCGATGGTCGTCTGCTGGTGGTTGGCTTTGCCAGTGGCACCATTCCCAAAGTGCCTTTGAATCTCGCGTTGCTAAAACGCTGTTCTATCGTAGGTGTGGACTGGGGCGGTGATAGCCGTGCCAATCCTGAAATGAACACCCCACTAATGGACACATTGTTGGATTGGTTTTCTCAAGGTCACCTAAAGCCCGCTGCGGTCACAGAACGAAGACTCTCTGACGTTCGCGACGCACTCGCCGATCAACTGGCCGGCAACATAATAGGCAAGCTGGTTTTGACTCGCTAGTCAAAGAACACAGGAAGCGCTGCATTCGCCCCGGCCTGGAACGCTTGCTCAATATCCAGCGGGATTGTGCGACCACGGGACAGTGGCGGCAGATTGTCATAACTAAAAAAGCCAACATCAGCCGTTTCCAACCCAGCCTTTGGCGTAGCATCATCAACAGATTCACAAAGGTAGTTCAGCTTGTAGAAGTCACGCAGGTCAGGGCTATATTCGTGTTTCGCCTTGTGTCGCACAGCGTACAAACGGCTAACACGCACTCGCAAATTGGCTTCCTCACTGATCTCTTTAATAATGTTCTCGCCACCGCTCAGTCCAACATCTGCGAAGCCTCCAGGCAGGGCCCATAAGCCATCGGTCTTTTCTTGCACAAGCAAGATTTTGCTATTAACGATCAAGGCTCCTCGAACCTCAACCTTTGGCGTTCGATAGCCCGGCTCTTCGGCAAACAGATCCACCACTTTGTTTACTGGCAGGTTTCCGACATCGGCCAACATCTCAAGTGCAATGTCAGAAATTTCTTGATACCGCTCTTTGCTGAATTCGTCTTTGCTGAAAAACAGCCCGGTTACGCCAAGGGCATGCAATCGTCGGGCGCGGCGTAACCAATCGAATTCATTAGCCATTAGTAGAGATTGTTCTCGTAATCATCTTCTATGGATTTGTCGATCTCGCGCGCTACGCTCGCTGAATCGCTTTCATCCGGGGCAACGATGGGCGCGAACTGCTTACCAAAACTGATTCGGCGCGGCTCTGCCCAATTATCAGGCTGCCAAAGCTTCGAGCGGATCAACGCTTTACCGCAATGGAAAAAACACTCTTCAATAGTAACTACCGTACACAGCACCGCTGGTTTTCCATTGACGCTAAAGTGCTCCAAAATCTCAGGGTCACGAGTTATCTTACCGGTGCCGTTGATACGTAGCGATTCTCTTATACCGGGGCGGACGAAAATAACGCTCAGTTGGGGACATTCCAGAAGATTCTCAAAACCAAATGCCAGCTTGTTGCCAGGCCTGTCCGGTATGACCAATGTCTTCTTGTCTGCGACCCACACAAAGCCTGGAGCATCTCCTTTGGGCGAAACGTCCATAGCGCCAGCGCCATCCTGAGTGCACAGGAAGAGGAGCGGCGATTCAGCCAGAAACCCCTGGGCGTCATCTGTTATCTCGGAAGACACTTTCAAACGCAGCATCTGAGAAGGCGGCGCGATAACCTCGCGCAGCTGCTCTTTGGAATCAACCAGAAAACTCTCTCTGAGTTCCACTATTTTTGCCTGGTGAAACTTAGAACAAACGACACGGGAACCGCCTTGCTGATGCTTGGCAAGCTAGCCAGTTGTTGAAGTTTGTCTATACCCGCTACCAACCCAACGCTCGCAGCATTCACGATAATGGGTTGGGTGCTGGTTACCATCACCCGATCATTGGCTACGCGCATGACCAATACCTCTGCATTGATGGCAATGCTCTCACCATGTAAATCCAGTCTTAGAGGCAAGCTGGCGGAGGTTGATTCGCCAGCTGCAAGTTCGAGAAAGGCACTAGCCGGTACGTGGCCATGAACCTCCGCAAGAGGAAACCGGGCGACCTCAAACAAAAATTCCAGAATACGCTCGTTGCGGATAGGGATGTTGGTTTCAACGCTCTCAAGATGAATATCCAGATTCACCTCACCACTGTGACCTTCGCCAAAACTAACGTTGCCGGACAATTTGCTCAGTGAATGGACTTCAGCAATGTCGCCAGCCTTAACGGTAACAAAGCTGATTTGTGACCCCTGGGTGTCCAGCTGCCAGTTGGCACTGTCTGCATGATCGGCGTTAGCCGGTACCATCGAGACAACCAACGCTGCTGTCAAAAACAATGCTGCAGATTTGGCACACAGGTCTGTGAGCGAATAGGAAGGAAAAAGAGTGTGGGTCATTAATTGTCTCCCGGCAATACGTGCAATTGAGGCCAAGCTTTCAGACCTCAGTGTATACCGGAAGGCACGCCAAGCGGGATACAGTGTCGGCCACCGCTACCCCGGTTCTTTGGGTGCTTCAGATTAGGTGCTTCAGACTATTTGGCGCCGCAGCTGAATACTGCGGCCAGTCAAAGCGACTAGCGATTTACCAACGATTGGGACGCTTGCGTTCGTTTGCTTCGTTGACGCGGAGCGGACGACCGCCCATATCTTTGCCATTAAAGTCAGCAATTGCCTTCTTTGCGTCATCGTCGCTATCCATTTCGACAAAGCCGAATCCGCGAGAACGCCCAGTTTCACGATCAGTAATTACGGTTGCTGAGCGGACTGCGCCAATCTCACCAAACATATCTGACAGCTCCTGGTCCGTCGTGCTCCAAGGCAGGTTGCCCACATAAATCTTCATAGTTTCTCCAGGCCCGCTCGGTAACGGGCGAAATGTGCATGCGATTCCAGCGCATCAACCTCCAGCACACACGAAATAAGGACATCGCTATTTGCCAGTTGATCACCGAGAAAATCTCGTATTTTGATAACACCAGTTTTGATAACGATAGGAGCGATTGCCGACATACACATACAAAGGGAACAAACTCTTAGAAAGGCCGGGGCAGGAACTCGAATTTCCGAGTATAGGGGCTTTGTAAATGAATACAACAGAGCCCTTATTCCCAATGGGAATAGCCACACCGGCGCTTTTATCGCCGGAAAACACTGCACCCGGCAGCAATCGAGCAGGAATAGCCCTGCAAGAGCAGTGCAAACTTCTTTCTCTCCAATGACTTAAACCCTGTAATCTCATAAGGTTTTCAACCAGCACGCGCAACCTGCGCCCTGGTGTTTTTTTACCCCCGCCCACCTCAAGGGAATACATGTCCGAACATCCAAGCTCCGCGCGTCCGCACTTTCTTGTCACCAACGATGATGGTGCCGACTCTCCCCTATTCGAGTTGCTGATAGAAACTCTCTCTGCATATGCAGACCTGTCTATCGCTGTTCCAGCGAGAGAACAAAGCTGGCAAGGCAAATCAATGACCAGGCATGGTGACATTGACGTCACACGTATAAAGGTCGCAGGGCATGAGTCCTTTGCCATCGATGGCACGCCAGCTGATTGTGTGAATATCGCGCTGCACAATCTCCTCGACAAGAAACCTGATCTGGTAGTCAGCGGAATAAATGTCGGCCTTAATGCGGGTCTTTCACTGGTATGGGCCTCCGGTACGGTCGGCGCCTGCCTGGAAGGAAACATCGCGGGAATCCCGGGCCTGGCGCTTTCCCAGCAACTGAGCCCAGCGGTATATGGTTACTGGGATCAGCATCGGCGCTTTGAGCCTGAGGTTCTGGACAGACTGAGAAACGCTACCCGCGAGGTTATGTCTGTACTGAGTCAAAGATTCTTTGCCACAGAAGCAGGACGCAACGCTAACGATCGCGGCATTACCTACAATGTGAATCTTCCGTTCGAATTGAAAGAAGCGAGGTTGGAATCCAGTTACCTGGGACACTCCTGGTATGGACAGTGTTTCATCGACAATGACAAAGGCGGGTTCAAACATCGCATGCAGCCGTTTGAGCGAGATAGCCACCCACAGGCTGATAACAACGTGCTAGCCAGGGGTCATGTCAGTGTCACCCGTCTGGATATGCAAACCTTTGGCAGACTCGACGATAACTAGCCAGGTTCTTCTGCTCGCCACAAAGCTCAGGTTGCCACCCGGGCCGGGATTGACTGATGGGCGCGTCGCAAGTAGTTCAGAACGTCTGAACGAGTAATCAAACCAAGAAATTCATCTCCATCCATGACAGCTGCATAGGGACGCACCTCAAGCATAGACACAAGGTTGTTCACGCTAATATCTGGAGCGACCTTTAGGAAGGTCCGTCGCATAACGCCTTCAACCGAATCCGAAAAGCTCTCAGGGCGCTGGAAGGCATAGCGCATGATGTCGTCTTCAGTGAGGATGCCAACCAGTTTACCCTCATCAATAACGGGTAACTGGGAAAAGCCTGCGTTGCGCAACCGATTATGTGCGGTTGCCAGGTGATCGCTGATGCCAACAGTTACGGTCGCAAGCTCTTCGTGGGGCCGACCAATCAGATCACGAATATCGCCTTGAGACTCACGGGTAATAAACCCCTGATCCTCCATCCAAAAATCATTGTATTGCTTGGACAGATATTTGTTGCCTGTATCACACACAAACGCAACAACCTTTTTAGGCTCGGTTTGATCGCGACAGTAACGCAGAGCTGCAGCTAATAACGTACCAGTAGAAGACCCGCCAAGCACACCGGTTTTAGCCAGCAGCTCGCGTGCTGTCGCAAAAGACTCTGCGTCATCTATGGTGTAGGCATTCTTGGTGCTGCTGAAGTCGCAAATCTCTGGAATGAAGTCTTCACCAATACC
Source organism: uncultured Pseudomonadales bacterium (assembly GCA_964634815.1). GTDB lineage: Bacteria > Pseudomonadota > Gammaproteobacteria > Pseudomonadales > Azotimanducaceae > JALZVT01. The sequence continues at coordinate 190,432 of CAZWMD010000001.1, read as the reverse complement.
TTCAACCAGCCAGGAACCGCCTTCGGTTAGTTCGCCGCTTGCAATGTACTCTGCAAGAATGGAGCCTTTTGGATCTGCGAGAACAAGCTCAACGTCTCGGCCGGTAGAACGAAAGAACTTGCTCAGACCGCTTACCGTACCACTCGAACCAACACCGACAACAACCGCGTCTACTTTCTCATCAAGCTGTTGCCAGATCTCCGGCCCCGTTGTCTGTACGTGAGCTTCCGCATTGTCAGGATTTGCAAATTGATTAATGAAATAGGCACCGCGCTCCTCGGCGATGCTGGCAGCAAGATCCTGATAATACTGAGGGTGTCCTTTCAGAACATCTGAGCGCGTAAGCACAACCTCAACACCCATCGCCTTGAGATTGAAAATCTTCTCCGGGCTCATCTTATCCGGCACAACCAGCATCAGGTGATAACCAAGCTGGCCCGCAGCGAGCGCCAGGCCCAGCCCCGTATTGCCTGCCGTTGCTTCAATCAGAGTATCACCCGGTTTGATGTCACCGCGTTCTTCCGCCTTACGAATCATGGTAAGACCAATACGGTCCTTTATCGATCCTCCAGGATTGGTGTTCTCAAGCTTTAGGTAGAGTTCGCAAGGCCCCGTGTCATAGCCGGTTAATTTAAGCATCGGCGTGTTACCGATCATGTCCAGCACACTGGTGTAAACGTGCATGACGAGTCCTTACCTGAGTTACGATGCGGCGAAGCATAGCGCCAATTGAGGACTGCAACCAAGAGTCAGCAAGTAGTAACTGTTATGATCTGCAGGTTGTTTTCCCCTTGAGCATTTCCCGCCATGCAGCGCAACATCGAAGACTTAAGCCAGGATCACTTTGACCTGTTAGTTGTGGGGGCTGGTGCGCATGGTATCTTCGCGGCACTGGATGCTGCCCTGCGCGGCTTAAGCGTCGCGCTAATCGACAGAAGTGACCTGTGCGGTGAAACCTCGAGCAATTCACTGCGTACTTTGCACGGCGGCATTCGATACTTACAGTACCTCCAGCTCGGCCGAACTGTTGAGTCCATCCGCGAACAGGCGATTCTGCGAAAGCTCGCACCGGGCCTCACGCAGATTCTGCCATTTGTGATGCCATGCAGCGGTCACGCCATGCGCGGACCCGCAGTTATGTTTGGCGGCATGCAGGGCCACCAGGCGTTACGGCTGGCAACCACCCTTGATATCAACGGCCTGGATCACCTCCCCATGAACCGGGTCACCGGCAAGGCGTCATTCGAACAGCTAGCGCCCGGCGTTGTTGCACCTGACCTTACGGGCGCCGCTATTTGGCATGAGGTGCAACTACTTGATACCAACGCCTTGCTGATCGGATGTGCACAGGCTGCCGCAGATGCCGGAGCTACTATTGCCAACTACACTGAAGCCAGCCGCTTGCACTTCGACGGCAACAAATTTGTGGGTGCAAGTTGTGTAGACCGTGTTACTTCGAGGCGCTTCGATATCAAAGCCCGCCAGTGTCTCAACACAACCGGACCCTGGATAGAATCGTTCTTGCAAACTGCCGGCGGCAATTTAATAAAGCCAATGCCCATCGCCCTGAACGACAGTATGAACATTGTTCTGGATCAGCAACTCTTTAGCGATCGCGCAGTCGCGCTGCCAAGTCACAAAAAGGTAGAGGGTGACGCCGTTGCTGATGCCAATCGAATGTACTTTGCTGTTCCCTGGCGTGGACGCAGCGTCATCGGCACTATTCAGGAACCCTGGGTGGATGAACAAAGTTCGAAGAATAATCGTCGCGGGTTTTTAGAAGAGTTTCTAGCGGAACTAAACGCAACCATGCCCGACGTGCAACTGACAAAAGAAAACATCCAGCATGTTTACTGGGGCCGGGTGCCCACAGAGGATGCACTGGATGAAAATGGCATAAAACGCCGCAAGGCCGACGAGATCATTGATCACGGAGATCGGGATAACATTAGCGGGCTGTATTCGCTCGTGGGCGTCAAACTCACCACAGCCCGGGCGATTGCCAAGAAAGCAGTGGATCGAATTATGCGGGCCAGCAATAAGGCATTTGTTGGAAGCTCGACGCACAACGTACGTTTGCCCATGCCGGAGCACGATCCCAATCAGCCGAGTGACAGCTATTTAAATACTGAGCGCCGACTAAAAGAACGCTTGCGCAGGAGTTGCGCCAAAGAGATGGCCATCACCGCCAGCGATTTTTTGTATCGCCGAACCGATCTTGGCGTTCTGAAGACACCAAGCCCGCAACAGCGGGCCTGGATCGAAGAAGAATTACCAAAGCAGGCCGCCGGTTTGGAGTGATCCAACCAACGGCCAACCTAACAACAGACTTACTTAAAGAGTTTGCCCGCCATACCGGCCAGACCACCCAAAAGATTACCGCCGCTTGAGCTCTGATCAATCAGGTTAGGCAACAGATCCGACAACGCGCCGCCTGCTTCTTCCTGACCAATACCCAGCTGCTGTGCAAATTCTGCAACCTTCTCGGCACCCAGCGCTGAGGTAACCTGTTCTGCGGAGACGGCATCGTTGTCACCATCACCAAGCCAGGACTGCAACGCACCGCCGAGATCACCACCAGCAAACTTGCTGGCCAGACCGCCGATATCGAGATCACCATCGCTACCGCCACCGAGTAGCGAGCCAATAGCATTCCCGATAGCGCTCTCGTCGCCACCGCCCATCTTTTGCATCACCATCTGAATTGCCATGCTTTTAAGATCCATAGCTCAAGTCTCCTGTTCAAGAAACCCAAGTATACATCCAGTCGCACAGCGGTCGACGGCTCAGTTGTGACAGTTCCGCAAAATCAAGCAGGTTGTTTTACGCCAATTTTACGTGTTATCGAACCGCCACAAGCCGATGTTATCGAGCTGTTCTACCAGTTAGAGGAGCGCTTGGGCTTCTCGTTGGCCTCGTTAACCTTCAACGCACGCCCGCCAACTTCGCGGCCGTTCAGTTCTTCCATAGCGCGCTTGCCGCTGTCGTTGTCCATCTCAACAAAAGCAAAGCCACGAGAGCGTCCGGTCTCACGATCGGTGATGACGCTGGCTGAATTAACCGCGCCGAACTCAGCAAACATTTCTGAGAGATCGCTATCCGTGGTGCTCCAGGGAAGGTTGCCTACATACAATTTCATATCTATTTTCCTGTCCGCCTGGCGGACTTAATTTCGTACGTATTCCTAGGAGTCAACCATGCGCACGGGGTTTCCGCCGAGAATATCGGCGATCTGTTTTGCCTTTAGAAGTGATTGCCGAAGCGCTGGCGAAATAAGGTCTGAGACCGACCATCAGAGACTATCCAAGATAAAGAACCAAGAAGACATCTAAGACTGGGGACTAGGCATTAGCTCGCGGGAGTAAATCGGGAAGGAGTTTCTAAGCCATTTGACTATACATGATTATCTGGCTTGGGGAGAATTTATCGAATTCAGGGCGAATTAAGCTGCTTCACACGCGTTTATAAGCTGTAGCGCAACCCCATCACTACCGAGGTGTTCCGCAGGGTTCCCCGAAAAACGTCCATATTTGTCCGACTGGCGGACATCTCGAGCGAGTTAAAATATCGATAATCGGCAGTGAATTTCAGCCGCGAGCTGATCGCTGCCTCTACACCCGCCATTACCTGAAAGGTAGCCTGTGTATCGCTGGTATCGAGGAACAGCTCTTCACGCAAAGCCCCACAAACAAAATTGGCGCAAAAACCAAACACATCAATATCGAACTCTGCTCGGACAAAACCTGCACCGAGCCCAATAAATGGTCGTACGAGAGCATCAGGCCGAAAGACATAGTAAGCATTGGCTAGCAGGCTAAAGGCTCGCACCTCACCCGAGGCGGCGTCTTCCCCAATGTCTGGCCCCAGCTCAATAACCTCCACATTATTTCGACGATAAGCACCTTCCAGCTCTATGCGAACGCGCGGACTCGCTTGATAGCCAACAGCCACCGAAAAAGTTGGACCAGGGTCAAAGGCATCAATAGTTAACTCGTTTTCTCGTCCAGAATCTTCCGAGAACCCTCCCCCGCCCAGCACAGCAAGATAAAGACCTTTTTGTGGTGCATCAGCGTTGCGACGGCGCACCGGTTGGTCATTTGCTTCTGGCGCATGCAAGCGCACCCTGAACCAGGCCGACTGAAGGCCATGGCTTGTTGTCAGAGCACTGCCGTCGGACTCGACAAGATCGACAGAAGGGACGCCAAGATATCTGTAGTCGGCAGCCAGATCGAGCCAGGGGGTAACAGGTACGGTGACACCCGCAATGAACTGATAGGCAAACGCCGCGTCTTTATCGTTCACTATGTCGCGCCTGGGTCGCTGGATGAACAAACCATTCACCGACGCTTCCGAAAAGCGCAGGTCCACGCTCGCGCGCCCTACGCCAACGCCCACATAAGGCCGAAACGCCTGGCCAATCTTCAGGTCTCGCAACACAGAAACCATCAGGCTCCTGGTTTTCAGAAAATCAAGTTCATCAGAATCGAGTTCAAGTTCTGCTTGCCGGCCAAAGAGAATTTCAGGGGTATTACGGGCTCCCTGCCAGCCCAGCTCTACGCGCCAGCCGTCACCGATCTTGGTTCCAAGGGCTCCGGTGAAATCATAAACGCCGGCATCAAAGTCTATGGATGCATCACTGGAGTCGAGATCAATACTGTTTGCGTAGTTCCAACCCACACCAGCTTCGATATAGATCGAAGAGTAGAGGCGAGACCACAGATCCGCAGAAGACGACTGGTCAGATTCAGCTAACGCCGACAGAGAGCCCAAAGAGCACAACACAATCAATGCGCGCCAAAAAAGCCCTAACAATAAAAACCTCAAGGATGTCCTCACAACGTTAACGATTTGGACCGCGATTCATTGGATAAGGTTGCCAGCGTTCGAGAACAACCCGCGGCAGCACAGTGGGATTAACACAACTCATCGGCCATCGATTTCGCAACACCAGAGCAACTTCCCGGCCAACACGGCGTCTGGTTTCAGGACGCATTCGATCTGTTGCTGACGCGACGTGCGGCGTCACAAGCACATTGCTCATTTGCAATAGAGGATTGCCGGGATCAACAGGTTCTTGCTCCAGTACATCAAGACCAGCGCCGGCAATTATTTGCGTCTGCAGAGCTTCAATCAACGCCCTCTCGTCGATCAGCGGACCTCGAGCGGTGTTCACAATCACGGCAGTTGATTTCATCCGGGCAAACGCATCCGCATTCATTATATGGTGCGTCTCGTCGTTGAGCGGTGCATGTATAGAAAGGTAGTCACTGTGCTCCAACAGCTCGCCGAAGCTTACCGGCTCAACGCCTTCCGCGCCGATGGTTAACTCACTCACATAGGGGTCGTGGGCAATCACCCGCAAGCCAAAGCCCAAGGCTCGCTTGACCATGCAGCGCGAGACGTTGCCAAAACCCAGTAATCCAATAGTGCGTCCCAACAGCCGCGGAGTGTGATCGAGATGAGGACGGCCCTTGTACCAGTCGCCGTTGTGAACCATTTGCTCCATAAGCTTGGTTGCGCGAACCACACCCAGCAGAAGCATCATGGCGTGGTCGGCGACCTCCTCAATAAAGACGTCGGGCACGTTGGTCACCACAATGCCCGCATCAGTTGCCGCCTTGATGTCCACCATATCCACACCAACGCTGCCCACGCCAATGACCACACACTTCTCGAGCCGCTCGATCACGGTTTTATTTATTGTGATACCCCAACTGGTAATGATGGCATCGCAATCCGCCGCCCCTTCGGCGAATTCCTCCGGTGTCTTGGCCTGTACCTCATGGATCTCTGCAATGGCGTCAAGCGCTTCCAGCTCCAGGGAATACCGTTCCTTCACCTGTTGTGGGTTGGCCTGTCGCGGCAATTGGACTGCAATCTTCTTCTTGGTAGTTTCTTGCGCCACCCAATGGGTTCCTTCTGTCGACCTCTCGCCCTACAACTTTACCTTAATTACCATAGGCCTAAGCCTGATGATGCAGTTACTCTTGGCATCAGCAACATCCGTCGGGAGATAAAAATGGCGAAGACTGGTCTGGTTCTGGTGGCATGCCTGCTCGCCACGATACTTGGTGGCCCTGTCGGCGGCTTTATCCAGCCTGCCAAGGCCGATTTTGTCGCCTCGCGGGCGTTCCGGGAAGCAACCGGCAACGAATTTGAGCGAGTATTTCTAACCGAAGTCTCTCGCAGCGGGGATTTGATAAGCGTCGGTCCAAGCGTTGAGATCAATGCGCCGCTAATCGACCAGGCACGGGTGTGGACCATGCTGCCCTTCCCGCGCCACAACGCCCTGGTGTACGGGGTGTTTGATCCGCAGAACACAGCCTCTCTTGACGGGCTATTTGTTGTTCGCCTGGGTACGGGTCAGGTCGTGCAGCTCAATCCTGACCGCGCAGACCCTGTAAACGAGTCCATCCTTTTGGTGGCAAACGCCTTTTCGGGCTCCAGCGCCAGCGGCCAGGAAATAACGTCGCAGCTCAGCGGCGGCGCGTCAGCTCGAGTGGTCTATGTGCTGCGCAACGCAAATACCTCGATCGACCAGTTATTCCTTGCAGACGTCCGCAACCCGGGCGCCGCCAGCCTTGTTGCGCAACTGCCTACAGGTTCACGGGTTGGCACCGAACTCATAATTTCGCCAGATGGCTCAATAGCGGCGTACAGCGTGGAACCTGCAAGCGGCTCGTTCCAGGTTGTTGTCACCTTTCTGAACCAACCGTCTAACAATACGGTGGTGTACACCAACCCGTCGCTTACCGACTACCGCCCTGTAGAACTCGCTTTCAGCGACGACAGCTCTCGTTTGCTGTGGATCGATTCGGGCGCAGCGGATGAGTCTGGTCCGTTGCAATCCCTCACCCTGGCACCGCTGAGCGGTGAAATCGGTGAGGTTCAACGGGTTAGCTCAGCGAATGTCGTCAGTGAACGTGTGAGCGAATTTGCGGTGAAACCAGGCAGCAACCTGGAAGTCGCTTATCGAAGTTTCCCAGCCGGCAGCAGCACGCCCTCAGATACCTATCTTGCTGATCTGAGCACGCCTAACGTGGTTACCCAGCTCAACGACGGCCCCGTCGCCGGAGCAGCCTTTACAACCTGGGAAGACGTTTTGTGGCGCAGCAACAGCGTACTCTACAACGCCGCTGAGGCTTTTCTGGAACTGGCAGACCTTTTCACTGTTGCTCAGAACAATCCGGGCAATCCAACGTCGTTGTCTCGCCAAGTGCCCTTCTCAATTGAACGGACAACCAGCCAAGCCGCTGGGGTTTCACATTTTGTGTTGAGTCCAGACAACACAAAAACCGCAATGATCGACGGCGACCCTGCCCTGAACCTGTTTGTCATCGATCAGTTCAATATCGGCGCATCCCAAGAGCCGTTTGATATAAACGAAAACCGGGCGCTGGGATCCATAACTGATCCAGCCGACCGCCCACCACGGTTCAACCCCAATTCAGACATGATCGCCATGGTTATCGCGGAGAGTATTCCAGACAGTGAAGCTACCGAGAATCTCTATGTCGCCGCGGCGGACGCAGACGCATCAGAAGTGCCGGTGCTGGATACGCCAAGCCCCCAGGTTTTTCAATTTCTTTGGTTCGAAGACAGCGCAATCGTTGACGCCGACCCAACGGCAATCGCAGCAGCTGTATTGCCCGCCAGTCGCAGCGGCCAGGTCGGCAGTGCCATTACCGCCTTTGTGACCGTTCTAAATGGGGGTACAACAGTCGCTGAGGGATGTGGCATCGATCTTATTAGCAACGTGCCCGCAACTCTGAGCTACCAGACCACAAACCTAACAGACAATGAACCCATCGGAGTTGCTAACCAACCCGTCGATATCGCCGCTGGAGGTTCTCAGAGCTTTGTAATAACGCTTGCCTTGAATGCCCAATTCAACCCACGCGATGCCATGCTCTCTTACACCTGTCGCAATGCAGCGCCCGTTGTACCTCTTGCCGGTGTGAACACACTATTGCTGTCGGCGTCCACCGAGGCCGTAGCTGATGTCATTGCGCTGGCTGCCACTGTCGATGGTGACGGCATAGTCAGGCTCGACAACGCCGGCAACGGTGCATTCTCGGTGGCAAGTATTAATGTTGGCGCACCCTCAACGATCAGCGTGGTCGCAGAATCAACCACTGGCGCCTCTATTGCACTCTGCCAAACCGATCCCAATAGCGGTGCCTGTACCAACCCGTCAACGCCAAGCTCTGACCCGGTAACACTTGGCCTGGACGCTAACGGAACACCAACATTCAGTGTGTTTGTATCTAGCAACTCAAGTATTGCAGCGGATGCCGCAAGCAACCGAATCAACCTGATCTATCGCGATCAAGCGGGCACCATAAGGGGCCAGACAAGTGTTGCTGTTCAATCAACACCCTGACCTAAAATCCTTGTGCTAAAAATCAAGAGAGGCGCCAGTGACGATTGAAGTAAATGGCATTGCTCATATTCAACTTACGGTTGCCAATGCCGGAGCCTGCCTGCCGTTTTGGGAGGCGTTGTGCAATTTCATTGAAATGAAAACCCTGGTTAGAAACGACACTACGGTTTACTGCATCGGCTCTCGCACAGGCATTCTGGTTAAAGAAGTGCCAGAAGGTGGTGACACGAGCGCCTTCGATCAATATCGCCCGGGTTTGCATCATCTTTGTTTGCGAGCACGCTCAAGAGAAGATATCGATCATATCTACGCCTTTGTTGTAGAAAATCTGGATGCAAAGATCGTACACGGGCCAGAAGACGGCGAGCATTTTGCTCCGGGCTACTACTCAATTCTGTTCGAAGATCCTGACGGCATTCGAGTGGAGTTTAACTATGTCCCTGGTCGCGGGCATTTTGGCGACAAAGGCAGACTGGGACCGCAAGGAGCGGGACCTGCTGGCCGGTACGATGAAGAAGGACTAAACGACCAATGACTTTTATAAATCCAGGGTTTCGGGCTTCACTTTTGGTACTGCTTTGCAGCATGACTCCCATGGTTGTGGCGGCTGGGTCTGCGGTGGCTGAACCCGTTTCGGATACCGCACCTGCCATCAGCATTATCACTGACGGCAAGATCTGGACAGGCAACACTAACTCTGCTGGGCAGATATGGGCATCCACTCTTGTGATTAAAGGCAACCGCATCGAAGCCGTTGGCGACAACCAGCTTGCAACGGTGTATCTAGGTGAATATCCAGATGCAAAGGTCATTGATGTTGACGGCAAGCTGGTACTTCCCGGATTCATCGACAACCACACACACTTTATGGACGGGGCGGAGAGCCTTGTTAGTGTTAAGACCCAGGGCGCTACCAGCAAGCGAGAGTTTAGCAATCAAATCAGGAACTACGCCAAAGGGCTGGAGCCAGGCGAGTGGATCACTGGCGGACTCTGGGACCATGAAGCCTGGGGGGGCGAGCTTCCTGATAAACGCTGGATTGATAAACACACCAAAAACAATCCTGTTTTTCTGTTGCGCACTGATGGGCACATGGCGATTGCCAATTCCAGCGCCCTAAAGCTTGCCGGAATCACGCGAGATACGCCTGATCCACTGGGAGGCGTCATCGTTCGCGACAAGCGGGGCAACCCAACGGGAGTGCTTAAAGACAACGCGATGAACGCTGTGTTTGAAGTACAACCACCCCACTCTCTGCAAAGAGCGCGATCAATATTTGATGCGGGAATAGCGGAAGGTCTGCGTAACGGAGTCACACAGATTCACAACATGAGTAACTGGGAGAACATCAGCCTGTTTGAAGACGCCAAACAACAGGGTCGACTTAAACTCCGAGTGTATTATTTCCCACACATCTCAAATCGGCACAAGCTAGCCGAACGCATTAAGTCCAAAGGCAAAGGCGATAACTGGCTACGCTTCGGTGGCGTGAAAGAACTGGTTGATGGATCGCTCGGCAGCACAACGGCCTGGTTTTACGACCCATATACTGATGAACCTGACACCAGCGGATTTCCGCTGATGACCATGGACAGTTTACAAGCAAGCATTGAAGAAGCTCATGCCTATGGACTTCAGCTCGCCATTCACGGCATCGGCGATCAGGCCAACGACAAGATTCTCGATTTGTTCGAAGCGCTTGATGTTTCCGGAAGCCGCCCTCGCATTGAGCACGCACAACATCTGAGTGACGATGCCATAAAGCGCTTCGCTGCCCTGGGCGTTGTCCCGTCCATGCAACCCTACCACGCGATTGACGATGGCCGATGGGCTGAAAAGCGAATTGGCAAACAACGTCTAAGGGGAACCTATGCTTTCAATTCTCTACTCAACGCAGAGGCCCGCTTAACTTTTGGTTCCGACTGGTCTGTTGCACCGCTAAATCCAATCAGCGGAATTTATGCCGCGGTTACTCGTCAGACCCTGGATGGTAAAAATCCCCAGGGCTGGATTCCACAGGAGAAAATAAGCGTTACCCAGGCCATCACGGCTTACACAACCAACAACGCCTGGGCCGGGCAGCAAGAAGAAGAGTTGGGCACTCTGGAGCCTGGCAAGCTCGCGGACCTGGTAGTGCTTAGCGACAATCTGTTCGAGATAGCGCCCGAGGAAATTATCAATACGCAGGTTGTACTTACCATCATAGATGGAAAAATCGTCTACAAGGCCTCCAGATAAGGCGACATATCCATCCCCTGGGCGCCGAAGCGTGCCTGCACCGCTGCGATAGTTTGCTCACACCAATAACCCGAGCCTGGTTGAGGAAACCCAAGAACTGCGCGCTGGTCTAGCGAGGCCTGCGCAAGCAATTTTGTAAACGCCTGATCGCTGCGGTAAAGCTGCCAGGCCCAACCAATATGCAGTGTGCTAAGCCATTCGCATTCAGCTCGACGGAACGTCAAATTTTGCGCTAGCCGCATCGTGTCGGGTTTCAGTGGCGTACCGCGATGCCAGACGTCGTGCCGGTAGAGCAGCAGTGTGCCGGGCTTGAATCTGACGTAGCGTTCGCGCTCATACAAAGCATCTCGCAAGGGGGTGCTCGACGGTTGCGCTTCGCGCATGTAATCCTCGGCACTGGTGCGATCATTCACATAATGAAGCTCGCCAACCCCGGGGGTAGCTACGATCGGCCAGGGGTAGCAGGGGTCGTCGTCGCCCTCTCGCGGAACAATTGCAGTAGCGCCCCCACAGTGATCACCATCACTGAGGTACAAAATGGCTTCAACAGCTTCGGGGCGATGCCAGGGTGGTGGGTGCACCAGCGTATGGTTTGGGTAATCAACGTGAATGCGCTGATCCTGGTTGTTATGTGGCTCAGGTGCTCTGGTAGGCGCCCCATATTTAGGCCACAGATCGCTCTGTGTCAGTCGTAAATCGGATACTTTGGTATCAAGCAACTGCGCAATGGCACCCAGCAAACGTGGGTGCAGCGTAACTGTGTTAAACGCAGCACTTCCCGATGGAAACACAAAGTCGCCTTCGCTCCCAAAGTCTGTGATTGAACGGGCAGCAGCGGTGGCTGGTTTTGGGTAAGCCGCTTCGGCATCTGTTGCCAGGGTTGCAATGAGATCATCGGGAAACAACCCATCCAGAAGCAGATAACCAGCAGATCGCCAGCTCTCCACTTGCTCACTGTTCAAGACAAAATCATTCTGTGATCCTTCGGTCGAATCGCCAAGCCGATCAGCAAACAGAAAACGAGGATCGCTTGAAGAATTTGGCATCACCGTTGAACAACAAAGAAGGCATAAGAGAAATATTCGCCAAAATTTCGCCAGGCATCTATCTCGGACTGGCCTTCTTCGATAACCAGAGCGCCGTGTGCATCTGCTGCATATTTCTCGCGCAGCACATTCACTCTTTTTTGCAGAGGCTCGTAGTACTCCGCCCAGGCGTTGTCAGGCAATACAAAAGAATCAACCAATCGAAAATCCGTTGCCTGCAAACGCTGCTCTACACCTGCAACATCTGTCATCGGCGGGTATTCCGCCCAGTTATCAACAACTTGTTTCGGAAGCGGTGTCTTTAGAAACACCGGTTCGGTGAAGGCGATACATCCTCTGGGGCGCAACAGGTCACGCCATGCAGCCAATGCTGCCTGGACTCCAAGCATGTAGACCGCGCCTTCACACCAGATCAGATCCTGGGTATGCGCAGCCACTGGCGGAGCAGACATATCTCCAACAACACCGCTTACACGATCGCTTAGTCCTTCCTTGTCGCACCAATCGTTCAACCGCTTTATGAAGGTTTTAGTAATATCGAGACCAAGAATATTTGCTTCAGGCGCCAGTTCTGAGAGATGGCGAGTTTGCATGCCCGGGCCACACGCCAAATCCAGAATATTTGCCGGGTCAGCTTGTAGAGCGCCCTTCGCTGCCGCAAAGGCGCGTGCGGCGCTTGGAAAATCACCGGGTCCTTCTCGCGGATTATCGCTATGCAGATCAAAAAAGGCAGCTACCTGAGCCGGTATATTCCAGTCCATTATTTACTCGGCCAATGCCATATCAATCACAGGGCGCACATCTCTTTAAGTAGCAGCTTGAGACTGGTCTTTGCCTGACTCATTTTGTGCTGCTGGTGGGTTCGCAGGACCATACCAGCATTTCTTCAAGCTCATCACGCTGGAGATTCAGGGTGTAGTAGTTACCCAATTGCCAGGCTGGGTACTGGTTGCTCACGAAGGGACTGTTAGCTCGGCCACCATTGCCGCCGGCAATAACAAACTGCGCGTGATCTGGGTCGGCCAGATCAATCACCAGGCGAAAGGCTGGTCCATGATAAATACGCCAGGGCACAATATCGGGTAAAGATTCTTTGTTCAGCGCCGATGTTGGCGCATCCAAATCTTTATGTGGAATATGCATCGCCATGGCCAGCGTTGTAGCGCTGCCCCCAAGAGGATCGGCTCCAACTCGCATACGTTGCCAGGTTGGGTGTTTGGCGAGACTGTGTTGAAACGCCACCTTCTGCAAATCACCCAGGCGCCACCGCGGGTAATCTGAGCCCAGCACACCAATCAGACTGCGCATTGCTCGAGTTAATGCAGCCTGTACCGCCTCCTTCAGAGCTTGGGAATGCTGACTCCAAAGGCGACCAGACACGCTGTCTTGAGACAGAAAGCGCGCAATGTCGAATCGATTTAACCCTGGTGCGCCCACTGGCAACAGGTTGAACAACGGGTCCTGCAATACATCAAACAGGAAGTCCCGATACCAGCATTCATCAAGGAAGCGGTAATAGACACAGGCAGCAGACGATTCAGCGCTGGCCACCCCGTCCCACTGTGAAAGCAACTCACGCGCGGTCACAAGGTCTGCAGTAGTCGCGTCTGTTAGCTGTCCAAGGATTTGAGGAACCACCTCAAGTGCACGCAGGTCTTTCAGGTCGAGTTGCATGGCCGTGAAGTCGGCAACTTTGAATCGTACGCGTTCTTGCTGCTTTTCTTTTAGAAGTTGGTCTATACGATCTGCGCGAGCACTGTGGGTAGGGAAATTGTGAATATAGTAAGGCCCCCCTTCACCGAGGGTATCGTTGTTTGCAGTCAGGCTATATCCGCTGTCAGGATTAACCTCAACCACCAACTCTGCCGCCTTCGACAGTGGAAAGTCGCAGTCAGCGCGCCAACCTGCGAGTGGGACAGAACCGGTCGCTCCTGATCTTGCCGGCAGTGTGGCTGCCACAAAGCGTCGCAGGTTATCTTCGGCATCAACACAAATGATGTTGTTAACCAAAGGGCAGACATCGTTTTCGAATAAAAGGTCACCAAATTCTTTCGCGCTCTTCGCGAGCGGCAGCCTGGCCAAAGCACCCGCCGACGTAGGCACCGACTCAAGCGCCCACTTAAGCGCGGTCTGAATTTCACCGCCTTCGTGGGCTGAGGAATCAAGCTCATGCTGCAGACTTTCGAGCAGCACTCCATGCCCCGTATGAACAAGCTCGACAGCCTGCGTGCCACCGCCTTTGACTGCAATTTTTTCGCTACGATGCTTTAGTGGTTGCCAGCCTTGAGGCGACAAATACTCCCCATCAGCATAAGTAGCTGTTTGGGGGTTTGCAGGCTTTCGCAACTTCTCGACGTAAAGGTCGTAGCTATCAATGAATCCGGTGGTGAGCCCCCAGGCGACATCACGTGTATAGCCCATCATGAAATAAGGCACACCAGGAAAAGCTGCGCCAAAGGCATCCCAACCCGGTGCATGCAGATGCACATAGAAGAAGGTGTTTGGAATTGAATGCGGCTGATGGGGATCGGTCGCAAGCATCGGTTTACCCGACTCAGAGAGTGCGCCCCGAACCGCCCAGTTATTGCTGCCCGACAGAGCACTCAAAGCAGCCCTTGCCTCAGAACTCGCGTTGACTTCCGGGTACGCAAACTGCACCGCACCGAGATCGATTTTTTGCAGATAAGGTTTAAGTTCTTCAATGAGCTCGGCATCGGTCTGCGAAAAGTGCAGCACCATGTCCCTGAAGTAGTCGATGCCGTGGGTGGCCATTAGCCGGCCCAATAACAATTTCTCGGTAAAGGACTTGTGCTGGAACCAGGAGGTGAAGCGATATCGCGCAGCAACGTCTGCCCTGGTAAATGTCCGTGGTTCAGCATCCGCGTGCAAAAACTCTGCAGGCACCTGGGCAAGACCCTGCACCCAGCTGTTCAGGCCATCCAAATAGGCATCAACTATCCAGTCGCCATCGCTTGCAGGCATGGCCGTTTGAGCGCCGTGAACATTGCAGGCCCGTTGTAGCGCATCCTGAGTAACCCAACGCTCACCCAGTAGCGCAGCGGCTTCACCGTTGGCAAAGGCACAGCTCAGATGAATCTGCCAGAGGCGCTCAGAACCTGCTGCGTAGCCCATGCCTCGATAAGCATCTGCCACCGACTCCGCATAAACGTGAGCCACACCGAGTGAGTCCCAGACAATCTCAAATGGCGCCTGTGCGCAGGCGATACGATGACGCATAATCGACCCCTCCCTCGCAGCAGTATAGCGCTACCAAAGCCAGTGTCGTTCGGACAAAAAATAGACGCTGTCATACGACCAAACGGCAAAGTGTTTTACGGCTGGTGGGTCGCCCTGGCCGCCGCCGGAATCCAGCTTATTGGCGGATTGTTCTTCGCCCACAGCTTCGCCCTGTACGTGGTGGAGCTTAAAAACGAATTTGGCTGGTCAAACTCTATCCTGTCGTTTGCCTTTGCCCTCACCCGGATGGAAAGCGGCATCCTGGGGCCACTTCAGGGTTGGCTCGCCGACCGGTTTGGGCCGCGTATTGTGTTAGTCGTTGGCACCCTGTTGTTTGGCGGCGGGCTGATGTTGTTCAGCTACACCAGTTCCGTTCTAAGCTACTACCTAAGCGTGCTGGCCATTGCTTTTGGCGCAAGTCTTGGCGGTTTTGCCACCCTGATGGTTGCCATGGTTAACTGGTTTCAACAGCATCGGTCCAAAGCAATCGCAACGTCTCAACTGGGCTACGCACTGGGTGGACTGGCACTTCCCGCCATGGCATTCAGCATCCAGGCCTTTGGTTGGCGGCCTACTGCGTTTGCATCGGGCTTTATCGTTATCGCCACCTGCCTGCCCTTATCCTGGTTGGTGCGCCATCGACCCTCAGATGTGGGCGAACAGATGGATGGTGGGCTCCCAGTGGGAGATGTGCCCAGGAAATCCACTATCAAACAGGTGGAGTTCACCGCAAGCGAGGCCATTCATACCTCTTCATTCTGGTTGCTCTCCGCGGGGCATGCGTTTGCGCTGCTTGCCGTTTCAGCTGTGCTGTTGCACGCCATCCCCCACATGCATGATGGGCTTGGGTTTTCGCTGATTAAGGCCGCCGGCGTAGTCAGCATTGTGATGGCCTGCCAAATTGTTGGCCAGATGCTGGGTGGCTATCTGGGAGATCGATACGACAAACGGTTTATTTGCATCCTGTGCATGATTGGTCACACCTCAGGGTTACTGCTTTTAGCGCTGGCCAGCAATGAGGTTATGGTGGTGGCCTTCGCCATCATCCACGGCATCTCCTGGGGAGCTCGAGGACCCTTGATGGTTGCGCTGCGCGCGGATTACTTCGGCACCAGGGCCTTTGGCATGATCATGGGCATTTCGTCACTGGTCATCATGCTGGGCATGATGGGCGGCCCAATCCTGGGCGGCATACTTTCCGATTATTATGGAAATTTTGTCTACTCCTTCTCAATTATTGCGCTAGTTACACTTCTGGGTGCGATCTGTTTCTACTTTGCGACACCTCCGCCGCCACCTCCGTCGCAAACGTGACGACCCACGCGGCAATTTTTTGGCGCCGCTATAACCTGCCGCCCACCACCGGAAAGCTAGAATCCAAAGAGAGACATGTACCGCTCTATTTATCTGAAAACGATCCAACAGACATCTTGGAAAACCGCTGTAGGTCTGACCCTGCTCGCAGGTTTGTGCAGTGGTGCCAACGCAGACTATCAGCAGGCCCAGGCCGCCAGGGGGCAGGAAGCCTTTACTACCCCGGATGTTAATGTGAGCATCGAACCCATCGAGATCGAAGAAGCATTCTTACAGGACGCTGAACAGGCAAACCAGGCAGTGAGCGATCGTGACGTAATGATCGAGTTACGCAATCGCATCAAGGCAAGCGACCAGCTTGCCGAAGCCGAGGCAAATCTGGCGCCTACCCAAGAGCTACCAGGCCAGACTCTCAGCGCGCTGTAAACTCACGAAGCAACTCAATCATTGCCTGGGTGCCTTGTTTGAGATTGTCGACACCAAGCCGCTCATCATTCCCGTGTACGCCGCGAAAGTCCTTTTGTGGCACCACAAAAAAGCCAAGCCCGTAGCTGGTAATACCCATCTTCCGAAAGAAATGGCTATCGGTAAATCCGGTAGACACGCTGGGTAGCAGCTGCACGTTTTTATAACGGCGTTTTGCCAGTTTCTCGATCTGCGACCAAAGTGCGCCTGATGACGGGGAAACCGCAGGACTCAAGCTCATGATCTTGCTGATCTCAATGTTGGGGTCGCTAATAACCGTCTTGATCTGGGCGATGAATTCAGCCTCGTCCTGATCTGGCAGCATTCGACAATCAAGCTCCAGTGCCGCCTGGGGAGGAATGACGTTAATTTTGTTGCTGCCTTCCAACACGGTAAGTGAACAGGTATTGCGAACTAACGCGTGCTGTGAAGGACTCGCTGCTTCCAGATAACGCAGGAACTCATCGTCCTGTATAGCGCTGCCAATGTCCTTGAAACCTTTCCTTAGTTTGGTGTCTTCCTGATAACGCGCAAGGCCGGCAAACAGTTCCTGCACCGCAGGAATCGCCCGGGCTGGAAAGCGGGTATCGGCCAGCCGATTGCCCGCACGTAGAATTCGGGTAACCGCAGTTGTTCGTGTGGGCGATGAGCCATGACCGGGTTGGTCCGTGGCCGTCAGACGCAGCCAGACCGGTACTTTCTGAGTGACTTCAACCAACAGCAGTGTGTCGTTGCCCACAATCGTTGCCGAACCCGCCTCATTGAGCAGAAACCCTGCACCTTTAAATATCGACTTGCGATTTTCTGCAAGCCAACCTGCGCCAAAAGCACCGCCAGCTTCTTCATCTGCAGTGGCCACAAACACCACATCTCTGGAGAGTCGGGCGCCATTCTGTACCGCTTCGTTAAGCGCCAGAAACGCCTGAAGCTGAGCTATCGCTGTGCCCTTCATATCGAGCGCGCCACGGCCCCAGATATGGCCGTCTTTTATTTCTCCACCAAGTGGGTCAACGCTCCAGTGACGCGAATCGGCAGGCACAACATCGATGTGATTCAGCAGAATGATGCCGGGTTTGCGGCCACCCTTGATGCGAGCCCAAATATTGCCGCGGCCCGGCGCAGATTCCGCCATCTCATAGGCGATACCTGCGTCTTCAAAAATTGATGCGAAAAATTCTGCTCCGCGGATTTCATTGCCCGGCGGATTTACCGTATCCACCTGAATATAGTCTGCAAGCCGCTGGGCAGCATCTTCAACAAAGCGATCAGCCTCAGCCGCCTTCAGGGTACTGCTGCCCAGAAAAGCCAAAGAGACAAAACCCAGAAAGAGAAGACCTGGATAGGGCAGGCTCCGAAAAGCGTGAGACAACGACAAAGATCCACTCCAACTGACAACCGTTTAGCAGCACCTTTATACGCCGGTATTCTGCCAATACCAGTATTGCGCATCCCCCTGTTGTGGCATTTTTGCCTATGATGGAGCCGGAGAGACTAAAGGAGCATCCCGCTGATGGAAGAATTTCGCACCGAAGTACGGAGCTGGCTGGAACAAAACTGTCCGCCCAGCATGCGCACACCGATGCCCGCTGATGAATACCCCGGCGGCGGCAAACGCGCCAAATGGAAGAACCCCGAAAGCAAACAATGGCTCGATGTTATGGCTGAACGGGGCTACACCGTCCCTACCTGGCCTAAAGAATACGGTGGGGCCGGCTTAAACGCTGAACAGAACAGGGTGTTGCAATCCGAACTCAGGCGTATCAACGCCCGTCCCGCCCACCTTGGGATGGGAATCACCATGATTGGTCCGGCGCTACTCGAATTTGGCACAGAAGAACAAAAAGCCGAGCACCTGCCCAAGATCGCCCGGGGCGAGATCTGGTGGTGCCAGGGCTACAGTGAGCCGAACGCCGGTTCAGATTTGGCAAGCCTGCGCACCAGTGCGGTTTCTGACGGAGATGAGTACCTGATCAATGGGCAGAAGATCTGGACATCGGGTGCTGACAACGCTGACTGGATTTTTTGCCTCGTTCGTACCGATCCAGATGCTCCCAAGCATCAGGGCATTACCTTTCTGCTGTTTGATATGACCTCTCCCGGCGTCACCGTCAAACCAATCCTGTTGATCAGTGGCCTATCGCCGTTCTGCGAAACCTTTTTCGATGATGTTCGCGCCCAGAAAAAGAACGTTGTGGGTGAGGTTAATAAAGGTTGGACGGTGGCCAAGCGATTACTGCAATACGAACGAACCTCTATTGGCAGCATTGGCCGCAGTAATCAAAAAACAGCCTCTATCGAAGAAATAGCAATGGACTATATCGGGGTAGAAGACGGCAAGATTGCTGATGCCTCCCTCAGGAACTCCATTCTAGAGCACCGAATGAACGATGCGTCTTACGCGCTCACTACCCGCCGCAACGCCGAACAAATGAAGGCGGGTATCGCTCCAGGTGCTATTTCTTCCATGTTCAAATACTACGGTACCGAACAAAACAAGAATCGCTTTGAGCTCCTGCTCGACATAATGGGCAGCAAGGGCGTTGGCTGGACGGGTAACACGTTCGAGTCTGCCGAGATCGATACCACTCGCGGCTGGTTACGCTCAAAGGCGAATTCGATTGAGGGCGGCACCTCTGAAGTTCAGCTCAACATTTTGGCTAAACGCGTGCTGGAACTGCCGGACTAGAAGTGCCGGACTAGCAAAAGATCAACAATCCATTCAGCAAAGGAACTCTGCATGCTTGAATTTCACGACCCCAGATCCCCCAAGGCGGAAGCGCCAGAAGAATATTCTCTGAGTGTTGACCTGGCTCGGCACAACAACGCCCGCATTGCGTGCCTGGCCAATGGTTTCCCGGATTCTGAAAAGTTTCTGCAGAAGATCGAAGAAGTACTTAACGAAACCTTGCCCAACGCAACCATTTTGCAGCTCAACAAAGGCAATGCATCCATCGTCGCACCGGACACCATGCTCGATCAACTCGACGGCTATCACGCGGCAATTGCCGCTTACGGCCATTGAGGCAGTTGTACTACCGGCACCGTGCGTGACGGCATCAACATTGCCCAGCGAGGCATTCCTGCGGTTGCCCTGGTGACCGATGAATTCTGGCCCCAGGGAGACTTTGTCGCAGACAGCTTTGGCATGCCTGACGTGCCAAGGGTAAGGCTGCCGCACCCTGTCGCCGGTACCGGTGAGCAGAGCCTGCGGAAGATTGCCGAACAGGTTGTACCCGCCATACTCGCCGCCCTTAAAAACAACAAAACAAAACCACCTAAAGATGCTTGAAGCCGAAGATCAGGACGTAGCCCTTGAAACCCTGCACGCCCTTGGTTGCACCGATGGGCTGCCGGTGGTCATTCCAACCGAAGATCGGGTGGCCCGTATGGTTCTGGCATCGGGACAGGATCGAGATCTGTCACTAGGCAGCATGGGACCTGGTGGTGGCGTGGCAACGGTTGAAAAAGTGGCGGTGGCTGCAGTGATGGCTGGCTGTATCCCCGATTACATGCCTGTTGTCATGGCAGCCGTGCAAGCGGTAATCGATCCCCGGTTTGATCTGACCGAAATGCAGGGCACCACTCACTGTACGGCACCGCTCATCATCGTAAATGGACCGGCACGCATCACCTGCGGACCAATCGCATCGGGGTTTGGCGCTCTGGGTCCTGGCTTTCGCGCCAATGCCAGTATCGGTCGAGCGCTGCGTTTGGCCATGATTAATATTGGCGGGGCAAAGCCCGGAGTTTCAGATATGGCGTTGCTTGGCCATCCTGGTAAATTCACTTACTGCCTGGGTGAAGACGAAGAAAACAGCCCACTCCCACCAATGCATACGGCATTGGGCTACGCAGAAACCGACAGCACGGTAACGGTGATTGGTGCCGAGGCCCCCCACTCGGTCATGTTTAGCGGTGACGCAGATGACCCAAAATCTGCAGAGGCTTTGCTCCAGGTATTGGCGATTGGCCTGTCCAACCTCGCCACCAACAACGCTATATTGCGCGGCGGCGGTGCAGTAGTAGTGCTCAATCCGGATCACTCAACAACTCTGGTTAACGCAGGTTTCAATCGCGCAGCGATTCAGGCCGCTCTGCACGAACGGGCGGCTAACTCGATAGAAGAAATGATGGGCGTTGCTCCAGGTCTGGCTGGCCGCTCAAAAGACGGCGAACCAACAAAGCGCGCCTTCAGTAAACCGGAGGACATCTTGGTGCTCATGGCCGGCGGCTCAGGCTTGTACTCCATGGTGATGCCTAGCTGGTGTGCGGGACCGCACAAGAACAGCGCCGTGACTGTGGCGATAGAGACTGATCAGTATTGCGAAGTACCTACAAACTAACTCACGGAATTTTGAGATGACAAACTCACGCTTCTCCTACAATCGAAGAGTCAGCTGCGGCGCCGTGTTATTTGGTGTGCTGATGTTCAGCGGCTGCGGTGGTCCATCAGCAGGTCCTGTTGTCGAGACACCCCTCGGCAAAGTCCAGGGCAACGTACAAAACAGCGTTCACGTGTTCAGAGATCTGCCCTACGCTGAGGCGCCCGTTGGCGACAAGCGTTGGCAGCGCCCGCATCCCGCACAACCCTGGAAAGACGTTCGCGATGCAACCCAGAATCGTCCTATTTGCGAGCAGCCCAGAGATGGCGCGTTGGAAGAGGGTTTCTTCGGCCGCTTGCTGGCAGGCGCCGGGTTCTCGTCGTTTGGCAAGTTTATCCTCGACACCTTTGCAGGCCTCGTTGGCGGCGAGGCCATGAGCGAAGACTGCCTAACGCTTACGGTTCGCACGCCTTCACTCAAGTCTGACGAGAAATTGCCCGTCATGTTCTGGATCCATGGCGGCGGACACAGGTCTGGCTCAGGCAATCAGGGCTTCAGCGATTCCAATGCTCTGGCTGCACGCGGTGTCGTGCAGGTATCCATAAACTATCGTCTTGGGATCTGGGGTTTCTTCGCACTGAACGAACTGGCCCAGGAAGATCCTGACGGTAGCACCGGCAACTACGGCATGCTCGATCAGATCGAAGCGCTGAGGTGGGTGAAACAAAACATCACAAGCTTTGGCGGAGATCCCGAGAACATCACTATCTTTGGTGAATCTGCTGGCGGCCATTCCGTCGGTCAGTTACTCGCCTCACCACTCACACGCGGCATGGTGCACGGCGCCATTGCCCAAAGTGGTACCGGCAACCAGCAGATGCAACATGTACACCACGCCATCGAAGGACTTTCAGGCGTTGAGGCGGGCAGACGTTTTTCTGCTATGGCCGGCATAGATGCAACAAATCCCCTGCCGGGTCTGCGCGCGCTGAGTGTTGAGCAAATTCGCTTGCTTGAAAACAAAGATCGGGAGCTGGCCGCAACCTACCACCCCCAGGTTGACGGCTATGCCCTGCCAAAAACGGTGGCTGAAATCTTCGCAGCGGGCGAACAGGCTCATGTGCCCTTTATGCTGGGCAGCAATGCGGATGAGGGCACCGTGCTTGGCTATATGATTCCGGTATCCATAGACGGCGTTGAAGAGCTTACGCCAGACACCGTAGAAGGCTGGGACAACTATCTGAACAGGCATCTGCCATCGCTTGCCGGGGAATACGCCGTTGAGCGCAGGGCCGATCTGCAAGGCGCGCATTTTCGATTACTTGGCGATGCCATGTTTGGACGCCATGCGTTCTACACCGCGGAACATCACCATGCGACAGGCAGCCCCACCTGGCTGTATTTCTTCGAGCGCGCTCCTGCGTCTGACTCACAGACTATAGGGGCAACCCATGCACTCGAACTGCAACCGGTGTTTAGCAGCTACATACCTTTCTGGCCAAAGGACGAGCGCGATGATGAGCTTGCAAGCCAGATGGGTGACTACTGGACAAACTTTGCAAAGTTCAAAGACCCTAACGGCGATGGTCTGCCACAGTGGCCTGGCTTTGAGCCGGGGTTAGCCCAGGAACTTGCGCTTGGGCACAACACCACCGAGGCACGTGCAGTAGATCGCAAAGCGCTTTACGAAGGTATGCGCGCCCAGCAGGCGGCCCGCTTGGTGACGGTCGCAAAAGTAACCTCGGGAGCACGTTGATGCGCGGCAGACAACTATTCATGGAAAGCCTCAGGGCGCACGATGTTGAGAAAATTTTTGGTAATCCAGGAACCACCGAAAACCCGCTACTCGATAGCCTGATCGATTATCCGGATATCGACTACGTGGTTGCATTGCACGAGGGCGTGGCTGTTTCAGCAGCAAGCTTTTACAGTCAGGCCGCCAATAAGCCAGCGGTAGTCAATCTTCATGTTGCCCCCGGGCTCGGTAACGGCATCGGGGCCATATATGGCGCAATGAAGGCGCGTTCTCCCTTGGTGATTACCGCAGGTCAGCAAGACACCCGTATGCGAATGCGATCGCCGTTGCTATCCCACGACCTGGTCTCCATGGCGGCCCCCGTCACCAAATGGAGTGTCGAACCCTCAAGTGCCGATGAGATCGCGCCAATCATGCAGCGCGCGTTCAAGATCGCTACCGAAGCTCCTGCCGGTCCGGTGTTTGTGGCCCTGCCAATCAATGTTATGGAACAAGAAAGCACCATTGAACCCACCACCATGGGGCACGCTTTTGACGCGGTTACACCAGATGCCGAAGGCATCAACTTATTGCGCGAACTGTTTGCCGGCGCTGAGGCGCCCGCAATAGTTGCTGGCGACGAAGTCGCTCGATCCGGAGCCTTTCACACCACAGTGTTACTGGCAGAACAACTTGGCGCGCCTGTGTACAACGAGCCACTCCGTGCCCAGCTTGCTTTTCCCAACAACCATCCTTTATATGCCGGGCGCTTACCCCTCGAGGCAGGTTCAATAAGACGCACCCTGGAGCGCCATGACCTTGTGGTTCTCATTGGTGGTGTGCAGCTCGAAGAAGTCTGGTTTGATGAAGGCACGCCCTTCCCCGATGGTGCGAAGCGTGTGCAGATTGAAAACACGCGCGCCGAGCTTGCAACAAACTATCGCATTGATCTGGGTTTGTATGGTGACCTGGCTGAAACCCTGTCTCTGGCAGTCGATGCCTTGCAGGGTTTGCCCGGCAGCTATCGACAAGAGGCGGCAAGTCGCAACACTGAGATAGCTGCTCGTCGGGACAGCACTGCGCAAGCGGCTGACGCAAGCCTTGAAAAAGCCTGGGATTCAACGCCCATGGCGCCGGCGCGTGCGTTGCATGAACTTGCAAAGGCTCTGCCCGACAACGCCTGTGTGGTCGATGAATCAATTACGGCAAGCGTCGAGCTTGCGCGGGTTTTCAACTTTACCCAACCGGGAGATTACTTTGGCGGGCGCGGTGGTGGCATTGGCCAGGGCATCGCGGGTGCACTGGGTGTGGCTGTTGCGCAACCCGAGCGCCCGATCATTGCGCTGTCTGGAGACGGCTCTGCGATGTACAGCATTCAGTCCTTGTGGACGGCGGCCCACCACAATCTGCCGGTGTTGTTTGTCATTCTGTCCAATCGTGAATATCGCGTGCTCAAGCACAACATGGATATCTATCGCGCGCGTTTCAATACCAACTCAAACAAACCCTACCCCAATATGGATTTAACCAATCCTTTACTGGGTTTCACCGATATCGCCAAAGGCTATGGCTTGCACGCGGAACACATCAGCGATCCTGAGCAGATTGGCAGCTGTGTAAAAAGACTGCTCGCCGAAGGAAAGCCTGCGCTAATCGACATCGAGGTATCAGGCAAAGAATATGGTATGGAAGATAGAGCCTAGACAAAGTGCATCGATAGCAGATCTTTAAGCGCTACCTGACCGCGCAATCTGCCCGCATCGTCTACCACCGGTAGTTCACCTATGCGGTGATCTTCTATTAACCGAACTGCTGTGCTGGCAAGCTCAGATTCCAAAACGTTGTATCCGCCGACCGTCATAACCTCACGCACCGGCTGACTCAGGAGATTTGCATCACTGACATGACGACGCAAATCGCCGTCGGTGAACACACCCACCAATAGGCCTTGCTCGACTACAAAAGCGGCACCCACCCTGTGCTCGGTAATCGCATTCAGGGCATCAGCGACTGTCGCATCAATATTAACTACCGCCGTGTTCGCAAGCGGCAGCATAATTTCATGCACCCGCATAAGGCTTCGTCCCAGTGCTCCCCCGGGATGAAAACGCGCGTACTCTTCAGGACCAAAGTTCTTTGCCTGCATTAGGGTGAGCGAGAGCGCATCGCCCAATGCAAGCATTACGGTAGTCGATACGCTGGGTGCCATACCCAGAGGACAGGCTTCATCGGTGTTGCCCATATCAAGCACAATGTCTGCCGCTGTGGCTAAGGGCGAATCAAGCACCGAGGTCAACGCGATCACCTTACAGCCCAGGCGCTGCACTATAGGTAACAGGCGGACAATTTCTTCTGACGCCCCACTGTTGGAGAGCGCGATCAAAACATCCGACTCGCGCAGTCGTCCAAGATCACCATGAACAGCGTCGGTTGGATGCAAAGCAAAGCTTGGGGTACCCGTGCTGGCCAGGGTTGCACTGATTTTCTGGCCAATGAGCCATGGCTTGCCAACCCCAGAAACTACCACGTGGCCAGTACAGTTCAGCATAAGATGTACGGCATCAGCGAAGCTCTCATCGAGCAAGGGTGAAAGAGCGGCAATTCCCGCAGCTTCCTGTTTCAATACCTGGCGGCCAAAATCGATAAGATCACTCATGGGCGCATTCTAACTTAATTCGCTCAAGCCTGATGAAGGAGCAGTATCTACGTGAAAATTTTCGGCGACATGATTAGCGGGAACTGTCTGAAAGTGAAATACACGGCCGACTATCTTGCACTGAATTATGAATGGATAGATATCGACATCAATCAGGGCGAGAGCAAGACGCCTGAATTTCTCGCGCTAGGGCCTCAGGGACAGGTGCCATTAGTTACCTTTGATGATGGCCGTGCCCTTGCCCAATCAAACGCCATTATCCGCTATCTGGCAAACGACACATCCCTGCTGCCAGCAGACGCTTTCGCTCGAGCAAAGGTCGACGAGGCCTTATTCTGGGAACAGTACAGTCACGAACCCTACATCGCGGTGTGTCGGTTTCATATGCTCTATAACGGGCGGGCCGCTTCCGAGCGCGACGAGTGGCGAGTGGAACGAGGCGAGTCAGCGCTCGATTTTATGAATACGCACCTGGCATCCCGGCAGTATTGGTGCGACACAGGATTCAGCATCGCGGATATTAGCCTGTTGGCCTATACCCGTGTCGCACACGAAGGCGGATTCGATCTGGCAAAAAGAGAACATGTGAAGCGCTGGATCGATTCGGCCGAGGGAGAACTCAAGCTGAAGTAGCGCGGTGTTTGTCGTAATTCAGATACAAATAGAGCGGCACCGCACACGACATGCCAATGGTCAGGTTAAGCAGCACATACATCCATAGCCTGGGTTCACCGCGCTCCCACAAGAAAATCCAGAACACAAGGCTGGTGATGAGTAGGTCAGCAGAAAAGCCTCCGGCAGCACCATTGGCAAACAATCCACCAACAAAGGCCGGCAAGTTAACCCCGTGGTCACCGAAGAACTGAAAAAAGAACAGATAGGGAACCAGGGTACCGACGATCGTTAGTAGTAGATAAATATTTTTCATTGCAACTCTCTTTGTTTCAACTCTCTTCGTTTCACTTAGGAATCAGTTAAGGACTCAGAAGTGTCATATTCGAAAACCTGATCTACAGTTTTTCCGAAGACATGGGCGATACGAAAAGCCACTTCCAGTGACGGCGCGTACTTGCCTTTTTCAATCGCGATAATGGTTTGCCGGGTCACGTCCACTTGCCGTGCAAGCTCAGCTTGAGTCATCTCATCCGCGGCAAAGCGCAATGCTCTTATGCAGTTGGTGAGTGAGGTCGGCTTACTGCGGCCCAAATCAATAGCCTCGCCGGTAGCGCAGCAAGGAGGTTCCATAACGAGTCAGCTCAGCACTCACCAATGCCGCCAATATTAGATGCACCTCAAAGTGCGGTATGGCAAAGAGCTCAAGCCCCCACAAGGGCTCTGGTTGGCCAGCGGCATTTAGTAGATACAAGGCAAGCGTGCACAGAACCCCCACCACAAACACAGCGTAGGCAAGCCGTGCAGACTGGGCGGCAATGAGCTGGTCACGTTCGTCCATCAACTCGTGACGGGCTCTGTTGGCCAGCAAGAACACCGCTTCAATGACCAGCAGCAGCACAACAATGCCAACACTGAGACGAATCAGACCTTGTGCGTCGAGTGGGTTATCGGCCAGCCAACTCTTCACCACCATAAAAAAGTAAACCGTATCGACCAGCGCAACCGCGCCAAGCGATGCCCACAAACTGCGTTCGCGATAGCCCGGGGTGGTCTCATCTGATCCGGCAATGGGTGCCAAGGATGGCTTTTGTGCAGAGCGGGTAAGAGACATAGCTATACCTCACAGGCTGGTTACCAAGCCAGACAGAAAGTATGCTATTTTTTACTCTGTGTAAAGTATTCTTTACTAAGAGCTGAGAGCTGAGAGCTGAGAGCTGAGAGTAAGAGAAAGCCCCTAGTCAGGCGTCATATCCGCATCAAGGCTTGTGCAAACAAAACTCTTGGCAATGCCCAGCCCTTCCGCGACACGCTCGAGCACCTCGATTTCTTCATCGGTGGCCTCACCCTCGGCTCGCGCCACCATGCACAGATCACGCACTACCTGCATCGCCTGGGGCGTGCTTGCACTTTCTTTGACAGCGTCAATCCGCTCTTCAAGGTCGCGATCAAGCGCATCGAGATCCAGGCCATCGGAGAACGCCCCTTTGCCGAAGAACTTTTCAAACAGCGCAATCTCTTCTTCGCCAATGCCGTCCCGGGCGTTGGCAACCACCAGAGCGCCCGCAAACAACAGCCGGCGCATGGCTTCGGCCGTTTCGGTTTTGCCTTCCAGGTAACTTGGCTCCATCAAACTCATAAGGCCGGTCACACCAACTTCCAGATCAACGGGTTCGGTGCCGCCTTTCTTCATGAACGACGATTCATCAAACAGCTTAAGCGCGCGAACGCGCAATGGGCTGAACGGATGTGTGGAGAACCAGTCTTCCTTTGGCGCGCCCTGGCCGGGCTCATCGTCTTCAAGTTGCATTTCATCAACCTGCTTCAGAAAGTCATCCATGTTGAATTGAATGGTCTTGGAGGTGAGGCCAGAGGCCAGCTTGAACAGCGCACTTGCCACGCCGTGCATGTCTTGCGCGCAGTGCGCGCCGGCACGATCAGCAGAGATCTCCGCATAGCGCGACCAGGTGAAGAGTTGCATCGCAAGGCGCGGGTCAGGTCGCGAGTCACCTCGCAATATGTAACCGATAGGAATGTCGTGATGCTGATAAACGTGATGCCCAAGCTCATGGCCCATCACAAAGCGTAATTCGGATTCTGAGAACGCCTCCAGCAAGCTCGATGCAAACATAACAAACAGCCGACCATCTTGCGGTTTGAAGCACATGGCGTTGTATTGCGGGCTTGCAAACACATAAAGCTCAAGGGGAATTTCCATACCCAACTTCTCGATGCAGTCATCGGCCATCTTGTGCAGATCCGGGGCCATCCGCTGACTGAGCCGAACCGAGGTCGCAAGCAAGCGGCGCCGAACGCCACTGGGTGTCTTTTCTTCCATCCGAGTGATCTGATCGTTCACTCGTTTCACGGTTCGATCGTTTAACAAGAGTTCGGACAGATCCCGATCATTGACACAGCGAATACGATCAGCTTCTTTGGAAATGGACATGGAGGGCTTCCTCGGATCTATCAAAAGGGTTGTTAGACGCCAAGTATAGAACTGCCCAGGCGATCGGGATACTACCCAGACAGGCGTGCGGCAGAGCTGCGTAAAAATGCCCTATCCATGGGTGCCAAATCCAGAAGTTGGGCTTCTTTGGGGTTAAACCAGCCCAATGACTGGTGTTCAAGGGCAATTGGTGCTGACTGCGTGGTGACTGACAAGAAATGCAGACGAACGGTCTGGCTCAATTGGGTGTCCAGCAGATCGCCCACTACCACACCAGTAAGCGCCAGCTCCTCAAGCAACTCGCGCTGCAAGGCAACAGCCAGGCTTTCGGTTGCTGCAACCTTACCGCCCGGGAACTCCCACAGGCCAGCGTGAGCCTTGCCAACAGGGCGCTGTCCTAAAAGCCAGCGACCGCGGCGTTCTATCACCGCTGCTACCACTTCTATTTGCTTTTTTATTGCTTTTTTACCTCTACCAAGTGGGCCCCGCGCTAGCTCGGAATGGTCGCTTGAATTAGTCTGGCTACATGATAACGAGTCGTCTCGCGTCAGTCAGACGCCAAACCATTGTTGCAGCACTTTTCGGGATACTTGCCGGCTGCCAGGCCGAGTCAGAACCATTGGCGATGCCCGCAACAGATCCCGGCAAATTTCTGGTGATTGCACATCGCGGGGCGAGTGGCTATCGGCCAGAACACACCATCGCGGCCTACGAGCTCGCCATAAAACAGGGTGCTGACTTCATCGAGCCCGATCTGGTACCCACAAAAGACGGCGTACTGATTGCGCGCCATGAAAACGCGCTTGCTGTTGTGCAACTCCGCGATGGTCGGATCGATCGTGACGCCGGTGGTAACCCCATCGTTATCTCAGCCACAACTGACGTTGCACAACGCGCCGAGTTTGCTCATCTGCTGCGCGTCGCGAACATAGACGGACGCCAGTTTGGAGGCTGGTTTAGCGAGGACTTTACCCTTGCAGAAATCAAAACCCTTTATGCCCGCGAACGAATACCACAGCTAAGACCCGACAATACAAACTTTACTGAATTAAGAATCCCCAGCCTTGCGGAAATTCTTGAGCTACTTGGTCGCCCAGAGAACGCTCACGTGGGTATCTATCCGGAACTCAAACACCCAACACACTTCCGCTATGGCAAGCGCCACGCGGCGGGACCGCCGATTCAGATCGATACGGCACAGCTGTTGGTAGACGTGCTTAAAGCCAGGCAGTTTACCAATCAAAAGCGTCTGTTTATTCAGTGCTTCGAAGTCGCCACACTGCGCCGATTAAAACACCAACTACTACCCCAGGCAGATTTTGACGCGCCTTTAGTACAGCTGGTGAGTGCGCTTGATCGGCCGATCCCTGATGTTGAATTTCATCGGCAGGAGGCAGGTACTAACAAACAGGCAGCGACCAGCTTCCAGCAGATTTACGGTCCACTCAGTCAGGCCTTTCTTGACGACCCAAGCTATGAAAGCTTGGCGTCATCAATCGATGTCATTGCCCAGGACTACGCGGCTGGTCTGGGGCCTCGCAAAAACGACGCCCGCTTACTCGCCCCAGCGGCTATCGCAGCAGGTTTAGAACTGCATCCCTATACCGTACGCCGTGAGGCTCACTTCCTGTCTCCGCTACGCGGTGCCATTGCCAGCACTGTCAGCGGTGAACTTGAGAAACTGCGGGCGCTGGGCGCCACGGGTGTGTTCATTGACCAGCCAGATCTGGCCACCCAATGGCTCGACCAACTCAAGCGTTAGGTGCCTGCCCAACAAACTGCGCAAGCGCCATCAAAGCACCGTCCGGATCAGTAACCTGAGCTTCCTGGTGAAACAGAGTTTCAAGCCCGGCGGCAGCATCAAGAAGACTGCCCGGCGGCAAACGGAACCGTTCACTGCCCGGTCCACCAATCAGGCATTCACCTAGTTCATTGACTGCCTCAGTGAACAACGGGCCACCTAAATGGGCCTCAACCAACAGCTTGCCGCCCGGCTCAAGCAGATCAGGTAAACGGTTAACCAGATCAAGATCGGCATAGCGCACAACAATAATGAGTGCATAGCCTGAGTCGAGTTGCGGTCGATCGAGATCCTGTTCATGCCAGGACACATCAAGCCCGGCAGCCTCGGCACGTCGGGCGCCCTGAGCAAGCGCTGCTGAAGAAATATCCACAGCATCAACCTGATAACCTTGTTCGGCGAGGTATAAGGCATTGCGCCCAGCACCACAGGCCAGATCAAGCGCTCGCGCTCCACCGCGAACAGGCAGCCACTGCTCAACCATAGTCGCAAGCAGTGCTGACGGATGGGCTCGCTGCCCATAAGCACCAGCCTTATAGCGCTCGTTCCAACGCTTTCGATCCGCTTCGCTCATCGGGTCTCCTTGAGGCATGATGTCACGCCTAATGTTTATCGTTTTAATTGAGCCTCTATGCCACTAGATAAGGACACAGCAAATTTACTGGCCCAGCTTAACGCGCTGGGCGCACCTGATCTAAGCACACTTAGTCCGCAGGAAGCCCGCAAGCTGTCGTTCACTCCGCCGCCTGAAGACGACAATCTAGAACCGGTACCCGTGGCAAGCGTTACCGACCGGAACATTCCAAGTAGCACCTCGCAGACTAAGGACGACTACGCGGGTGAAATACCCATTCGCATCTACAAACCTCTGGTGCCGAGCAACAAAGGCGCCCTGGTCTACTTTCATGGCGGTGGTTGGGTGTTGGGTGATCTCGATAGCCACGACGCCATTTGCCGGCGGCTCGCTGGCGGCGCGGGCATCACGGTAATCGCTGTTGCCTACCGGTTATCTCCAGAGACCAGATTCCCGGGACCCTTTAATGATTGCTACAACGCAACAACCTGGGTCGCCAACAACGCTCCCCTGCTCGACATCGACCCCCTGCGAATCGCCGTTGGTGGCGACAGCGCCGGTGGAAACCTGGCCGCGGCGGTAGCCTTAAAGGCACGAGACGAGGCCTGGCCAACCATCCGCTTTCAGCTGCTGGTTTATCCGGTGACCGATGCACGTTTTGACACTGCCTCCTACCGAGACAACGCCGAGGGGTACTTGCTGACCAAAAAGTCGATGCAATGGTTCTGGGATCTGTATGTGCCCAACGAACAGGATCGCTTACACGCCTATGCCTCGCCGCTGCGAGCAGACTCGCTAGTCGCCCTACCTCCTGCACTGGTGATGACGGCAGAATACGACCCGTTGCGTGATGAAGGCGAAGCCTATGCAAATGCACTGCGTAGTGCTGGCGTTCAGGTCACCCAAACTCGATACCCGGGATTGATTCACGGCTTTTTTGGTATGTGGGACACCGTACCCGCGAGCCGTAGTGCGATCCGCGCAGCAACAGCCGCGTTGCGAGACGCGTTGGCTCCCTGATGAGTGACGAATTTTGGACAGACCCACCCTGGGCTAACGGCAAAGGGGGTTATCAGATGGGTCTTGGGCCCCTGCCGGTAGATGAATTTTGCGACAAACAAATCACTGCTTCCGAACAAAGCGCCAAGCTTGCTCTACTACGTAACAGGTTCTCGGAGGTTGTCCAGGCCCTGCCGGAATCAGAGCGCGCACAAGCACTGCTTGCCGAGGCGTTGCCTGTTGCTCCCTGCCCCAAGGGGTTAACTGACTGGATGGACCCGGTTAGTGAGAAGGGCGCGCTTTCACTGGTAACCAGTGCATTGCGCGTTCCTGAAGATCTGTGCCTGATGCAAAAAGATCAGGGCGAGTACCGTTTGGTCGCGGCCTGCGTTTGCGCACCATCACATTGGTTGTTAGCAGAAAAGATAGGAAAGCCCCTGGAGGAAATTCATCAGGAGGTGGAAGGGCTTAACAGAGCGCTGGGGCCGCGCATGAGAGACTTTTTCAATAAGCTACCCGCGGAACGAGTTTTTGTGCGGAGCAACTGGTTCATTCACAGTGACGACACACTTTTTCAACCAAAGTACGAAGATCGCAAACAAATTGGTACACGAACCGAGGCAGAAGCTCTTGTCGTGCGCAGCGAAACCCAAATGTTGAAACGTCTGGATGAACATCATGTTGTGTTCAGTATTGGGGTCAGGTGTTATCCGCTAGTTGATATCTATGGTTATCCTGCTGCTGCCAAAGCCATGAAAGATGCCTTGCTCAGCAGGTCTGATGAAGAGCGGGAAGAAGCCGACCAATCAAGCTACGAGCGTGCTGTACTCGAAATGCTCGAGTTTGCAGCGGCTGACGCTTAAGGCGCACGCGACACGGGGCAAAAATCCGCTGCAGCAAGCAAGCCTGCTTGTGCATCCTGAGGCCTTCCGTCAAACCTCGTCTCAGGGTAGTGGCCATGCCTGGTTTTAGAACCGTAATTCCATTTGTAATTGTCGCACTCCGCGTTGTACAGGGTGCAGAGGCTCAAACACCACCAAACGGCACAACGGTATACCGTTGTATCGATATAAACGGCGTGGTGCGCTTTGCCGATGCGCCCTGCAAGAAGAGTG
Source organism: uncultured Pseudomonadales bacterium (assembly GCA_964634815.1). Classification (GTDB taxonomy): domain Bacteria; phylum Pseudomonadota; class Gammaproteobacteria; order Pseudomonadales; family Azotimanducaceae; genus JALZVT01. The sequence goes on along the minus strand of CAZWMD010000001.1, from coordinate 157,486 downwards.
TGTCACATCGACTGCGCATCGAGCATTCGTTAATTCAGAGCGTGCCTATTAGTGTAGAAGAGCAACAACGGTTGCATGCACTGGACGACCGGCTCAGCAAGGCAAGAGGTAATGCAAAGAAGAATTCGTTAGCCAAGAAAAAGCGCCGATTGGCTCAATCCGCAATAGCAGAAGAACGATGTAAGCAGGCAAACCAGGGCTTGGCGCAGATAAGATTGCGTAAGCGACGCGGCTATCCGGTGAGCCAATCGCAACGAATAGACAACGAAGAAATCGCCCTGCGCGGCGAGATCGACCTCCATTGTGATACCGCTACTGATGCACACTAGTCCCGCATAATGTACGGTTTGAGTTCTTTCGTTTGGGTCTTCAGTCATGCCGCAAACCGGTGTATTTACTCGCCTGGCTCAGGGCCTGAGCAAACCCTTTGTAGTTTTTGTTGAACGATATTATCCCGATCCATTCGTTTTTCTAATCGTACTAACGGGTGTCGCCTTCATGTTGGCGATCACACTTACAGACGCATCCGCAGGGGATGCGCTGTTGGCATGGGGCGAAGGTTTGAGTGGTCTACTTGCTTTCATGGCACAGATCGCCCTGACCCTGATCACGGCTCACGCATTAGCCCATACCGACGCCGTACATAACGGCCTGTCTCGCCTTGCCCAGCTTCCTAAAACAGTGAGTGCCTGCTACAGCCTGGTGGTTCTAATCTCTTGCGTAGCCAGCCTGCTTGCCTGGTCCTTTGGCCTGGTAGCGGGTGCGCTCATTGCAAAGGCGGTGGCAGAACAAGCGCAAAAACGTGGGCTCAGTGTGCACTACCCATTGCTCGTTGCCGGCGCGTACTGTGGGCTGGCAACCTGGCACATGGGTTATAGCGGCAGCGCGCCACTGTTTGTTGCCACCCCCGGTCACGCCATGGAAAGCTACACTGGCATCTTGCCTGTGACCGAAACCCTGTTCTCTCACTGGAATCTGCTTGGCATTGTGCTGACGGTAGGCGGACTTGTGATCATCTGTCCACGGTTACATCCCACCAGTGATCTGCGACCCCTCGCGAGTGCTCTACCGCCAGAGCCTCAGCCACAGAAAGTTATCGAAGAAGAGCTGACACTGGCAAAACGTATCGACAATCAGCGCGCTCTGACCCTGGCGTTTGGCGCATTGCTAATTCTTTACCTGGCCAACTATTTTACGCGCGAAGGGTTTGCACTAACCCTTGATATCGTTAACTGGAGTTTTCTGGCCTTCGGACTGCTGCTCACTCGCTCCCCTGCACACTACGTCGAGCTGGTGCTGAATGCCGGGAAAACGGTTGGGGCAGTATTAATTCAATATCCGTTCTACGCGGGAATAATGGGCCTTATGGCGGGCACGGGGCTGGTACAGGTGATGGCGCACGGCTTTACCCAGGTAGCCACTGCAGAAACCCTGGGTTTCTGGGCCTTCCTTGCTGGCGGGCTGGTGAATTTGTTTGTCCCCTCCGGCGGTGGCCAATGGGCAGTTCAAGGACCCGCATTTTTGGAAGCGGCAAAAACTCTCGGCACCGACCCAAGCATCATTGTAATGGGCATCGCTTACGGTGATCAGTGGACAAATCTGATCCAGCCGTTTTGGACCATTCCACTGTTGGCTATCGCCGGGCTGCATATGCGCGATATCATGGGCTATTGCTTTGTTTTGTTTCTCGTAGCGGGTCTAACCCTGGGTGGAACCATTCTGTACGCAGGGATGCTGTAGTTTTGCGATCCCACTACCGCTTTGGAAGAGCAGAAAGAGATCAGCACAATGACGTCAATCGACAGCAGCAATTTCGGCGGGATGTTCGACAACCCTGATCTGCTGCGGCTGCTTTTTGACGTTAATCCAACCCTGGTCTTCGTGAAGGACCGGCAAGGTCGCTTTGTCTTTGCCAACAAAGCTCTGGCAGATGTCTACAGTTGTAGCGTCGAAGATCTTCTTGGTAAAACAGACGCCGACTTTAATCCCCACATCAACGAAATCGAACACTTTTTAGAAGATGATCTAAAGGTGATGGACAACCGGGAAGACCTGATTATTCCCGAAGAAAAGGTCACATCACCGAACGGAGAATCAGTATGGCTGCAAACGATCAAACGGCCACTTATCGAAAACAACGGCTTCTGCAACCATCTTCTGGGAGTCAGCGTAAACATCACCAAAAGAGTGATGGCGGAAGCACACAGCAAAGAACTGCAAGAACAGATTCACCACTATGAGCGGCTGGAATCGCTGGGCACAATGGCTGGCGGTATCGCTCACGACCTGAACAATATTCTCGGGCCCTTGGTCGGGTACCCATCACTCATCCGCAAAGAAGTCGAAAACACCAAAGTCATCTCTTACCTGGATGAAATGGAGCGTTCCTCAGATCGAGCCATCGCCCTTATAGGTGACTTGTTGACCATGGCACGCAGGGGGGACTATCAGGCGACGCCAATTCATATTGAGAAATGTGTCGCTGATTTTTCAAGGTCAGCAGCGGTGACCGAACTGAGGTCGGCCTATCCCGACGTTGAACTGGAACTTTCGCTTGAGGAGCAGTTACCGGCGACCTTAGGCTCAGAAGCACACTTCCATCGCGTGCTTCTCAATCTGACTAAAAACGCCTTCGAGGCAATTGAAGGCCCCGGCAAGGTTTTGGTTTCAACTCGAATGGAATCCCACAACAAACTCACACCCGGGTTTGAAGAGACAATCGACGAACACTGCCTGGTTATAGAGGTCACTGACACCGGGGTAGGCATACCCGAAGCGGACAGAAGTCGAATATTTGATCCTTTCTTCTCCAGGAAAATTGGTACCGCAACCGGCACCGGGTTGGGGCTAGCCATGGTCTACGCTGTGGTTCAGGACATGAGTGGATCGATTGAGGTCTCACCTGTGGAAGGCGGGGGAAGCTCATTTACCGTTCGCGTGCCAGTGGCTGACGGCCAGGCCAATGAAACCGAAGCATCCGTGTGGGACTGCCGCGGCGATGAACACATCCTTGTGATCGATGACTTACCGTCCCAGCGTCAGCTGGCGATGCGGCTACTGGGTGCGCTGGGATATCAAGTACAGACTGCAGAGAGCGGCGCCGAGGCGCTGGAACTGTGTAAGGAGGTCACAACCCAGTTTTCTCTGGTGATTATAGATATGGCTCTGGGCGATGGGCCTGATGGCGTTGATGTGTATCGAACCTTGCAGAGCTGTTTCCCAAATCTGCCTTGCATCATCGTTAGCGGGTTTTCCAAAAGCGAACAGATTCAGACAGGCCTCGCTGAAGGCGTGGCTGCCTTTGTCAGCAAGCCCTATACCCAGGCCGTACTCGGAGCTGAGGTTAGAAAAACGCTCAATCGCATCGCGAGTTGAAGCGCGGTTGCCGTCAATGTTATCTCCCGTTCTTGCTACACGCCCTCAACATCCGGGGTTTGGTCGGAACGGCGATTGTCATCCAGATAGCACTTGAGTCGATAGAGTGATGCGTGAAGGTCGTCAATTTCTCCAGGCTTCCAACCCTTAAAGTGGCTTTTCTGATCCTGTAACAACCGCTTATTCATTGCCTTGAGTTGGCGCAGGCCGGAGGCGTTGATAGAGAACCACTTTTTTCTGCCATCCTGGTCATCTGCTCTGGAATCGATAAGTCCAAGAGCCAGCAGTTTTTGAACTTTCTTTGTCATTCCTGACTGGCCCGTTTCGAAAGCTGCCGTAAGGCTGGTGATGCTCCACTCCCGCGCGATGTCATGTGAAAAGTGACGCAGCAGCACAAACAGCGGGTAGGGAACCTCTGATCCGGCCAGAAGCTGATTTGCCCTGGTGCGATTTAGTTGCGTGACAACCCCCGCCCAGATCAATATTTCTTCTTCTTTTGTTCTGGGAGTTCTATTAGCCATTGGATCTTTTTTGTACTTCAAAGATCCAGGCGCCAGCGCTGCGAGCATCGGCTTTGGTATCGTATTTCTGCATAAGAGCGTTTTTAACCCGCTGGGTAAGTTCTGCCTCCATCACTCTGGATAGCTGACCGGCATAGACTTTCTCGCCGATTCGGACCCGCGCAGAATCGTTACTGACAGCGTTTTTCACCCAGCCCCGGTCATCGGGGTTCTCTGCGCCACGAACCAGAGAGGTTGGAATGAACAGGCGGCCGTCGACAACGCCCGACCAGACATTTACAGAATAGGCATCACCGGATTCATCAATGGTCTCCAACTGGATTTGATCAGCATCAACAGCAAAATCCCAGCTGCCTGGGGTTACGCTTGTTTGTCCCGAGAGAAGTCCCCCAGGAATTGGGCCAAGAGGGCCTGAGCACGCTGACAGCAGACACAGCAAAACAGTTGCAGAAAAGGGGGCGGCTGATTTCATATCAGATTCTCCAAAGGCATTATCATTCCATGGAATGTATATATATTCCATGGAATGTACAAGCCTCGAAGCCACCAACCGCGATTACGCCCAGGCGTCTACCAGAAATCTTGATTCACGCTCAAGCTGAGCGAGCCAATCCTGCGCCTGGCTATGCTGGGTTGCCTCGGCCTGATCAGAAATTTGCGGATCAAAACGCTGGGCAAGCTTAGTAAGCGCCTCTTTCACATCAGGCAACATGTTGGCGGCATCGCCACAGATATAAATAATTGCACCCGAAGAAATCAGCTCCCAAACCCGCTCTCCGCATAGTTCGATAGCATGCTGCACATAGCCTTTGGTTTGATGATAGTCGGCGGCAGGCACAGCTGCGTCGCCCAGCCGCGAATAGGCCACAGACAGCTCAACCAGATCGTCAGCATGCGCACGTTCCATTTCGTCGCGATACATGTAATCCGCATCTGGATGCCTGCAACCAAAAAACAACATCGCCGGACCAAGCTCGTCGACGCCGTTCTGTTTGTGCCACATTCGGTCTTGAAGGAAACCACGAAAAGGAGCAACCCCGGTTCCAGGACCAATCATAATGATTGGCGTAGACAGATCAGTCGGCGGGAGAAAATGCGAATCAACCGAGCGCACTCTGGCAGTTACTCGGCGACCGGTATCACGCTGAGACAGGTAGAGCGAGCATGCCCCTTCAAATACAGGCGTCGATGAAGTATCCGATGCCACGTCTGAAGGGCTTGTTCGCAAGACACTAATGGTCAGATCAACACTACGTGGCTCCACCAGGCCACTGGAAGAGATTGAGTAGTAACGCGGTCGCATGGGCGCAACAAACTCAAGAAACAGCTCAAAAGGCAGCTCACATTCTGGAGCAGTTTCAAGGTATTGCAGAAGGCTAACCTTTGGTTGCGCAATTTCTGCTTCAAATCTCTCACTGTCATCAGCCAACTTCTGCGCTTCTGCACTGCGATTGGGGCAGTGAATAAACTCGATCAGCCGTTTGAGAATTCGCAGAGACATCGGATCTTGCAGCTCAACATAGTGCGTAAGCAACTCGGCTACGCTCATTTCCTCACCAATCGGCAGCGGGTCGTCACCCTGGCTATTGCGCATCACTGCAATCTGCTGCTCGGGATCAAAACCAAAGCGACTGACCACGCGCTGAACAAGCGACGGCTGGTTGCGCGGCATGACAAGCAGATGATCGCCCGTTTTGTAGGTGACCCCCTCTGGCAACCGGAGACTCAGATGGTGTTTGGCCTCGCCAAAATCAACACTAGCGACAGCAAGATTCCGATTCTCTATCACTTCAAACGGCTGCATGTCGGGAAAGCGCACTTCTGGTGTGCTCTGCTTGTGCAGTTCATCTACCCGATATCGATGGTTGGACTGCCGCGTTGCAGTAGAACCGCCACTTGCATCAAGTAATTCAAAGTGGCGCGCGCTGGCAAGCCAGGCAGCAGGGAGATAGTCATCTACCTGGCCAAAGAAATCGCTTCGTGCGTCGGCTTCGCCACGCTCAAGCAAACGCGTGGCACCCAGTTTTGCAAACCACTCATCAAGCAAGCGCGGTACTTGTTGATAGGTAGTTGCCCAGTCTTTGTTACCGACACCAAGCACCGCAAACTGCAATTCACTGGAGAGAATTTTTGAGCCACCCTCTTCAAGAGCAGTCGCCTGGTTTTCAAGCCAGCCAAAGAACGACGACGCATTGTCTGGCGGTTGTCCATTATAGGATGCACAGACCACAAGCATCGCACCACTGTCAGGCAACTCCCCAACGGCTTCATCCAGCGTTTTCAATGTCACCGCATAGCCTTGCTCATTGCCTTCTTCAGCCAGGCGCTGAGCGATCTGCCGCGCTGAACCCATGTTTGAGCCATACAAGACCGTAAGCGGGGTAGCGTGCTCAGAACGCAGCGCAAGCGATGAATCTGTGGCTTCACTGACCTGCCGATCTGTTTGCTCCAGTACCTCTTCTCGGTCAGCTGCGGTTCGCTTACGGACTTGCAGTCGGAAGTTATCGGGCTTGAAGGTCAGAGTTTCTTTCACCTTCAATTGGTAATTGGTGTGATCAATGAGATTGAACCGCTGCAGCATCATGCCAATCACCAGGGTCGATTCCTGGAGCGCAAACTGACTGCCAATACAGGCCCGCTGCCCATTGCCAAATGGTTTGTAGGAATGGGGTGGGCGCTCTTTCTCTTTAGCTGGCGTGAAATTCTCCGGATTAAACAGGTGAGCATTCTCACCCCACACCTTCGGGTCACGATGCAGTTGTGTGGTTAGCGCCAGAATGGGATAACGCTTTTTGACAGCGTAGCGACCACCAATCACGGTGTCTTCATAGGGCGTGAGTTGCATCGCCGGCGCTGTTGGGTGCAGCCGCAGCGATTCGTTGAGTATCTGGCGCACATAAGAAAGCCCGGATACTTCCCGCAGGGTTGGTGCTTTTGAAAGATCATGCCCCAACACTCTGTCGACTTCCGCCCTGGCTCGAGTCATTACCGCAGGATGTTTCAGCAAATTATTTATCGTGAACGCCAGCAATCCGCTGGTTGTCTCGTGGCCGGCAATCAGGAACGTAATGATCTGATAACGAATGTTCTCATCAGTGAGCCCGGTGGCCGGATCACTCTGGCTTTGCAGCATCAGGTCAAGCAGATCTCCGACTTCGCCGATCCGGCCGGTTTCCTTGCGTTCTTTGATCACAGTATCAACCACCGAATTCATATATTCGATGCCGTCTTCATAATCTTTGTTGCGACCCAATGCCAACTTGGTAAACAGAGGCAACCGCACACTGCGCGCCATGGCTTCACCCAAACACATACCCATCGCAGCAACAAAGGGGTGCGCCTGCTCGCGGCCAAAGGAGTCAAAGCGATAATCAAAACCGCACAATCCAATCACTTCGAGCGTCAGACGAACCATCTCATCAGGCACGTCCACTTCATCGCTGTTATTGAGTCGCTCCCAGCGATCACAAAGCTGCTGAGTGACATCAAGCATCATGGGGAAATAGTCTTGCATCGAGCCCATAGAAAACGCAGGTAAAAGCAGCTGGTGTGCTTTTTTCCAGTTGTCTTCTGAAGTATGTGCCGTGAACAGACCGTCGTAAGCGAAATCGCGGATCTTGTAAAGTGCGCCACTTACCATCTTGTCAAACCGGGCTTCGTCGCACAGCTCTTCAATGAGTTCCTGACTGGATACAACAACCAGTTCGGCTCCACCGGGAAATCTGAGCTTATAGATAGGTCCAAGTTCAGTCGCCATCCGGCCCATAGATTCAATAGGCTCATCCAGATCGAGCAGATGAGCATGGCCACCAATAGGACGCGCGCCATCCGGTTCCGGAATGGGCGACAGGCTAGAGTTTGTTTCTTGTGTCATTAGTCAGCCAGGTAATATTCTAAAGTGGAAACAATACGCACTTTCTTTATATGGGGTGTATTGCTGTCGCGATCAACAATGCTGAACTGCCCCTGCCGTGCATTCTTGATTTTACCCAGAGTGCTTGCAGAGTCTGCCGCGAACTTTTCCGCCACCGTGCGCGCGTTGCGGGTTGCCTCTTCAACCATATCCGGTTTGACTTTATTGAGTCCGGTGAAAATATATTCTGCCCGCGATTGATACTCGTCGGCATTGATCGTTATGCCCTGTTTACCCAGCTCACTCAAAGCACTCTGAGCTTTTCGAACCGCTTCCACTTTTTTGCTGTACACCGTCACCAAGCCAGTGGCCGCGTAACGAAATCTGGAATCAGAACCGCCATAGCTGTTGGCTTGCTTGTCAACGATCGCCGGAGGGTTAACAGTAAGCTCATCGCGCTCAAAACCGTCCTCGACAAGGAACGTCACAACACGCTTTGCATCATCTTCCAGCGCAATCACAAGTGCTTCAAGGTTATTGCCGGGACGTACAAAGCGAATGGGCCAGATCGCTATGTCTGCCGGGTGTTCCTGTTCGGCAAGCCCCTTAACCGTAACACTACGATCAAGTTGGCGGGCCTTGAGCAGGCCTTCACCCGCAAAATAGCCGCCCGCTGCTATGCCCAAGGCCAATACAATGGCACTGGCTAGTCGAACCGATTCGGTCACAGATCACACCTCAATCATCCGAAGTGGTGACCATTGTAGCCGCTGAGGCCAGAGATGTACTTAGGGCGTGCCCGTATATAACGCAGCCGGACGGATGATTCGCCCATCAACGCGACTCTCCAGCACATGGGCGATATAACCAAACACTCGCGCCATCGCAAAGGCAGCGGTAAACGCTCGATCAGGCACACCAAGCGCCCGATAGACCAGTCCTTTATAGAATTCCAGGTTGGGGTGTATCGGCTTATTGCGAGCGGCCATCTCGCCAGCAAAAGCGTCTTCTACGGCGCACAGGGTGGCATAGGTTTTTTCATGTTTTGATCCCTGAGCGAGTTCTGCTGCCAGCTTCTTCACGTAAACCGCACGAGGGTCCATAACCTTGTATTCACGATGTCCCATGCCCATCAACTTTTGACCCCGCGCGAGCAATTCATCAACAAACGCGGCAGCGTTCCCCGGATCGCCCACTTCGTCCGCCATTTCCATTGCCGCTTGATCAGCTCCGCCATGCAAAACACCCGAGAGTGCACCCAGAGCCGAGCTGATTGCAGCGGGCATTGATGCCTGGGTGCTGGCTGTGACTCGAGCCGCAAATGTACCGGCATTGAGGCTATGTTCTAACTGCAAAATCTGCGTGACCGACAGTGCACGACGTTGCCCGGCGGTTGGTTTGTCATGACCAAGCATCTTCAGAAAGCGCGTTGAATAGTCAGGTTCTGCCGGGTAGGTAACGGCTTCCCCTGCAATCAGCGTTGCCACAGCATGCGGCAAGCGCGCAGCGACGGTAATCCCAAGAAGCACGTCTTCAAGCTGCTTTGATTCCTGTGCAAGTTCGAAAGCAAGCAGCGGCACCAAACCCTGCAGCACAGCCATTGGGTGGCGCTCGGAGTTCTCAAGCAGGAGCTGGGTTTCCCGATCTGATAGTTTGCCAAGGTCATACAGGCGCGCTGCCAGATCTTTTTCCAGGCCCAGAGAATTCCAGTCCAACACCGCGCCGGCTACCGCCGCAAACTCTTGTTCTACCCAACGATGAATCGATGTTCCGCGATAGCTAAGATCGCCAGCTTCACCATCAACATGGCTTATCGCGCTCGCAGCAACAACAACCCCTTCAAGCCCTGTATTTACCTTTGCAACATCCGCCTGCATTTTTCGCTCCTTTGTGATCTATAGCGTCACTCTTAGCCTGGCGGGTCAACGATCGGCCTGCCATCGCTGCCTGCTTATTGCTCTATAAGCCAGGGTGAACCCGATTTTCACCGGCGTGCGCTAAACTAATAGGCAACAGCACCTCTATTCTTCGAGTGAGAAAGTCATCCCTTAACCGACATAAATTAGCTGACTCAAATTAGCCGACCTAAATTGACCAACTCAAACGACATACCCGATCGGACCGTGCCGCAAATCGAGCGCCAGGAGATCCGCGTATTTGCCGCCGTTATGGAGGCGCGGGGGTTTTCCCGCGCAGCGGAACAGCTGCACCTGTCACAATCGGCGGTCAGTCAGACGGTGGCGCGACTGGAACACAAACTTGGCGCTGTATTGCTTCTGAGAAATAAAACACCCGAGCTTACCGAGGCCGGCTTGCGATTTATGAAGTTCGCTCGCACCGTGATCACCGAGGAAGCAGCAACCATAGATGATCTTGCGTCGTTGCAATCCGGCGCTCTCTCAACACTTAACCTCGCCATGAACAGCATGGTTAACCGTATTCACGGACACAAACTTCTACTTGAATTTTGCGAGCTCTACCCGCTCACTCGCCTGAAGCTGGATGTCACGCCCAGCCGGGAAATCATATACGGGGTAGACGACGGTCGCTGGGAGCTTGGATTTGGCCCCTTTCTGCACCGGATGCCTGGTCATTTCACCAGCCTGCCGTTTTTTTCAGAACAACGAACACTTGTTGTTCACGAGCTCCACCCCATGGCCAGTGATCTGCTAAACACTGAAGGTTCGCAATTGTCAGAGCTAATCGCTCAAGTGCCACTGCTTACATCCTATCTGGATGACGCAGAGAAACGCGGCGGACTGGAGCGTCTGCGCAACCAGTTTTCTGTGGTCTGGGAAATCTCCAATCTGGAACTGCGCCTGGCTCTCGCCAAGTCTGGCAAAGGAATCATCTACATATCGAATCATCTACTGAACGAACTCAACGGCTTCAAACCTATCAGCGGACTAGACATCTCGTTAATCGAACGTGAGGTAGGTCTGTGCTACAAAACGGACGCACCTCTGAGCGAGGGTGCCAAGCGTTTCATCGGCATCTGCCAACGCCACTTTCCCCGCAGCTAACCACTTACTATTTTTTGACTTTCTTTTTCGCGTTCGCGCTGCCCTATCTAAGCAGCAGTGGATAATCGAGGGGTGCACCCCACATTTGCTGGGCAACGCTTGCATAGCGATTTTCACTGGCAAAACCGTGATGCCGTAATACTTCCATGTCGCGAACAAGTCGGGCTAGCTTACCCTGCTCATAGATCACCGAGGTACCAGCTGCGTCCGCAACCAGACGGACCGTCTCAGCCGAGGCTTGAACGCCATGCGTACCGGCCAGGTAAAGGTCCGCGCGCTGAGCATCACTTGCAGTTTCTCCTCGCACCGCTCGTTCCCAGGCCTCTCGCAACGCATCAAGGAAATAACCCCGGGCAGCGCGCAGGTTTGCCAGCGCTTTGCCAAACTTGAGCTGCGCTATCTGTCGTTCACGCAACAGGCCATTGGCTGCTGCAGGCGTTTTGGTTTGCGCCAACTCGTTTAGCGCATCCAGCGCCTGGCCCGCGACAGCAAGCGAGATGGGTACGTAGGTGGCAAACAACACCCGACCCGGGCAGCGATACAACGGGCTATCGTAGTAAGAATTTGCGACGTTAAGCTGCACAGCGATTTCAGCAGTGCTAGCGCGGGGAATAACGACAGAGTCGACTAACACTGAGTTACTGCCCGTACCGCGCATTCCCAGCACATCCCAATCGTCCTCGATCCTGCACTCTTTAGCCGGAATCAGCGCCATCAAACGCTCTTCACCCACAAGCGTTGGTGCCGCTATGTAATCTGCAAAGTGACAACCGCTAGAGAACCCCACCCTGCCGCTAATTCTGAGCTGGTCATCACCACAATCTTCGCCGTGCAAAACGCTGTGACCGCTCGCAGCTACCAGCCTGTGTGGGGTGTTAAGCCACAGAGATTCAACCAGTGCTTGTGGCCAACTTGCGGCCATGAGGCGTGGGGAATTAGCGACCATGACAAACCAGGCAGCGGCCGTGTCATGACGAGCTAGTTCCTCGGTAATGAGCGCACAACTCACTGGATCCACTTCCTCGCCACCCAGAGAGCGCGGCAGGAACAGGTTGCAGGCGCCTTGTCGAGTCAGGGCCGCGATGACCTCAGGGGCAAGCTGACGGTGTGATTCGGAATCGCTCGAATGCGCGGCAAGCACAGAAGCAAGCTGCTCAAGCCTCTCCGGCCAGGGCTCGGTCAGCCACTGTGTATAGGCTCCCAGATCGGTTCTCCTCTGCTAGGCAAGTTGCCCGGTAAATAACCAATAGTGCCACCCAATGCACAGTGAGAGGCGGGCGAATTAAGTAATCTTTGAGGTATGCCAATGGAATATCACATCAACGAACGTGACGAGCTAATCACGTTAACCGCCACCGAGGACGTCACCAGTGCTGACGCCAGGGCTTGTATCGGTAGCCTGTTGGCAGACAAGTTGTTTGATCCAAAACTCCCACAGCTAATCGACCTCCGTACGGCCATGCCACGCGGAACCTGTGAGGAGCTGGATGAGTTTGAGGCACTAATACGCAAAGACTACCAACCACAACTAGCCGCTCATGTGGCCATTGTGGTTAACCCGGATTGGGAAGAAACCGTCTGCGCCAAGGCGTTCTGGTTCAGTTGCACACTGGATCAAGCCGAACTCTTCGATGGCTGGAACCAGGCGTGTAAATGGTTGATTAACAAGGAATTTGACACAAATTTCGCCGACCTCAATGCGATCGAATCCTGTCAGGAGTTTGAGCAAGACGCAGCCATGGGGTCTGCTGGTTCTGTAGCAAGCTCAGCCGCCGCGGAAACCGACTCGCTCACACCACCAGGCTAAAACCTGCCAACAAAAGCGCCATGACCAGCCAGAACAGGTAGCGACTCAGATACGCAAGGGTCTGATGCCGGGATTCGGTCGCAGAGGGCTGGCGCTCGTTGATATCTGACATTTGGACTCTCGCAATTAGCAGGTCCAAAGTCTTACCCGTAAAGATTCTTGCTTCAATCAGACTAGGTAGTCGCTTTGTTTGGGCAATGTAACTGCTCAGCTATCTACGCCGCGCGCTTTAGTTGCGCCTCGGAGCGACCAGCCCGGAGCGCAGATTAGCGAGCTGTACAATTGTTAGCTCGCACCTAAAAGTGAAAGAAATATGGAACCTCAGAACCGGCAAACGGCTAACGTGTTGATGTCATTCGGAATTTCTACAGAGCCGAATTTCACTCACATAAAGTCGCTTTTTTTCGCTAATGAGAGGCGCTATATTGGACCCCTCACTAGCCGGGACTGTATGTATATACAGTGTAATTCTCCTCGGCAGGGCGATCGCACAGTCATATAGCCCGGCTAGTTGAGGCCACCCCCCCCTACTCTACCTATTCCGGCGCCTGATACTCCGGCAACCTGCTCATCCAGTCGAAGCTGGCATCACCGAGGGCCAAAAACTCAGGGTTCAGCAAGGAATCTTTGGTGTTGTATTGCAGGGGCTTACCGTCAAACGTCAGGACAACGCCGCCGGCAGCCGCAAGAACAGCATCTGCCGCCGCAATATCCCACTCAGACGTGGGCCCCAACCGCGGATACAGATCGGCTTCGCCTTCTGCCAACGTACACAGCTTGAGGGAGCTGCCCATTGGCTTGCGCTCCAGGCCGCCAAATTCCGCAGCAACCGCATCCAGATAGGCTTCCAACCGCTCCCCACCGTGACTACGGCTGGCTACCGCGGTGACACTGCTGTGCTGCGCAATCTGGCTTTGCACCTTACGCCCCTGCAAAGCGTGCTCTTTGCCATCTGCATAGAGGGTCGCCACACCTGCGTTCACATCGCCAAAGAAAATGCGATCCTGGACCGGCACACCCACAACGCCGAGTACGGCCTTATGGCCATCAATTAGCGCGACGTTTACGGTGAACTCGCCATTGCGATTCACAAACTCTTTAGTGCCATCAAGCGGATCAATAATCCAATAACGTTCCCAACTCTGGCGAACGGCAAACTCCGGCGCCTTCTCTTCCTCGGAAAGCACCGGTATATGCGGCGTGAGCTCGGCGAGCCCGGCCACAAGCACTCGGTGGGCTGCAAGGTCAGCCTGCGTCAAAGGCGAGTCATCCGCTTTGCCCATCACCTCAAAATCGGTTTCATATACCTCAAGAATTGCCAGCCCCGCCTTGTGGGCGAGATCAACAAGCTGTTGGGCGCTAGGTAGATCAGATGCTGTCATAACTGTGTCGTCCTGAAAAAAATTTGGGGAAAAAGGTAGTGGGTTATCAAGAGATCGCAGGCGAGGTATCAGCTATGCCCCGCGCTTCGGTCGAAGTTTGTTCGAATGGCGCACCCTGCTTCAGGCGACGCACCGCAAGGTGCAGCGCCGCAATCGCACGAGCCTCGTCAAACTCTTCGCATTCGTAAAGTTCGTCAATGGCATCAAGTGGCCAGGGTACCAGTTGCAAAGGTTCGGGCTCATCTCCAACAAGGGGGGCCGGATACAGGTCCTGAGCAAGCACCACATGAATCGTAAAACCCATATGCCCTGGCGCTATGTTCAACCGGCGCAGGTAGGTTACCGTGCGAGCACCCATGCCAATCTCTTCGCGTAGCTCACGGATCGCCGCCTCTTCCAAAGTTTCACCAGGCTCATTGGTGCCTTTGGGCAACGTGAGCTGATAGCGATGAAACCCAGCCGCGTATTCTTTGATTAACTGCAATTCA
>CAZWMD010000001.1:87659-142937 GCA_964634815.1 uncultured Pseudomonadales bacterium | reverse complement strand
CGTGAGCTGATAGCGATGAAACCCAGCCGCGTATTCTTTGATTAACTGCAATTCATTGTTCGTATCGATGGCCACCACAATAATCGCCTCACGACCCCGAGCCGGCAATCGCTCGTAGGTGCGCTGAGTACCATTGGAAAACTCAAGCTCAAGCGATTCAATAGAGAACAGCCGGCTGCGAGCCAGTTCCTTGCGCGCAATCACCCTGGGTAGCGCGTAGGGATCCGGGGGAACTCGAGCCTGTTCTTGATCAGAAATCTGGTCGGGCACAATCTTTCAACTCTTCTGTATCATTTATGCGTGAATCCTTACGCGAATTGTCCATGGTTTCCAATCATGCCCCATAAAGCCCAGTCCTCTTCAGTAGCCGGCATCAATTGGTCGCAGATAGATGTTGTACTGCTGGATATGGACGGCACCCTCATTGACCTGCATTTCGACAACATGCTTTGGAATGTGCACCTACCCGAGGTCTATGCGCTTACCCACCAATTAACTCTCGAACAATCGCGGGAGCTCTTGTTCACACACATGCGCGAAAACGCTCGTACCATAGAGTTTTATTGCCTGGATTACTGGGCAAAGTTCACCGAACTGAACATTATGCAGCTCCATGAAGACTTGGCAGGTCTGTTGCGCTATCGGGATGGCACTGAACAGTTCCTTTCCGCCCTGCAAGGCCTGGCCTGCAAAACGTTGTTAGCTACCAATGCACATCGGAAAAGCCTGGACTTCAAAACCCGGCATCTAGACCTATTGCAGTACCTTGATGGCGTCGTATCCAGCCACGACTATCAACACGTAAAGGAGTCTCAGGCGTTTTGGCAAAGCCTGCAGCAGCAACACTCTTTCAATCCCAAGCGGACGGTGTTCATCGACGATAACGAGCAGGTTCTGGAAGCCGCTGCCAAATTTGGTATTACCGAGGTTTTGTGTGTCGCGTCACCAGATTCCAAGCGCGAGCCCCGAACCGATAGCGCGTTTCCCATGCTGCACAACCTTGCTGATCTGATCCCGGAATCCAACCGCGTTCCGCTAAACCTCAGGAGCGAGAGTTGAGTCTCAAAAAAAACAGCAGCGGCCCCAAAATAAACACCGAACCACAACGTGTGCGTCTGGACCGCTGGCTATGGGCAGCGCGTTTCTTCAAATCCCGAGCAATGGCCAAAACGGCAATTGAAGGCGGCAAGGTAGAAATAGATCGCCAGCGAGCAAAGCCTGCCAAAGAAGTGAGCGTCGGGCAGCGTCTGGAAATTCGTCGAGGTGACGAAGTATACGATGTGGAAATCACCGCTCTGGCTGATAAACGAGGCAGCGCCACCATAGCAGCGACCCTGTATAAAGAGACACAGGACAGTCAGAATCGTCGCGCAGAAGACACAGCCCGACGCAAGATGGAGCGTGCAGGGCTTCGTATCCCTGACAAACGCCCAGAAAAACGGGCCCGCAGAGCGCTTGCGCAGTTAAAACAAACCGACTGAGTGAGCGTTTGATTTGCTAACGCTCTGGCCAACGAGCAACACAGGCTAATAAACAGTGACCGATCAGATCATTCGATTCTCCTTCTCCAAATTACCCGTGCGCGGACAATACGTACGGCTGACTCAAAGTTGGTTAGACGCAACCGAACAACAGCATTACGCACCGGCTATACGTCAAAGCGTCGGCGAAGCCATGGCGGCAGCCACCTTGCTCGCTGACGGAATAAAGTTCGAGGGCCGCGTGGCATTACAGGCCACGAGCGACGGAGCAATTTCAACCCTGTTGGGAGAATGCGCTCAACGGCACCTTATCCGCGGTATCGCACGTCTAAGTGAAACGCATGAAATGCCTGAAACGCCAAGTCTCGGTAACGGTCGGCTGGCAATATCATTGATTCCTGACACAGGCGAAATGCACCAGGGTGTTGTGGAACTCGCTGGAAATTCCATCGAGCAATCCATCGAACACTATTTCCTGAATAGCGAACAGCTTCCTACGCGGCTTCAGCTTGCAAGTGACAACAATGGTATCTCCGCGATTCTGCTGCAACGCCTGCCAGACACCTCGCCGCTACCGTCTGGAGAAACCATGTCTGTGAAAGACATCGATTTGAATTGGGAACGCCTGGAAATACTGTTTGAGACCAATACCGCCAAAGAGTTGTTGAGCATACAAGCAGATGAGCTGCTGTACCGCCTGTTCAATGAGGACGATATTCTGCTTTCACCCGCCAGAACGATTGAATTCGGTTGCACCTGTACTCGAGAACGCAGCGAGGCCGCACTCAAACTACTGGGCAAAGAGGACCTCACCGCGCTCAGCAATGAAACTGACGAAATAACCATAAACTGCGAGATGTGTGGCGCTGTGTATACCTGGGATAGCGTGGAAGCCCACGTACTGTTCGAAACAGCGCGGCCCCAGGTCCACTAATGACAACAAAGATTGAGCTCAGAAAAACGCTGCACAATCATCGTTAAAGTAACAACGGTTAGCAGGCTTCGAACGCAACCGGAACCGTTTCAAATTTTTAAACCGCTACCCGTTAGCTATTTCATAAATCGCAGATAAAACGGCTCTTTTCCTTACATCTTGCCAATGCGAGTCATTATTGCGTCTGGCATAATTTGCCTTCACTTGAACCCCCGCCCGTGTCACACCCTATTGATCTATTTGACCTATTTGACACTTTTAAAGGAAGTCCACCTCCATGGCACTCGACACAGACAACACCGCAAAACACGATCGATACGTCGATCTGAGCTCCGCCGAACTTGCGGAGCACTCGGTTCTGCGAGGTGAAGGTCGCTTCGCCAGCACAGGAGCTTTGGTCGTTGAGACCGGCCACCGAACCGGTCGCTCACCCAACGATCGATTTATTGTCGACGAGCCCAGCACCAGCGACGCGATTCATTGGGGCCCGATAAACAAGCCCATCGATGCAAGCGCATTTGATGCACTGTGGGAACGCGTTCAGGTTCACCTGACCCAGCGCGATAGCTTTGTGTCGCATCTGCATGTCGGGGCAGACACCGGTCATTACCTGCCTGTCGAGGTAACCACCGAATACGCATGGCACGCCCTCTTTGGCCGCTCCATGTTCATCCAACCCGAGCACTACAATCCGCACAACAAGGAAGCCTGGCAGGTAGCAAACGCTCCTTTATTCGAATGCAATCCAGAGCGCGACGGCACCAACTCCGATGCAACAGTTATGATTAACTTTGCTCAGCGCAAGGTTCTGATCGCCGGCATGCGTTACGCCGGGGAAATGAAGAAAGCAATGTTCTCGGTGCAGAACTTTTTGTTACCCGAAAAAGATGTGCTGCCAATGCACTGCTCAGCAAACGTAGATGCAGCTGGCGAAACAACCCTGTTCTTTGGCTTGTCAGGTACGGGTAAAACTACACTCTCTGCAGATCCAAACTGCTCACTCATCGGCGACGACGAACACGGTTGGGGAAAAGGTACTGTCTTTAATCTCGAGGGTGGGTGCTACGCGAAGTGTATCGACCTAAGCCAGAAGAACGAGCCGGTAATCTGGGACGCGATCTCGTTCGGAGCGATCATCGAGAACGTCGTGATCGACGACAAGAACAGGATTGCCGATTACACCAACTCAACACTCACAGAAAATTCTCGAGCCTGCTATCCACGAGACAACATAGAACTCAAGGTACCCGACAATCGAGCCGGCGAACCAAAGGCCGTTATTTTCTTGACCTGTGACGTTTCGGGAGTACTGCCTCCCGTTGCCATTTTGTCAAACCAGGCCGCCGCCTATCACTTTCTGTCGGGTTACACCGCAGCCGTAGGCTCTACAGAAGTTGGCTCAACCGAGGCCTACAAGTCGACGTTTTCGACCTGCTTCGGGGCACCCTTCTTCCCGCGTCCCGCTGGAGTCTATGCGGATTTGTTGATCAAACGGATTGAAGAATTCGATTCTCAGGTTTACCTGGTTAACACCGGCTGGACCGGTGGCGGGTACGGCACCGGCAAACGATTCGATATTCCCACAACTCGAAGCATCATCACGGCAATTCAGGCTGGTAAGCTCAAGAACGTAGAAACCCAGACTCTGCCAGGGTTCAACCTGGACATACCCGTGTCTGTAGACGGAGTCGATAACAGCCTGCTGAACCCGCGAGATACCTGGACAGACAAGGACGCGTACGACGATGCTGCCCGGTCGCTGATTGGCAAATTTGTCGAGAACTTCGAGAAGTTCGAGGTCGACGAAACAATCATCGCCGCCGGTCCTGATACCAACTACTAGCCCCTCTCTGGAGCAACTTGCGCCTGTTGTTAAAGTCTTTTTAGCAACAGGCTGCTAGTCTTAGTGCGCGATTCAGAGAGAAGTAATTGTGCAGGCATTTCCCGAAAAAGCTGATCTGGAACAACAACTGACAGCGCTGACCTCCAGCGCCCAGCTTTTGACACAACTCGGACACGGTATCGAGAAAGAAAGCCTGAGGGTCACCTGTGACGGCCAACTGGCTGACACAGCCCACCCCAAAGCGCTGGGCTCAGCGCTGCGTCACCCTCATATCACCACGGATTTTTGCGAAGCACAGCCAGAACTCATTACGGGCGTGCATCCCTCTGCAGCCGAATGCATAGCTGAGCTTGATGATATTCACCGGTATCTGCACGCCAACGTCGGCGAGGAGCTACTCTGGGCTTCAAGCATGCCGTGCATATTACGTGAAGACAAAGACATCCCGGTTGGGCGCTACGGCACCAGCAATATTGCCCGGGCCAAGACGGTTTATCGGCTAGGGCTTGGGAATCGCTACGGGCGCTTGATGCAGACCATCTCAGGTATCCACTACAATTTTTCTCTACCCAAGGCATTTTGGCCGGCTCTGGCAGCTGCCCGACACGAACCCTTCACTGAAGACTATGCGACCCGTTGTTATCTGGATCTGATTCGCAATTTTCGCCGTGACTCGTGGTTGTTGATCTATCTGTTTGGGGCGTCTCCTGCCTTGTGCAAGTCCTTTGTGAAAGACAAAGCGCATGAACTCGAAGACTTCGATAACGGCACCCTGTATCGACCTCACGGCACTTCCCTGCGCATGGGGCGCCTGGGCTATACCAGCGATGCGCAAACCAGTCTGCACGTGTCGTACAACACCCTGGAAGACTACGCGACTACCATTCGTAAGGGTCTGAGTACTAACTATCCCGACTACGAACGCTACAACGGCAAAGTAGAGGGCGAGTATCAACAACTGAACGCTGCCCTGTTGCAGATCGAAAATGAATTCTATGGAACGATTCGTCCAAAACGAACTATCAACAAGGGCGAGCGCCCTTTAACCGCACTACTCGAACGCGGAGTTGAGTACGTTGAAGTGCGGTGTCTAGACGTCAATCCATTCCTGCCAGCCGGCATAGACGCCATTCAGGCGCGCTTTATTGATTTGTTTTTGTTGAACTGCCTGCTGCAACCCAGTGCCCCGGACAGTCTTGGCGAATCAGAAACGCTAACCCGCAATCAACTCGCTGTCGTCGAGAGAGGACGCGAACCCGGACTCAAGCTAGAACGTGGTCAGGAACAGGTTGCCATGGTGGACTGGGCAACAGAGCTACTCGACGGGTGTGCACAGATTGCCCGGTTTATCGATCAGGCAAATAGCACTGAAAAAAACAACGAAAAACAAAACGAAAAACAAAACGATGAGTCATCATTCGCACTGCATTGCCAACGTAAGAAGCTCGAAAACCCACAGCTAACGCCCTCTGCGCGCATCCTTGCTCAAATGCGCGATCAGTCTATTCCGTTTTATCGTTTCTCCATGAACGCGTCGATCGCGCACAGCGGCTACTACGCTGATCACCCCTTACGTGATGCGCGCCTGAAACAATTTGAGGACATGGCGACCAACTCTATAAAAGAGCAAGAAGAAATGGAGGCATCAGAAACCGAAACCTTTGAAGAGTTTCTGGAGCATTATCTGGCGCTACCATGAATTTTCTCGCCCACGCCGTGTTGGCTGGCTCTTCGGCTGAACGCATCGTCGGCAGCATGGCGGGCGATTTTGTCAAAGGCGTACTTTACGAGGCAAACTTTCAACCGGAGTTTCTTCTCGGCCTGCGGCTACACCGACGAATCGATGCATTTAGCAATCAGCAGCCGATTCTTAGAAAAAGCGCCAAACGGCTACCCGCTCATTTACAGCGCTTGGCAGCACCCTGCATCGACATGATGGCCGACCATTTTCTGGCGTGTCATGCACAGACAAATCCCGGGGCTTACCTTCCAGCGATTGAGGGCCAGCTCAAAAGCAATCTCAGTTTGGTTGACTACGAAAAAGCTCTGCACCAGATACTCGGACAACACAAAACAATGCTTGGCGAAGACGCCGTACGATTCTTTTCCCACGCCAAAGCGACACATTTGTTTAGCGACTATCAGAATTTCAAGCGCATCGAGCGCTCAATCCTGTACCTATGCAAGCGACTCGGCCAGGACGAGCGGGGCGAAGAAATGATCAATGCGCTCGCGGAGCAAGTCGAAGGCCTTAGCGAAGACTTCTTAAACTACTGGCCAAGTCTTAAGGCCGAAGCCAATCGATTTCTCAAGCCCTGATCTCGGGTTGGCACCAGAGAGCCGAGCCCACTATTATCAATAGCTAACCACCTTCTGGGAAACTCAACGGTGAAAACAGTTCTTTGTCATGAATTCGGCCCGCCTGAATCACTCAAGCTCGAAACTCTCGATAGGCCAACACCTGGCCCCGGAGAGGTCCTGATCGATATCAAGGCCACCGCGCTGAATTTTCCTGATGTGCTGATGATTGAAGGCAAATATCAGTCGCAACCACCAATGCCATTTTCACCTGGTGGCGAAGTCGCAGGCACAGTTGGTGCACTGGGTGAGGGTGTCACAGAGGTTGCGATCGGCGATCGGGTATTTGCGGGCTGCGGCTACGGCGGCATGAGCGAGGCCGTTTGCGTCAACGCAAAGGCGCTGCGAGGCGTGCCGGAGGGCATGTCATTTGTACAGGCTTCCGGCATTAGTACCACCTACGGCACCTCTTACTACGCGCTAAAGCAGAGAGCCAACCTCAAGCCGGGGGAAAATCTGCTTGTTCTCGGTGCTGGAGGCGGCGTTGGTATTGCCGCAGTCGAGCTGGGCCGAGCTATGGGTGCACGGGTTATTGCTGCCGCCAGTACCGAGGAAAAACGAGCGGCGGCCAAGGCTGCCGGGGCCCATGAGGTCATTGACTACAGCGACGGCGATCTAAAAACCAAAGTTAAGGATCTGACCGACGGTACGGGTGCCGACGTGATTTACGATCCGGTCGGTGGCGATCTGTTCGATCAGGTGATGCGTTGTATCAACTGGGAAGGACGAGTGTTGGTGGTAGGGTTTGCAGCTGGAGACATACCCAAACTCCCCATCAACCTGGTTCTGCTTAAAAGTTGCCAGGTAGTTGGTGTCTTTTATGGCGCATTCAATGCAAGAGACCCTAAGGCCAGCGCAGACAATTTCCGGGAGATTCTGGACTTTTACAGCGAAGGGAAAATCAACCCGCTGGTTGGCAGCACCTACCCCATCGAAGAATTTGCACAAGCCTTGCGCTGCTTGAGCGAACGCCGCGCGGTCGGCAAAGTGGTCGTAGAGCTGTGAGCCTGGATCCCGCCCAATCAAATCAATATCGTGACACGGGTGTACTGATCGTTGGGCTTATTGCCTTGCTACTCGCCGCAGCGCTGGTGCTGGAGTTCGCTTTCGCAATGGAGCCCTGCCCGCTGTGTTTGACACAACGACTCTTCTTTATGCTCGCGGGTGTCATCGCCCTGGCAGGCACCTGCACGCTTAAGCCCGGTAAGCTGTTCCCCCTGGCAACCGCGCTGACATCACTGATTGGCATCGGCTTCGCGCTACGCCAGCTCTACCTGTATTTATTACCACCAGACCAGATCCCCGCTTGCTCAGCGCCCATTAGCCGGCTGATCGAATTTGCTCCCTTCATGGAGTTGCTCACCGCCATGACAATGGGTACGGGCAACTGCGCCGAAGCCTCGTTTCCGCTGTTTGGCATGAACCTTCCGGGCTACATGATACCCCTCGGCTCACTCATCGGTTTTGCCGTGGTGCTTGTATTGGTTGCCAGACAATTCCGCGTGCTTGGCCAGTTAAAAAAATAGCACCCGGCAAAAACTGGCGGAACGTCAAATTAGTACTAGGGTTAAGGGGTAACCACACTAAAAATTTGGCAGGGGAACCAGACATGATCAACTACGCATCCAAAAGCGCATCCAAAAGCGCATCTGACAGCACGTCCGACAGCACTGGAAAAAACGCCAACCAACAACAGTGTTTTCGAGCGTTGCAACAAAAACGCAATCAGTTGCTGGAACGCCTAATGCCACTGGCAGAACAGCCGGTAACCGCCAGTGCGGAGAAGATAGCGCAGCCCATGCAGGAGTTTTGCCAGGCCCTTGTTAACTACCTGGCCGCAGGGCACTACTACATTATGCAACACGTTCGAGGCGGCTGGCCGCAGCGGGCAGCCATTGCGCAAACCACAGAGAGCGCCATGCGCTTTGCAGAACAGCACGAACACCTGGCCCAGCACACCCACTCAACGCCAAGTTGGCATGTAATTCGCGCCCAGCTCGACAGGCTTGCCCTGCTGCTGACAGACCGTTTCGACAACGAAGATCGATTATTGGGAGACAACCTGTCGTAAAACCGGGCGGTATAGCAGGCGTGCAACTTTCCTGCTTTTTTTATTCAGGGACAAAGTGAAGAGAATGTGGAACGGGGTCAATTGCGACCCATAAGTCCCTCATTTTCTTTATATTGGTCGCCGAAAGAAAGGGAAGCGTCGTCACCCATGGACTGATCAGGTGTCGACATAAACGATCAATATAAGATCGATAGACGCTCAGCCGTTCGTGATGGAACAAAGAAGACGGCGCGCATCTGACTGCATAATCACCTGGCTCATCATGAAGAACCTGCTGTGAAAGGGATCCGCCGCATCCTGATAATTAACGGCAAGGGTGGCTGTGGGAAAACCACCATCGCGACCAATCTCGCCATCGCCTACGCGCAGCAAGGCAAGCGTACGGCGCTGCTCGACTATGACTCTCAAGCCTCCAGCACCGACTGGTCACAACTGCGTGCACAACTGGGATCCCAGGATGAGTCGCCTCTGGTAGAGCTCAGTGTGATCCCCACCCACAAGAGAGTGGGGATGTACCAAACGAAGGCGTTTCGGCATCAGCTATCGAGTGATGTCGAACGAATCATTATTGATACACCTTCTGGGGCTCGCGAACGCGACATCGATACGCTGATCAAACAGTGCGACGTGGTGTTGGTGCCGATGCTCTCCTCGCCGCTAGACATTCGATCGGGTTCTCGTTTCATTGCAGAGCTTCTTACACATAGAGGCTTTCGGGCAAACCCGCGATCGATTGGTGTTATTGCCAATCGTCTACAGAACAATGCTGGCGTCGAACTCATGCAAAACCCGGACGCCGCAAACCGTCTCAGAGCCAATCAACAAAAGCTCCTGCACGCCCTGGAATGTCTGAACGTGCCCTGTGTTGCGCATTTCAACGATTCTGAGTTATATGGCAGGGCCGCAGAAGAAGGCAAAGGCATTACTGAACTCGAACTCGACGATGCACAATCGCTTGCAGAACAAAATCGCTGGAAAGATCTGGTGATGTGGGTTGAAGCTCAACCCAAGCGGACACCTCGGGCAGCGCAGCCTCCACGAGCCGCGCCAACAAACCCAACCCAGGTTTCAGATCGCAACGGGCAAGCCGACGGCGCGATCGCCTGATTGATCGCCTTAGTGTAAAGACGCCTTAGGGTGCTGCAATTACAAACCATCACGCTGCATCGCGGTGACCGCCTGCTATTCAATGATCTGAATTTGGTGGTGCACGCCGGTCAGCACGTCTCTCTTGTCGGAAGCAACGGTGCTGGCAAATCGACGCTGTTTCAATTAATTCGCCAGCGTCTCCTGCCAGAGGAAGGCGATGTCAAACTGCCAGCCAGCTGGCGGGTTGTGCACCTGGCGCAGGAAGCGCCAGCAACCGATCGCAGGGCAGTCGACTTTGTGCTTGATGGCCACGCTGAACTACGAAAAATCGAACACTCGATAGAAAAGGCAGCGCAGGCAGGTGATGACCTAAAGCACGCCAACCTGCTACAACAATACGAAGATATGGATGGCTATCGGGCCGAAGCCACAGCGGCCAAAATTCTGCACGGCCTGGGTTTTTCTGAAAACGAGCTGTCACAACCCGTTGCATCCTTTTCCGGTGGCTGGCGTGTAAGGCTTGCACTTGCTCAAGCCCTGATGACGCCGGCAGATTTGTTGTTGCTGGACGAACCCACCAATCATCTCGACATGGAAGCCACCCTGTGGCTTGAACGTTGGCTGGCAAACTTTCCAGGCACTCTGATTACCATCGCTCACGACCGGGATTTTCTGGATCGCGCGACAAACTACACAGCCCATCTCGACAACGGGCAAATACAGTCTTACAAAGGCAACTACTCTTCCTTCGAGCAACAGTTGGTCGAGCGAGCAAACCTTGTTGCCGCACAAAACAAGAAAGCGGAGGCAAAGCGCAAACACTTGCAGGCTTTTGTTGATCGGTTTCGCGCACAAGCCACCAAAGCAAAACAGGCACAAAGCCGCATTAAGGCGCTCGAAAAGTTGGGTGCTTCAGCCACCGTCCAGGCGCAGCACGACTTTCAGTTTGACTTTGCCAACGCCTCCAAGGTGTCCAAGCCTCTGGTGAAAATAGATGACGGCAACCTTGGTTATCCTGACGCCACCATTTTGAGTGATGTTTCCATCACGCTTGAGCCCGGCGCACGGATTGGTGTGCTGGGAAAAAACGGTGCCGGCAAATCCACTTTGCTGAAAACTCTGGCGGGAGAACTCAGTCTGCAAGATGGCGACATGCTGCGCGGCAAGCATTCGCTGGTGGGTTACTTCGCCCAGCACCAAATGGAATTGCTCGAAGACAAGTCCAGTGCTCTGCAAGCGCTTTTAAAAGAGCACGGCGATCGGTATGCCAACGAAACCGCGGCCCGCAGTTATCTCGGCGGCTGGGGGTTTCGCGGCGACGATGTCCATCGCCCGGTTAGCACCTTTTCAGGTGGAGAGCGGGCCCGTCTGGTACTGGCCTTGATCGCTGCCACCGAACCCGCATTGCTGATACTCGATGAACCCACCAACCATCTGGATTTGAACATGCGCCAGGCACTGGCTTACGCACTGCAGGAATTTACCGGCGCGATGCTCCTGGTGTCGCATGATCGGCACCTGTTGCGGCAATGCGTCGATGAGCTGTGGCTTGTAGACGACGGCAAGGTCAGTGAATTTCCACAAGATCTTGGGGCCTATGAACGGGGGGATTTTGGGGTAGATGCCTCCCCAGACCCTTCGCCCGAAGACACCCCGGCCAGCCCGGCATCTGCCAATGCAGCCATCCACACTACGTCCGCAGCAAGTTCAGGCACCAATGCCTCGCAACGTCGCCAGCAACGCGCGAAGGCCCGGGCTGCTACCCGACCCTTAAGACGGGAAATTGAGCGGCTTGAAGTCGAGATGCAGGCCCTGACAGAGGAGATAGCGGCGCTGGATGAACGGCTTGCCGACAACAGCATCTACTCTGGTGAGTCCTCGGAACTCAACGCTTTGCTGGCCGAACAGGGTCAACTGCGAACTCGTCTGGAAGACATCGAATCCTCATGGCTAACTCGCCAGGAACAATTGGAAGAGGCGATGAAGAACGCAGATACCAGCTAACTAAAGACGAACGAACGTTCGGTTATCTGTTCAGCAAGCACTGCCTACTGTGCTATAAAGCGCCAATGCCAACACCTGCCACCGAAGACCCCTGCACAGCACCCGATGCCATGCTGGATGCGTTACTCAACGTCTTCAGCGCCAAAGGCTACGAAGGCGCATCACTACAAGAGTTAGCCACTGCCTGCTCTCGGAGCAAGGCCAGTCTGTATCACCATTTTCCAGGTGGTAAGGCGCAGATGATCGAACAACTCATTGCGCGCTGTCGCGACTCTCTGGATCAGCAGGCCTTCGCGGGTCTTGTGAAGTTAAAAGGCAAGAAATCGGCACGT
The DNA here is from genome assembly GCA_964634815.1 of uncultured Pseudomonadales bacterium. GTDB lineage: Bacteria > Pseudomonadota > Gammaproteobacteria > Pseudomonadales > Azotimanducaceae > JALZVT01. The sequence goes on along the minus strand of CAZWMD010000001.1, from coordinate 130,825 downwards.
TCTGCCCTTGAGCAGTTTATCGACGGCTTCGCTCGCTATCTGCAGCAACACCAGGGCAACTGCCTTCTCGCCACCCTGGCGCTCACTCAACCCGGCTTGCTGGGCGACCGCCAGGCAGAGCAATCCAACCGCTGGTTGAAAGACCTGAGCCGCGCCTGTGAGCAACTCGGCCACAAGCCAAAGGCTGCGCGCCGACTTGCCCAGGCAAGCCTCGCCCGGCTCTACGGCAGCCTTACCCTGGCCGCTCTTGGCTCTCCGGTTTCCATGGAGCAGGCCTGCAAATGGCTAAAACGAGACCTGCTTGGATAAACAGGGCCATATCCCACACGTTCATATGCCGTGCTTGGCGTAATATGGCCCGATATATCAGGGTTTGTACCCTCTTCAGGTGCCCTATTGAATTTACCTAGATGCTCTTCTTATGACAGCCACTAAACCCACAAGATCTTTTCCGACAACTCGTCTGCGTCGCACCCGCGGCCATGAATTCATGCGCCGCCTGGTGCGCGAGAATGCCCTGTCGACCGACGATCTTATTTACCCCATGTTTGTTATCGATGGCGAAGGGGTACGTGATCCCATTGACTCAATGCCCGGGATCGATCGCTTTTCCATTGATCAGCTTGTCGAGGAAGCCGTTGATGCCTATTCGCTTGGCATACCGGCTATCGCCCTGTTTCCCAATATCGAGCCCTCTTTGCGCAGCCTGGATGGTATTGAAGCGTGGAATGATCAGGGCCTGATCCCGCGCGCAGTGCGCGCATTAAAGCGCGAGGTTCCCGAGCTTGGCATCATCACTGATGCGGCACTCGACCCTTACACATCACATGGTCAGGACGGCGTACTCGATGAAGACGGCTATGTGATAAACGACGAAACCGTGAACGCGCTATGCCGACAGGCTTCGGTTTGTGCCGCCGCAGGGGCTGACGTTATTGCGCCATCAGACATGATGGATGGACGGATCGCTGCTATCCGCGAAACGCTGGACCAGATAGGCCACATCAACACCGCCATTATGGCTTATGCCGCCAAGTATGCGTCTTCTTACTACGGACCATTTCGCGAAGCAGTAGGTTCAGATGAACTGCTTGGCACCGGCGACAAATACAGCTATCAAATGGACCCGGCCAATACTGATGAAGCGCTTCAAGAGGTCGCGCTTGATATTTCCGAGGGCGCAGACATGGTTATGGTGAAACCAGGCATGCCTTACCTGGACGTTGTGCAACGCGTGAAAGAAGAATTCAAGGTACCCACCTTTGCCTATCAAGTGAGCGGCGAATACGCGATGCACATGGCTGCCATTCAAAACGGCTGGCTGTCATCGCAGGTTATTGCTGAGAGCCTGTTGTGCCTGAAGCGCGCTGGCGCTGACGGCATACTGACCTATTTCGCCAAGCAATTGCTTGAGGAATAGCTCACAGCAACAGGTCTTCCAGATGCAGTTCGATATGGGCCTGACGTAGCTGCTGCTGTTCCTTGGCCAACTCGCTGCGAGACAGAGGATGATCACGCAGCCAACCCTGGGGTAACTCAAGACACAGTGTGTTTTCGTCTACCCTTGCACTGAGCGGTTCGGGGCTTTGATCATCATCGCGCGACCGTTCGAGAATCACTGCCAGTCGCAGAAGTGCCGCCAGGCGCATCATTCTTAAGCCATGCACCGCTTCGAATTGACCAAACGCAAGCGCTGGAAGACTGCGTCGATGGCTGCGTACCAGCAGCGCCAAATGTGCCTGTTCCTGACGCGAAAACCCGCGCAGGGCGCCATTGGCAATCACATAACTGCCGTGGCGATGATAGTGTTGCGCTGAGACCTGAACGCCAATCTCGTGTAACTCGCAGGCCCAACCAAGCAGTCGGCCGTATTCTTCAGCATTACCAAACCAGTGCATCTTGCAGGATTTCCACAATCGATCAGCCGTGTTTCGGACACGAGCGATCTGATTCTCGTCAACATGAAAGCGTCGACCAAGATCGCGCACGGTACGCCATTGAACGTCTTCCACTCGACGCAGAGACTGTTCGTAGAGCATACCCTCCTGCAAGGAGGCATCGACATAGCGGATAGAAGCAGGGCGCAGTACGTCAAAGACCGCACTGACAATGGCTACACCTGCAGGAAAAATATCGATCCGCTCCGGCGCCAGACCCGGCAACCCGATACCTGGAATCCAACGCTGATCGCACAACGCAGCTCGAAGCTCAGCCAGACTCTCTGCCGTAATCTTGTTGCTGCTCCAGCCATTAGCATCCGCTGCCTGGATTAACGACTCTACGGTGCCTGATGTACCTATCATCTCGACGCCCGCGGTTTCTACGGTTTCTGGCAGATCTGCTACGCGGCTGGCCAGCGCGGCCTTAAATTCAACAATTGCTGTGGCGCGCGCTCGTTCAAGGGACTGTTCTGTGACTATCTGATCGGAGAAATACTGATCGGTAAACGCAACACAACCCACCGCAACCGATTTTGAGATTCGCGGGGCAAAGCCAGTGCCATAAGCAAATTCCGTACTGCCGCCACCAACATCAAGCACCATACGCGCGCTATTGTCGCGCGGCAGGTGATGCAGAACGCCACCGTAGATAAGCCGCGCTTCTTCTTCACCGCTAATGATCTGCACGGGAACACCTAGCAACTGTTCAGCAGCACGGACAAATTCTCCAGCATTGGAGCTTTGCCGCAAGGCATGGGTTCCGCAGACCTTAATGTGGTCTCGTTCGACACTGCTTAGACGCTGGCGAAATCGCTGGATACTCTCGATGCCCCGTTCAATGGCATCGGGATGCAGCTTGCCGTCTGTAAAGCCACGCAACAGCTGAACCTTGTCCTTGAGCTTTTCGCGCACCAGCAACTCACCGTCAAGCTCCTCAGCTAACAGCGCTCGAAAGCTGTTGGATCCAAGATCCAGAACCGCTCGTGCTACCACGGAATGCGCTGCAAAGGGTCTTTTCGCATATCCATATTTCTCAATCTCACTTGAAACCGCCGCGTCAGGTCCCCACTATTGTAGCGAGATTTCACAAGACAGATTGCTTGCCGGAGCCCCCACTTAGGTAAAATCTGCAATCAACAACGCCCCGGTAGCGGGGCAAGCACAGGAAACTGCCCCATGAGCGATAATATTACCCATACCACCGATGAGGCCTTCGAAGCTGATGTGCTGCAGGCAGACTTGCCGGTACTGGTCGACTATTGGGCAGAATGGTGCGGTCCCTGCAAGATGATTGCCCCGATCCTCGATGAGATTTCCGGCGAATACGCCGACAAGCTGAAAGTCTGCAAGATGGACATCGATGCCAATCAACAGACCCCCCCCAAGTACGGTATTCGGGGTATTCCGACGCTCATGCTGTTCAAGAACGGCGAGCTGGCAGCAACTAAGGTAGGTGCCTTGTCAAAGTCTCAGCTCGCTGAGTTCCTCGACACCAACATCTAACTCAGTGTTCTGCTGGCAGGCCAAAACTCCAGGGCTGCCAGCAGCACATCTGAACACTTGACCCTGAGCCCCGGTGCCTTAAACTAGGCGCTCCAGAGGTGGCTGCACAGTCGCCTCGGCTCCCGCTGATTATTCCCTGGCGATCTACCTCATCTGCTTTACTTGCTTCGCTTAGGGGCTATCGATTCGGATAGGAGCTTCGATTCGGAATAACGCCACCAGCGTAATCTTCAGCCCAAAAAATTAAAAAAACTAAAACACTCCCGCCAACACACGTTGAAAATCTTCTAGCGACCAAACCGCTTGTCATTCTCAACCGGCATCTTTCGAGGCCTCGAGACAACCATGAACCTAACTGATCTGAAACGCTTACCCATCGGTGAACTTATCGATATGGCCCGAGAGATGGGCCTGGAAAATCTGGCCCGCACGCGAAAGCAGGAGGTGATTGCCGCCATCCTGCGAAAGCAGGCCAAAAACGGCGAAGATATTTACGGCGACGGCACGCTTGAAATACTGCAAGACGGATTTGGCTTTCTGCGCAGCGCTGACAGTTCCTATCTTGCAGGACCAGACGATATTTACGTGTCTCCCAGTCAGATAAGGCGGTTCAACTTAAGAACCGGCGACAGCATCGCCGGAAAGATTCGCCCGCCAAAAGACGGCGAAAGATACTTCGCATTGTTGAAGGTTGACGAGATAAACGTCAGCGAACCCAACACAAAAAAGCACAAAATTCTGTTCGAGAACCTGACGCCACTGTTTCCAGATGAACGCATGGTGCTCGAACGCGGCAACGGCAGCACCGAGGATTTGTCCGCTCGCGTTGTTGACCTGATTGCACCGATCGGCAAGGGTCAGCGAGCCTTGGTGGTATCACCGCCAAAAGCCGGTAAAACGCTGATGCTGCAAAACATCGCGCAATCAATAGTCGCAAACAACCCGGACGTGACCCTGATCGTTTTGCTTATCGACGAACGGCCGGAAGAAGTTACCGAGATGCAGCGTTCCGTACGCGGCGAAGTGGTTGCCAGTACGTTTGACGAGCCACCCTCGCGACACGTACAGGTTGCCGAGATGGTCATCGAAAAGGCCAAGCGTCTGGTTGAGCACCAGAAAGATGTTGTCATTCTGCTGGACTCAATCACGCGACTGGCACGTGCGTACAACACTATTGTGCCGTCTTCCGGCAAGGTTCTGACCGGTGGTGTTGATGCCCATGCGCTGGAACGACCAAAGCGTTTCTTTGGCGCAGCACGTAACATCGAAGAGGGCGGCAGCCTGACTATTGTTGCCACTGCTTTGGTAGATACCGGCTCCAAAATGGACGAAGTGATCTACGAAGAATTCAAGGGCACAGGCAACCAGGAGCTACACCTGGAACGAAAAATTGCAGAGAAGCGCGTCTATCCGGCAATCAACATCCGACGCTCTGCAACGCGTCGCGAAGAGCTTTTGATGAGCGAGGAAGAACTGCAAAGAGTATGGATCTTGCGCAAGCTCCTGCACGACATGGATGACCTCGCGGCCATCGAATTCATGATCGACAAACTAAAAGACACAAAAACCAACGACGAGTTTTTCAACTCTATGCGTGGCAAATAGCAAGCCGCAAGCAAGCCAGAAGAACAGGCAATCGCTTTAGGCAGCCTGTTCCGGATCTGCATTACCACTTTGTGCTGAAACCCCGGAACCCAGCTCTGCTCGCGCTATCTCAGTGCGAGCTGCAGCGGTGGGCGCCAACTCTTCGCTTTTACTGGCATGTGCCAGCGCTTTGGACCAATCCTCTTTAGCTGCTTGCACTCGAGCGGCGAGCAATTGCACCAATGGGTCTTCAGGATGGTTTTTTAGCCAGCCCTCGGCCTGCTTGGCCTGCAGCTTTTCGATGCCGGGCAAATTTACGAAGCGGCTAAGCCAGACCGTGTTCCACTGTTCAGACAATGCTGAGGAGAGCATTTCGCCGGCAGTCTCAATTGACCCGGATGCCGCCAGCACGTCCGCCGCTTCGTTAACAAAATCGACATCAAGCCGGGTGTCTTTTGCGGTACGTTTCCAAATACCCAACGCGCCAGCAGCGTCCGCGTCTTTCTGAAAGGCACCAAGCACCTTGTGTCTCGCAATAGCGAGTTCCATGCGCGCGACATCCTCTGGATGTTCCTTTCGCATGCGCTTTACGTCGGCAAGTTGTGATTCCAGTGCAGAGTAATCAGCTTTCTTTTCGTAAGCACGAGCAATAAATTCTGCGACCACCTGATGCCGCGGTGCCTGATCGCGGAGCTTAAGCAAGGTTTCGAGCGCTTGATCCAGTTCGCTGCCATCCCCCGCAACCTGCATTCTCGCTGCGGCCAGATCCAAAGCAAACTGCGCATCTGGGGTTGCTTTTGCTGCCTGCTGTAAAAGGTCATCGCGACGCTTCGTCTGCCCTAGTTCGTTACTTGCATAGGCAGCCTGCAAGAAATTGAGCAGCGGCGTGGTTGCACCCTTCGCGCCACTCACCAGCGATTTGCGCGCATCGGCCCATTCTTCTTCGGCCATAAGCAACAAACCCTGCTCGGTCTGGCGTTTGGCGCTGGAGAATCGGCGCTTGGCACTCCAACGGCCAAGTATTCGAGTACTCGATAACAGCGACGCTATAGTGCTAATCAAAAAACGAAGAGCCAGCCACAGCACAACCAGTACCAATAAAAAAGTCCACAGACCGGTCTCAAACATGTGCCCGCCGTAGGACAGCACAACCAATCCCGGGTCTCGCATCATCACCGTGCCCGCAAGACCAGCGAGCACAAGGGCTGCAACAATCGCGATCAAGCCAACCAGGATCTTCATTCGTCACGACCTCGGCTAATGGCTTGCAGGGCTGTTAGCGAGCCAGATATATCGGGAATCGGTAATTCCAGTTCCACTGTCAGCAGTTCGTCGAGCTGGGATTGCGCCTCACCCACCGCTGGCGCCTGGGTGTCGAGATACTCATCGATCCATTCTTCGGCAGTTGCCAGAGACTGTTGGTAAACCAATTGATTGCGCCGCATCAACGCAAGTTGTGCGCGTTCAAGCATCAAACGCAGATTCATTTCCAAATAGGTCGCTTGATCCGGACTTAGAAGTGGACGTCGAGTCTCGTTGCCATCAATTTTTCGATACTGATAAAACGCGGACAGACGTGAGCCAATTTCCTGCCAAACCGTTTGATCCGGACGCTCTACTGCCGCCGCAACGTCCTCGGGATTTGCGTCAAGTCCAGGTGCGCTGGCTTGCAGGTATTCCGGCAAACGGGGCGGTAAGTCCTTGATGGTGGTTTTCAATGCTTCGAGCTGCAAATACAAACCCTGAAGATCGGTACCTGTTAGAGCTTTCAAGCTGAGTATTTCATCTGCCAGCCGCGCGCGAACGTCGAACAGTGAGAAGTCTCCCAGCTCAGCGAGAATCTTGTCTGCCGTAGTAAGTAACTGCCCGGCCATCAACGCATCACGTTCCATCAGCAGTCGATGGTTAGCGATGCGCAGCAGATACTCCGCTTCAGCCAGCTTCCAATCGCGATCTGTTGGCGGCTGGGCATTAATGGTTTCACCCAGCGACTCAGCCAGCGCAGATTGGGCGGCTTCAAGGTTTTCTTGTTGTTCTGCGATTTCGGAACGCAGACTGTTGGCAGCATCGGCCTGGGAGCGTGTCGCAGACTCAATCGCCGTTTGCAGCTCACGCCGCAGGGCATCTGACTCTGAGGACACCTTGCCGCTGTTCGCTTCCGCTCGCGTCGCAATTTCATCAATGCGTTTTTCAAACGGCGCCAGTGGATCTTGCAGCTGGGTTAGATAGTAGAGGTAGCCCGCAAGCCCAAGTGCGCCAAGGCCTAACAACAAACCCAGATAGCCCGGAACTTTTGAGGGCATTTTTTGAACCACAGGAGCGGCTTCAGGACTTTCCGAAATATCGAGATCGTCAGCGGGGTCATCAGCGAGCAGTTCGTCGGCAGTCTGCTCGCCGAGCCGATCTGCTTCCAGAGTCTCGGCATCCTGCGTTTCAGCACCATCTGCGGGCCGCTGATACTCGCTCGCACCCGTTTCTGAGGTGTCTTTTGACGAACCTGTTGACTTGTCGTTGTTTTCAGTCATCGCGCCGTTATTCTTCCGTAAGTTTTAACTTTCTGTCTCTTTAGCGAACTATCTATCTAACAAACTCACCTAAAAAACTATCTAGCAAAGTTTGTATCCAGCAGATTCGCATCTGCCAAACCCCGAAGCGTTGCTTCGGCACTGGCCCCGCTGCACAACACCGGGAACGTCCAGCCCAGCTGCTTCGCCATAGCAGCGATGCGCGGCGACGGTACACAGACCGGCACCTCAGCGCCACCTCCCGCATCAAACCAGAGGCGGGTGAGCAGTTCGAGTCCAAAGCCACTCGATGCTACACAGAGATCTGGCGATGGTGCTTGTTGAACAATCTGCGCAAGCGAATTGTCCGTTGCTACCCGGCGATACACCAGCCAGGTTGACACGTCCGCGCCACGCTCAACCAGCGTGGAAGCAATCAGCTCGCGCCCATCTTCGCCCGCTACCAACAAAACCTTCTGGCCCTGCAGCGCACTGGCCTGTAACGCCCGCGCCTGCAGCAAGCCTTCGCTGCGTGCCTGTTCAGGAACAAACACTTGAGGCGGAGAAATTTGGGCTTCCCGGGTAGCGTTCAGATCAGCACAAATTCCAGCAAACGCAGCCTCAGTCGCCGGCCCTATAGCATACCACTGCGGGCGATCCGCAAGCATGCTGACCGCCTTCCGGCCAAGCATCACTGCGTGCTCAGAAACAAAAATTACGTGGTCGAAACATTCCCCCGGCAGCGGCGCTCCGGTGGGTTCGGCCCTAAGCAGGGGATGCACCGTACAGCTTACCCCTGCCGCGCCGAGCACTTGAGCCATCCGACTCGCCCCGGGTTCAGAACGAGTGATCAAGGCTCTCACCTGGCCGGGTTCCCGGAGCTGGCAACCAACCGTGCCTGATCGAGCAGTTTCTGCGCACCCTCAGCCCGCAGCAGAGCGGCGGCTTCGGCCCCTAAGGCTTCGGGATCTGACGCTGTACCGGTACAGGAGACCTTCACCAGCTCACTACCATCAAGAGCTCCAACCAGAGCCCGTAATTCGAGTTGCGAATCCGTCATTACCGCATGGGCAGCCAAGGGCATCGAACAATCCGCACCCAGAGCAGCACTGACGGCGCGCTCAGCACGAACGCACTGCCCAACACCCGGGTCATTAAGCGCCTGAAGCGCTTGTTGTAGCCACAGAGGTGCATCGCTTAGACACTCCACAGATAGCGCGCCCTGTCCCGCGGCGGGTAGGCTGTCATCAATCTCAAGGTATTCCGTGATGCGTTCTGCAAGGCCCAGTCGTTCCAGGCCAGCGGCGGCCAGGATTAGTGCGTCGTATTCGCCACTATCAAGCTTTGCCAGTCGCGTGCCCAGATTACCGCGCACGGGTCTGGGTTTGAGATCAGGACGCCGAGCCAATATCTGAGTGGCTCGGCGCAAACTGCTGGTACCAACGATTGCCCCCTGCGGAAGCTCAAGCAAGGTCTGAAACTTTGGACAGACGAGAGCATCTCGAACATCCGCGCGAAAACCCGTAGCAGCAAGCGCAAAGCCAGCAGGAAGTTCAGCAGGCAAGTCCTTGCAGGAGTGAACCGCGATATCAGCTCGCCCCTCAAGCATCGCCTGTTCAAGCTCTTTTACAAACAGTCCCTTGCCACCGACCTCACTCAACGGCGAGCTTAACCATTGATCGCCGCGTGTGGTCATACCCAAAAGCGCCACATCAAATGCGGAATCAACCTCACGCAACCGGGCGGCGACAAATTCTGCCTGCCACAGGGCCAACGGGCTCTCGCGCGTCGCAATGGTTATTCGTTGGGTTTTTGTCGTCTCAGACAACGTTCAGATCTCCTGGGGAATTGCGTATCAAAGGGTAAGACTTGCCAAACGGCAGGCTTGATCACATGCCGCGGACAAACTTGCGCACCCCTGACACATGTCGGCGCGAGATTTCCAATTGCTCATCAATGCCTTTCATGCGTACTCGATGATGCCCTTCATCGTCACGCTCTATACCTTCTATCGCCCGAGTTGCAACCAACGCGTTGCGATGAATTCTGATGAATTGATCATCAAATTCTTCCTCAAGCTCTCGCAAGGTCTCATCGATAATGAGCTCGCCGCCCTGATGCCGGACAGTGACGTATTTCTGATCTGCCTGGAAATAACAAATTTCATGTACTGGCACGAGTTCAATGCCGCGCCGGGTCCGCGCCGAAATGTGCGAGCGCCGTTGCGCGCCTTCTTCATCCAAAGCGCCGAGTTGGGCTTTGTTTAGGCGATGAGCACTTGCCAGCACTCGCGCCAAATCGTCTTTGCGTACCGGCTTGAGCAGGTAGCCCACTGCCTGGACATCAAAGGCTTCAATGGCATGCTCTTCATAAGCTGTACAAAACACAACGGCAGGCGGTTGCTCGAGCTGCAAAAGATGGCGAGCTGCCTCCAGGCCGTCCATGCCAGGCATACGAATATCCAACAGCACCAGATCGGGCCGATCGCGACCAGCAAGCTCCACAGCCTGGATCCCGTTACCGGCTTCGCCAATCACATTGTGACCCTCAAGATCGTTCACCATGCGTACCAGCCGGTCCCGGGCTAACTGTTCGTCATCAACTATTAATACCTGCATCTCTGTTTGTTGTTCTCTATCTGTCTATTCGATCTGCACGGTTATCGACGTCTGTGGTTGGCAGCTTCAGGCAGCTGTCCGCTATCCAAAGCGTAAGGATAACTCAGCGACGTCACAAACCGATTATTCTCCTCCAACGCAGTCAGCGTTGCGGTGCCGCCATAGAGCACTTCCAGCCGGGATCGAATATTGTTGAGCGCCATTCTATTGCCGGCCGTACCAGATTTGCCTTCCTCACCTTCAGCGACATAAGGCACGGGGTTACTGATATCCACATTGACCCGGTCTTGCTCGTACCAAAGCCGCAACACAATCTTGCCACCTTCAGGCAGCGGCTGAATGCCATGATAGATGGCATTTTCGAGCAGGGGCTGAAGCGTAAGCAACGGTATACGCAACTGTTTTGGCACCTCCTCGATCTGCCAGTCCATCTCGAGACGATCCCCGAGTCGCAACCCTTCAATGCGTACGTAGCGCTTGCACAGCGCAAGCTCCTCAGACAGCTGTACCTGATTGCCAGAGTCATTCAGGCTTGCACGAAACAGCGCTGACAGGTCTTCAACCACAGACTCGGCGGTATCGGGGTCAACAGCTATCAGGCTGGCAATAATGTTCATACTGTTAAACAGGAAATGGGGCCGGATTCTGGACTGTAGCGCCTGGATTCTGGCCTGTAATTCTGAGCGCTCCTGTTCTCTCAATCTTTGCTGTACATAGAAGTAGCGCAGAACCATGCCGGTGATAATGCCAGCGATCGCGAGCTGCCGGCCAATGGCTGGCCAGTCAACAGGCATCAAAAAGTCGCTCCCCCCGAGCACCCGATCACCTGCCATCCCAACGATCAGGGTAGACATCATCACCAGCAGAAACGCAAGACCAGCCCCCTGCAGCAAAGTGAAACGCAGAAATATCGGTCGAAAAAAGCACAGCATTCCAGCACTGGTAAGTGCCACCCATTGCACAAACAGAGAAAGCAACGCAAATCGCGCCCAGGTGATCTCCTGGCCGGCCAATAGCAGGACCAATACCAGCAACTGGGCGACCAGAATAACAACCGTTAGCGCAGCGACATTGCACAGCTCCGGAATACGGAAATGCTCCACAGGCCCGGTACCTGCGGCTTTCGACGGACTGCCCGGCATCGAAGATGCTGGCGATTGACTCTTGGGCTGTGATTCTTTCAGCGGACAAATCTCTGGGGACGTGCAGGCATTGTTATACTTTTAACGTTCCAACGTAACCAGCTTCCGACATAACCAGTGCCTGTTCGGCAGGCATCACCAGCAAGCACTCGCGGGCCAAGAATCAAATCTATGAGCAATGACAGCAAATTATGGGGCGGGCGCTTCCAGGCCCCAACGGACTCCTTTGTAGAGGCATTCACCGCCTCGGTGAGTTTTGACCAACGCCTGTACGAGCAGGACATTCGTGGCTCTCAGGCCCATGCCAACATGCTGGTAGACGCCGGCGTACTCACAACAGCCGAGCGCGACGCAATTCAGGGTGCGCTTGCGCAGATTCGGCAGGAAATCGAAGCCGGGCAGTTTGAGTGGTCGGTGGCGCTTGAAGATGTGCACATGAACATCGAATCACGGCTCACCGCGCTTATTGGCGAGACCGGCAAAAAGCTGCACACCGGACGATCACGGAACGATCAGGTCGCAACAGACGTACGACTGTATCTGCGTGACAGCATTGACGAGCTCACAGGCTCTATGGATGCACTGCTCGATACCCTGCTCAACCAGGCAGAACGTTACTCAGACACCGTAATGCCGGGTTTCACGCACCTGCAAACCGCCCAACCCATAACCTTTGGCCATCATTTGCTGGCCTGGTTTGAGATGCTCATGCGCGACCGCGAGCGCTTGCAGGACTGCCGCAAACGGACAAATCGCTCGCCTCTGGGTGCAGCCGCCCTGGCTGGCACAACCTTCCCCATTTTGCGCGATCAAACGGCGGCTGAACTCGGCTTCGAGGGCGTTTGTGAAAATTCACTCGATGCGGTTTCTGATCGCGACTTTGCGATCGAATTTTGCGCAACCGCCAGCCTCACCATGCTCCATATGTCTCGCTGGTGCGAGGAACTGGTGCTGTGGAGTTGCCAGCAGTTCGATTTCATCGAACTGTCCGACAGCTACTGCACCGGCTCTTCAATAATGCCGCAAAAGAAAAACCCCGACGTTCCTGAGCTTGTTCGAGGCAAATACGGTCGGGTCGTGGGGCACCTGATCAGTTTGATGTCGTTGATGAAGTCACAGCCGCTGGCCTATAACAAAGACAATCAGGAAGACAAAGAACCCCTGTTTGACGCCATCGACACCCTGGGTGACTGCCTGAGAGCGATGGTGGGCTTGCTGGGCGAAATGACTGTTAAGGAAGGCCCAATGGCCGCGGCGGCCGAGGCAGGCTTTGCCACGGCCACAGATCTGGCGGACTATCTGGTACGGCGCGGGGTCGCGTTTCGAGACGCCCACGAGTGCGTGGGGCAGGCCGTAGCCTATGCCATAGGCCATAATCTGAAGCTGTCAGAGCTGTCGTTATCCCAGTTGCAATCCTTTAATCAGAGCATCGCTGAGGATGTGTTTGGGGTGCTGACTCTTGAAGGTTCGGTCAACGCCCGTGATCACTTTGGCGGCACAGCACCAGCCCAGGTGCGCGCTGCGGTGCAACGCGGTCGCGACCGCATGAATAGCGCCTAGGGCACAGGCGCGTATACTTGTCGGCCGATAAATTCAGGAAGTTTTAGCATGCGGCTCGCGCTGGTGTTTGTGTTAACAACTCTGGTAGCTACCTGCGGTCAGAAAGGGCCGCTCGAGCTGCCTGAGTCTCTTGTACCCGCGAATGTACCCGCGAATGTACCCGCGAATTTGTCTGCCCCAGCGTGCTGCGCGCCACAGCAAACGTCGGGTGTACGCTAGCATGACCCAATCCGTCGATAGCCCTAGCTTTTCGCAGCAAACCCGGCTTAGCCATCTGGACGGTGTTGATCTGGCGGAGATCGCCGATCGCTACGGCACGCCTTGTTACGTTTATTCTGCTGATCAGGCCCGAGCCCGCTATGAGGAGCTCAAGTCTGCACTGGGTGGTGTGGAACACACCATTTGTTATGCCGTGAAAGCGAACTCCTCGCTTGGCATCCTGCAGGTGTTTGCACAGCTGGGGGCGGGCTTCGATATCGTCTCTGGCGGAGAACTACTACGCGTCATCGAAGCCGGTGGCGATGTCAGCAAGGTGGTATTTTCCGGCGTGGGAAAGCGCACCGATGAAATCGACTTTGCCTTAAAATCGAAGATTGGCTGCTTCAATGTAGAAAGTGCGGCCGAACTCAATCGTATTGAATCCCGCGCGAGTCTCCTGGGCTTAAGGGCACCCATCTCTTTGCGAGTGAACCCGGAGGTCGATGCCAAGACTCACCCCTATATCTCGACGGGCTTAAAAGAAAACAAATTTGGCGTACCCGCTTCCCAGGCAGTACAGCTGTATCACCAGGCCAACAACAGTGAGGCGCTAACCGTCATTGGCATCGATTGCCACATTGGTTCACAGATCACAGAACTCGGACCCTTCTCTGAGGCACTCGCAAAGCTGCTGGAGCTTATAGATGAGTTGGCTGGGGCAGGCATAAACATCAAGCATGTCGATCTGGGCGGGGGTCTTGGGGTTGATTATGACGGCACTCCCGGCATGAATCCGGCCGCCTACGGCAAAGCAATTGCGCAAGGCATGGAGGGGCGAGATTTGCATTTCCTGCTCGAGCCCGGGCGCTTCATGGTTGCTAACGCAGGAGTGCTACTCACCCGGGTGGAATACCTGAAGCCAGCGCCTGCACCGGGCTACAAAGACTTTGCGGTTGTCGATGCGGCGATGAACGATTTGATCCGACCCGCGCTGTATCAGGCGCATCACAATGTTGTGCCTGTCGACGAAAGCGATGCAGACGCTTTGCTCGCCTCGTGGAATCTGGTTGGTCCCGTATGTGAGAGCGGGGACTTTTTGGCACACAACCGATCTTTGCGCCTGAGCGAAGGAACGTTACTCGCTGTTTGCTCGGCCGGTGCCTACGGTATGGTGCAAGCCTCAAACTACAACAGCCGCACCCGAGCTGCTGAAGTACTGATCGACAACGGAGCGCACTACGCGATCCGGCATCGAGAAACCATGGCGGATTTACTTGGTCCGGAGCGCGCCGCCCTGGCGTTGCACCATGACAGCCCCATGCAAACACCAACTACGCAGGCGTAGCATGCGAATTCGCTTCAGCAAAATGCATGGCCTGGGCAATGACTTCATGGTTCTGGATCGTGTAACCAACGATTTTGAACTGTCGCCGGAGCGGATCAGTGCCCTGGGCGATCGGCGCACTGGAGTTGGCTTTGATCAGTTACTGATCGTCGACTTGCCTGATCAACCAGACATGGACTTTAACTACACCATCTATAACTCGGATGGCAGCCGGGCAGAGCAATGTGGCAACGGCGCGCGCTGCTTCGTGCGATTTGTGCTCGACAACCGTCTGAGCGTTAAAAAGCATCTGCGACTGCAAACCAGCACTGGACCGATCAGCGCCACCATGCAAGACAACGCCATGGTAGAAATCGACATGGGCGTTCCCACCTTCACGGGCAAAGATCTGCCCTTCGAGCTCAATGACAACAACAAGCCGGAACTCGTGGGGGTTAGCCTCGACTCTCAGGAGTTCGAATTTATGCCCGTGTCTATGGGCAACCCGCATGCGGTGATCGAAGTTGACGACGTCTCCAAAGCGCCACTGAAGGAGGTGGGCCTTGAGCTTGCCACCCACCGTATTTTTCCAGCCGGAGTGAATGTCGGTTTCTGCCAGTTCGTTGACAAAAATTTCGCTCGCCTAAGAGTGTGGGAACGTGGCGCAGGGGAAACCCAGGCCTGTGGCACCGGCGCCTGCGCAGCCATGGTGGCTGGTGTCCTGCGAGGTAAGCTCGCGAATAAGGCAAAAATCTCTCTGCCAGGCGGAAAACTGCGCATTCTGTGGAATGGACCGGGTGAGCCAGTTAAGATGCTCGGCCCCACTGCGACCGTTTTTCGCGGCGAATTTCGCCTCTAAGATTTTATAGAGCGCTCCAGGACCAGAGCACTAGAGTAAAGTAGTAGAAAGGACAAAGAGAACAGCGTGCAAAACTTCGAACTTTCCAAGAACTCTGCCACCACCAAGCCAGCTGCGCCCGGAGACCAAACCGGGGGCCAAAAACTGGCTGCCGTGGCATCCCTTGAAGCCGCCGACGTGGTTGCCTGGCTGCGCACGCACACCGATTTCTTCCTTGAGTATCCGGAGCTTCTGGCCGTGCTCGCACTGCCCAGTGAAAGCGGTAGCACCATATCTTTTGCCCAGCGCCAGGCGTCCTTGCTGCGCAAGCGCAATTCCGATTTGCGCGGTCGCCTGCAGGCGCTACTCGCCAATGCAGAATCCAATGATGCGCTGTTTGAAAAAACCCGCGCGCTGAGCCTTACGCTACAAAAAGCAGAATCAGAAAACGACCTGAATGCCGCCTTTCAAAACGACCTGTTGACGGCATTCGCTGCCGACCATCTCATGTGCTACCTGCAGAGCACAGCAACCACCACCGCAACAAAATCCTGGAGCCATACAGGCACCAACCGGGATCTGATTCGCTGGACAGAGAGTTACCCACTGGGTGAACTGTTTGACCCCGCTGCGGCACGATGCGTAACGCTTCGAACCCGGGAGCTGGACCAACTGTTCCCAAACAGATTATCTCGCGACGAGGGTTCTGCCGTTTTGATTCCGTTGCCCAACTCAAAAGGCATGTTGGCGATTGGCAGCGATAACCGTGAACGCTTCAGCAACGATATGGGAATGCTGTTTGTCGACTTTATCGGTGAACTCGTTGATGTCACAGTCCAACGCTTGTTGCGCACACCTGACACCCCAACAAGCTAGTGCAGCGAGATGGCGTCACTAGAACGCTTCTACGACTATCTTGAGTACGAACGCCGATACTCAGTAAACACTGTTACCGCCTATCAGCGCGACCTGCAACTGTTCTGCGAATTGAGCGGACTCAAAACTCCGCTGAACGCGAGTGCCGAGCAAATTCAAACGTTTGTGGGCAAGCTGCATGCAAGGGGCATGGCCGCTCGTTCAATCGCGCGCCACCTCTCCAGCCTGCGAGCCTACTTCAGATTTTGTAGCAGAGATAACCCTGCACTCGCAGATCCAACCCAGTTGGTGAAAGCACCCAAGTTAAAGCGGAAACTGCCTAAAAACCTCGACGTCGATCGGGCAGCGGCCTTGTTTTCAAAAACCGATAGCGATAATTACAAACAAGGCTCCCGCAAGCAGAAAAAAGAAGACTCGCTGGCGTTGCGAGACCTGGCCATGGTGGAAATGCTCTATGGCAGCGGCCTGCGCCTAAGCGAACTGGTTGATGCCAATATAGAAGACCTTGATCTGGACAATGGATTTATCAGAGTTATCGGTAAGGGCAACAAAGAACGGGTAGTGCCCCTGGGTCAGGCTTGTATTGAAGCTGTGCACGAGTACTTTCGCGCAACACCAGATCCTCAAACAGAATTACCAAGGACAACCGGTGCGGTATTTATAGCCGGAGCAAATCGCAGGATCAGCCCCAGAACGGTACAGAAAAGGCTCAAACAATGGGGGCAAAAACATCTAGGCAGTAGCGAGTTACACCCCCATATGTTGCGCCATAGCTTCGCCAGCCATTTACTCGAATCGAGTGGTGATTTGCGGGCGATCCAGGAATTGCTTGGTCACGCAGACATATCTACTACGCAAATCTATACCCACCTGGATTTTCAGCATCTGGCCAAGGTCTACGACCAGGCGCACCCGAGAGCACAACGATCAAGTGATGACCCAGTGACAAATGACGAGGATAAAACTGCCACCCAATGATCAAGCTCATCACTTTTGATCTCGACAATACGCTGTGGGAGGTTATGCCGGTAATCATCCGGGCTGAAAAAACCATGCGCGCGTGGCTGGAGCAGAGAGTACCTGCATACTCCACAACCGTAACCAACCAACAAATGAGCGAACTCAGAGAGGCAGCGCTGGCGGAAAATCCCCAGCTGATCTGCAATATCTCTGACATGCGCTTGTTGTTACTGGAACGCGCACTCACTCTTTGTGGAGAAACCCCGGGTCGCGCCGCTCAACTCGCAGCGGACGCCTTCGAAATTTTCATGCAGGGACGCAATGCCGTCACTCTGTATCCGGGTGCACAAGCTATGCTCGAAGAGCTTTCCAGTCGCTATCGATTGGCAGCGCTTACCAACGGCAACGCAGACGTATCTGTCATGCCTATCAGCCGCTACTTTGAGTTCAGTATGTCGCCGGAAAAGGTACAGGCACGCAAACCCAGCAGCAAAATATTCGCCGCAACGTTGCAGATTGCCAAATGCTCGGCAAGCGAAGTGATTCATGTAGGCGACAACCTGCAGGAAGACGTCGAAGGAGCTGTAGCCGCCGGATGGCACGCGGTGTGGGCTAATATCGCAGGCGAGCCAGCGCCAGAATGCCCCAGCTATAGCGCCCAGATAACCCGTCTCGAGGACTTATCGCGAACAGTGGAGCAAATCGGTTAAACCAGATTAGCTTCTACGTAATCGCGCACGGCAACATCTGTGGCAGGCAATTCAACCAACCGCTCTGGCAACGATTTCAAGGCTTCGAGGCGTTGGTGAGTGGCATGCACGCCAGGCAATGCATCCTGGATCGCATCCGGAAACTTTGCCGGGTGGGCAGTTGCTATACAAACCAGCGGCCGTTTTCTACTCGCTCGCGGTACAAGCGCTTCGGCAGCTGCAACGCCTACGGCTGTATGTGGGTCCAATACATAACCATGGGCTTTGTGGATTCGCTGGATGGTTGCCAGGGTTGCAGCGGTGTCTACCGCCGTGGCCGTTATTGGTTGGTCTTGCAGCATGCTTGCCGGCACGCTTGCTGATCCCTGGTCTGCAAACTGACGCATGAACTCAGCGCAGCGAGCACCGTCTTCCTGCATTCCGAAATACAGAAATCGCTCAAAATTGCTGGCGACCTGAATATCCATCGACGGACTAATGGTGTGGTGAACCTCACCGCGTCGATAGTCTCCGGAGTTAAAGAACACAGAAAGAATGTTGTTTTCGTTGGTGCCAAGTAACAAACGACCCAGGGGTGCTCCCATCGAGCGAGCGATGTAGGCCGCAAAAATGTTTCCAAAGTTTCCGGTGGGCACACTCACATCCACGCCGTCGCCTTCATCACAACGCAAACTCAGGTAAACGTAGTACACCACCTGGGCCAGTACCCGGGCCCAATTAACTGAGTTCACTGCACCCAGATCGTGCCGGGTTTTGAAGGGCAGGTCCGCAAAAGCCCGTTTCATGATGCTCTGACAATCATCAAAGCTGCCATCAATGCTCAGGCAATGCACATTGGCGTCTGCAATTGTGGTCATTTGCAGTTGTTGCAAAGCACTGACCCGCCCCCGGGGAAACATCACTCCAATATTAACGTTGGCTTTGCCGCGCACGCCGGCAATAGCGGCACTGCCGGTATCACCGCTGGTTGCGCCAAGTATGTTGAGACGCCCACCCCGGTTACCCAGGGTGTAATCAAATAATTGCCCCAGAAACTGCAACGCCACATCTTTGAAGGCAAGGGTTGGGCCGTGGAACAGTTCAAGCACCTGAAACTCATCCAGATCTACCAGAGGCGCGATCTCGATGTGATCGAAGCTTTGGTAGGAGCGCTTAACCAGTGAGTTCAAGTCTTCCCGCGGAATGTCATCAATGAAGCAGCCCATGACTTCCGCGGCCAGATCAACAAAACCAAGGTTTTTCCAGGCCGAGAGTTTCCCCGAAACATCCGGGATGCTTGCCGGTACCAGGAGGCCACCGTCAGGCGCCAGTCCGGTGATCACCGCGTCCTGAAACGCCATGGGGGGTGTTTCGCCGCGGGTGCTGACGTAACGCATTGGGGAAGGCCCTGTTTCAACATTTCTGGGGCCCTAGTTTAGGGGCCCCGGAGCCGATTTGTTAGCGATGCATCCGGCGACCGCCAACAACGGCTGCAACTGATGCTCCTAGAGCGAACCCTTACCGTAGTTGTTTTGCGGCTTACGCGGCCCATCTACCCGCAGATTGGCAGCAACGGGTGTAATTTTTCCGCCGCTGAGCAAGAAGGCATCTATGTCGGCGCGCAGCGCCTCGCGTTCGGCAGCCCGTGCGCGGATCGTGTGGGCATCTACCTGGCCATGGGCATTGAGAAGCTTTGATTGGTCAGCCGATGCTTCAACAGCAGTACTCTCCTGGTTCATAACCTGTGTTCTCCATCACATTCTGTTTGAACGGTCAGGAGTAGTTATAGAACAGATCGCGCACTTGGCAAGGTAACATCAGAAACTTAAAGCGAGGCACCACAACCTGGCGCTGTAGTGCGACAGTGCAACAGCAAGATGTGCTGTCAGACCGCTTCCGGTCCGGTCTCACCGGTGCGAATACGAACGACCTCGGCAAGGTCGACGACAAAGATCTTTCCGTCACCCACTTTGGACGTATTCGCCGCATTGGTGATCGCCTCAATCGCCTGATCAAGCAGGCCATCGTCAATGGCAATCTCTACCTTTACCTTGGGCAGGAAATCGACCACATACTCAGCACCTCGATAGAGTTCGGTATGGCCTTTCTGGCGCCCAAAACCTTTCACCTCGGTAACGGTCATCCCTTGCACGCCAATGCCGGATAGTGCTTCTCGCACGTCGTCGAGTTTGAACGGCTTAATGATGGCGGTAATCAATTTCATGTCAGCAAATCCTGAGTTGGTCTTCTTATAATAGGGCAAATGATAGCGTTGACTTAAAGTAGCCCAATGCAGGGTCCATGCCAAAGGTCCAGGCTATTGTTTGATTCGAAAAGGCCCCAGAATGAGGCTCTCCGGGCAAATGGCTGCACTGCCAGTGGGCCTGCGCCCTATTTTAGAGCGCCAGCTCTCTAAACCAATAGAGATTGCACAACCAAGGTGCATCAAATTTGCACGACACCCGACCTGAAGGAGGTTCATACGTCAATGGCTGCAACCCACGACTCAACCAGTACGACAAAAAGCGTACAGGACGATCTTGTTAGCCGCGTGATCGAAGTTCTCGGGCAAATTCTCCCGGCATCAACGCTTGAGAGCTTCAGCGCCCAAATCAGCCAGGTGGTCGACAGGGTGCTGGCACCCTTTCAGATCCTGCGCCGGGATGACTTTGCCGGCTATGTTGCGCAGCTCGAGCGACTGGAGCAAGAAGTGGAAAGGCTCCAGGAGCAGGTTGCTGTCCTGCAAGGCAACACACAGCAAGACAACGATAAAGAGTAGCACCGGGCTCAGCAGCAGCAGCGCGGCCTTGCACCCCAGCCAGCAATTGGTGCGTTGTCGCACAACCTGGATAGCAAGTGACGCTCCCCAGGGGGGTGAGAATTCGACAAGGTAGTCTCATGTCTACCGCACTGATTCATTCCCGGGCCCTGATCGGCCTGGACGCACCATCTATCAGCGTTGAGGTTCATCTGCCCAGCGGCCTGCCGGGCTTTACCTGCACGGGCATCAATGGCACCGAGTTAAGGGACAGGGTAAAGAGCGCGATTCAAAACAGCGCCTTCGAGTTTCCTGCCGGCCGCATCGTGGTCAATCTGGGTCCGGCCGAATTACCCAAGTCTGGTGGCCGCTACGACCTGGCCATCGCTGCGGGCATTCTTGTGGCCAGCGAACAGTTACCGGCGGCTCAGTTGAACGGTCTGGATCTGGTGGGAGAGCTATCGCTGTTTGGCGACGTGCGCCCGGTAAGAGGCGTGCTCAGCGCCGCCCGCGCAACCCAGGCAGCAGGTCGAACCCTGATTTGTCCTGAAGCAAATCAAACGGAGTTCACGGATGGTAACGCCAGGGCTATCGGATTAATCGGGCACCTCAATGGCCTTGCACACACCCAGGCTCTGGCCATCCCCCGATGCCCAACGCCATCACCTGGCTGGCGTAGCCAGGATCCACTTAGCCAGGTGATTGGCCAGGAACAGGCGAAGCGAGCACTCACTATTGCAGCCGCCGGAGGCCATCATATGCTGATGAGCGGCCCCCCTGGTGCAGGTAAAACCATGCTCGCTGAGCGGCTGCGCGATTTGCTCCCGCCGCTTGGCATCGTTGATGCCACCGAGGTGGCAGAAATCTATTCCATCAGTGGACTGTCCCCTCCCCAGCAAGGCAGCGCGCCTTTCCGGTCACCACATCACGGCGCGAGTGCAGCCGCAATCACCGGCGGTGGCTCACCGCCTGCGCCTGGCGAGGTAAGCCACGCGCACCGCGGGGTGTTGTTCCTGGATGAGATGCCCGAGTTTCGCCGCGATGTCATAGAAGCATTGCGAGAGCCCCTGGAGTCAGGTGAGATCAGGATTTC
Source organism: uncultured Pseudomonadales bacterium (assembly GCA_964634815.1). Lineage (GTDB taxonomy): Bacteria > Pseudomonadota > Gammaproteobacteria > Pseudomonadales > Azotimanducaceae > JALZVT01. The sequence continues at coordinate 109,238 of CAZWMD010000001.1, read as the reverse complement.
TCGGCGTGGGTCAGCCGTAGATTATCCCGCCCGTTTCCAGCTTGTTGCGGCAATGAATCCTTGTCCGGTGGGCCTGGCTTGCCAACCCGCGAGCTGCCGCTGCGCCCCGGATCAGGCTCAGCGTTATCGCAATCGCATATCAAGCCCGGTACTCGACCGTATAGATTTGCACATCAACATTCAGGCGGTGCCCATGAGCCAGTTACTGGATTCTCAGACCGCACCCCAGTTGGCCACCGGGTCTGCCAAAGACGACCGGGATATACAGCCGGCGCCGTATCTGCGGGCCATCGCGACGGCGCGGGCTGCGCAATACCAGCGCTCTGGCTGCCTGAATGCCCACTTAAGTAGCGCCGAAACAGAGAGGTTTTGTCGCTACGAATCAGGCGCCGCTAAATTGCTTAAGCACTCCGCCGAGCGGCTTGGTCTTAGCGCAAGGGGTTATTTCCGAGCGTTGCGCGTGGCCAGAACAATCAGCGATCTGGACGGCGCGAGCCAGCGACTGGACGAGGTTGGAGTTGACCAGACATCGGCTGCATCGCCAACGCTCGCAGCACACGCGCTTGCCCCTACACCCCTGAACGAACAGGCAGTGATAGAAGCGCTGAGCTATCGCCCCCTAAGCGGTCCTTAGCTGGTCTTTAGACCGTCCTTGGGCGATGAAAGATCAGTTCGCAGAGTCAACCAGGTAATTCATGCTGTCACGCAGCTCGTCGTCCGAGCAATTCACGCAGGTGCCTTTTGCGGGCATGGCGTTCAGGCCGTTTTGCATGGTCGTCCAGAGCGCATCCATACCTTTGGCAATGCGCGGTTCCCACTCAGCAGTATCTCCGACCTTGGGCGCACCACCAACGCCGGTGGCGTGGCAGGCAAAACAAAACTGGTTGTACACCTCTTCTCCAGAGCGCACGGCCGTTGGTCCGGCAGCGACGGCAACACCGCAGTCATCGCCTGCTCGGCATAACTGGCCCGCGGGAACCAAACGCGTGCGAATTTCATCTGCGGTACCCGGTGGCACCGCATTCAGCGATGTCGCGCAGACCATCGCCAGCAGCGCAAAGATTGCCTTGCCCAAATCAGCACAAGAACGGGATGAGCCAATGGCGCTTACCCGGCCACCGGTTAATTGTCGAACGACTTGTCGGATTCGTTTAGGAAACATGCTTAACACCTGTTTTGTAACCGCCCTGGACTAGGCTATGATGGCCTGGATGAAGAGCGCCGGAGTATGCCAGCGAATGCGGGGAAGGTCGAGATTGCGATCGCGCTGAATCTACTCTAACGCGTTGATTCTTCAACTGTTTTGTCATTTCCCAGATGCAATTGGTCAAACTAAAAATCAAATAGATCAACCGCCCACTGGCAAGAGGTGACGACGCAACTATCATCGGTACAGCTGTCGGCTGCGTGACCAAGAACTGCCCACCGACCAGCCCTGCCGAATGTTTAAAGTTTAGAACAGGATAAATCGGGAAATAAAATGATAGATCAGCGATTGCTCAAGAGTACCCTGCGCGCTCTGGGAGTCGGCCTTGGTGTTGGGTTAACCGCCCCGCTAATGGCCATCGAAGACCAAACCAATACCCTGCCCAATGCCCAGCCTGGACAATGCTTCGCCAAAGTTATGGTGCCAGCACAGTATCGGGACGAAACTACCAATGTGATCGTCAAGGAGGCCTCGCAAAAAGTTGAGGTCATTCCAGCCAAGTACAACATCGTTGAAGAACGGGTGATGGTTGCCGAGGCGTCCACAAAACTTGTCCCCGTTCCAGCGGTTTGGGGTACAGAAAAACAGGTTGTGCAAATCAGTCCGGCAACAACCGCCTGGGTGGCAGGCACGTTGCAGTCCAAGGTTGCGGTTAACCCAACTCTGTTGCGGGCAGCCGCCGACGGTGGTGTAAATCCAACTACGGCCAAATCTGGTGTGTGTTACCACGAGCACTACCAGGCACCAAAGTTTGAAGACAAGGCCGAACGAGTACTGGTGGCCCAGGCTTCAGAAAAGGTGACGGTCATCCCTGCCAAGTACAACATGGTAGAAGAGCGGGTGCTGGTTAAGCCGGCGTCCAAGAAGCTCATCGAAGTACCTGCGGTTTATGAGACGGTTGAAGAACGCGTATTGGTAGAACCGGCGAAGTCAGAGTGGAAGAAAGGCCGCGGGCTGGTAGAAAAACTCGACGGTAGCACCGGTGAGATCATGTGCCTGGTAGAAGTACCCGCCAAGTACAAGGTTGTTAAGAAACGAGTCGTCAAGAGCCCAGCGTCCAGCAAGGTTGTTGAGATACCGGCCGAGTATCAAACCGTAAAGGTTCGAAAACTCACCGCAGACTCTAAAGAAGTTCGAACCTCTATTCCCGCCAAGTACGAAGAAGTGGTTCGTAAGGTTAAGATTTCTGACGCCAAGTACGTTTGGCACCCGGTTTCAACTCCGGGCGAATTCGGACCTAAAACCGGCAACGTTATTTGCAAGAAAGACATTCCTGCAAAAAACAAAACCATTGTTCGCAAAGTGGTTAAAACTCCGGCGACCTTTACCAAGGTAAGCGTACCGGCCAAGTTTGAAGTCAAAAAAGTTCGGAAGCTGGTTGCCGAATCAAAAGAAGTTCGCACCAAGATTCCTGAAGAAACAAACAAGGTAACCAAGCGCGTTCAGGTAGCCAACGCACGGCTGGAGTGGCGCAGCGTTCTTTGCGAAACCAACATGTCAAAAGACATCATCGCTCAGGTTCAGCAATCACTACAAAGTGCTGGCTTTGATGCGGGTGGTGCCGATGGCGTCATCGGTCGCCAGACTCTGCTGGCAGTAGATGCTTACCAACGACGTAAAGGTCTCGCGACAGGTGGTCTAACCATGGACACACTGGAGTCTCTTGGCATTAAGCTCTAGTTAACCCCGGCCCAAAAAAAGCCCGCCGCACCAACGTGCCGGCGGGTTTTTTTATGCCCATAGATGAGCAACCTTCCGCGTATTCACTATGACTTTCCGTCTACCAAATCAATGTGCGCGCCAACGCAAGACTTTCCGGAGTGCCGGCGTCGAGACTGGCACGGGCTGAGACAACCACAGCCTCTATGCGCATACCCTCACGCATTGCGTCCAAAAAAACATCACCAACGTATTGTTCGCGCGCCAACTCCTGGGGCGCTGAATTGCCTTTCGAGCTATCAGCCACCCAGCGATGCAGAAAGTCTGTAAAGCCCGGTTTCCACACCGCAATACTCCAGGTGTAGGCGAGCTTCGCGCCTTCGACACTCTTTATCCGCAGGTTTTGGACAACACCATCTGCGTCAAACTCAACCATGTCACTACTGGCCGTTTGAACAGAGGGGAAAAGGCCCAAAACAACATCAGCAACGCTATTTTGCAGGTGATCAAGCGCTCTTTCATAACCGGGGCATCGGGCAAACAGAATGTCGGCAAAACCCAAAGCGCACACCTTGCCGCGGGTATATTCATAAGCCGCATCAATCGACACAGGCGTGCTGCGTGAGTTGTCGATCTGAACGTAGCTTAGCGCAAGGCCATCTGTTACTGACTTTTGGGGTTTATAGGTTTCACCAAAATATCGGCGGATGTCTTGCTTGTGCGATGCAGTAACCAACGCCACCCTGGTGATACCTGCATCGAGCATGCGACACAGCATGATGTCTGCCAGCACCGGGCCAGTATCAGTGCTTTCATCGAGGGGTGCGAGTTCTTTACTTATACTCAACCCAAGCCGTGTTCCTCGCCCTGCCATAGGTGCAATACCAACAACATCCGCTACAGAAAATCCTGACCCAAGACTCACAATGGTTCTGGCTGCCATGCAGCAACCTCTATCGCTTTCTCAACTTGCATGGCATTAAGTGAGGCTTCTAAGCCAATACCACCCAAGCCGCTACGGCGAAACCCGCTTCCATTCAGATGCGAATGATCATTGTCGGGCTGCTGATTAATTCCTATAGACGTTGCATCCAGCAATCGAGACAGCTGCGCTGCACGTTCGGAGCTAGCCGTAAAAATTAAAGCAGAGCGGGCAAGGGGCAGTGCATTTGCTCGCTCACAGGCTTGTTCGTCACTATCAACACTGTGCAATACAACCAATGGCGCAGACACCGGCTGCGTAGACACTTTGGAATCAAGGGGTGGATCGAGCACAACTGTAGGTAGATAGCCCTGTAAACCAACGCTTTTACCCCCGCAAAAAACCTCGCCACCAGCATTCGCCGCGTCTTCGACCCACTGTTGAGTTTGCCTCGGGCCTTCCGCCCGCGTAAGCACCCCAAGCTCAGTACTCTCTTGAAGTGGATCACCAAGCACAATTGCCTCACTGCGTCGCTTCAACAGTGCTGCAAACTCAGCACCGACTCCAGCAGGTACAAAGACTCGCCGTATGGCTTCCCCACCGTCTGCCTTTTGCATAAAGCCACTGTCCGCAATAACCTCGGCAGCCAGCTCCAGATCTGCATCCCGGGTCAATATGGCTGGCATCAGACTGCCATGATCAAGCAGAGCACGCGTTCCAGGGCTTAACTGTGAACGCAGGCTCCATCCAATATCGGCCGAACCACAAAAACTGAACAAGGCCACCCGCGGATCGGTGGCCAGTTGTCGGGTTATTTCATGGGTTTCGGTGACAACGCTCTGACACCAAACATGAGGCAGTCCGGCTTCATGCAGCAGATGCACAAGGCGCAAACAACTCAGCGGAACATCTTCTGCTGGTTTAATAATTACTGGACATCCCGCAGCAACGGCTGCAAACAAAGTCCGAGCGGCATATCGCAGCGGACTCTCACGCCCCAACACAGCGACAACCGCGCCAATGGGTTCAGCCAGGCTAAAGCGTACTAGTGGTTTATCCTGATCTAGCGCGCAAACAGGTCCGGTAGCAATGGTCTGTGTTAGCTGGCGTTGGAGTTGAGCAATCCCGGCTCTGGCATCGAGACGCGCATGCAACACATCGTCTCGACACCAGCGCAACGCACGGCCGCTCTCCCTTGCCGCTTCTCGGGCGAGCAATGCATCGTTGTCGCCAAGCAGTTGATCAACTTTTTTCAGGACGTGGATACGTCTTTGCACCGATAACCAACGATCTTTTTGCCGAAACATTGAGAACGCCGCAAAAAGCGCGTCTTGCACGTGGCGTTCTCCTGCCACATCTACCTGTGCAATCATCTGGCCCGAAAACGGCGCCACAACATTTAGTACTCGTCGACCAGGCTCATCAGTCGCAGCCAACACGCCCCAATGCTCTCGCAGCAGATCAAATTTTGGCGCCAGGCCGACCATAAAACAGGCTGTTTGAAAAACGTTCGACGGCTAGGCTGCTTTTTGCAGCCAGGCCTTCGTATCGTCAAGAGCACCCGCGAACTTCTCAAACAGCTCGTCTACCTGAGCATCAGAGATAATAATCGGCGGACAGAATGCAATCGAGTCGCCGAGGTTTCGAACAATAAGACCTCGCTCCTGAGCCGCATGGGCACAATAGGCCCCAACGCCCCTGGCAGGTTCGAACGCCTGGCCAGTTGATTTGTCGGCAACCAGTTCTACTGCGCCCAGCAACCCCTTTCCGCGGGTTTCACCCACCAGATCATGTTCGGCAAAACTGTTCAAAGCGTTCTGAAATGGCACTGATAGTTTGGCGGCGTGGGCATAAAGGTCGCGCTCTTCGTAGATCTCTAGAGTACGGAGCGCAACCGCAGCACAGACCGGATGCCCGGTGTAGGTAAAACCATGACCAAAGTTACCGAGTTCACGACTGGCATCAACCAGGGTTTCAAACAAAAACTCGGGCACGGTGACAGCAGACATTGGCAGGTAAGCCGAAGAGATGGCTTTGGCAAAGCTCATGGTATCAGGAGAAATACCCATAGCCTGGCAACCAAAGGGCTCACCCAATCGACCAAATCCATTTATTACTTCATCAGCGATAAAGAGAATATCGTGCGCCTGCAGTACAGCCTGTACTTTCTCGTAATAACCCTTAGGTGGCACAAACACGCCACCAGCTCCAGGCACTGGTTCGGCAATGAAAGCCGCAATCGTTTCAGGTCCTTCTCTGAAAATCAGCTTTTCAAGATTGCCAACCAGACGATTTACAAACTGATCCTCTGTTTCTCCTGGCCTATGTCCTCGATAATAGTGCGGCGCATCCGTATGCAGCACTCCGTCCATGGGTAAATCAAAGTGCTTATGAAACGCGGGGAGACCGGTGAGACTGCCAGACGCAAAGGTAACTCCGTGGTATCCGCGCTGCCGGGAGATGATCTTTTTCTTCTCAGGTCTGCCAATTGCATTGTTGTAATAACGCATGAGCTTTACCTGGGTATCGTTGGCATCAGACCCAGATAGTCCAAAAAACGCTCGCGCATTTTCCATGGGTACAATCGAGCACAGCTTTTCTGCCAGTAATACGCTCGGCTCATTCGTCTTGCTGGCAAACAACTGCGAATAGCTGAGCTTACGCATCTGCTCTGTCGCAGTTTGAATAAGCTCTTCCTCGCCATAACCAAGCGAGGTACACCAAAGCCCCGCCATGCCTTCCAGGTACTGCTTACCCTTGTCGTCGTAGAGGTAAACACCCTTCGCCCGTTCGATAACCATCGGCCCAGTCTGCATATGCTGGGCAAGATTTGTCGTGGGGTGCAAAACGTATTCGAGATCTTTGGCCTGAATGGAATCCGGTGCAAACTCGTTGTGCAGCAGCTTGGCCATTAGCAGTCTCCTGTTAAATTTTTTGGAAGGTGGCGTCTATATCAACCGCATTTAGTGAAAACTCTTTCATAACTTCGTCGGCGTGGTCTATACGGCCGGTCAGTTCTTGAGTGTCTCCATGAACCAGGCGCAAACAGGCCTCCGCCATGTGTTCTACCGGCGTAACACTATCTCGGTTCGAATCATTGATCAGTTTATGGTGCTCCACTCCGGGCGTTGCAACCAGCCCTGGCGAGATCACGTTAACGCCAATGCCGTCGTTGTAAGTTTCCTGGGCAAGACCTGTTGTGAATCGCTCAAGAGCAGCCTTACACATGCCATACACCGTTGAACCGCGAGCCATCAACGTCTTGTCCGGGTGCATCGCCGCACCAGAGGAGACATTGAGAATTCGGCCGTGTCCTCGCTTGCGCATACCAGGCAGTACAAGCTGTGATAGATAAAATGGCGCCCACACCTGAACGTCCATCATAAGGTCGTAGTGTTTCTGCTGAAACTGCGCAACCGGTGTGAAGTAGGTAATGGCTGCGTTGTTCACCAGAATATCGCAAGCCCCGAAACGTGTATGGGTTTCATCAACAAGACGCGCCCGGTCTTCGTGTTTTGACAGATCGCTGGGTACCGCAAAGGCTTCGCCACCGGCATCGTTAATCGCCTGAACCGTATCTTTTATGCCGCCAGGCAGATAGTGATCCCCACTATCGACGGTCCGCGCCGAGACCACAACACGTGCACCTTCCATCGCATAGCGCTTTGCAATGTACTCACCAATACCCCCACTTGCGCCTGTCACCAGAGCAACCTGCCCTGCCAGCAAGCCATTCTTGTTACAGCCACTGATATCACTGGTAGAGGCGGATCTCTGCATTGTCATGGTGTTGTCAGTCGCTGCGTAATGGTTGTGCACAGATTACTGTGTCCTTAACTCACTAGCGGCGATACTCCCAGTAGGGTCGCCGCCCCAGGCCACAGAGAATCTCCAGCCCAATGGTGTTGGCCCATTGTGCCACTTCGTCGACCCCAATATCGCTGCCCAAAAATTCTACCCAGTCTCCTAACTGCGGAGCATCGCTCATCGACGGGCCAAGATCGGTCACATCAACATGAGTCAGGTCCATAGACACCCGGCCAATGATCGGAGCTCGAACACTAGCGAAGCTCACCTCACCGGTGCTGGACAGACTGCGGGGCAGGCCGTCGGCATAGCCAAGCCCCACAACCGCCAACTGCGTGGAGCGCGAAGCAACAAAGGTTGCCCCGTAACCGACTTCAGTGCCGGGCTCAATGCTGCGCCGGGCAACAACCTTACCTTGAAGATGCACAACTGCTTGCAGGGGGTTATCAGGAATCCGGTTCTGCGGGTGGCCGCCATAGAGTCCAATGCCTGGCCGGGTGAGGTCACCGTGCCAGGCCTCGGGCAACAAACAGCCAGCAGAATTTGCTATGGATGTGGGGGTACCAGGAAAAGACTGACAAACTTTTTCGAAGCGCTCCAGCTGCCGCTGATTCAGTGGGTGATCAGGTTGATCGGCACAAGCCAGGTGCGTCATCACCATGGCAACATTGAATACAGACCAGTCAACCACCGAGAGCTCAGCCAACGGCAGTCCCAGACGCTGCATTCCCGTATCGACATGCAGCGTCAACGGCTGGCTCGCATAAGGTAACCAACAATGCGCCTGCTCTGCGCTATTTATCACGGGCTCGATATTGGCTTCGGCAGCTCGTCCTGCCGACGCGGCATCCACGACACCACTGAGAGCCAATATTCGAAGATCAGGAAAATGCGCCCGGACCTGAAGTGCTTCGGGCAAAGTAGCCACAAAAATATCTTCGCAGCCTTCGGCCGCGAGGGTAGACACCACGGGTTCGAAGCCAAGCCCATAAGCATTGGCTTTAACTACGCCGGCACAGCGCTTGCGTGAGCGATATTTGAGGTAGCGGTAATTCGCTCCAAGAGCAGCGAGATCTACAACAACACGACTGGTGCCACCTGGGTCCGCACTCACACTAAGGTTCCTAAAATGCCGGGAACGACAGCGCCACCATCCGACTGGACACAGTTCGGCTGGCTAGTCGCCTGCTCCCTGGGTACGACGCATGGGCCGCCACCAGGCTGCACAGCGTTCCCGCAGCGCTGACACCCAGCGCGCTTTGGCTCGTCGCCTGTCGAGCGCCATGCCTACCCGTCGCGCACGCGCCTCGAAGACAGGATTACGCGTTTTGCGCCTATCCCGCGAGCCGCGACGCTGACGTCGGTCGACACCTTCCGTTAATAAGTCCGTTGCTAAATTTGTTTGTTCGGAGGCCTGCGACAAATCCAATGTCGAACCATCCGATACTTTGAGTCCTTGCAAAAACAACCCCGCTGGTTTGTACAATGCACCAATACCGAACGCCCACTTTCACTCATTTTTTGTGGTATGACAAATGTGGGTTGGGCGTTAACCTGTACCCAAGTGCTCAGTCCCCGAGACACTCGTTTACGAGAAACTCCCAATCAACAAGGATCACCATGCGTTTTAACAGCATTCTTGACACCATTGGTAATACACCGATCGTTCGGTTGAACCAAATTGCCCCTGCCGGAAAAACCGTTCACGTTAAGGTTGAATCGTTCAATCCCATGGCCTCGGTTAAGGATCGCCTGGCCTACGCGATCATTACGGACGCCCGAATGAGCGGCGCCCTGAAACCGGGACAGACGGTCGTCGAAGCCACCTCTGGTAATACCGGCATCGCACTGGCGATGGTTTGTGCCGCACTGGGTCATCCGTTTGTGGCCACGATGGTCGAAACCTTTTCTGTGGAACGTCGAAAAATCATGCGGGCGCTGGGAGCCAAGGTTATTTTGACTCCAGCGGCTGAAAAGGGCTCTGGCATGGTGAAACGCGCCGAACAGCTGGCGGAGCAACACGGCTGGTTCCTCAGCCGCCAGTTCGACAACCCGGCAAACCCCGCTTATCACCGCAATACCACCGGACCGGAAATTCTGCGTGACTTCGCGGGTGAACGGCTCGACTACTTTGTCACAGGATGGGGAACCGGTGGCACACTGACCGGCACCGGGGAAGTACTGAAGGCAGCTCGGCCTGATATCAAAATCATCGCGGTGGAGCCCGAAGAAGCGGCGCTTTTATCAGGTAATGAATGGAGCCCACACAAGATTCAGGGCTGGACTCCAGATTTTGTTCCTTCTGTCCTTAATCGCGACATCGTCGATGAGCTGCTAACGGTCAGCGGCGATGAAAGCATCGCCGCCGCCCATACGCTTGCTCAACGAGAAGGTATTTTTACCGGCATTTCTGCTGGTGCAACCCTTGCCGCAGGCTTGCGCGTAGCGGAAAACGCCGCTGAAGGCAGCGTAGTTTTAGTCATGCTGCCCGATACCGGCGAACGCTATCTGTCTACGCCACTGTGTGCGGATCTGGAGGAAGGGTCTGATGATGACTGGCTGGCCAACCAATAGGTAAAACCTGCTGGTCCCATGGACTAGCTGTGGTGTAGCTGTGGTGTAAAGGCGGTAAACTAACCGCCTAACAGACGCCAGACAGAAGATAACGTATACGCCATGGATCTTTTCAGCCTAGACAATCTTGTTACCCTCATCATGCTGGTACTGCTCCAGGCCGTGCTGGGGTTCGACAACCTGCTCTACATTTCTCTGGAATCCAAAAGAGCCCCGGTGGCGGATCAAGCCAGGGTGCGAAAACTGGGTATCGCCATTGCCGTGGTGTTGCGGATCGTTCTGCTGTTCCTGCTGACAAGTGTCATTGGCTACTTTCAAGATCCACTGTTCTCCATCCACATTGAAGGCATCATCGAATGCACTTTCAATCTGCACGCCCTGATTGTGCTTCTTGGCGGTATTTTCATCCTCTATACGGCCACCAAAGAGGTGCTGCATATGATGAGTCTCGACGATCTTGAAAACGAAAATCGCGAGCCCAAGAGCGCGGCGGCCGTCATAACCTGGATTGTGTTGATGAACCTGGTGTTTTCATTTGACTCAATTTTGTCAGCGATGGCGCTAACGGATGTGTTTGCGATCATGGCCACTGCCATCGTTATTGGTGGTCTGCTAATGATTCTCTTGGTTGATACGGTGTCGGACTTTCTGCAGAAAAACAGGATGTATGAGGTGCTGGGCCTGTTCATTTTGTTTGTCGTCGGCATCATGTTGCTTACCGAAGGAGGCCATCTCGCCCATCTAACGCTGTTCGATGGAGAAATCCAGCAGATGAGTAAAACCACCTTCTATTTTGTGATTGGCACTCTGGTTCTTACGGACATCGTGCAAACGCGTTATCAAAAACGCCTGTTACGCATGAAAGAAATCGCTGCTGCAACCACAGCAGCCCAGACCGCAACAACCGCTACGACAAACAAGGAAGCCTGATCAGAACGGTTTAACCGCGACAAGTTCGTGCAGATACAACCCGGAGGCACAGCAAAATGGCTATATTGCCCAACAGTATGAACACCAAAACGCCCGGCAAAGGGCTCAGACAGAAACTCGGCCAGGTCGCCATGGCCAGTTTGTTTACCTTGTGTGCAAGCAGCGCGATGGCAGCCGATTGGACCGTGCAGATCGGAGCCTTTGGCGCCGCACCAAACCCGACTTTCACTAACGAGGCCAGCCAGCACGGTGAGGTGCTAGTGAACCAGAGCGACGACGGCATAACTCGTGTTTCGGTGGGTCGTTTCGAATCTCGCAGCGACGCCCGTGCAGCGCTCGCACGCCTCCAGATTGCTGGCTTCACCGACGCCTATATCACCAGCACCCGGTCTGGTCTGTCGGCTGGCGTGAGCAGCGTCGCTACCTCCGCCAAAACTGAAGCCATTCCGAACAGAGCCGGCAACCAGCGTCTGCCGAACGGTCGCCAGATTGTGGAGCCGAAAAAGCCCACTGTATCGAGCAATACATCTTCAACCAGCACCGACCCCACCAAGGCTGGGCGTTTCCGGTTACGCACCCACGACACTCAAAGCGGACAAACCAGCGACCTGAAACTTCCACCCGTCACATCAGGCAATACTCGGAGTACTCCCGGGGTAGTCGCCGGACGTGGCGCGAACCAAATCCCTGCGCATCTAAAAAACAAACTTGTGTATCTCGACGGCGTACCCCACATCAAGGAGGGCGATCAGTTCATCCCCTTGACCGACGCAATAGATGGCAAGCCCTGATCTATAGCGGTAATCCCTCATCGTCGCGGCGCTCACGCAACCAGCGCAAGACCTTCGGGTAGCTGACTGGCAGCAACTGAGTCAAAAACGCAACCAGCTGCGCATCTTTGCCAACCAGGATGCGCGCCTTATTCTTCAACATACCGCGCACAATGATCTCGGCTGCTTGATCTGAGGTTAACCCGGCTAGTTCTTCGAAGGACGCGGCCATGGTTTCGAGCGTTGGTGCCGCGTTGTCTTGTGGTACATATCGCGAACGTTTGACGATGTTGGTTTTCACGCCACCCGGGCAAACACAGCTCACACCAATGTGGCTGTCCCGCAGTTCCTGGCGAAGAGCCTCTGTAAAGCCGCGTACTGCAAACTTGGAGGCGTTATAGGCCGCCTGAGTAGGCACGGCAATGATGCCAAAAATGCTGGCCGTGTTAACGATGTGGCCATGGTTCGCGGCGTGCAAATAGGGCAGAAACGCCTGGGTACCGTGCACAACGCCCCAGAAATTAATATCCATGAGCCATTCAAAGTCTTGCTGGCTCAACACTTCCACGCCGCCAGTTACCGAGACACCGGCGTTGTTGAATACAAAGTTCACGCGTGAAAAGCGTTTTGCAGTCGCCGCCGCCCAGGCTTCAACAGCAGCTCGATCCGCCACATCGACCCTGGTCACCTGTACCTCGCCGGAGGCTGACGTTAGCTTCTCTGCAGTGCCAGCAAGACCATCTTCATCAACATCACTAATCGCAACATGGCAACCCGCATTAGCCAAACAACAGGCAATCGCGCGGCCCATTCCCGAGCCAGCGCCAGTAACCGCCGCAACCTGCCCCTGAAGTCTGCCTGCGGCAATCATGAGTTCGACTCCAGTTCAAACGTAACACCCGCACGCTCATGCAAGCGCTGAATCAAAAGCTCGCCCATGGCACTTGCCGGCGTTAACACTCCACCACTCGACGTGAGCGGATCTAACGCAAGACACACTGCACTCTCTGCGATCATCTTTGAGGTACTGCCGTAGCCCGGGTCTTTGTCACCACGCACAGTTGCCCTTATCTGATTGTTCTTGTCTGATGCACCCTCGGCAAAAAACTGAATCTCAAAAAAACCACTTTCCCGCAGCTCTTCGTTGGGTCCTTCTCCGGGCTGCGGCAGAAAACGATTCAGTAAATTGCGCAGTGGCCGAACCGCTACAGCTCCAGTCATTGCAATTGTTCCAAGCGACATTGCCAAACCCTTGGCAAAGCCAACGGCTCCCTCGCCCATTAGCGTGGCTTCGTCGTAACGAAGATTGTGACCATACCGGTAATCCATAAGCGCATTACTGCGCCGCACCACTCGAGTATTTACTGCAGCCATGACAAAGGGCCCAACGTAGGTGCTGAAATCTTCATCCCATTCGGGCGCCGAGATATCCGGTCCGTCGAGGCCCGGTCGCTCGCCCTGCGGAAGCAGGGCATAAGGGTTTTCCAGCAATCCTTTAAGTGACGGATCACCTTCCGCCTCTTCCATCATGTACATCATGCTGGCGATCGTGCCGCCGCTGGCCCCACCTTTTACGTCACCCACCCGATACTTAACAACACCACAGGTGTCGTTCGACTGTTCTCGCATGGCGTTGTGCACAAACAGAGTTCCTAAATCAGAGGGAATGCTGTCGAAACCACAGGTATGCACGATCCGCGCGCCGCTGGCTTGTGCCGTGTCCTGATGCAGGTCGATCATCTTGCGCATCCACTGCACTTCTCCGGTCAGGTCACAATAATGCGTACCACTGGAGGCGCACGCAGCGACCAGTTTAGAACCGTACTTGGCGTAAGGCCCGACGGTGGTGAGCACCACGGACGTTGCTGAAACAAGTGCCGCAAGGCTTGCATCATCTGAGCTGTCTGCCACCAGCACCGGGACCGGTGCTCCCAAACTGTTCTGCAAGGCCTGCAGCTTGGACTCGTTGCGGCCGGCAATCGCCCAACGCAAGGGTTCTGCATGGACTCCAGCAATGGCTTCAGAGCCATCCTGGGATGGCAACCCATAGGCTTGCAGCAGATACTCTGCGACCAAACGACCGGTAAACCCGGTAGCCCCCCAAACCACGACATCGAATTGATTCTTCATTGGTGCTCTTGCGACTGCATCTTGCGACTGTAAGGCACAGCTTAAGTCACCTGAGTGCAGACCGGAACGGACAAGAGGCTCAGGTTTGCACCCTGCAGGAAGACCTCGCTAGGATGTGAGGCTACCAACTCATCCGCAATCGATGACGGAGCTCCACAATGTTTGATCTTGGCAAATTCTCCCACTGGGTTTCTGGTGGGCTGTTTGAAAATCAGGCCACCTGGGAGGCCTACAAGGCAGAAAACCACCCGTGGCAAGCCACCGCTAAACAGTTTACTGCGCCTTTGGTCGTTTTTTGGGGCATCGCGGCCGTTCTGCTTGGCTGGTTATTCAGCAATGGCGCGGGCTTTTACAACTTCTTGCAACCCGTTCTATCCAGCCTTGTCTGGTTTGGTCTGGGTGGTTTTATCGCAAGCTTCCTGGCAGGCAAATTTAGTGGGACGCCAAGTTACGGGCAAGCGCTCGCTGCGCTCACGTTTGCCAGCATTCCAGGGGCGATCGGTGGCGCGATATCCAGCCTGCCAGTGCTGGGTTGGGTATGTGCTATCGGTGGTTTTATTTGGGCACTCATGCTGCTCTGGCAAGCCTTGCCAACATTTCTCGACATTCCGCTGGAACGACGAGTAGGCCACTACTTTTTAACTCTCGGAACCACCGTTATCACGTTCATTGTAGTGACAGCAATTATCTCCGCGTTGGGCCTTGGGTTGAACACTGGAATGGACAGCGACCAAGCGAACTACCCGGCACAAAGCATCGGCACAGACTCAAAGGATTCCAGCTGGAAACATCGAACATCCACACCAACTAATTCTCCAACCACTTCATCAGGCTCCGACAATGGCGGCGGAATATTCGGCTTTGGTCGCGAGCTCGACTATCTGGAAGCGGCCGGACTCGATACCTATACTCCTCCAGCACACGGCCGGCTTGAAGAGAGCCAGGTCGAACGTACGGTCAAATTTTTTGCAGCCGCCAATCGACTGCGAGACTCATCAACAGACGCCCTTAAGAAGCTCGAAAACAAAGACGATCAGGCCTCGCTAGGAGACCTTTTCAAGGGAGTGAAGGGCCTGGTCGGTGCCGGTACAGCTGAAATGCAGTCTGTAAAAAGCGGCGGCGGTAACTGGGCGGAGCACGAGTGGGTAAAACGCCAGCTATTCGAAGCTCGCATTCATCAGGATCTAAATGACACAACAAACCACAACTTCGAGCTCTATCAAAAATACGAAGACCAGTTGAAAGACTGGTTATGAAACCGTTCTCAACTATTCACTGATTTAAGGAACCTATCGATGTCGACAGAGAACCCGGAGAACTGGGAAGAAATCGCCAAACACTACAGAGAGATTATCAAGGGCCTCGGCGAAGATCCTGACCGCGAGGGTTTGCTCGATACACCAAAGCGTGCAGCAAAGGCTATGCAATTCCTGAATCGGGGTTATACCCAGGATTTGGAAACGGTAGTTAATAATGCAATGTTTGAATCAGACAACGAAGAGATTGTGCTGGTGAAAGACATCGAACTGTACTCTCTGTGTGAACATCACTTGCTGCCTTTTGTCGGCAAATGCCATGTTGGGTATCTGCCAAAAGGCAAGGTGATCGGACTTTCAAAAATCGCTCGTATTGTCGATATGTTCGCGCGCCGGTTACAGATTCAGGAAAACCTGTCACGCCAAATTGCAGAGGCGATCAGGTCATCTACGAATGCAGCTGGCGTGGGGGTCATCATCGAAGCTCGACACCTGTGCATGTCAATGCGCGGCGTAGAGAAGCAAAACTCGATGATGAAAACCTCAGTGATGCTTGGGGAGTTTCGCACCGACCCGGCAACCCGAAGTGAGTTTTTGCAGCTTATTGCCTAATAGATAATCCGGTCGATCGCTCTGGACTGGACGTATCAAGTACCCGGCATCAGGGGTTGAGAATCTTGAAGGTTGCCTGAACATCGCGGCGAATATCTATTTCGCCGCCGCTGAAATCGCCAGCTGATGCATCCGCACTGCGAGACATAGCCATCATGCGAGGTTCTACGTGACCTGCCTGGACATGAACATTGCTCACCGGACCAAGCACAACAGAAAAACGTTTTGCCACATGGGCCGCGCGCTCCAGAGCATCAGCGATCGCCAAATCAAGCGCCTCATCCTCGAGCTGCGCCCTCTTCGAGGTGTCCAGACTAACCCCTGAGATAGCATTGATGCCTGACGAAAGAGCCGCGTTCATAAAATCACCGTAGTTTTCAAGCTCACGCAAGGTCACACTGATTGTCCTTGAACCCTGCATACCATCCAGGGTTCGGCGATTATTCTCGTATTGGTAGTTTGGGCTCAGGTTAACAACCGCAGCCGTGACATCGCGGCGAGCGATCTTGTATTTATCCGTTAGTTTAAGAACCGAGCGGGTTACCTCATCAATCTGTTTCTTAACCTCCAGAGCCTCTTGTGCCTGCGCACTTACCTGCAAGGTCATGCGGACCATATCGGGTTCAACACTGACCTCTGCACGACCAGTGACATGAATGCCGTGCGCGGGGTCTGCCATTACCGCCTCCGGAAACAGGCTTGCCAGAACCAAACAAGCCAATAAAGAGAAAGAGATCGAGCGTTCGAAACAGCGCGCATAGATCGACATAGCCGCCTCAAGAAAGCGGGATGCGAATCTTTTGACCCGGATAGATTTTATTCGGATCCTGAATAACTTCACGATTAGCCTCAAAGATCTCGGGATAGCGACTTGCACTACCAAGGAACTCCTTGGCAATACCACCCAGTGTGTCGCCACTTTCGATCACATAGTACTGCGCTTCGGGCGCGGGGATTTCACTCGCTGCCACAACGGTTGTCGCGGGCTCTGCAGCCGGAGGCGGAGCTGCTGGTGCTGTGAGCCCATCTGCAACAACTTTTTCTACTCCTTTTACATTTCCTGCCAACAAAATGGCTTTTTCTTTGGCTTGCGCCGAATCTGCTATTCCGGTCAGCGTGACAACGCCATCATCAAACTTGGCATTGATAGGATTAACGCCGGGATTATTTGCCTCAATGTGCAGAACGATTTTCATGCCTGCCTCGCTGTCGGAGGTCAGCAAGTTAGCGCCCATGTCTTTGGCAAAATCGAGTAAACCGGTTAACTTCTCAAACATAGCAATTCTCCAAGCGCGTGTACGAAGACAGGTCCGATAGTACACCATCATTCAGAAAGGTTAGGCCAATGCTTCAAAAAGTACTCAACTCAATAACTTGCGGCCTGGTTGCGATAAGCCTGGCTGGCTGCACCACAATGCCCGCGGATCTAGTTATTACCGGCGTAGGAATTTACCCAGCACCCGGAGAGCCACTACAAACAGAAAGGACCCTGGTTGTACGCGGTGGCAGGATCAGTTCAATACGCCCAACCCAGGCCGGAGACACATCGATCACCACAAAACGCCTGCTGGACGGCAAAGGAAAAACTCTGCTTCATGGGCTGTGGAATTCCCATGTCCACTTTACTGACCCAACGCTTGCTGAAGCGCCTCAGGAGATCATAAACAAGATGTTACTGCGCTACGGTTTTACCAGCGTGGTCGACACCGGTTCTATACTGGAACAAACTCTGGCACTTCGACAGCAAATTTCCGCCGGCAGGCTGTTGGGTCCAAGCATTGTGCTCGCCAATGGCAGCTTTGTACCCGTTAACGGAACCCCTTCCTACCTACCCGGCTTCCGCCTGCCGGAAGTGAGCAACGCCGCTGCCGCCCAACCGCTGGTTAACGGCGTACTCGACGCCGGCGCTGATGGCATTAAGATGTTCTCGGGCTCCTTTCAGTCACCTACCGAAACACTTTACCTGCCACCCGATATTGTTTCGGCGATAGCAATGGCCGCCAAGCAACGCAATAGTTTCTCAATGGCTCATCCAACCACCGTACAAGGGTTGCACAATGCGGTAATGGGTGGTGTGAATGTGATCGCTCATACAACACCACCAGAAGCCGAGGTACCCCAAGAAATTCTGCAGCGCATGCAAGCACAGGGCACAGCACTGATTCCAACTCTAGCACTGTGGCGCTACGAGCTAGAGAAATTTGGTGCACCTGAAGAGCAGGCCACTTTTATGGAAAATGCAGCTGTTGCGCAACTACGCCAGCTGTACGAGGCCAACATCACAATACTTTTTGGAACCGATGTCGGTTACAAAACCAGCTTTGACCCAACAGCCGAGTACAGGCTGATGGCCAAGGCTGGCATGGATTGGCCAGCGATTCATCGTTCGCTTACCACAGCGCCAGCAAAACTATTTGCACGCTTTAGCGGTCAGCTCACACCAGACGTTGAGGGCTCAGTTGCTGATGCCGATCTTTCCATTGCTTCCCCAGCTTCTATAAGACAAGGAGCACCTGCTGACCTGGTGCTAATCGACGACGATCCTGCAATCAACATTGGCGCGCTCGCTCAGGTGGCCGCAACAATCATCCGCGGTAAGGTTGTGTTTGAAGCTCAACCGGGGAGCGACTAGCGCAGACTCTTATTTCACGGCCAACTGCAAATTACACTTAGCGGCATAATCCCGGGCCTGTTCTGGCGGCAGTTTGTTGGTCTGCGCAAGCAGGGCAAGCGAGGCAAAGGTAATCCAGGCCCCTGAAACCTCAAAGTGATCACGCAGTTCAGGACGGGCTTCGGACAACCCATACCCGTCGGTACCCAGCACAGCGTAGGGGCCAGGAACCCAGCGCTCAATCGATAGCGGCAAGGCCTTTTGATAATCGCTGGCCGCAACAAAAACGCCGGTCTGTGTGGCCAGAGTTTTCGCTACGTAGGCTTCCTCAACATCGTCACCAACCGCATGAAGTTTGCGGCGCTCTGCGGCCTGACCTTCGCGCGCCAACTCGTTGTAACTTGTCACACTCCAAATATCGACAACCAAACCCATCGCACGCAGCTCGATCGCAGCACTCAACACTTCCTGCATGATTGCGCCACTGCCAAAGAGGTTCACATCAGCCGCTGCATCCCCACCTTGATAACGATACATGCCGGAACAGATCTGTTGTTCCAGAGCTTCCAACTCTGCACCCTCAAGCTGAGGAATCGCTGGCATTGCGTGAGACTGGTTTGTCAGTGTCAGGTAATAAAACTCATCACGTTGTTCGTGATACATGCGCGTGATGCCTTCGCGAACAATCACGCCAAGCTCATAACCAAATGCGGGGTCATAACTTTTGAGGTTAGGTACCGTGCTTGCAATCAGATGCGAGTGGCCGTCTTGATGCTGTACCCCTTCACCATTTAGCGTGGTTCGACCGGAGGTGCCACCCAGAAGAAAACCCCGGGCAAGCATATCGCCACATGCCCAGATCATGTCCCCAACTCTCTGAAAACCAAACATCGAATAGAAAATGTAGAACGGAATCATTGGCAGGCTGTAATTTGCATAAGCCGTGCCAGCCGCAAGAAATGAAGCCATAGCTCCCGTCTCACAAATACCTTCCTGCAGAATCTGGCCGTCTGCCGCCTCTTTGTAAGGGGCAATGCTGCCTGCGTCGACCGGACTATAGCGTTGGCCGGCTGGCGAGTAGATTCCGGCTTGTGGGAACAAACCATCCATGCCGAAGGTGCGCGCCTCGTCTGGCACAATCGGCACAACGTATTTGCCCAGCGTTTTGTCGCGAAGCAACTTGGACAACAAGCGCACCATTACCATTGTGCTTGATGCTGAGCGTTCACCACTGCCTTTGTAGGTGTCCGCAAAGAGTTGTCGCGAGGGCACCGGCAGAGCTTCACACTGAACCCGGCGCGCCGGCAACGCACCGCCAAGCGATTTGCGCCTGGCCTGCAGGTAGCGCACTTCAGGGCTATCCTCGGGTGGCTGATAAAAACTTGCACGGGTTATTTCTTCCGGCGTTAGCGGAATAGCAAAGCGTTCCGCGAGTTCAATACGTTCTTCCGGCGATAGCTGTTTCTTCTGATGGACCGTATTACGTCCGGCTGAGCCAGGACCAAGCCCGTGCCCCTTCACAGTTTTGAAAAGCACCACACACGGCTGGCCTTCCGTCTTTGCTGCCTCCTGGTAGGCGGCAAAAATTTTCTTTCGGTCATGCCCACCGCGACGAATGGAAACGATTTCTTCATCGGTTAAGGACTGCATGAGCTTCTTGAGCTCTGGCGTATCTTCAACCCAGTGTTCACGCACTGCATCACCTGAAGACACGGTGTACATTTGATAATCACCGTCAACCGCCTCTTCCATTCGACGCTGCAACGCGCCGTTGTGGTCGCGCGCAAGCAAGCCATCCCAGCCACCACCCCAAATGACTTTGATCACGCGCCAGCCCGCACCACGAAATGCGCGTTCGAGTTCCTGAATAATTTTGCCATTGCCCCGAACCGGACCATCGAGTCGCTGCAAATTGCAATTGATCGACAACACCAGGTTATCGAGCCCTTCGCGCGCCGCGATATTTATAGTGCCAAGAACTTCCGGTTCATCGGATTCGCCATCGCCAATGAAGGTCCAGATCTTGCCGCCGTTTTTAGGTTTTAGATCGCGACTCTCTAGGTACTTTGCAAACCGCGCCTGATAGATCGCGCTGGGCGTCGACAACCCCATACTGGCTGTGGGCATTTGCCAGAATTCTGGCAACCGTCGTGGGTGTGGATAAGAAGGCAGACCACCGCCTTCGCCAAGTTCCCGCCGATAGTTGGCAATCTGGGCGTGGCTGAGACGACCTTCCAAAAAGGCTCGCGAATACACACCAGGCGCTGTGTGCGCCTGAAAGTGCACTTGATCGCCACCATAGTCTGGCCCGGGACCCCGGAAGAAGTGATTAAAGCCCACTTCCATCATGGTGGCCGCGGATAGATAGGTGGCGATGTGTCCACCGACACCAGAACCGCTGTCGTAGGCCTGCAAGACCATCGCCACCGCGTTCCAGCGAATAATATTCTCTATTCTTGTCTCCAGCTCAATATCGCCCGGATATTCACCCTGCTCCAGGACATCGATCGTATTGCGATAGGGCGAGTTGAGCGACCGGCTAACAGGCACACCAGAGGTCTTGGCCAGGCTCTCTTCAAGCGCGGTGAGAACGTCACGCGCACCGTCGGCACCGCGCTCGCGCAGCAGCACCTCAAAAGCCTCAAGCCACTCCTGCTGTTCGGAGAGCCAGTCGGAATGGCTCGCGTCTGAGTGTGTATCGGTAGGCGCTGAAGGCTGGGATAAGGTCATGTCTGTGTGTTGACTCAAGGTGGTTCGGGGCTTTTTTGTTTCTGAACTAACCCGCAGAATACCGAAAACTCAGAGTCAGGCGAATCTGTGACAGAAATTGAGCTACAAGCAGGCGACTATCGTTTCCACGCACTACACGCTGAGCCGCCCAAAAGCGAAAACAGCAACCCGCCACCACTAATACTGTGCCTGCACGGTTTCCCGGACGGCCCCGGAACCTTCATTCATCAAATGCAGGCTTTCAGTGAGGCGGGATACCGGGTAGTCGCCCCTTTCCAACGCGGCTATCACCCAGACACCCTGAGCAATGACAACCGGTACCAGACCATAGAGCTTGCACAGGATGCGCTGAATATCATCGAGGCGTTGGG
>CAZWMD010000001.1:48942-87559 GCA_964634815.1 uncultured Pseudomonadales bacterium | reverse complement strand
GGTACCAGACCATAGAGCTTGCACAGGATGCGCTGAATATCATCGAGGCGTTGGGTTACCAGCAAGCCATTGTGTTCGGTCACGATTGGGGTGCATCAATTGCCAGCGGTGCCGCCCTGCTTGCACCGGATAAGGTGTCTGCATTGATTACCGCCGCAGTGCCTTACGGCGGTAAGTTGGGGGAACTCATGCTCACCGATCCCGACCAACAGCGACGCAGCTGGTATATGTTTTTCTTCCAGACCGCTATGGCTGAGATGGCCGTCTCCTTTGACAATATGGCCTTCATTCGTCGGCTCTGGCACGACTGGTCACCTGGCTGGCAAATTCCGGAGCCGCAATTCCAACACGTGCTGGATACCCTCGCAAAGCCCGGTGTACTCAATGCCGCCATCACCTACTATCGCTGTGCCCTCAATGCAGATTACCAGCACGCCGACGTAGCAGCCCTTCAGGGTCGAATGGGTGAAACCCTGTCTACGCCCACGCTGCACCTGCATGGCGGCATCGATGGCTGCATAGGTATCGACGCAACCCAGGATATGGCCAAACATTTCAGTGGGGCGTTCGAGCTGGAAATCTTGCCAAATGCCGGACATTTTCTGCACCAGGAAGACGCTCCCTTTGTGAATACCAGGGTGCTTGAGTTTCTCACCGAACATAGCCGGCTGTGATGCGCTTGTGATCCAACCCTCTACCAGCAAAGTATCTGCTGATCCCTTTGAGCGTTACCTTCGGGATGCACCCAGAGTGACCTATGTCGAAGACAGTGACTCCTGGCCGCGCCGCTATGTCATCGATCTGATTGAACGTCTGATGGGACGTAATCAGGTCGATGACATATACCACCTGCTTAAGGAACCCGATTTCGACGCCCAGGTGTTCTTCGACGAAGCTCTGAAACAGGGCAACATCGAACTCCAATACAGTGATTCACAGCTTGCGAAGGTGCCAGCCTCTGGCCCAGTTGTGTTTGTGGCCAACCATCCGTTTGGCATCATCGACGGGCTTGGCCTTTGCAATCTCGCGTTGCGCTGTCGGGGCAACTTTCAGATTTTGATTCACGCTATTTTGTGCCAGGACAAAGATCTGCTGCCGCACTTCCTGCCTATCGATTTCACAGAACACCGTGATGCTCGCAAGACCAACATCTACACCAAGAAGGTGGCGCTTGAGAGTCTCAAGAACGATGTACCAATTCTTATCTTTCCTTCTGGCGGCATCGCCACGGCAGACAAACTGGGCTTTGGCGAAGTTTCTGACAGACCCTGGACAACCTTCGCCGCCAAACTGATCCAGCAATCGGGCGCCACGGTGATTCCCTGCTTTTTCCACGGCCAAAACAGTCGTTTATTTCAATTCGCCAGCCACATTGCCGAGCCGCTACGGCTCGCCTTACTGCTCAACGAGATAGTGAACAAGTTCGACTCGAAGCTGCACATTTCGATTGGCGACCCGGTGTCGCCCACCGAAGTAGAACGCCTCGGCTCCCGCGCAGAGCTTACCTCGGCATTGCATGACAGAGTGTGGGCGTTACAGACCAGTCGTTGAAAAGTTTTTGATACACTCAATCACTAGCTATTTCGCTATCGCTGGAAACGAGGGGCCCTTTCCATGCTATTCAACACCATCCTTGGCAAAACCAGACATGCCAATTCCCGGCTTTGCGTAACTTTTTGCATCGCCTCAGGCTTAATGCTTGCCGGCTGTGGCCAGAATGATCCAGCCACTGATTCGTCCAGCGGAGCCGCCGCCGCGATACCCAAAGAGGCAGCAACAAACTCCACTGCAACCAGCGTTGTGGCAAATATTGATGGCGAGCGAATCATCCAGGCGGACTCCGAGCCGGGCAACTGGATGGCTCACGGCCGAACTTACGATGAACAGCGCTACAGTCCGCTGAGTCAGATCTCAGACAAGACGGTTAACGAACTGGGACTAACCTGGTATTGGGACACGGGCACCACCCGTGGCCTCGAAGCCTCCCCTATCGTGGTAGATGGCGTGATGTACTCCACCGGCAGCTGGAGTGTGGTTTGGGCACATGATGCCAAGACCGGCAAGTTGCTGTGGTCATACGATCCGGAAGTACCTCGCTCACATGGCGTATACGCCTGTTGCGACGTGGTAAACCGGGGTGCGGCCGTGTGGAAAGGTCGGGTGTATGTTGGCACCATCGATGGTCGCCTGGTCGCCCTTGATGCCAGCGATGGCAGCGTTGTATGGAGTCAGCAAACTACCGACCGTGATCGCGCCTATACCATCACGGGGGCACCACGCATCATCAACGGCAACGTAATTATTGGTAACGGCGGCGCTGAGTATGGTGTGCGCGGTTATGTCACAGCCTACAGCGCAGCGGACGGCGAACAGCAATGGCGTTTCTACACCGTACCGGGCAACCCTGATGATCCTTACGAAAACAAAGCCCTCGAGGAAGCAGCCAAAACCTGGCGTGGCGACGAATACTGGAAAGTAGGCGGTGGCGGCACCGTGTGGGATTCCATGGCCTTTGATCCCGAACTGAACACGCTATATATCGGCGTCGGCAACGGCTCGCCCTGGAATCGCTATATTCGCAGCCCGGGTGGTGGCGATAACCTTTACCTGTCATCAATTGTTGCGCTGAACCCGGATACGGGCGAATACAAGTGGCACTACCAGACAACACCGGGTGACAACTGGGACTACACTGCTACGCAGCACATGATCCTCGCTGACATGAAGATTGGCGGCGCAGATCGCAAAGTGATCATGCAGGCACCAAAGAACGGGTTTTTCTATGTGATCGACCGGGTCACCGGGCAATTCATCTCAGCTGAGGCCTATGTCCCCGTGCAATGGGCAACTCACATCGATCCCGAAACGGGCAAGCCCGTGGAGAGCCCTGATGCGCAGTACGCAAACGACCTGAAAACGATTCAGCCGGGCCCGCTGGGTGGCCACAACTGGCACCCCATGACCTACAGCCCAGACACCAACCTGGTCTACATCCCGGCGCTGGGACTGGAGTTCAAGTACGCCCAGGACAACGCATTTAAATACGATCCCCAAACCTGGAACCTGGGTATCGATTTCAATTTGCCCGGACCGGCAACACCCGACGAGATCGTTGAAACGCTGCAAAAAGTAAAAGGCCATCTTGCCGCCTGGGATCCGGTGAAACAGGAAGAGGTATGGCGCGTCCAGCATGACGCGTCCTGGAATGGCGGTCTGCTCAGTACTGCGGGCAATCTGATCTTTCAGGGTCGTGCAGACGGTACTTTCGCCGCCTACACCGCAGACACCGGCAAAGAGGTTTGGACCAGCCCCGTGCACGTAGGCATCATCGCGCCGCCAATCTCTTACATGGTAGATGGCGAACAGTATATTGCCGTGGTTGCCGGTTGGGGTGGCGCCTTTGGCCTGACAGCGGGCGTTCCGCGGCATAAATCAAATTCCATGAAAGAAGGCCGAATCCTCGCTTACAAGATTGGTGGGAAAGAGGTTTTGCCGGAGCCCAGAATTGCCTGGATGGAATTGCCAGAACAACCCAAGCTGGTAGCCAGTGCAGAACAACTCGCCAACGGTCAGTCTCTGTTTAACAACAATTGCCAGGTGTGCCATGGCGCTGGCGTTATCAGCTCAACAGGTGGCGTACCCGATTTGCGTTACATGAGCCCGGCTACTCACGAGTCTTGGGACGCTATCGTACGCGGCGGTGCATACACCCAAAAAGGCATGGTGAGTTTCTCCCATGTTGTTGACGAGCAAGGCTCAAAGGATCTGCATGCGTATGTGGTATCGGTTGCCAATGCGTCTATCGCACTGTGTGAAACAGAGTACCGCAAGAATTATCCCGAGCTATTGGAAACCGCTTGCGTACAACCGCTGGCTGATACGTCACAACCCTCAACGGGGAGCACTGGAGGTGGCGCGCGCTAGCGGGCCAATCGGACAGTTAGTGCTGGGCGGCAATCAGTTCAACTCGAGGAGCATCAGCTAGTAAGTCGAAGTCACCAACAAAGTCTTTAGCTGGTGGCTCGGCAACTGCCTGCTGTTGCTCACGCAACTCAACAGTCACTGCAACCGGCCGATGATCCGATAGACCACAATCCAGCACCTCGTACTCCTTGAGTGCCAGGGATTCTGATACAAGCGCGTGATCAATGATTTGCGACGGAGCCCAACTTGGATAGGTTGGGCATGCTCGGGGGCTTGTGCGCAACCCACAACCCGCCAAAGGTGACGAGTTCATAATGTCTGCTAATGGCGCATTCAAATCGCCGAGCACAATCACATTGGGATGCCCGTCGATTAACTCGCCAACGTATTCAAGCTGCGCAGCCTGAGAGCGACCACCTAACGACAGGTGTAACAACACCACCATCAGCTCCTGGTTCTTTTGAGCGTACACAGAGTGTGTTGGGCCAAACGGAATGCGCATAACCAGTGCACCGCGGCCAGGAATAGCGCCGGGAAGTTTATGGTCTTCAAGCAGGCTGGGTTCTATTCTCGACAAGACCCCATTGCCCATCTGGGCGAAGGGACCCAGGTCTCGATTGCACTGAGTGTACCAATAGGGGAACGCGGCACGACTAGCCAGATATTCAACCTGATTGATAAAGCCGCTGCGAATACTGCCGCCATCAATCTCTTGCAGGGCAACAACATCAAAATCTTTAACAAGCTCACCGATACGCTGCAAATTGCGCGCGCGCGCTTCGTGAGGAAGCACGTGTTTCCAATAGCGAGTAACGTATTGGCTGTAGCCCGTCGTGGAAATTCCAGACTGGATATTAAACGTCAAAAAACGCACAGAATTTCTGGTAGTCCTTTTCTCTTGCTGTTCTTTATCCCCAAGAACAGCCCTGTTCAAAACAGGCTGTGCCATTGACGATTGCCCGCTTCTAGCGAGCATCGAAAGTGGCGAACGCATGTCGGTCCCCGACAACAACTGCGCCCTAAGCGTACGTGGCTGTTGCGCACTCTTCTGTGCCCTGTCCATCATTTTGGGAGGACCCGGGTTCCAGTGAGGCGCAGCGAGCGGGCCGGAGCAAACAAAACGTGATCCAGAGCGCGCAAGTTACTGACTTACGGCCTCTTGGGTACCCGCGTCTGCCATTGCCGCCTTTCGTGCGGCCTGCTCTTTTTTGACCAGAAAATCGACCACCTGCAACATGCCAACGTTGGTTCCGGCCCTGCTGCTGTTGGTCTTGTACTTACCGTTCACCACCAGCGTTGGGACTGACGACAGGCGTGCCTGGCGAGCCCGCGAGTCGGCCTGCTGAACTTTGCTGCGCACCGAAAAAGAATTGAAGGCTTTCATAAAGGCGGCTTGATCGACGCCTGCCACACGCTGGAATAACGCGCCAAGAGCTTCTGGCGTACGCAAATCCTGCTTGTGAGTATGCACGGCCTCGAACAGGGCATCGTGAGTCTTGTCGCCAACCCCTAAAACCTCAGCCGTATAGAACGCTTGAGCAAATAGTTGCCAGGTTTTGTTAAAGATTGCCGGGATTCGGCTAAATACAACGCTCTCATCTTGCCGACTCGCCCACTCGCTAACCGCGGCATCAAAGTTGAAACAGTGAATGCAGAGGTAAGAAAACATCTCTATGACTTCTATTTTGTCGGGATCATTGGTTGGCAGTGGGACCAGCAGTTCTTCGTAATGGACGCCAGACTCGTAAAGAACAACCTCCTGGGCTGACGTTTTGGCGGACAGGCCCAGAGCCATGACCAGGGCGGTGAATAAAGCCGTGATAGCCACTGCCGTCGATCTTGGTGAACCAAGCGGAGAAAGGAGTCGAATCGCCATAAGTAAATCTCGCTGAACAGAAACCAGGTCAGTCTGAAGTATCCAGGCAAGCAGGTTAAGGGGAGATGAACAGAACCATCAAATGCTTGTTAGACACGACAGCGGGGCCCCGGAGGCCCCATGTTTTGTGAAGGCCACCCAGTGCGGCCCCCAGGGGGATCTAAGTGAAGCCTAGTGCAACCCTTGAAGATAATCGGCCAGAGCGGCGATCTCGGTATCATTCAGGTTGGCCGCTACCTGGCGCATCATGCCGCCGTATTCTTCGTCTGTCGCCCGGGCACCCTCACGGTATTTTGTGAGCTGCTCGACAGTGTATTCGGCCTGCTGACCACTTAGGCTGGGGAACCCGGCAGGGGCGTTACCCGCTCCGGATGGGGAATGACAGGCTGTACATGCCGCCACACCCTTCTCCATTGAACCACCCCGGTAAAGGCGTTGGGCCAGTGCAATCTGCTCGTCATCGCCCGACGCTTGAGCCAGTTTGGATGGCAGCGAGGCGTAGTAGGCAGCTATATTGCGCAAATCGGTTTCAGACTTGCCGTTCAGCTGACCCGCCATGAGCGGTGCTTCTCGTGTGCCGTCCTGAATCATTTGCAGCTGGCGGAACAGATAGCGTTCGTTCTGGCCACCAATATTTGGATAATTTGGGACTATGCCGTTGCCGTCCGTACCGTGACAGGCCTGACAAGCCGCCACCAGTTTTGATCCAGCCTCGGCATCACCTGCGGCCAAAGCCTGTTGGCTTCCAGCCAGACCGAAAACTAACCCTGCAGTCGCAAGGCCTGCTCGAAACACGAGCCGGACCGACAATCGACGTTGAATCTTGCTAAGGCGCATCTGAGTTCCTGCCACACGCGAAGGGCCACTCGTCGCCTACCCGACCGAAGAACGAGGTAGACTGGCGGCGCAAAAATGAGCGCGAATTATAAACCATCACGGGCGGAAATGGGCGTTAACCCTGCCCCACAAACACCGCAGATAACTCAACAAAATCAACGAGATCGGCGTAATACTGATCGAGCCGCAACATGTCCCAAACCTTGAACGAGAAAGAACAGCGTCTTGAGATCAGTTTCATGACCAGCGCCGCTGGCGACGGCGACCTGCCGATTGAGGCCTGCGCAGAAGTTGCCATCGCGGGTCGATCCAATGCCGGTAAGTCCAGCTTCCTGAATCGACTGGCCGGCCGACGACAACTTGCTCGCGTGAGCAAGACACCGGGCCGTACCCAGCTGCTGAATTTTTTTGAGGTACGCGGCGGTGGCCGATTGGTAGATCTGCCCGGCTACGGCTACGCAAAAGCCACAAAAAACGCCCAGGCCAAATGGCAGCAAAGCGTAAACAGCTATCTGAGTTTCCGCGACGCCCTGGTTGGGGTTGTGCTGGTCATGGACATTCGCCATCCCTTTCAGGCCTTTGACGAGGAGTTACTCAGTTGGTCCGCTGAATCGCAGCTACCCTTGCACATTTTGTTGAACAAGGCTGACAAGCTTAAGTCCGGTGCGCGCAGCTCCGCCCTGTTGAAGGCGCGCAAACGTCTGCAAGACGCACCCAGTGTGTCTGTCCAGTGCTACTCAGCAATGACCGGTCTCGGCCAACTTGAGGCCATGGCAAAAATAGACAACCTTCTGCAGACCGAGGTAGAACTTTCATCTGAAGATTCGCCCGACGATTCGGTACCAGATCTATAAAGGGTGCGGCCAACCGGATTTAGTGCGCTTCATCCCAGTTTTGACCAACGCCCACATCAACGATCAGCTCAACGTCCAGGGTTGCAGCGCTTTGCATCGCCTGCACAACACCCTCTCGAAGCGCATCAACATCCGCTTCTGCAACTTCAAATACCAATTCATCGTGCACCTGCATGATGGTCTTGGCCTGGAGGCTTTGTGATGCGAGCCAGGCATCCACGTCAATCATCGCTCGCTTAATAATGTCAGCCGCACTACCTTGCATCGGAGCGTTAATCGCAGTTCGTTCCGCTGCCTGTCGCCGCATACCATTGCGGGCATTAATCTCGGGCAAATACAGACGACGACCAAACACCGTTTCCACAAAACCCTGCTCGGCGGCCAGGGCACGGGTTTCATCCATATAGGTACGCACGCCCGGGTAGCGATCGAAATACAAATCAATGTATTCCTGAGCAACACCACGGGTTATACCCAGTTGCCGCGCCAGCCCAAACGCAGACATTCCATAGATCAAACCAAAGTTAATGGCCTTGGCACTGCGCCGCTGATCGTCCGTTACTCCGTCGAGTTCTTCCTCAAACACTTCTGCCGCAGTTGCACGATGGACATCCAGGCCATTGGCAAACGCCGTCAAGAGCCCCTTGTCTTTGGAAAGATGCGCCATGATTCGCAGCTCAATCTGGGAATAGTCTGCGGCTACCAACAGGCTACCTGGCGGCGCAACAAATGCCTGACGCACCTTGCGACCATCTTCTGTACGAATAGGAATGTTCTGAAGGTTAGGATCTGAAGAGGATAGTCTGCCGGTGGCGGCGACTGCTTGATGGTAAGAAGTGTGCACCCGGCCAGTTTTCTGATTGATCTGCAAAGGCAGTTTGTCGGTGTAGGTCGACTTCAGTTTGGTAGCGCTGCGGTACTCCATGATAAGTTGGGGAATTTCATAATCATGGGCAAGCTCCTGCAATACCGGCTCCGCCGTAGAAGGCTGACCTTTAGGAGTTTTTTTAATTACCGGTAAATCCAGCTTTTCAAAGAGAATTTTTTGCAGCTGCTTTGGCGACCCCATGTTGAACTCTTCACCCGCGAGGGTCCAAACCTGTTCCTGCAAACTCTCCGCGCGTTTTGCAAGGGAAGAACTTTGCTCACCTAAAAGGCCTGCATCAAGAAGTGTGCCGTTGCGTTCAATTCGCGACAGCACACCCACAAGCGGTAGCTCTATGTTCTCGAATACAGAAACCAGATCCGGCTCTTTTTGCAGAAGGCCCCAGAGTTCTTCGTGCAGGCGCAGAGTAATGTCTGCATCTTCAGCCGCATAGTCAGCAGCCTGTTCGAGCGGTATTTGATTGAACGTAAGTTGTTTTGCGCCTTTGCCTGCGATGTCCTCAAAGTGCACCGTTTGGATATCCAGGTACTTGGCAGCCAGCGCATCCATATTGTGACGCGAGGCAACGCTATTCAACACATAGCTTTCGAGCATGGTGTCAAACGCAATACCTTTAAGCCCAACGTCATAACGGGCAAGGACGCTCATATCGTACTTCAGATTTTGACCGACTTTCTTTACCGCAGGGTCTTCAAGAATTGGTTTCAGACCGGCAAGCAGCTCACTGAGGCTGAGCTGTTTCGGAGCACCCTCGTAATCATGCGCTATGGGCACGTAAGCGGCCTCACCGGGCGTGACAGAAAACGAGACACCAACAAGCTCTGCATCCATGTAGTCGAGACTTGTCGTTTCGGTATCAAAGGCAATCAGAGGCGCTTTCTTCAGCTTCTTAAGCCAGCCATCAAAGGACTTTTTATCGAGCACACACTCATAGTTTCGAGCCAGGGCTTCTTTGCCTGACGATGCGCCGGTACCAGACGATGCTTTTGCGCCAGCAGGGTCTGCGGCATCGAGCTCATCACGCCAGGTTTTAAACTCATAGCGCTCAAAGAGTTCACGCAACGAATCAGTATTGGGCTCACCAACCACCAGTTGTTCAACACTTTGCTCAAGCTCTACGTCACACTTGATCGCAGTAAGGCTGCGCGACAACGGCAGCTGTTCCAGTGAGGCTCGCAAGCTTTCCCCCACCTTGCCCTTGATCTCGTCGGCCTTGGCGATAAGACCATCAAGGGTGTCGTACATACCCAGCCATTTGGCCGCTGTTTTTGGACCTACTTTTGGCACCCCGGGGATGTTGTCTGCCGTATCCCCCATCAATGCCAGGTAGTCGATAATCTGATCGGGTCGGACACCAAATTTATCCACCACGCCAGCTTCATCCATTGCCGTGTCGGTCATGGTGTTCACCAATGACACGTATTTGGTTACCAGCTGCGCCATATCTTTGTCGCCGGTAGAGATCACGGTGTGTCTTTTGGCCTTTGTCGCCTGCAAGGCCAGCGTGCCAATCACATCATCCGCCTCAACCCCGGGCACCACCAACAGTGGCATTCCCATAGCTTCGACCATTTCATGGATAGGCGGTATTTGTTGACGCAGGCGATCATCCATTGGCGGGCGGTTGGCCTTATACTCCGCATACATGGCGTTGCGGAAGGTTTTGCCCTTGGCGTCAAACACAACAGCCACCGGACTGCCTGGATAGTCCTTCGCCAACCGCCGGAGCATCGCAATCACACCTCGAATCGCCCCGGTATGGGTACCATCCCGAGTTTGCAGGTCGGGCATCGCATGAAACGCCCGAAACAAATACGAAGATCCATCAATCAACAGCAGAGGTTTGTCTGCGGCCATTTTTTACGCCACCATCACTACATGAACATCAAGAGATTCAGGCTACCACAGGCCATGCATGTTGCTGCACTAAGCCTTCGCATCAGCCTTCACATCAGCATAGGCATAGGGATAGCGCTAACCACATCACCACTTTGGGCTCAGCAAGGTGAGCCCGGCGTTGAGTCCATTGTTACTCAACCGCCCCGAGTCTCTGATGGCGTCGAACTGGTAGACGGCATTCAACGCTCTCTCGAAGGGCCCGACGTTGTTATCACCGCCGGCAAGGATCGAACCGTGTATGAATACCGTCAGAATGGTCAGCTACGTATCGTGAAAATAGTGCCGCAATTCGGTCGGCCCTATTATCTGGTGCCCGCTGACCAAACCAGGGGCTTTGGCGATCTTGGGCAGGCGGACTTGCTGCTCCCGCAATGGGTGATCATCGAGTTCTAATGGCGGTTCTAACCCAACTCAATGAGGATCAACTTGCGCAGTGGCTGCCGCAATACCGTATTGGTGAACTGTCGGAGTTCCAGCAGATCAGCACGGGCATCGAAAACAGCAACTACTTCGTGAACACCACGGATACAACAGATGTTCATCGCTGGGTTGTCACTATCCTCGAACAAGACTATGCATCGCGCGATCTGTTGGTACCGCTTACCAATACGCTGCATAAGGCTGGATTGCCGGTGCCAAGGATTCTGCCAAACACTAACGGTGAGACTGTGGTTCCGCTCGCAGGCAAGCCTGCAATTTTATCCACGCGATTACCAGGCACGCATCCGGTAAACCCAAACCTGAGCCAGTGCGCCGCGATTGGAAGATTCCTGGCCTGCTTCCACCGAGCGGGCCAGAACGCACGCACACAGGCTAAACAGTTTGCCCGAGATCAGGCCTGGTTATCTGCAAAAGCCAAACAGGTAATGAGTTATCTGCCGTTCGACGAACAGTCATTGCTTAAGCGTAGCCTGCAACACCTCGATTCACTGCTTAATCGCGGCGACTTGACCACACTGCCAATGGGTGTGGTGCATGGTGATCTGTTTCGAGACAACACTCTGTTTAACGATCAAGGATTATCCGGTGTACTGGATTTTCACCACGCAGGTGAACACTTCCTGCTGTTTGATATAGCCGTTGTGGCCAATGACTGGTGTACCGACAATGAGGGTAATCTGGATACCGAGCGCTGCGTTAGCATGCTGACGGCCTACAATAACGAGCGCGCTCTCACTACTGAAGAGCTCTGGTTCCTACCCTTATTCATGATCTACAGTGCCACTGCGTTCTGGCTATCGCGGCTTGGAGCAAAGTATCCACCCCCCGGCCAACCGCCGGCGGCACGGAAGAACCCGGAAGAATTTCGCGCAATAGTAGAACGGCGCTGCGGTCAGTTCTTTTACCTCGATCAGAGGCTGTTGCAGCGAAGCCGAAAATTTGCCGCCGCTGCCAGCGTCTAGGACAGCAGGAACACCGAAAAATACTCATTAGAGTCGGTAAGGTGAAGTTCGCTATGCCAACCCACACTCTCTGCGAGAGCTACAAATTCATCAGGATGATACTTGTAGGAATTCTCGGTATGAATTTTTTCGCCAGAGGTAAAGTTCAGGGTCTGGCCGGCAAGTTGCACTTGCTGTGCGGTACGTGATTCCAGATACATCTGAATGCTGCCAAGCTCTTCATTGTAGATGGCCCGGTGGACAAAATTTTCCGGGACAAAGTTACCCTCCAGCTCACGATTGAGATGGGTCAACACATTAAGGTTAAACGCAGCGGTCACTCCAGCGGAGTCGTTGTAGGCTGCCTCAAGTATCTTTTTGTCTTTCTTGCGGTCAACTCCAACTAACAGCTTACCGCCGTCCCCAACCAGCGAGCGCACCCTGGCCAGAAACTGTGCCGCTTCTGCGGGCATAAAATTGCCAATGCTGGAACCCGGGAAAAAGCCCATGGGCTGATTAAGAGGAATCTTCGGTGGCAGCTCTATCGCCTGGGAGTAATCGGCACAAACCGCATAGATATCCAGCCAGTCATAATCGTTCTGTAGCGTCTTGGCCGAGGTCTCAAGGTGCTCTCCCGAGATGTCCAGAGGAACATAAGCCGCCGGCCTCATGCCTTCGAGTAAAGCACGAATCTTGCGGCTGCTGCCACTGCCATACTCAATCAACGTCACCGCACCAGAAAAATGACTCGCTATTTGTCCGCTATGGGATTCGAACAGTTCCGTTTCTGTGCGCGTCGGGTAGTACTCAGGTAATCGGGTAATCTCATCGAACAGCTGCGATCCGCGCTCATCATAGAAATATTTAGGCGCAACATACTTTTGCTCGGCGCAGAGGCCTTCCAACACTTCCACACGCATCTCACGAAGAACCGGCGCCAGATCAAAGAACTTGTACAGGGGACTACTCCGAATCAGCCGCTAGTCGCAGGCCGGTAAATTGCCATCGGTCCGGCGGATAGAAAAAATTTCTGTAGGTGTTTCGTGCGTGATGTTTAGGCGTAGCAATCGAGCCACCCCGAAGAACCATTTGGCCGCTCATAAATTTGCCATTGTACTCACCGAGCGTGCCGGCCAATGGTTTGAAGCCGGGATAGGGTAGATAGGCACTTTTTGTCCATTGCCAAAGGCTATCAGACATCTGCAGTAACTCAGGGTTTGCGCCCCGAGCCTGGGGCGCCGACGCTGCAACTTCCCATTCCACCTCTGTGGGTAAACGCTTGCCAGCCCAGCGCGCATAGGCGTCTGCTTCGTAGAACGAGATATGTGACACCGCCGCTGTGGGACGCAACCTAACCAGCCCCGTTAACAAATATTCAAACCACTCACCATCTCGCTTACGCCAGTACAGCGGGGCCGGTGTGTCACCGAAGCGTCCGGCCTGTCGCGCAGCCCAGCCTTCAGAGAGCCAAAGCTCAGAGCGATCGTAGCCACCGTCAGCAATAAACGCCTCAAATTCTGCGTTGTTAACCAATCGACTGGCCAAGTGGAAAGGCTCCAACCAACTTTTATGTCTTGGCGTTTCGTTGTCGAAGCAGAAATTATCGAAACTAAGGTCATCGAAACTAAAGTCGGAGGTGGCATCCGCATCTACACCTGTCTCTACGACGCCACCAGCAAACGATACAAACTCCATTTCCCGTGGTGCAATTTCGAGCGAGCTATCGCAAACCGCTCTTTCGGGTTCGGAGACCAAAGGATCAATATAGGGTGCATGAACAGGTGTATTGCCAAGAATGTACTTTATGTCTGTAACCAACAACTCTTGATGTTGTTGTTCATGCTGCAAACCCAACACTACGGAATTTGCGAGTTCTTCCGGAGCACCACCAAGCAGTTCGTGCATACGTTCATCAACGTAACGACGATAGGCATAGACTTCCTCAACCGTTGGGCGAGAAAGATTTCCGCGTTCAGTCCTTGGATGTTGCGCACCTACCCCGTTGTAGTACGAATTGAAAAGGTATTCGTAAGCGGGATCAAAAGCCTTGTAACCAGCAAGACCAGGTTTCAAAAGAAAGGTCTCAAAAAACCAGCTGGTGTGAGCGAGATGCCATTTCGGCGGGCTAACGTCCGGTACTGGCTGCACGCCGTAATCGTCCACTGCAAGAGGTTTACAGATCGCAACTGCGTGATCACGGACTCGGTCGTACTGCTGACTTAGCGGCTCATTGTCGCCGCGAGATATTTGCACAAAAACTTCCTGTGCGCCGCCTGATTTGCCTAGAAAGTAGCGCGCAATGCCCTATAAGTTTCCACGAGCTTAGCACGGGAGTGGGGCATTTTAATAAAACCGTGATAATGCCCCCGTGGATTTACAATCACCAGATTGCCGGTGTGATCCATCTGATAGGGCTCGCCAGGGCCGCCTGGCACCTTGGCAAACGCAGCATTCACCTGAGTTGCAAAGGTAGCAAGCTTGGGAATGCTGCCGGTCACACCGATGAAACTGGGAGAGAATGCCCGAGCGTATTCACCCAACGACTTGAGATCATCACGCTCTGGGTCAACACTTACCAGTATCCCCTGAAAGCTCTGCCGTTCTTCGGGAGTAAGATCGTTATAGGCTTTGCCCATCTCCGCCATACTAGTCGGACAAATATCAGGGCAGTTGGTGAATCCAAAAAAGACAAACGTCCAAACACCCTCCGCTGTGTCGGCACTTACCAGGTTGGCTTCAGTAAACGCGCTGCCATCATCGGCCTGCAAACTAATTTCCGCGATTGCCCGAGGCTTGGGCAACATGATGCTGCCCTGTTCTGCCAGATCTTCGAAAGACATGGTCTTGACCCGCGTGGTGTTAAACACAAACGCGGCAAGCACAATCGCTATGAAGACAACGCACAGCAATACGGTGCTACGAATACCGTTCATTGCAAATACACTCCGGCAGCAGAAGGCGCCACGGTGTAGTGATCAACCAACAGAAACAAAAATAGCACGCCAAGATAAACAATGCTGAATCTAAAGGTTGCCATGGGAGCTTTCGGGTTGTTATCACGCACAAGGACTACCGCCCAGTAAAGGAATCGAAGACCAAGCAAGACAGCTCCAACAAGATAAAGCACACCACTCATACGAATGATGTAAGGCATCAAAGAGATCGCCACCAAAATGAAGGTGTAGAGCAAAATATGAAGGCGCGTGTAGGATTCGCCATGAGTGACCGGCAACATAGGAATATCGACGTCGGAGTACTCGTCTTTTCGCTCAAGTGCCAGGGCCCAGAAATGTGGTGGGGTCCAGGCAAAGATAATTAGCACCAGCAACAGGGCACCCGGCTCCACGCTATTACTTACGGCAGCCCAGCCAAACAGCGGTGGCGCTGCACCAAACAGACCACCGATAACAATGTTCTGCGGGGTTGCGCGTTTTAGCCACAAGGTATAGATCAAACCGTAACCCACCCAAGACGCAAGATTCAGCCAGGCAGTAAGTGGGTTTACCAGAAAGTACAGAACCAGCATGCCCACAATGCCGGTCACCGCGGCAAAGCCAACACCCTGATTAAATCCGACTCGTCCCTGGGCGATAGGCCGATCGTGAGTGCGCGCCATTCGCGCATCTATTTCTGCATCGGCCAGGTGATTAACCGCAGCAGCCGATCCAGCAACCAGCGCAATACCCAGGGTGCCGAAAATCAAAGTGTCCAGTGGCACCATGCCGGGCACCGCGAGAAACATGCCCACTACCGCACACAGCAGCATAAGCAGCACAACACGCGGCTTGCACATCTCATAATAGTCGCGCCAACTGGGAGCGATCGTTGGAAGAGAGGAGTCGCTAAGGGTAGTGATGGGGCCAGGGTTAGTCACTGGATGAACTCTTCGAAGATGGATTTATTAATTACGTAAGGCCCGCTGTGATATCAACGCTCGATAATTCACAGCAATAAGCACAAGCAGCAAAGCCGCCCCCCCCAGATTGTGGAAAGTCGCATTGAGAAGAGGCAACACCCACACAATATTCAGGACGCCAAGCGTTAGCTGTACCGCAAGTATAGCGCCTAACCAGCCAGCAAGGTCGGATCCAACGCGTGCCATGCGCCAAACCAATGAGCCGACTACTAGTAAAATCAACAAAGCACCCAGCCGATGCGCCATATGGATGGCCTGACGAGCGCCGTTATCCAGTTTTCCCCCCAAATAGTTGGGCCCCACTTCCTGAAGCACATCAAAGCCCTTCTTGAAGTCTTGCCCATCTGAAAACGGCCAGGCAGATCCGGCCTGACAGCCCGGGAAATCCGAGCAGGCAAGGGCGGCATAATTGGTGGAGGTCCAGCCTCCCAGAGCGATTTGAAACACCACAAGCACTAAAGCGAGCGCAGCATGACGACGGAGATTAGGGGCCACAGTCAGCTTCGCCCCAAAGCCCAGACGCAGCAGCAGAAGCCAAAGCAGCCCAAGCGTTGTGAAACCACCCAACAGATGAGCAGTGACCACCTGCGGCCATAGCTTGAGGGTGACGGTCCAGGCCCCAAAGGCACCCTGAAGAATGACCATCGCAACCAGCAACAACGGCAAGCGCCAGGGTATGCCGGTTTGACGGTGTCGCAGTGCAGACACTGCGATAGCAAGAATAAGTAAACCAAGTGCGCCCGCGAAGTAGCGATGGATCATCTCCCACCAGGCTTTCTCCGCTTCCACAGGTGCATCCGGGAACAAGGACTCCGCCTGGGCTAGAGCTTCGGAAGACTGCGGCACGGTTAAGAACCCATAACAGCCCGGCCAATCGGGGCAACCGAGTCCAGCATCAGCAAGCCTGGTATAGGCGCCCAGCCCAACAACCAGCGCGCCAAACACCAGTGCAAACAAAGTTAGTCGGTAGGTTGAGTGCCAACTTCTAACCATGGCTAGCCTCCCTTATACAAAGTCGAAAAAAACACCGTGCCACCTATCCGAGCTGAGAGTACTTCAGCAAACGCTTCAGATCTTTTTGAATATCCGTCGCTGAATCTACAAGCGGATAACGCAATACCAGCACTCCCGTTGGATCAACAATATAAACCCCGGCCGGGAGCTGAATTGAGCTCGCCGCAAGTTGCACAAGCTTGGGATAACGTTGGCTTAATTGTTCGGAGATTTGACCGGGTAACACCAGCGCGCGACGCAGACGGGTTGCGTCTTTCGTAAGCAATATCTGCAAAGAGCGCATGTGCTGCAACGCATCCTCACAGGCACTTGCACACTGCCCATCACCAACCGCCAACAGCCACCAGGTACGCTTAACGCTTACTCGTGCCGAGGAAACTTCAGAACCCTGCTTTGCATCAGCAGCAGAAAATGCCTCGGGGAACTCATCAGCAAAGGGAGCGGACTCCTTAGTACGCCAGTCAAATTCTGTGACAGAGCGGACTGGCTTAACAAACTCGCCTTTATTCACTGTGCTCCATACCCCGTTGTCCTGAGCGAGCACAAAGAGCAGATAGGAACCACCCAGGGTCACCACCATAATGACCAGCATGAGCATCAGTTGTTTGCGGCTGTTATTGGGCGGTGCCGGTTGGAGTTCGTCGGAGTTCATGGGTTTTCCTGAAAAATGTTGGTTTGCTCTCGAGCGAGGTTAGATTGAGCAAAAGATCGGCGATAAAAGTAGAAGCCAACAACCAAAGCGAGGGCCAGACCAAACCACTGAAAAGCGTACCCCTTGTGTCGTTCAACACCAAAACCTATTGTCTGCGGCAAGGCTTTCAACACACCCGGTTGAGCCGCTTCGAGACGCAGCTCAACGGCTTGAGATAGTGTTGGCAACAGGGTTTGGGGGATACGCTCACGCAGCGCATCAAAATCAAGACGCTGCATGCGCCAAGTCTGTTCATTGAATTGTTCCATAGCATCTGCTGCCTTGGTGCCAAACAAGGGCAGCATTCCTGTGTCTGGCCAGACCAGGGCAACAATATCTACCTCTTGTGCCGGAACAGGCGGAATCTGCGGGGTTTCACCACGAGCGCCCGGCGCTTCGTACCAACCTCGATTAATTAACCATGTTGCCTGAGCTGAGGTAAAAGGCGTGTAAACCCAATAGCCCTGCCGACCGTCATTAACCTGATTATCCAGAAGCAGGTTGGTTGTCTGGTAGCGGCCGTTTAATCGGACAACGGTGAACGCTTCTGGTAGCGCTTCACCCAGTAAAGGCTTGGGTAATCCCCCCAGCTTGTCAAAGTAGGCATCCATAAGCCCTCGTTTGTACGCAGCGCGCTCGAGCTGCCAAATACCCAGACCAATAACGATGGGCAACATCACGAACACAAACACACCCATGCGCCGTAAAGATCGTGAGTGACTTTCATTACCCTGCACTTTCATATCGGTTAGAGTGTTTGTTCAATCCCAGTTGAGCGTGCTATCAAGCATGAGTATCAAGGTCGTGATCGTTGTCTTGCTGATAGGTGTTGTTGCCAGCCTGTTCAGCGGTCTCGTATTTCTGTTCAAGGACAGCGACAAAGGAGATTCGAAGAGAACTCTCTATGCCCTGGGTATCCGCATTGGGCTGGCCTGCCTGCTGGTTGCCACCATCTCCTACGGTATCTACACCGGTCAACTCGGTATGAACGCCCCCTGGCACGGAGCCGCTCAGGCCGAATCTCAGTAGCTTCCGGAAAAGCACCCTACAAAAACGCCCTGATCGAATCGCTTCAAACAGGGCGTCTGGGCTACTTACTTAGCTGTAATTACAGCAGGTAGACAAAGATAAAGAGTCCTACCCAAACCACATCAACAAAGTGCCAATACCAGCTGGAGGCTTCAAAACCAAAGCAATCGTGGTGCGAGAAGTGACCCCGAATCGCGCGGATCAACTGCACCAGCAACATGAAGGTACCAAGGGTTACGTGGAAGCCGTGAAACCCGGTAAGTATAAAGAAGGTGGAGCCGTAGATACCGCTGGA
Source organism: uncultured Pseudomonadales bacterium (assembly GCA_964634815.1). GTDB lineage: Bacteria > Pseudomonadota > Gammaproteobacteria > Pseudomonadales > Azotimanducaceae > JALZVT01. The sequence continues at coordinate 68,956 of CAZWMD010000001.1, read as the reverse complement.
TAAGGTAAGACCCAGGTGGTTGTAGGCTTCAATGTACTCTTCAACCTGCAACACCAGGAAGATACATCCCAGAATAACGGTAAGCGCCAACCAACCGATGAATTGACTACGGCTGTCGTTCTTTAGTCCGGTGTGTGCGAAATGCACGGTAACGCTTGAGGTCAGAAGGATGATGGTGTTCCACAGGGGCAGATAGCCAAGCCATCCAGAGACTTCAGAAGTCGCGCTACCCGGAGGTGCCATGCTGTGCGCTGGCGGCGTAAACACGCCGTTGTCCGGGTTTTGCATCACAGGCCATTCCGGGGTGAATTCCGGCCAGAGGTAATCACCGGTAATGCCTTTGCCACCCTCACCACCGAGCCATTGAACCGACAGCTGACGGGCATAAAAAAGTGCGCCGAAAAACGCAGCGAAAAACATGACTTCAGAAAAAATGAACCAGCCCATTCCCCAGATGTAGGACTTTTTCAACTGCCCGCTAACAAGGCCAACAGTGTTCTCATTAACCACCTTGGCAAACCACTGAAACAGCACCAGAGCAAGGCCAGCAAAGCCCAGGTAAAACCCAAGCAGTGAACCCTCTTCGCCAGCAGAGTTTGCATTAAGGAAGGAAGCCAGACCGACCACCATCAAGCAGGCGGAAGCCGCCAACCAGACCGGATACCACCCAGAATGGGGAATGTAATAGGACGGGGTTTCTGCGTGATTAGCCATTGCCTGAGGGCTCCAGAACGGTTGCATCGTTATTCACGATGATTTTTGCAGCTGCTGTTTCCGTTAAGGAAGCGACGTCACTGCGGTCGGTTACGTCGTACAGCGAGTACGACAGCGATATTGATTGCACGTTTTTGGGCAGTTCTCTGCCCACGATGAAGCGCATTGGCATCACCATTTCTTCGCCGGGCTGCAACACCTGGCGCTCAAAACAGAAGCATTCTGTTTTATGGAAATATTCAGCAGCTTTGAAGGGCACAAGCGAAGGTACCGCCTGACCAACCATGACTTTATCGGTTGGATTGCGCACAACAAAGTTAACTGCCTTGAGTTCACCCGGGTTAACCCTGACACCGCCTTTTTCCGAACGAAACTCCCAGGGCATACCGTCATTATTGTTGGTAATGAAGTTCACCCGTATGAGTCGCGAGGTATCTGGGGTCAGAGTGGCCGCATCATATTCATACTTGTCACCGGTCTTGCCACCCAACCCGGTGATATCACACAGCAGGTCATAAAGTGGCACCAGTGCAAATGCAAAGCCGAACATACCCACCACCAGCAAGCCAAGCTTGCCTACCAGTGCGCCGTGCGAAGCGTGCTCTGATTTTTCAGTGGGTGAGTTCATGCTTTAAACACTCTTCGGCTAAGCGCTTAATGCGCGTTTTCCGCGGTGACCTTCGGTGGCGTGGTGAAGCTGTGGTAAGGCGCCGGTGAAGGAATGGTCCACTCCAGACCACCTGCACCTTCCCAAACCTGGGCTGTCGCCGGCTTGCCGCTGGTGATGGTCTTGATCACAACATAAAGGAAGAACAGTTGTGAGAAGCCAAAGATGAATGCCCCAACAGAGGAAATCATATTGAAGTCGGCAAACGCCAGGGCGTAATCAGGGATCCGTCGCGGCATTCCAGCAAGTCCTGAAAAATGCTGCGGGAAGAAGGTGACGTTCACACCAATGAAGCTCAGCCAGAAGTGAGTCTTACCCAGGGTTTCATTAACCATGCGACCGCACCACTTGGGCAGCCAGTAGTAAACCGCCGCAATGATTGAGAACAACGCACCCGGCACCAGTACATAGTGGAAATGCGCCACCACAAAGTAGGTGTCGTGGTACTGATAATCCGCTGGGGTGATCGCAAGCATCAAACCAGAGAAGCCGCCCATGGTGAACAGAATCACAAAGGCAATCGAGAACAGCATGGGGGTCTCGAAGGTCATCGAACCCTTCCACATAGTAGCGACCCAGTTAAAGACCTTAACGCCCGTGGGTACCGCAATCAGCATGGTGGAATACATGAAGAACAGCTGTCCCGCTAAAGGCATGCCCACTGTGAACATGTGGTGTGCCCAAACGATGAACGAAAGGAACGCAATCGAGGCCGTTGCGTAAACCATCGAGTCATAACCAAACAGAGGCTTGCGAGCAAAGGTTGGAATGATGGCCGACACAATGCCAAAGGCCGGCAAAATCATGATGTAAACCTCGGGGTGTCCGAAGAACCAGAAAATGTGCTGGAACATCACCGGATCACCACCACCAGCAGCGCTGAAGAAACTGGTGCCAAAGTGAATATCAAACAGCATCATGGTGACCGCACCAGCCAGTACAGGCATAACCGCAATCAACAGGTAAGCGGTGATCAGCCAGGTCCAGACAAACAGCGGCATGCGCATGAATGTCATGCCCGGTGCGCGCATGTTCAGAATGGTGGCAATGATGTTGATCGAGCCCATGATCGACGAGGCACCCATAAGGTGAACACCGAAGATGAAGAAGGTGACCGTGTCGGGCGCATAGGTGGTAGACAGTGGCGCATAGAAGGTCCAGCCAAAGTTCGGGCCGCCACCTTCCATAAAGAGGGTAGACAGCAACATGCCGAAGGCAAAAGGCAGTATCCAGAACGACAGATTGTTCATTCGTGGCAGCGCCATATCGGGCGCTCCAACCATCATGGGAATCAGCCAGTTCGCCAAACCCACAAACGCCGGCATGATCGCGCCGAACACCATGATCAAACCATGGTTGGTGGTCATCTGGTTGAAGAACTCAGGCTCAACAAACTGCAAACCCGGCTGGAACAGTTCTGCACGAATGATCAGCGCCATAGTGCCGCCGATCAGGAACATTAAAAAGCTGAACCACAAATACATCGTGCCGATGTCCTTGTGGTTGGTGGTGAACAACCAACGGGCCAATCCCTTAGCGGGGCCGTGATGATCGTCGTGGTCGTCGTGGTGTTCTTCGATGACTGCGCTCATGGCTTACCCTTCCTTATTCATCAGGTTAACAACATCAATGGGCTGCACGATGTCGTCCGTGTTATTGCCCCAGGCGTGACGTTCGTAGTGCGTGACCGCACCAATCTCGTCAGGACGCAGTTGGCTTGAAAATGCCTGCATTGCGGTACCCGCCTTACCGTTGAGAATAATGTCGATATGCGCCTCAACCGGGCCCGTCGCGATGGCGCTGCCATCCAGAGCGGGGAATACCGGCGGTATGCCCTTGCCGTTTGCTTGATGACAGCTGGCACAGTACTTGGTGTAAACCTCTTCGCCTTGCGCCATCAACTCTTCATGGCTGAAGTTCATGCTGGCGAGCTTTTCCTGTTCTTTGGCCAGTGTTTGAGCCGCTGCGTACCACGCATCGTATTCGTCTTCCGGCATGGCCTGCACAACGACAGGCATAAACCCGTGGTCCTTACCACACAGCTCGGTGCATTGGCCGCGATAAACACCAGGCTCTTCAACAATGGTCCAGAGTTCGTTGATGATGCCTGGGACCGCATCGCGCTTGATGCCAAAGTCCGGCACCCACCAGGCGTGGATCACATCAGCCGAGGTCACCAGGAAACGCACTTTGCGATTCACCGGAATTCGCAAAGGCTCATCAACCTCCAGCAGGTAGTGCTCGCCCTTGGCACTTACGTCACGAATCTCATCCTGAGGTGTTGCAAGGTTACTAAACAGTGAAAATGCTTTGTTTCGATCGTCGTCCAGATATTTGTATTCCCACTTCCACTGGTAGCCACGCACTTCAACGAGCATGTCTTCGCCGCCGGTGTCGTACATCTTGCGCAACACATCAGTTGCCGGGATTGCCATAGCAATAAGTATCAGCGTTGGAATAATGGTCCAGGCAAGCTCAACCTTTGTGCTCTCGTGCCAGGTCGCAGCAACCGCACCATGGGATTTGCGGTGATGCAGCATCGACCAGATCATCACGCCAAAGACTACCGCGCCGATAATGCAACAGACCCAAAAAATCCCCATGTGCAAGTCGTAGACTTCACGGGAAATGTCGGTGACACCTACCGGCATATTATATTCATCCGCCAGTGCTGGCGAAGTGACCATCACCGAGGCCGCCGCGGTAATGGATAAGCCGCTAATCGCTTGCAGCAGTTTTCTCGGGGTCGCGCAAGTTGCTCGCATCTTTTGTATTGCCCTGATAGTTATCACGCTTCGGTCTTTTCACCAGCGGTGCACTTCGTGACAGGCCCCTTGCCTCCGAAACTGTCAGTTTGCTCAACAGGCTTTCAGAGAGCTTGCGGGAGTGGCTGTGGTACCGCGCGCTGAAAAGAATATTTTGCTCCGCGGACAATTGCCGGATTAACGCCACAGGCATTCGCTTTGGAGCCGGCGGAGTATAACAACGAAGGTCGAAAAGAAAAACGACGATAAGCCCGAAAAACACAAAGTAAATCTAGCTAAAGTTTGTTTTTTTTCAATGTGTTGGCAACAAGAGATGAGCTTTTTGTTGGGGCCTCTGGCCAGCCACTTTCAAGGGTCGAAATGTTCTTGTTAGTCCGGGCTTTCCGGGTCAATAAAACGGACAGGCTGAGACGGAGTCGATGCCTTATCCACAACCGTAAGGCGCTCGGGTTTGCCTCTCGGAACCAGCCCCGAACCCGAGTTTTCTGCCGCGGGTTGCGAATATCCGCACGCGATACAGGCTTGTTCGCGACCCGCATCCGACACGCGCACAACAATCCTGTCAATTTCGCGGCATTGCGGGCAAACCGCACCGGCAATAAACCGGGTTTTGTCCCGGGTCGCTGAGGTATCTACCCGGTCCAGCTCTTCACCACCCAGTTCTTCCGCCTGGGTAACTGCGCTGGATTGAGCGGCTGTCATGAACTCATCAAGCGTTGTTGCATCGGAGCGTTTGGCCGCAAAAAGTGCCTCGCGATGTGCCAGTAAGGTGCCCGTGTCCGGACGGACCCCGTGCCAGATTGAAAATGCCTCCGCAGCCTGCTCGAGCAACATGCCTAGTCCATCAGAGGCTTCCAGCGCGCCATGAGACATGGCCCAGCCAGCAAACACAGTCTGGGTTGGCGCATACAGCATGTCGTAACAACGGGCACCGGCAACGGCTTGGCTAGGGACAAGCGCGCCCTGCCCGGCCAAAGACGCAGAGGTAGCGTTGATGACCACATCAAAGGCCTCGCTCAGTTCGGACGCAGCACAGATCTTGATGCGCGCATCATTGGGCGCAACATCAGCGACCAGCTGCATAGCCCGCGACGGGGTTCGATTGGTGAGTACCAGGGTCTCGGGAGCGCACGCAAGCAATGAACCCAGCGCGCCGCGGGACGCACCACCAGCGCCTATCAACAAAATTCGGGCCCCACCCAGAGACCACCCCAGGTTGTGCTCAAGATCCTGAACCAAGCCCGCGCCGTCCGTGTTGTGACCTTCAAGCCCCGCGGCAGAGCGCCGGATGGTATTCACGGCCCCGGCGAGCTCTGCTGCAGGGGTTGCCTGATCAACCAGAGCATAGGCTTGCTGCTTGAACGGCAGGGTCACGTTTAACCCGGCACCGCCCTGCTCGAAAAAGGAGCCCGCAACAGACTCAAACCCGACTTCCGGTGCCTCAACCAGCGTGTAGCTCAACGGCTGGTTAGTCTGCCTGGCGAAGTATCGGTGGATGAGCGGCGACAAGCTGTGGCTGATCGGATGACCGATAACTCCATAGCGGGCTAGGTCTTCTTCGGTAGGCAGAGAGCTCGTGTGCCCAGTGGTTGCAGCCATAGCTATTGCGCCTCCGCAACGCTCGATGGGTCGGTGCCGCGCAGGGTTTGATTGCTCCCAAAATCGTGAATGCTGCTCGGTACTCCCGGCTGCTGTACCTTTCCTGGCAAGTAGAAATCTATCTCACAGCCGAAGTAAGCACGTACTTTCATTTCATTGTCTGCTGCCTTACGACCACCAGGGTTAGCGCTGGTAGACACCAGGGGGGCACCAAACCGCGCGCTGAGCGCTCGCGCTTGCGGGTGACCCGACACCCGGACCGCAACCCCTTTATGATCGCCGCTAATCCACTGCGGCCACCTCAGGTTGGGTACCACAAAGGTAGATGCTCCCGGCCAGGCGGCAAGTACACGACTGTGCTCTGCCTCATTCAGCGCCGCCAGCTCCTGGGCAAACACATTCGGCCGATGACCAAGCAGAATAAGGCCCTGGCCAGGATCCCGATGTTTGAGCGACAACACCTTTGCCACTGCCCTGGGATCCAGAGGATCGCAAGCGAGCCCCCAAACCCCTTCTGTTGCATGGGCAACCACGCCACCGCCCCGCAGAACGCGAGCCGCTTCGCGCAGTTGCCACCAACCACATTCTTTTTCAGCACTGGAAACTGGCATGACCACGTCTTACTACGCCAAGGAGGCGCGAATATAACCCTGAGCCGTCGCTTCCACCAAACCACCCAGCTCAAGCATCAACAACGCACGTTGCACTTCAAGTGCCGAGCAACCGGTGAATTGAATCAGCTCTTCTACGGATACCGGAATCGCATCAAGCGCTGAGAGTACAGAGGAGCAACTGGGGTCTGCGACAACCTCGCTGTCCTTGCTGACCACATCCAGAGACCTGCCCTTAGCTGGCAGCTCCCAATCCAGCGCGGCATACACATCGTCTGCCGTTTCAATCAGTGCCGCACCCTCTCGCAGCAACGCATTGCAACCAGCGCTGACCGGAGAACCAGGAGCTCCGGGCACCGCCATCACCTCGCGGCCCTGTTCGCTGGCCAGACGCGCGGTGATCAGCGAGCCACTGCGCTGTGCGGCCTGAACCACAATCACTCCTGCAGCGAGGCCGCTGATTAACCGGTTGCGGGCAGGGAAACTGGATTTATGCGGCGCAACCCAGGGCGCGTATTCCGAAATAAGCAGTCCGCCGGTGTTGAGGATTTCTGTGGCGAGGCTTCGGTGACTGCGCGGATAGAGATTGCCAAGCCCTGAGCCAGGAATGGCCACCGTTGGCAGACCTTCTGCCAGAGCCCCCTCATGGGCCGCACAATCAATGCCCTGAGCCAAACCGCTCACAACCAGAACCCCATTCAAACCGAGCTCGATGGTGAGGCGACGTGCCATACCAACGCCGGAATGAGTTGCCGCGCGACTGCCGACAATCGCGATGCGCGGACGCGCAAGTGCAGCAGCCCCGCCACGCACAAAGAGCGCTACTGGCGGATCGGGGATCTGTAGAAGGGCCTTGGGAAATTGATCCTGCCAGCAAAACCACACCTGGCCGGTTTCAGCCAGCCAACGCTTGAGAGAAAGCGCGTTTTTTTCAGACAGACGCGGCTTGCCGGAACGGTGCCAGAGTGCATTAAGTTGTTGTGGATCCCGTGCGGCTGCGCGCAAACGGCGTGAGCCCAATGTACTTAATGCACACCAGCGAGAGACAAGGGTAAGGGGATCGCTATCGTTGACCACATGGCCAGCATGAGCCTTTGTTGCCGGATGAACGAAGGACGTTCACCCGGCTCTTTGTGAGACAGGCTCTATCTATGAAATCAGGCTATGAAATCAGGGTGAGCGTACCTCGTCACCCACAGCGAGCGGCCGCTCTGTAGTAAGTACCAGACCGTAGGAGAGTTTTTCAAAGGTACGAAAGACCATCAGCATGCCAGCGCGTTCTGAAGGCAAGCGTATGGTTTCGCCGGCAATACGATCGCGCGCGAGAGCGCCTTTTCGGTAGATCGCAAGCACATTACCCACAACCAAACCTTCACGGGCTCCGCGGTTCAATACAACAACGTCATACTGGCCGACCTGGGTTACCCCAGAGAAGACACTGATTATCTCGCCTTCAACATCACCCTCTGGTCCGCTTGGGAAAAACGTGGAGGCAAGACGTCGTTCTTCAGTAGGCAACACCCGATCGGTGATCTGAATTTCTTCGCGCGACTCGATCACAGCCATTGTCGCTACATCTTCATCCTGCGCAAGCGTCCGGCCGACACCAATAAAGGTCGCTTCCTGACCCAGTACCTCATCGGTCTCGGGATCGATATAGAGCGGCCCGCGGCGAACAAAATTGAACGAAGCACTGTCTGCGAGAACACCACGCACATAAAGCCGATCACCAGCGCCCAGTACGAGACGTTCGTCGTCACCTTCAATCACATAAGGTGCCTGATCCAGGGTCACCGGAGCGACAACCCGGTTATGCACAAGAAACCCTTCGATCGCATCCAGACTAATGGCCGGAATTGCCGACTCCAGGGGGGTCGAACGAATGCGCGGCTGCAATCGCCCACTGGTTCCGGTGGCTCCAGCAGTTCCAGGGCTCACCCGATACGGCACACCACCGCCACGATTCAGTTGCAGTCGAGGCTGGCCATCGACATAGGTAAGGCCAATCTGATCACCGGGGTAGATAAGATGAGGATTCTCGATCTGCGGGTTAACTTCCCAGATCTCTGGCCAAAGCCAAGGCTGGGTTAAAAAGCGACCGCTGATGGACCACAGGGAATCGCCCTCGACAACGGTATAGACCGAGGGGGCATCGCCGCGGATATGATCAGCCACGGCCGCCTGGCCCTTCAGGCTGAAAGTCATCAACGACGCTGCTAACAACATCGTTAAAACGGTGCTGCCTAAATATTGCTGATATTGCGCACCAAAACTGCGAGCGCAGGCTGCATGCAAGGCTGCCTTCATCGGAGGACCTTCCTTAACTCATAAAAACTCATTACGCTTCACCATCTTAGCAGCCTGAATTACACCAATACTAGAGACAGGTCACAGCAGGAATTGGTCCTGCTCGGCGGTACCGCCGAGACTCAGGGCTCTTTTTCAGTTTTTACAAAGTCCTTTTTAACACTATGGCCCTACTTCAAATCCTCGAATACCCCGACCCGCGGTTGAGAACAAAAGCGGAAGAGGTCACGACCGTGAACAACAAGCTTCGCGCGCTTATCGACGACATGTTTGAAACCATGTACGCGGCGCCGGGGATCGGTTTGGCCGCGACCCAGGTCAATGTACACAAGCGCCTGATCGTCATCGATGTTAGCGAAGATAAATCCGAACCTCTGGTGCTAATTAACCCATCCATCAAGGAAATTGACGGTGAGATTTCTCACGAAGAGGGTTGCCTGTCGGTTCCGGGGCAATACGAGAGCGTCGACCGGGTTGAGAACATCGAAGTCACCGCACTCGATCGCAACGGAGATGAATTCACCATGCAGGCAGATGGCTTGCTGTCGGTGTGTATTCAGCACGAGTGCGACCACCTTGAAGGCAAATTATTTGTCGACTATCTGTCCAATTTGAAACGCCAACGTATCCGCAAAAAGCTCCTGAAAAGCCAGCGCCAACGCGCATGAAACACACTGGGTCGCTACCTGCTCGCATCGGCTTCGCCGGCACCCCGGATTTTGCCGCCTCGATTCTCAAGGGGTTACTGGACGTCGCCGCCAACATCGTTTGCGTTTACACCCAACCGGATCGACCCAGTGGCCGTGGTCAGAAGCTTGTGCCCTGTGCGGTGAAACAACTGGCCACCAGCCAGGGGATAGAGGTTCGCCAACCCAAATCCCTGCGTAAGACAGAGGCTTTAGAAGAACTCAGAAAAACCAATCTTGATGTATTGATCGTTGCCGCCTACGGGCTGATTCTTCCCCAGTCCGTCCTCGATGCACCCAGTCTGGGTTGTATCAACGTGCATGCATCGCTGTTGCCCCGATGGCGCGGGGCCGCGCCCATAGAACGGGCAATCATGGCGGGAGATAACCAAAGCGGGGTGTGCATTATGAAAATGGAGGCAGGCCTCGACACCGGAGGCGTTTATAACCGACGCACCTTGCCAATCACCAACACCACCACAGGCCGGGAGTTACACGATGCGATGACCGCGCCGGGTATAGAGGCGTTGCTCGAGACGTTAACCCACTTCGACCCCGAAGCCTTTACAACCCAGGACGACAAGCTCGCCACCTATGCCCAAAAGCTTGAAACAGGGGATTCAGAAATTGATTGGCAGCAGAGCGCAAACAAAATTGCTCGTCAGATCAACGCATTGAACGATCGATTGCCAGCACGTACCAAGCTGGGGGATGAAACCATAAAGTTGCTGCGCGCTACTCCGGTCCACGAGTCAACCGGCAACGATCACGTTGTACCCGGAACAATAATCGCGAGCAGTAAAAAAGCGATAACTGTTGCGACAGGTGAGGATGCAATCAGCGTCCGCGAAGTCCAACTGAATCGCGGCAAAGGCAAACCGATGCCAATGGCTGCGGCATTGAACGGCTATGCAGAGCTTTTCCAGGTCGGTCAATGTTTCGCTACGGATGCAGTGAACACTAGTGCGCACAAAAACAAAGGTGGCTGATAACCCAAGACTGCTGGCGGTTAACGTGCTGGTTAACGTAATTGGCAAGCGTAAAACGCTGGACCAACTACTCGACGCCGAGACGCAACCACTGGTGCGTGAATTGGTTTCAGGATCATTGCGCCATTATTTTTCCTTATCGCAACGCATTGATGAGTTACTGACTCGCAAGCTTCGAGCAAAAGACCTCGACGTGCGATGCCTAATGCTTGTTGGTGCCTACCAGCTTTTACACACGCGCATTCCAGATCATGCTGCGGTCGCTGAAACAGTTGGCTGTACAAAAGCACTGAAAAAACCCTGGGCAAAAGGCCTGGTGAACGCCGTGCTGCGAAACTTGCCGCCACCTAACGAGGAATGGTCACCCGCCGCACTACAGGATCACCCTCATTGGTTCATCAACCTGCTACGCAACACCCTGCCCGACCACTGGCTGGATATTTTAACCGCCAATAACACGCGAGCTCCGATGACACTCCGTGTGAATCAGAGGAAAGTTTCAGCTGCAGACTATCGCGAGTTACTAAAGAACAAGGGACTGGACAGCAAACCTGGCGCACTGACTGAAACGCTTAACCTGGTAAAACCTCTTAGCCAAAACAAACTGCCAGGTTTTGACGAAGGCTGGGTGGCGGTGCAAGACGCGGCAGCACAGCTGGCCGCTGTTGTTGCAAGCCCCGGGCCCAATCAGCGGGTACTCGACGCCTGTGCCGCACCTGGCGGAAAAGGTTTCCATCTATTGGAGCGCCATCGGCCAGAAGGACAAGGCGAGATAAGACTGGTCATGCAGGATATCTCTGAAAATCGTATTAACACAATTCATGAGCAGGCACGGCGCCTCGGTCACAGTGCCAATGACTCACTGCACATCAGACAGAGCGACAGTTCGCAGCCAATCGATGGGGATTCGCAGAGTTTCTATGATCTCATTTTGCTGGATGCGCCCTGTTCAGGAAGCGGTACCGTCCGTCGCCACCCCGACATCAAAGTACTACGCAGTGCGGAAGATTTGCAGACCTTAAACAGCACTCAGAGCGCGCTACTCGACGCGCTGTGGCCTCGGCTGGCACCAGGCGGAAGGCTCATATACAGCACCTGTTCGTTGTTTCAGGAAGAAAATGACGCGATCATCAGCGCCTTTATCGACCGAAGCGGCCACGAGCTGACCCTGGGTGATCTGCCGTCCAGAGTTCCAAACCATGAATTGACGCCATATTTGGCCACGCGCCATGGCATTCAAACGTTGCCAACAGTGGATGGAGGCGACGGTCTCTACTACGCTGAACTTATAGCACCCGATCCCATGCGAAACGAACACAAACCGTGAAAATCTTGATTCTAGGCGCAGGCCAGGTGGGCATTACGCTGGCGGAAAACCTTGCCCAGGAAGCCTTTGACATCACCATTGTCGACAGCGACCCAAGCAAGCTGGTGGAAATACGCGATCGTCTCGACATCCAGACGGTGGAGGGCTACGCGAGTCACCCCGATGTACTTAGACGCGCAGGCGCAGACGATACAGACCTGTTGATTGCCGTCACCAACAGCGATGAAGTGAACATGGTCGCCTGCCAGGTGTGCTATTCGCTGTATCGCACTCCAACCAAAATCGCTCGCATAAGAAACGCTGCTTTTCACGGTCGTGACGGGTTTTTCAGCCAGGACCATATGCCCATTGATGTTCTGATCAACCCGGAAGAAGCAGTAACCTCACGGATAAAACAGCTCCTTGAACATCCTGGTGCACTACAGGTCGTCGACTTCGCAGACGCTGCCGTTCAGCTCGTTGGTATGAAAGCCTTTTACGGCGGACCACTGGTGGGGCACGAGTTGAGCTTTTTGCGTGAGCATATGCCCCAAGCAGATACGCGGGTTGCCGCTATCTATCGCAGCGGCACATCTATAGCACCACGTGGCGACACGGTCATCGAACCCGATGACGAGGTGTTTTTCATCGCTGCTACCAAACATATCAACCGGGTAATGAACGAGTTTCGGAAAGCGGAGCGACCTTACAAACGGATCGTTATTGCCGGTGGCGGTAATATCGGCCTGTCACTTGCATCGGGTATCGAAGCTCAGTTTTCTGTAAAGGTTATCGAGTTTTCAAAAGCGCGTTGCGATCAGATAGCAGCCAAGCTCGATCACGCGGTGGTATTGCACGGCGATGCGACCGACAAAGAGCTGATGCTTGAGGAGAACATCGAACACACGGACATGTTCTGCGCCCTGACCAACGACGATGAGGTGAACATCATGTCATCGTTGCTGGCAAAACAGCTTGGAGCACGTCAGGTCATGACTTTGATAGGCAAACCCGCCTACGTTGATCTGGTTCAGGGAGGTGGGATCGATATCGCTATCTCACCACAACAGGCAACTACCAGCAGTCTGTTATCTCATGTGAGGCGCGGCGATGTTGCCAGAGCTCACACACTAAGACGTGGTGCCGCAGAAGCAATGGAAGTCATTGCCCATGGCGATGCAAAGGTTGTTGGCAAGGCTGTTGGTGATATCGACTTGCCTGATGGCGTCACCATTGGCGCGATTGTTCGCGACAAGGATGTGCTTATCGCGCACGACAATGTGGTCGTGGAGCCTGAAGATCACGTCATCCTGTTTATGGTCGACAAGACACGTGTGCGGGCTGTCGAAAAATTGTTTCAGGTGGGATTCGGATTCTTCTAAACCATGCACTTCACTGTCATATTGCGTGTTACCGGCATCTTGCTGTCTTTGTTCAGCCTGACGATGCTGTTGCCCATGGCGGTGGCCTGGTTTTATAGCGAATCAACCATTCCAGCATTTGGGGCGGCCTTTGGTATCACCGCCTTAGTGGGTCTGGTGTTGTGGAGTGTTGTTCGCAGCAACGCCGACCTGAGAAGCCGTGACGGTTTCCTGATTACTGTGCTGTTTTATTTAAGCCTGGGCACCTTTGGCGCACTACCCTTATATCTGCTTGACGGTGGCGATCTGTCTTTTACGGATGCCATGTTCGAGTCGCTGTCTGGCCTGACAACTACAGGCGCCACGATTATGACCGGCCTGGATGATCTGCCGCGCTCAATTCTGTTTTACCGACAGTTCCTGCAATGGCTGGGTGGCATGGGGATCATCGTATTGGCTGTTGCCATTCTTCCCATGCTCGGTATCGGTGGCATGCAGTTGTATCGCGCTGAATCACCAGGGCCAGTAAAGGATGCAAAGCTTAAACCCCGGATCACTGAAACCGCCAAAGCACTCTGGTACATCTATCTGGGCATCACAGTGTTGTGTGCCATTAGCTACAACGCTGCAGGTATGGAGTTGTTTGACGCGATCTGCCACAGCTTCTCTACCGTTGCCATTGGCGGCTTCTCAACCCACGACGCAAGCCTTGGTCATTTCAACAACCCATATGTCGAAGCAGTAGCCGTTGTCTTCATGATTATCGCGGCCATCAACTTTGGGTTGCACTTCACAGCAGTTAGCCGGCGCCGACCCGGTTACTACCTTCGCGACTGGGAAGTACGGACTCTAATCGGCACACTTGTCGCGGTTGCCGCTTTGGTGTGTCTCATCCTCTATCGCAACCCGCATGCAAGCGATCATCCATTCCGGGACGGCATCTTTCAGGCGGTATCCATTGCGACAACCACCGGCTTCACCACAGCGAACTTCAGTCTATGGCCATCAGTCGCGCCAATACTCTTACTCCTGGCGGGGTTTGCCGGTGGCTGCGCAGGCTCAACCGCGGGCGGCTTGAAGATGGTTCGGGTGTTGTTGATCTACCTGCAAGGCCTGCGCGAAGTGAGACGTTTGATTCACCCCGCGGGCGTGTTTCCGGTAAAGCTGGGACACGCCACAGTGTCCGATCGGGTCATGAATGCGGTATGGGGCTTTTTCGCCGCCTACGTCCTTATCTTCCTGATCATGTTATGCGCCATCATGCTGTTTTCAGATATCGACTTTATCTCTGCCTTCTCGGCTGTGGGCGCTTGCCTTAACAACCTGGGGCCAGGTCTTGGTGATGTGGCACTCAACTACGCCGACCAAACCAGCACCACCAAATGGATCCTGATCCTGGCCATGCTGCTTGGCCGCCTGGAAATCTTTACCCTGTTGGTGCTGCTGACGCCGGCGTTCTGGCGCCGCTAGCTCATAGCCCAGACCTGCGATAAATATTGTCGGCCCCCGCGTCCACCCGCTTGAACCGTTTGTAACTCCACTGGTACTGCTCAGGTGCCTGACTTATGCGCTGCTCTATGGCCTGATTCATCGCCGTTGCTGCTTCAGTCTCAGACACACCCGTGAGCGCTTCGGTGAGCTCATCAAAATGAATATCAAATTGTCCACTTTGCTTGCGCAATGCACAGACCAGAAACACTCTGGGCTGATGGCGCCTAACCAATCGGTGCACGAGATTGATAGTAAGTGCTTGCTTACCGAAAAACTCAGCCAGAACACCAGCCTGACGCGATGGTACCTGGTCGGGGAGCATTCCAACTACCGCACCCCGGCGTAGCCGTCGCACCATTTCACGCAGTCCTGCCGGACCAATTGGTAGCAGCGTGCTTTGGGTTTGTTGCCGTGCACGACGAATCAGCGGCTCGAGCGCGTTGATCTTGGGTGGGTCATACAGCACCGTCAGGCCAAACTCTGCCCCCAGGTACATATTCAACAGCTCCCAGTTACCCAGATGCGGCGATAGCAGCAACACTCCCTGAGACTCTTTTTGGCTGCTGGGGTTTGAAGCCTGTCGTAATACAGCCTGGGCCTCTTCGCCATGCACCCCATCAATCAGCGCCCGCCAGGCGTTTGCAGGACCCCGCCAGCACAGGGCCGTTTCCGGAATCAGCGAAGCGGTAGCACGCAAGTTGTCTGTAGCAAACTGATCCCTGGAGCCGATGGTTACACCACGCTGTTGCAGACCGTCTTCGATATGGGAAATGTTGGTGAGAACAACCCGGCGAGCAGACCTGGCAAGTCCGGCATACGCCGTGCCGACTAGCCAGACAACACCCCGACGGAGAGGGCCAGGCAAGCGCGCAAGCACCCAAAGCAGACCTGAAAGGATCGAAGCAATAAGTTGGGTATGAATCTTGTTCAGCTCAGGCGACGGCATTCGGAACGTCGGAAACAGCCGTGGGTATGATCATTAACCAGGCCTGCGCTCTGCATAAAGGCATAACAAATAGTGGGGCCAACAAAGCGGAAGCCCAGTTTTTTAAGTTGCTTTGACATCGCCGTACTTGTTGGTGTTTCCGCGGGTACATCCCTGGCTGTTTTAAAACTATTCTGAACGGGCCGATGATTCACATGCTGCCAAATCAAATCTGCAAAGGCGTCTTTGCCGTTCGCCTTCTCATAATCCAAAAATGCCTGGGCGTTGGTGATGAGCGCTGAAAGTTTCAGTCGATTGCGAATAAGCCCCGGGTCCTTAAGCCAGGTGTCCATTTGCTGCGGGCCTTTTGTTACCAATGCCCGGGGCGCAAAACGATGGAATACCTTGGTCATATGCGCACGCTTTTTAAGGATGGTAATCCAGCTCAAACCGGCTTGCATACCTTCGAGCTGCAATAACCCAAATAACGCCTTGCTGTCCCGAAGCGGCACCCCCCACTCTTCATCATGATAGGCGGTGTACAGATCATCTCCAGCACACCAATGACAGCGCTTCGGTTGTGTTCGTTGGGCCTTTGGCCTCTTTGGTTGGTTGATCGCAGGCACAGACAGATCTCTTCAATTTTTGGCTTTTATGACGCTTTGACGGTTGCAGGGCTTTGCTCTAGGGTGCCGCGCCATGGCAATTGACTCTACCCGAAAGCCGACACAACTGGTGCTTCTTGATCGCGACGGTGTGATCAATAGTGATTCGGCGGAATACATCAAGTCGGCTGATGAATGGCGGGCAATCCCTGGCGCGCTAGACTCCATCGCCCGGCTCAACCAGGCAGGAATACATATTGCCATTTGCAGCAATCAGGCGGGCATCAGTCGAGGCCGACTCAGCCCGTCAGATCTTGCATCTATTCACCACAGACTTGTCCGCGAACTCTTGGCGGCAAATGGCCATATCTCACTGTGGCGCTACTGCCCTCATCACCCCGATCACAATTGCGCCTGCCGCAAGCCAAATCAAGCTATGCTGGAAGACTGTATGGCCGAATTTGGAATCGCCCCAAACGCCGTGACCTTTGTAGGAGATTCACTCAAAGACATGCAAGCCGCAGTGAACGCCCGTTGCCATCCAATCCTGGTGCGAACATCGCTGCTACAGGGTGATACGGTGCGCGAAAATAAGTTAGCGGACAGCGCAAGGGCACTTGGAGTTAAAGACATAGTTGCAGATCTGCCAGCCGCAGTTGAGCAAATCCTTGCAACAAACCAAACACTTGTAGCCATGCAAACAGGCCAAACTTCAAAACCATGATGACGCTTCGTTCAACCCTGTTTTATGTTGGTTACATCGTTGTCACGGTGTTGTGGGGAACACTCAGTCTGCTTGTTGGCGGGTTCTTGAGCTACAACGCGCGCTTTGATTTCATTGTTCGCCGATGGACCGGCTTTGTACTCTGGTGGCTAAAAATAACCTGCGGTATCCATGTTGAGATCGAAGGCGAATTACCCACAGAGCCGTGCATTGTCTTTGTGAAGCACTCAAGCACCTGGGAAACGCTTTTCGTTCAACAGCTATTCTCTCCACAAGCGACGTTAATCAAACGCGAGCTTTTAAATATTCCTTTCTTTGGCTGGGCTTTCAGATTACTTAGACCCATTGCGATTGATCGAAGCGACCCACGCAAAAGCCTGCGCAGTCTGATTACCCAGGGCACGCAACGACTCTCGGACGGTATCTGGGTCGTGTTGTTCCCGGAAGGCACCCGATCTCCGGTTGGAGTACAGCAGAGCTTTCAGGCTGGCGGTGCAGCTCTCGCTCGATCCTCAAACAGTCCAGTCATCGTGATTGCACACAACGCCGGCCTGCTCTGGCCGGCACATCAGTTTCAAAAGAAACCCGGTGTTATCCGTGTCCGAATCAGCCCGCTCTTTCCCTCAGAAGGGAAAACCACAAAACAGATTAATGTCGAGGCAGAGAACTGGCTCAACACCGCCATGTCAGAGCTCGAACCACTAGACGCCAGCGCAGAGTTAGACGCAATGGCTCGAACTTGACTATCAACAATTAACTATCAGCGATTAACTAAAAGCGACTAGCTAAACGTCGAGGTTCACTACCGACAGCGCGTTTGATTCTATGAACTCGCGACGCGGCTCAACCTGATCGCCCATCAGGGTGCTGAACATTTGGTCTGCAGCAATTCCGTCATCCACGGTTACTCGCAACATCCTCCGCACATCGGGATCCATCGTTGTATCCCAAAGCTGTTCAGGATTCATTTCTCCCAGGCCTTTGTAGCGCTGAATGTCTACATTGCGCCGCGCCTGGGCATTTAGCCATTCAACAGCTTCGCCGAAGTAACGAACGTCTTCGCGGCGTTCTCCACGCTGCACGTAAGCTCCTTCTTCCAGCAAGCCATCGAGTTTTGCTGCGAGAACAGACACCAGCTGGTAATCAGCCGAACGGAAAAAGCGTTCGTTGAAAACAATGCGCTCGGTAATTCCGCGGGTAACAAGATTCACAGCAGGATAGAACAGGGATTGCTCTTGGTCCTCTTCTATATCTACCTGGTATTGCGCAGCCTCGGCACTCTCCAATCGCTCAAGCTCAGCCTGTAAAAGCAGATTCCAGGCCTCGATATTGGAGCGATCACCAAGCCCTGCACGATCCAGAGCAGGCAACGCCATAAACCGTGCCGTGATTTCAGCAGGATAGGTTCTGTCTATTGCTTTTAATCGATTGATTACCGATGTGTATTCTTTGGCAAGGTCTTCAAGCGCCTCACCCTGAATCGCCGGAGCCTCCGCATTGGCGTGCAGATGGGCGCCCTCCAGTGCATGTTGCAAGAAATATTCGGTCAGCTCTGACTCATCCTTCAGGTAACGCTCCTGGCGTCCCCGCTTCACCTTGTAAAGCGGGGGTTGGGCAATATAGATATGACCCCGCTCTAACAGCTCAGGCATCTGCCGGAAAAAGAATGTCAGCAGCAAGGTGCGTATGTGAGAACCGTCCACATCTGCATCGGTCATGATGATGATGCGGTGATAGCGAAGCTTATCCGGATTGAAATCATCGCGGCCAATACCGCAACCCAATGCAGTAACCAGAGTTCCGATCTCATTGGAGGACAACATTTTGTCGAAGCGGGCGCGTTCGACATTCAGAATCTTGCCCCGCAACGGCAATATGGCCTGGGTTCGACGATCCCTGCCTTGTTTGGCGCTGCCGCCCGCAGAGTCTCCCTCTACCAGATAGATTTCTGATTGCGCAGGATCTTTCTCCTGACAGTCCGCGAGTTTGCCTGGCAGACCGCCAATATCGAGAGCCCCCTTGCGCCTGGTCATTTCCCGAGCCTTTCGCGCAGCTTCTCTGGCTCGAGCGGCTTCGATCATTTTTGAGACAAGTATCTTTGCATCATTCGGGTTTTCATCGAGGTATTCGGCAAAATATTTGCCCAATTCCTGCTCTACGGCGGTCTTAACTTCGCTAGAAACTAGCTTATCTTTGGTCTGAGACGAGAACTTTGGGTCAGGAACCTTGACGCTAACAACAGCAATTAGCCCTTCCCGGGCATCATCGCCAGTGGTGTGAATCTGCGCCTTTTTGACCGCATTTTCTCGTTCTATATAGTTGTTAAGCGTGCGGGTTAAGCCAGCGCGGAAGCCAGCGATATGGGTGCCGCCATCGCCCTGGGGAATGTTGTTTGTATAGGGAAACACCTGTTCCTGAAAGCCATCATTCCATTGCATCGCAACTTCAACGCCAACGCCGTCTTCCCGATCAACCGTGAAGTGGAACACCTCGTTGATCTGGTTCTTGTTCTGATTCAGGTACTCAACAAACGCGCGCAAACCACCTTCATAGTAGAAGGTGTCTCCGTCCCCGCTACGCTCATCGTGCAGCACAATCTTTACCCCAGAGTTAAGAAAGGCAAGCTCACGGAGGCGTTTGGCAAGAATGTCATAGTGAAACTTGATGTCCCCGAAGGTCGCGGGAGAAGGCTTGAAATAGCATTCGGTGCCCCTTCGATTGGTAGTTCCCACCTCTTTCAGGGGTTCTTGGGGAACACCATGGGAATAGACCTGCTGATGTACCTTACCTTCGCGGCGTATGGTCAAACGCAGCTCTTCGGACAGAGCGTTCACGACAGACACGCCAACACCATGCAGACCTCCCGACACTTTATAGCTGTTGTCATCGAACTTTCCGCCGGCGTGCAAGGTTGTCATGATGACCTCAGCGGCTGAAACGTTTTCTTCGGGATGAAGATTGGTGGGAATACCGCGGCCATTATCCTCTACAGAAATCGCCTCTTCCGGATGAATGGTTACCTTAACTTCATCACAGTGGCCGGCCAGGGCTTCATCGATAGAGTTATCAACCAGCTCCTGGACCATATGGTGCAGGCCCGTGCCATCCTCGGTGTCACCGATATACATGCCTGGCCGCTTTCGCACGGCATCCAGGCCCTTGAGTACTTTAATACTGTCTGAATCGTAATCACTGGCGTCGTTAGACATCTGGGCTCCGGGCTTGAATCTCGGCGGCAGCGCCGTGTTCAATTCTATTACTGGT
>CAZWMD010000001.1:44944-48842 GCA_964634815.1 uncultured Pseudomonadales bacterium | reverse complement strand
TCTATTACTGGTTTGTTACTGGCTACTGAGGCCACTCCGGGAAGTCACTGAACCCTGTTCCACGTGGAACAATTGCCAGTCCTCTCCCCAGGAGAGCTGATCCATCGCTGTTGTTGCTAACACCTGGCTATCCAGGTCCCTCAACACCTGAAACAGGCGCTCGTTATGTGGTCGATCCAACTCCGCCCCCAGATCATCGACAAGGAATACCGGCGCGATACCTGCTTGATCGCGAAGATCCTTGGCCTGAGCCAGGCGCATGGAAAAGGCCGCTATTTTACCCTGTCCGCGAGACAATACCGAGCCCGCAAGGCGATCCATCAGTCGAATTCTCAGATCAGCCCGGTGTGGTCCGAACTTGGTTGTCCCCAATTTCAGTTCCCGCAGAGTGTCTTCCTCAAGCTGAACAAGCAGTTGTTCAGGGCTGTGCCCAGGTTGGTAATCTATGGTCAAGTTGAGCTCCGGGCTGAGTGAGTGCAACGTGGCCGCAAATTGCCCCGACAGCCGCTCGACATAGTCCAAACGCATTTGGGTCAGCTGCTCACCCGCCTCCGCCACCTTATGCGTCCAGACGCTGAGTTCTTTATCCGGCCGAGTGCCGCTGAGCTGGGAACGGCGAAGCAGCGCGTTACGTTGTTTGAGTGACTGAGTGTATTCTCGAGAAAGTGCCTGAAATCCATGTTCCACGTGGAACAATCCCCAATCTAACGCCGATCGGCGCTCACCAGGACCACCAAACACCAGCTCAGCCGCATCAGGCAGCAGCAACTGTACGGGAAGTTCTCTCGCCAGATCAGACATGCGCCGAACGGCGTCGGATCCCCTGCGCCCACGAAAGCCGCCGCTCGTTGATCTCTCCAATGCCAACCAGAGCCCAGAGTCCAACCGCACCCTAATCCTTAGGCCTGACTCACCGTGACGTATCAATCCTCGAGGACCACCAGGCCTGAACGATCGTCCGGTAGCGAGCAGATGCACGGCCTCAAGCACTGCTGTCTTGCCCGCCCCGTTTACACCTTTAAAGAGATTACCGCCTGGGGCCAAATCGACGCGCACCTTCGAGAGAATGCGAAGGCTATCGATCTCCAGTGCCGCAATTTGCATTACCGACAACCAGGCACGAGAAATGAACTGTTTAAGCGGCTGACCTGCTTGTCACTAGAGCCGCATCGGCATGACAACATAAAGCACATCGTCTTCGCCTTCGCCCTCAACCAATGCACTGCTGTTTGCATCGGTCAGAGAGATTCGCACCGAGTCGGTGTTAATCACCGACATAATGTCCTGCAGATAACTGACATTAAAGCCAATCTCAATCGAGTCACCGGCGTACTCCACAGCAACCGATTCTTCCGCCTCTTCCTGTTCTGGATTGTTGGCCTGAATGGTCAGCATGTCGGCCCCAAAACTCAGCCGGACGCCGCGATATTTCTCGTTGGAGAGAATAGACGCCCGGTAAAACGCCTGTCGCAGAGCTTCCCTATCGCCAATCAACGTTTGATCTGCACCCTGGGGAATAACCTTCTTGTAAGGTGGGTATTGTCCGTCAACTAGCTTGGTAGTTAGTGTGTACTCACCCTGTGTCGCCCGCAGGTGGCCCTTTCCAATCGAAATTGACACCGTTGCATCACTGTCAGAAACCAGCCTGGAAAGCTCTCCGACGCCTTTTCTCGGCACAATGGCTTCGCAAAAGCCGCCTCCATTTGCCGTATCTGCCGTTACGCCAGATAAGCTCGCCTGCGCCAGTCGATGCCCGTCGGTAGCCACCGTACGCACACCCTCCGCATCGACCTCCAACAACATGCCGTTAAGAAAATACCGAACGTCCTGTTGGGCCATAGAAAAACTGACGCGATCGATAAGCCGCTTAAGTTGCGGTTGCTCGAGAGAAAGCTCAACAGAGGCTTCACCACCTTCAACACTGGGAAAATCCGCCGCAGGTAAAGTTGCAAGAGTGAAGCGACTCCGGCCCGAACGAACGATCGATTTGGCACCATCTACCGTGATGGAGACGCCCGCGCCCTCCGGCAGCGAACGCCAGATATCCATCAGCTTGCGGGCCGGCAGCGTTGCTCGGCCTTCGGTCTTGATATCAACGCCTTCTGAGACACTGGCCTGAATTTCTACCTCGAGATCAGTCCCAGACAATGTCAGCACACCGTTCTCGGCGACAACCAAAAGATTTGCCAACACCGGCAACGTCTGTCGGCGCTCTACAACTCCTGAAGCAAGTTGCAACGGCTTCAACAGCGCCTCGCGGGTGGTTTCAAGTTTCATAGAGTCTCAAGCCTTGTGTTGCGCCACTCAGTGTAAGTTTGCATATAGCCCTGCAATTTTGCACTCACAGCGCCCGCCTTGCACGAAGAGTTAACCCGTAAGCAATCGGCTGAGATTACGGTGATCTTCTTCCAGGTCAGGCATGCGCTCTTTCAACTCTGTGATTTTGCGGCAAGCGTGCAAAACGGTGGTGTGATCACGGCCACCAAATGCATCGCCGATCTCGGGAAGCGAGTGATTGGTGAGTTCTTTAGCTAGATACATTGCCATCTGTCGGGGCCGAGCCACCGTGCGGGTACGGCGTTTCGACAGCATATCCGCGTGTTTTATCTTGTAGTACTCAGCAACAATACGCTGAATGTTGTCGATACTGATCAGCCGCTCGGATACCGCAAAGAGGTCACGCAACGCCACCTTAACCTGTTCGATGGTTATATCCTGGCCAGTGAAGCTTGCGTTCGCCTCAACCCGTCGCAAGGCACCCTCCAGTTCACGAACGTTAGAACGAACGCGTTCTGCAATATAAAACGCAACGTCCTGGCTAAGCTCTACCCCATCCAGCTCCGCCTTTTTCATGAGAATCGCCACCCGGGTTTCCAGGTCAGGCTGTTCCATCTCAACCGTCAGGCCCCAAACAAACCGCGACTGCAGTCGTTCCTCGAGGCCATCGATCTCCCGTGGATAACGATCACAGGTCATGACCATCTGTTTGCCACCTTCCAGCAAGGCGTTAAACACATGGAAAAATTCTTCCTGGGAGCGCATTTTGTTGGCAAAAAACTGAATGTCATCAATCAGCAATGCATCTATCGCTTTGTAGTAATCAACAAAGCTCTGCATGGTGTTGGTTTGCAACGCCCGAACCATATCCTGCACAAAACGTTGCGAGTGCAGATAAACGACGCGCGCCGTCGGCTGCTTCTTTAGTATTTCGTTGCCAATTGCATTCATCAGATGGGTCTTGCCCAGACCTACACCGCCGTACAACAAAAGCGGGTTATAGGCGACGCCAGCATGAGCGGCTACCTGGCTTGCAGCAGCCCGTGCCAGCTCATTGGACTTTCCTTCAACAAAGTTAATGAAGGTGTAACCACTGTTAAGTACTGATTCCTGATGGCGGCCCGCTCGCAGTGGTTCAAGCTCAACCCCGGAATGCTCAGCCTCCGTTGTGCTTATCTGTACTGATTTGGTCTGTTCTGATTCAGGCTGATCCGCCGGGTTGGGCATCACGCCATCAACAGTGGCTTCAACGCTACCCACCTGAATGTCCACTACAGACAAGTGTTCCGAATCTGCCAAAAGCTCAAGCATCTGAGCAATTTTAGGCAAATAGTTTTCCGTTACTCGCTGCTCGACGTAACGATTTGGAGCGTAAATCGTTACTCCAGCATCAGACTGACGAGCCTGAAGCGGCAGGATCCAGGTATTAAAGTCTTCAGCCGATAATTCATCTTGCAGTTGCTCAATGCACTGACGCCAAATTGCGCGTTCCACTTATGTGAGTCCCCCACGGAAGAAAGTGGTTAGTTGCGGCTTTCAGGGCTTGCCTTATAAGACAAGCAACTAACAGCCACTTACACATCAGGTCATTCGATTCAAATTCCACCAACCTCTCTTCTAC
>CAZWMD010000001.1:6292-44844 GCA_964634815.1 uncultured Pseudomonadales bacterium | reverse complement strand
TCAGTCCTGCTTTTTTTAGCTTGACTCTTGTACTTGACTTTTGGGTGACCGAGGTTTTGACGTCTGGAGAAATAGTCTCAAATTTTGCTGATTTTATTATTTACCAGCCCATCCTGGTTCTTTTTAGAACCATTTTGGACTAGCTTTCTTCTTTCTAATTGCCGTTATTGCAGTCTCTAAAACCAGAGTTCTTTCTTGTGTGCCCACCGTAGCGAAGTTGTCGAATACCAACAAACTACGATGAATGACGCTTTAAGAGCGTTCTTGCTACACACTCTGGATCGAAAGATATTTTTAGCCAAAAGTTGCCGCTGCAAAAGCGAACCAACTTAAGAAATATCAATCAAAAACCACATAAAACATGGGGAAACGCATGGCTCATCCGTAGTGTTTCCCGATCAGCAAGTGTCCTGAATGAGCGCTCATTCTAATCGGCTTTGTCACACAAGTGCCATATTCGTTGATCAGAATTTTTATCTCTCGATGGAAATTTTTTCTGAACTCTCACAATTTCAATCGCTTACGGGTAAAAAAAAATTTCATCTTCGATGACTAAAATTTCACCTTAATCCATCGATTGTGGATAACTTGTGTGCAACTTGTTGACTCAACTGTGGGCAACTAGGGACAAACAACTCTTCAACGAGCTAGCAAACCCTGCTGTGCATAAATTCCCCTGTTATTCGAATTCCATACCGACATTGCCAGCAACTTTTACACACACTTGAGTAAGCAGAAAAATAGAGACAAAACAGCACATTGTCCTGGCTATCCACAGAAAGGGGCTCTACTAACAAGCAAACAACAATAACCCTGATTTCAAAACTGACTTACCGGGCTTAAGCCCGGAAGAAAAACAGGTTAAAAAAACTGCCTTAACTTGCTTACTTCTTCTTCCACGATTTCTTCCACTATCTGAAATCTCCAGCAGAGCCTTCGACCGAAAGAACACGGGCAATCAGCTCGCAGAATTGTCGATTGACAGTGCCAAAGGGCCTCCTTAAAATCGCGCTCCCCTTGAGAGACTGATCTCCACAGAGCGCGCTATGAAAAGAACATTTCAGCCCAGCACCATCAAGCGTGCTCGCACCCACGGCTTTCGTGCCCGAATGGCCACAAAAGGCGGCCGTCATGTGCTCAATGCCCGTCGTGCTAAAGGCCGTAAGAAGCTGTCCGTCTAACCCAAGCAGCCAATTCAGGGCTCGAGTGGCTCAATCCAAATCTGGCTCTAAGCAGTTTCGACCCGCTAACCGCTTGAAAATAAAGGCGGATTTCGATTACGTGTTCGCACGACCCAACCGCAGATGCTCGCAAGGCCCCCTGCAGGCGATCTTCAAAGAGACAAAATCGACTGATTCCGAGCCTGCACCCTTGGTGCCTCGATTGGGGTTGGTCATCGCTAAACGGCATTTACCCCTGGCGGTGCAGAGGAATCGGGTAAAGCGGTTAGTCAGAGAGGGATTTAGAGCGTCTCAAAGCCAGCTGCCACCGCTGGATATTGTAGTGCGGTTAGCCCGGGCTCCAGAAAGTGAAGTTAGCGCTGGCGACGTGGCCGCGTTGTTCGGCAAAATGCTGCGCTCCGAAATCAATCGCTCCGCACCTTAACAGGGTTCTTAAGCACGTCATTATGCAATCCACCGCTCGCCAATCAGTAATAACCCTATTGTCCGCTCCGGCGTCTTTGCTGCGTGGCTTTATTTTGACTCTGCTGATTGGCTCTCTGCAGGCCTATAAGTTGATGATTAGCCCGCTACTCGGTAGTCGTTGCCGCTTTCACCCATCCTGTTCAAGCTACGCTGAGCAGAGTATCCGGAGATTTGGCCCGCTGCGCGGCAGCTGGCTTGCCGCTCGTCGACTTGTGCGTTGCGGTCCCTGGCACCCCGGTGGTCTGGATGAGGTGCCACACCATTCTTCAAGCCAGTGCCAACCAAACGTCACCAATGCATCTAACAGGAACAGGGCATGATACCCACCGAACTCCAGCGCTTGATTCTTATGGTCGCGCTTGCGGCGACAGGTTATCTGATGATACTCGCCTGGTCCGACGATTACGGCGAAGCGGCGCAGCGCTCTGTTGTGGCTGCCAGTCCAGACCTGGATAGCAATGGCTCTGCAGATATTACGGGCGCTGGGTCCTTTGGGGCAGAGATTCAGGCTGATGATGTTCCGGATGCTCAGGGCCTGGCACTGGATTCAGATATGCCAGATGACAGTCTTGCGTTACCGCCAGGATCTTCGGCGCCATCCCCGGTATCTCCGAAGGCCGTTGGTGACGCTGCTACGTCAAGACTGGTTAAAGTGTTTACCGACAATCTTGAAGTTTGGCTCGATCTGCGCGGCGGTGACATTGTTCGCACCCGCCTGCCCAAGTACCCGGTGACGCTTGAGCAACCCGACGAGGCCTTCACGTTGCTCGACCGTAGCGGTGGCAGAACATATATCGCCCAGAGTGGACTTATTGGTCGTACCGGGCTCGATAAAGGTGGAAAGCGCCCTCTCTTTGAAACCGGCTCAAGTGAATACCGAGTTACTGGCGAAGACACTATGTCTGTTGTTCTGCGTGCCCAACACAATGGTGTGGGTGTTGAAAAAATATTTTTGTTTTCTGGTAACAGCTACACCATAGATGTGAGCTACAAGGTTGCGAATACCAGCGGTGCACCCTTTGAGGCCAGCTTTTTTGGTCAGATAAAGAGAGACAAGAAAGCACCTCTTGGGGAAACGAGCTTTACCCTTGGCCCGCAACCTTATCTAGGCGCCGCGATAACCACATCTGAGTCTCGGTACGAGAAAATTGATTTTGATGATCTCGATGAGTCACCACTTCGAGAAACACTGGAAGGTGGCTGGGTTGCAATGTTGCAACACTATTTCTTGAGCGCCTGGGTTGCCAATAAGGAAGAAACCAACAGAATTTATGGTGATCCCAAGCGCGATGGCACCTATAACGTAGGGTTTGTTGGGCCAGCCAAGCAATTGGCCGCTGGTGCAACCGGTGAGTGGCACAGTAAGTTTTATGTTGGTCCCAAAGATCAGAAGAGACTGGAAGAACTTGCTGAGCATCTAAACCTGACCGTAGATTACGGTTTTCTCTGGTGGATGGCGGTACCGCTGTTTAAGTTGCTTACCTTTTTGCAAGGATTGGTCAGTAACTGGGGGGTTGCGATTATTTTGCTCACCGTTGTTGTTAAAGCAGTGCTCTATCCCCTATCCGCTGCAAGTTTCAAATCGATGGCAAATATGCGGCGGGTTGCTCCCCAGTTAAAGCGCTTGCAGGAACGTCATGCAGACGATCGGCAAAAGCTCTCTCAGGAAATGATGGCGCTATATAAGAAAGAAAAAGTAAATCCACTAGGTGGTTGTTTACCAATGCTGTTGCAAATGCCGGTTTTTCTTTCCCTGTACTGGGTGTTGTTTGAAAGTGTAGAACTTAGACAAGCGCCCTTCTTTGCCTGGATCGTCGATCTGGCTGCAATGGACAAGTTCTTTGTGCTGCCAATCTTAATGGGTGCCAGCATGTTTGTTCAGCAGATGCTCAACCCTGCCCCGGTTGATCCAATGCAGGCCAAGGTAATGAAATTTATGCCTGTGATGTTTACGGTGTTGTTTCTGTTTTTCCCGGCGGGTCTGGTTCTTTACTGGCTAACCAATAACCTGCTATCGATGGCGCAACAGTGGTTTACTAACAAACAGGTTGAAGGAGCTGCTGCTGCCAAAGCGAGTGCCTGATTCGAGGGTGAAACAAGCTCCGACAATCCCGAACACAAATTCTGATAACAAAGTCAGATGCGCGCAGGACTAGATACAGACACCATTGTCGCCATTGCTACTTCGCCGGGCCGCGGAGGAATTGGAGTGATACGTCTATCGGGTCCCGAGGCGTTAAGCATTGCCCAGCGTGTGTGCGCAAAGGAACAGGCTCTGGAACCTCGGGTCGCCCACTTTTGCAAATTCCTGGATCAATCAGGCGAGACTCTGGATAACGGGCTGTGCCTGTGTTTTCCCGGACCTGGCTCCTTTACTGGTGAAGATGTGGCCGAACTCCAGGGGCACGGCTCGCCCGTTGTGTTGGAAACCCTTGTGCAGACCTGTATTCGCCATGGTGCCCGGCTCGCTCGCCCCGGAGAGTTTAGTGAGCGCTCCTACCTTAACGGCAAGATGGATCTGGCCCAGGCAGAGGCCGTCGCAGATCTAATCAATGCAGCGAGCGATGCATCGGCTCGAGCAGCAGTACGGTCTTTACAGGGCGAGTTTTCTGAACTACTGAATAAGTTGTCTGCTGATCTGGTTCGATTAAGGGTTCAGGTCGAAGCGGCAATCGATTTTCCCGATGAAGATATAGAGATCTTGTCAGCACCTGGAGTGAAGGATGCACTGGCTGACCTCATTGATTCGGTGGCACAGATCGTTGCGCGGACGCGTACTGGTGTTCGATTAACTGAGGGCGCACGTCTGGTGCTTGTTGGTGCCCCCAATGTTGGCAAGTCGAGTGTTCTCAATCGGTTGGCAGGTGAAGACCGGGCAATTGTGACGTCCATTGCCGGCACCACTAGAGATTTACTGCGCGAACAACTGCTCTTGAATGGCCTGCCCATTGAACTCATAGATACGGCGGGATTGCGTGAAACCACAGATGTGATTGAGGCAGAAGGGGTTAGGCGTGCCAAAGACGCAGCCCGCGGGGCTGATCTGGTTCTCGCAATTCATGACCTCGGTGACCCGGACAGCCTGCAGTTTTTGTTGGACTGGTTGTCAACCGAATGGTCGTTTGATCGAGACGCCCAGGGCGCAGCCGCACTGATGATTATTGGAAACAAGGTTGATACAACGAATGATATTCACCACCAAACGACGGAAATAGAGCGTCAATTCGATAAGTTAGCGCTTACTAACTTATCATATAGCTACGTCTCAGCTAAAACCGGTCAGGGTATAAGCGATCTGACCGATCGTTTGGTTGGATTGCTGACTGGGGGAGATGGTGCTGAGCTACTGAGCAGTTTTAGCGCGCGTAGTCGTCACCTGGAGGCACTGCACGCCACTCTGAGCGGACTCACCGAAGCTCAAAGCGGGATAGCCAATGAGCTGGGAGCCGAGCTTGTCGCGGAACATCTGGGGTATGCCCAGTCGCAACTAGGCTCTGTCTGCGGCGAAATCACAACGGATGAACTGCTGGGTGAAATTTTCTCCAATTTTTGTATTGGCAAATAACACCGCTCCCAGGTACCTCTGGCAAACCCCGGCGATTTGTCGGTAGAGATGTCCCTATAATGGCCGCCATGAGTAATCTCGATTCCCCAGACCTGTTGCAGCACCCCGATCAGTTTGACGTCATTGTTATTGGCGGGGGACATGCCGGTTGTGAGGCGGCGCTCGCGTCAGCCCGGCTTGGAGCGTCAACCTTACTTCTCACCCAGTCCATCGACACAATTGGGCAAATGTCCTGCAATCCCGCCATTGGCGGTATAGGCAAGAGTCATTTGGTG
The DNA here is from genome assembly GCA_964634815.1 of uncultured Pseudomonadales bacterium. Lineage (GTDB taxonomy): Bacteria > Pseudomonadota > Gammaproteobacteria > Pseudomonadales > Azotimanducaceae > JALZVT01. Next base: position 39,358 of record CAZWMD010000001.1, on the reverse strand, counting down.
CGCGAAATTGATGCCCTGGGCGGAATGATGGGGCGGGCAACCGATCAGGCTGGTATCCAGTTCCGGGTTTTAAACGCCAGAAAAGGACCCGCCGTGCGGGCAACCCGGGCCCAGGCTGACCGAGTGTTGTATCGGGGCGCGGCACGGGCCTGCATAGAAGCCCAGGAAAATCTGCAGGTGTTTCAGCAGAGCGTAGTGGACCTTGCGATAAAGAACGGTCGGGTAAGTGGGGTGATCACCCAAATGGGGCTGACTTTCTCAGCACCAGCAGTTGTGCTGACAACGGGTACTTTTCTTGGCGGCAAGATTCATATCGGTTTGCAGCAACACAAAGGGGGCAGGGCAGGGGATGCACCTTCCATCGCTCTTGCTGATCGACTTCGAGCGTTACCACTGAATGTGGGTCGACTTAAAACCGGCACGCCTCCGCGTATCGATGCTCGATCAGTGGATTTCTCTGTTATGGAACAGCAGCCTGGCGACGATCCGCGACCGACCATGTCGAAGTTTTCTACCACTGCTGATCATCCGCAGCAGGTGCCTTGCCACATAACCTATACCAACAAAGAGACCCACCAACTCATCACTGACGGACTTGATCGTTCGCCGCTTTATTCGGGTGAGATCGAAGGTACCGGTCCTCGTTACTGCCCATCGATAGAAGACAAGGTGATGCGTTTTGCTGATCGTGATCAGCATCAGATATTTGTAGAACCTGAAGGTCTAACCGCAAACGAACTTTACCCAAACGGCATTTCCACCAGCTTGCCTTTTGATGTGCAAATGAAATTTGTGCGCAGTATTAAAGGGTTTGAGAACGCCCACATTACGCGGCCGGGTTACGCCATTGAGTACGACTACTTTAATCCCCAGGATTTGAACTATTCCCTGGAGACTAAAGTAATAGGCGGGCTGTTCTTTGCGGGTCAAATTAATGGGACAACAGGTTATGAAGAAGCTGCCGCACAAGGATTACTTGCGGGTACCAATGCCGCTTTGCAGGTAGGCGATCAAGATCCCTGGTGTCCGCGACGAGATGAGGCCTACATTGGCGTGCTTGTGGATGACCTTATTAACCTTGGTACTAACGAACCCTACAGAATGTTCACTTCGCGAGCGGAGTATCGTCTTCGTTTGCGTGAGGACAATGCGGATGTGCGGCTAACACCCCAGGGCTACAAACTGGGTTTGGTATCTTCAGCGCAATACACTGAGTTTACTCGTGAACGAGAAGCGGTTGATAAAACCGTTAAAGAACTCGAAGCAAGGCGATTGAACCCTGACACTGACGACGCACGCCTGATTGAGAAGACTAGTGGTGAGCGGGTGAGCAAATCCCAGAGCGCTGCGGAATTCCTGAAGCGTCCCAAGGTTAGCGCACACCACCTTGGCTGCCTGTTTCCTGAAACTGATGACACTGGTTTGCAACAGCGCGCCCTCGATCAAGCCGGTATCGAAATAAAGTATGCGGGTTACATCAAGCGCCAGGACGACGAAATAGCAAGGGTGAAACGACACGAGAGTATTCGACTGCCAGAATCTCTCGATTACACCTCCATAGAAGGGTTATCCAACGAACTTCGTGAAAAGCTGCAAGCCAGCCGTCCGGCGAGTCTAGCGCGAGCCGCACGTGTCCCCGGCATCACACCTGCCGCACTGTCTTTACTGATGGTTCATGTGAAAAAATCGGGAGATCGCCATCAGGCCTGATGGTTGCCGCTTGCCCGACGGGTTCGCAGGACAGGACCATCCCGGACTTGTGAATTACGCAGCCTTACTCGGCCAGTGGAACAAAAAGATCAATCTTGTGGGTCGTGAAGACATGGCCCAGCTCTGGCCAAGGCATATAGAAGATGCACTCTTTCTGTATCACTGTTTACCCACTGTCGAGCGTGCTTCCTGGCTTTTAGACGTTGGCACCGGGGGTGGGCTGCCCGGCATGGTGCTTGGCATTGTTGATAGCAGCCGAAACTATGTGTTGCTCGATCGCAGTGAACGAAAAATACGCTTTCTTAATCAGGTAGTGGCAGAGCTTAAACTGACCAACGTATTTCCGGTTTGTGGTGATTTTCTGAAACCCTTAAGTGCCGAATTTCCGGATGTATTCAACGTTATTTGCGCCAGAGCTGTTGCACCGCCTGACAAGCTCTGGAGTCAGGTCAACCACCTGTTGAGCCACAATGGCGAGTTGCTTGTCGCCTGCGGGCCGCAAACCCGGCAGCAACTGCCCACCGGTGTCGATGTAGAATGGTGGCCTGATACAAAAGGCGATGGCCAGCGGGGTGTTATCCAGCTGCGCAGTGACAAAGCCTGACCCACAACTCATAGAGAATCACATGCACGTCATTGCTATTGCTAACCAAAAGGGAGGTGTTGGAAAAACCACCACTACGGTAAATCTCGGTGCGTCTCTTGCTGCACTTGGTGAGCGCGTGCTGCTGATCGATCTGGATCCCCAGGGCAATGCGACCATGGGGTGTGGCTGTGACAAAAACGCGGTCGAGCTCAATATTTATGACTGGATCATGGATAACAAACCACTCGCGGAAGTGGTTTTTCAGGTAAAGCCTAATTTTCAGCTCATGCCTTCGAATACCGATCTGACTGCCGCTGAGATCGAGCTTATGCAACAGACATCGCGCGAGAAAAGGTTGCAAGAGCGTCTGGCAGTGGTTGCTGAGGATTTTGATTTTGTATTGATCGACTGCCCGCCGTCACTGAACATTCTGACGCTAAATGCTCTGGTTGCGGCTCAGGGCGTACTTATACCAATGCAGTGTGAATATTACGCACTGGAAGGGCTGACTGCGTTGCGGGAAACCATTGCGGGAGTCAGGCAAACGGCCAATCCCAACCTGGTTTTGGAGGGCATACTGCGCACGATGTATGATCCTCGTAACGGGCTGACACGAGATGTATCGAGACAGCTCATTAAGCACTTTGGAGATGACGTGTTCCGTACGGTGATTCCACGCAATATTCGTCTGGCTGAAGCTCCAAGTCATGGTGAGCCGGTCCTTTATTACGACCGAACCTCAAGAGGGTCGGTGGCATACCAGGCGTTAGCGGGCGAATTGCGACGCAAACACGAGCGCTGGGCCGATCAAGAAACCCGCACCGGTCTCGATTCAAAATCCCAAGACTCTCAGCCAGTGGAGTCCTCATGAGTAAGCGACGAGGTCTTGGACGTGGGTTGGATGCGCTCCTTGCCGGAAGCGCAGAGCCCCAACCGGTAAACACCGACGATGCTTCAGACCCATCGACTAAGGCGACCAGCCCCGAGTCTCAGGCTGATTCCACGGCGGGATCTTCTGGTTCCGCGTCGGGTATTGCGGGTCTTGGTGAGGTGCCGGTGGAGCAGATTTTTCGCGGCCAGTTTCAGCCACGACGCCACTTTGATGAGGCCGCACTCGACGATTTGGCGGCATCAATCAAGAGTCAGGGTCTCATGCAGCCAATTGTGTTGCGACCGCGCGCGATCGGTGGCTACGAGATAATTGCGGGTGAACGACGTTGGCGGGCTGCGCAGCGAGCGGGCTTGCACAGGGTACCCAGTATTGTTCGCGAAATTGAAGACGAGCAAGCCATGGCAATGGCGCTTATCGAGAATATTCAGCGCGAAGATCTGAACCCGCTTGAAGAAGCTCTGGCGATGGCCCGTCTGCGTGATGAGTTTGAGTTAACGCAGCAGGAACTGGCTGATGCGTTGGGCAAAAACCGGGCAACAGTGGGCAACATGCTGCGCTTGCTTAACCTGGCCCCTACGGCGCGTACCTTGCTTGAGCGTGGAGAGATCGAAATGGGGCATGCACGAGCGCTGTTGTCGCTTGATGCATCACAGCAGGATGCTCTGGCCCGGGAGGTCGCGGACAAGTCCCTGACCGTGCGCGAAACAGAGCGACGGGTAAGCGCCATCACCTCGCCAACCAGTGCTCCGCGCAGCAGCGGCAAACGGGCGGTCAAAGACGCAGATACACAGCGTCTTGAGCAGCAGCTCAGTGAAAAGTTGGGTGCCCCGGTGGTGATCGATCATGGAACCGGCGGCAAAGGCAAACTTGTGATTAGTTACTCAAGTCTTGCTGAGCTCGATGGTGTTTTGGGTCACATTCAGTAGCGGGTATGCCTCCTGGTTGCCAAGGCCATTTTCGTTGCGGCAACAATTGAAGCTAAAAGAACCCATCTCTATACTGTGCGCCGCTTCGGAAGCGGTAGCCCAAACGTCAGGAGTCAGGTCAGGAGTGATGTCCGGATTTTTTCAGTCCCTGACGGCGATATTGAACCAAACGTCGGTGCCCTATCGCATCGTACTTGCTCAATTGTTCGTTGGGTTATTGGCCAGTTTGATAGCAGTGTTGGTTGGCGGTCTGAATGCGGGGTTTGCAGCTGGGTTGGGAGCGCTCATAGTGTTCATCCCAAACGGTTGGTTAGCCTGGAGAGTGACGGGAGCAGGAGTTCCCAGCAGCAGTGATGCCGCAGGCGAAAGCGCGGTCCGCATACTGGCGCTCTCCTTGATGAAGTTTCTAACCACAGCAGGTGCTGCAGCTTTAGCGCTCATGTGGTTCAAGCCTCTTATGGCTCCCTTTATGGGAGCCTTGGTGGCAACGGTTTTGACTGCTGCTCTGGTGCCGCCGTTTTTGGCGCCACAGCAGTTGGCAAGAGCTCCAAAACTTGATTGATTTTTAGAATTGACTGATTTTAAAAATTGATTGATAGAAAAGCGTGCGGTCAAACGTACGATTACATTAAAGGCGCAAGGTATGTCAGGCGAAACATCCGCTGAATACATTGAACATCACCTAACCAACCTCACGTTTGGCAACCATCCTGTGAATGGCTGGGGCTTTGCTCATTCGTCGGCCGAGGCCACCGAGATGGGGTTTTGGGCGCTTAATGTAGACACCATGGGCTGGTCAATTCTGCTGGGTGGGTTGTTTCTGTGGTTGTTCAACAAAGCGGCAAAGGCGGCCACTTCAGATATTCCTGGCAATTTTCAGAATGGCGTTGAGATGGTCGTTGAGTTTATCGACGACACCGTAGGAACCATCTTTACCCATACGAACCCGCTCATAGCGCCTATGGCCCTCACCATATTTGTGTGGGTTCTGTTTATGAACACCATGGACCTTATTCCGGTGGACTGGATCCCCATGGCGGCGACGGCCATTGGCATTTCTCATATGAAGGTTGTGCCCAGTACTGACCCCAATATCACCATGGCCATTGCGCTGACGATCTTTGGCTTCATCATTTATTACAGTATCAAGCACAAGGGCGCTGGCGGATTCTTCGCTGAGCTTGCGTATCATCCGTTTCCCGGCAAGGCTATGGTGCCTGCCAACCTGTTTCTCGAAGGCGTTACCCTTATCGCGAAGCCCATCTCACTTGGCCTTCGACTCTTTGGCAACATGTATGCAGGCGAGATGATCTTTATTCTCATCGCGATCCTGTTTGGTGCCGGGCTCGGCTGGGCACTGCTTGCAAGTGGCCTGCAGCTGGTATGGGCTCTGTTCCACGTTTTGATTATTGCTCTGCAAGCCTTCATCTTCGCTGTGTTGACTGTGGTCTACATGTCCCAGGCCCACGATGTAGAAGAAGACCACTAGGTCTTAGGTTGGTTTGTTGAGCAACAGTTTCCGGGATAGAGATCCGGGAATAGTTTTCCGTAAGTAGAATATCCATTCAAAGAGAGAATCCAAATGGAATACGAAGTCTTTAAGTATGTCGCTGGCGCACTTTTCATGGGCCTTGGTGCTATTGGCGCCGCGGTAGGCGTAGGCGTGCTTGGTGGTAAGTACCTGGAAGGCGTTGCTCGCCAGCCAGAGTTGCTGCCCATGCTGCGTACCCAGCTGTTCATCGTACTGGGTCTGGTTGACGCCGTACCGATGATCGCTGTGGGTATCGGCTTGTACGTGGTGTTTGCGGTATAGCAACGATCTTAAGCACCAAACCTGGCGGCGGTTTATCCCGGCAGGTATTGGATCTGAAACCACTGCAAGAGGTTAGGCGATGAATATCAACGCTACCTTGATCGGTCAAACGATCACCTTTTTTCTGTTCCTGTGGATATGTTTTAAATATATCTGGCCGCCGCTTGTGGAAGCGATGCGCGAGAGGCAGAAAAACATTGCCGAAGGGCTGGCCGCTGCAGAGCGGGCAGAGAAAAACCTGGCTCAAGCCCAGGACCAGGTTGCGGCAGAGCTGAACAAAGCCAAAGAAGAAGCGGCGGGTATTCTCGACCAAGCTCGAGCCCGCGCTGCTGCTATGGTTGAGGAAGCCAAGAACGATGCTCGAGCAGAAGGTGAACGGCTAAAAGAAGCCGCGCAATCTGAGATTGAGCAAGAAATTAATCGGGCGAAAGAAACCTTGCGTGCTCAGGTGGCGGCGTTGTCTGTCGCCGGCGCAGAACAGGTTCTTGGTGCATCAGTTGATGCATCGGCTCATGGGGCTCTGCTCGACAAGTTAGCGGCAGAACTCTAATGGCCGAGCTAGCAACCATGGCAAGGCCATACGCCAACGCCGCTTTTGATGTAGCCAAGCGCGACAGCGATCTTGGTGCCTGGTCAAAAGCGCTGGCCTATCTGGCCACGGCATCAAGCGAACCTACAGTTCGTTCGATGCTTGAATCGCCAGACATGGAAGCGCCGGTAAAAGCACAGAAATTGATAGAAGTCTGTGGTGACGCTCTCGACGATCGCACCAAGCGCTTTGTGCAGGTGTTAGCCAGCAACAAACGCCTGCCATTGATTGGTGAAATTGCCGATCAGTTTGAGGCGCTTAGAGCAGCAGAAGAGCAACAGATTGATGTGGAAGTCGTGTCGGCCATGCCGCTCACAGAAGAACAGCAAAGTACTTTGGCTGCTGCGCTCAAGAAGAAATTCGAGCGAGCGGTGAATATGACCCATAGCGTAGACAACACCCTCATTGGTGGTGCGGTGATACGTGCTGGCGATACGGTCATCGACGGCAGCCTCAGCGGAAAATTGAAGAAGCTTGCGGAAAACGTACTGCGTTAGCCCCGTAAAACAGCCGAGCTAACAGCGGTAATTGAAGGTAAGAAACCATGCAACAACTGAATCCCAGCGAAATCAGCGACATCATCAAGAATCGAATCGAGAATCTTGATGTACGCAGTGAAGCGCAAAACGAAGGCACCATTGTCGGTGTTTCTGACGGTATCGTGCGAATCCACGGTCTGGCAGAAGCGCAGTATGGTGAGATGCTTGAATTCGACGGCGGCCTTTACGGCATGGCGTTGAACCTCGAGCGCGACTCTGTCGGTGCCGTAATTCTTGGTGAGTACGGCTCGCTTTCAGAAGGTCAAACTGCCCGCTGTACTGGCCGGATTCTTGAAGTACCTGTTGGTAACGAATTGCTTGGTCGCGTTGTCGACGCTCTGGGTAATCCGATTGACGGTAAGGGCCCGCTTAACGCAACCCAGACCTCACCAATCGAAAAGGTTGCACCCGGTGTTATCTCCCGACAGTCCGTTGACCAACCTGTGCAGCTTGGCCTGAAAGCCATTGATGCGATGGTGCCCATCGGTCGTGGCCAGCGTGAATTGATTATTGGTGACCGCCAGATTGGTAAAACAGCCATCGCTGTTGATGCCATCATCAACCAGAAAGACTCAGGCATCCGCTGCATCTATGTAGCCATTGGCCAGAAGATGTCGACGATTGCGAACGTGGTTCGAACGCTTGAAGAAAACGGCGCAATGGAAAACACCATTGTTGTTGCCGCGTCTGCGTCAGACCCTGCACCGTTGCAGTTTATTGCACCCTACTCTGGCTGCTCGATGGGTGAGTTCTTCCGTGATACCGGCGAAGACGCACTGATTATTTATGATGATCTCACCAAGCAAGCCTGGGCTTATCGGCAGATTTCGCTGCTGCTCAAGCGGCCCCCAGGTCGTGAAGCCTATCCTGGTGACGTTTTTTACCTGCACTCTCGTTTGCTTGAGCGAGCGGCGCGAGTTAACCCTGATTATGTGAAGAGCATTTCGGGTGTAGAAGGCAAGACCGGTTCTTTAACCGCTTTGCCAATCATTGAAACCCAGGGCGGTGACGTATCGGCGTTTGTACCTACGAACGTGATTTCGATTACCGATGGTCAGATCTTCCTTGAAACCCAGAGGTTCAACTCTGGTATTCGCCCGGCTATGTCGCCGGGAACCTCGGTTAGTCGGGTAGGGGGCTCTGCGCAAACGTCCTTTATGAAGAAGATCTCGGGCGGTATTAAGCTCGCGCTTGCTCAGTATCGTGAGTTGGCCGCGTTCTCGCAGTTTGCCTCTGACCTTGATGACGCAACACGTCGCCAGCTTGAGCACGGTGAGCGCGTTGAAGAACTGATGAAGCAAAAGCAGTACGCGCCTATGAGCGTTGCTGAAATGGGAACCGTGCTCTTTGCAGCAAACGAGGGGTTCCTCGAAGACGTTGAAGTTAACAAGGTTCTCGACTTTGAAGCCGCGCTGCTTAGTTACATGAAGAGTGAGCACGGTGCGTTTATGGATGACATTAACGCAAACGGCACGTACAACGACGACGTGGTTTCGACGCTGAAGTCTGCGATCGAGACCTTTAAAAAGACCCAAACCTACTAGGCGTTTGAGTAGCATTACTCTGGTTTAGAGAGGAACTCCTATGGCCGTTGGCAAGGAAATTAAGAACAAGATTGGAAGCGTGCAAAACACGCAGAAGATCACCTCGGCGATGCAAATGGTTGCTGCATCGCGTATGCGCCGTACCCAGGAGCGCATGAGCGCGGGTAAACCTTATTCCAATCGGATTCGGTCCATGATTGGACATTTGGCAAACTCTAATCCCGAGTACCGTCACGCTTACATGGTCGAACGCGAAGTTAAGCGGATTGGCTATTTGGTGGTCTCCTCAGATCGAGGTTTATGCGGTGGTCTGAACGTCAACGTGTTTCGCCAACTCACCAAAGAGATGGCGGAATGGAACGCGAAAAACATTGAGATTGATTTAGGTCTCATTGGCAAGAAAGCCATTGGCTTCTTCCGCTCGTTCGGCGGCAATGTGGTGACCACGGTTACCGACGTTTCAGAAGAGCCAGAACTGGAAGACCTCATCGGATCACTTAAGGTCATGATGGATGCGTTTGAAGAGGGCAAGATCGACAAGCTCTTTATCATCAGCAATGACTTCGTGAATACAATGACCCAGGCACCAACCACGCGACAGTTGTTGCCACTGGAACCGGAAGACGACGATGCCTATCGACATCGCTGGGATTACATTTACGAGCCTGACGCTCGCCAGCTGATTGATGGGTTGGTTAAGCGTTTTGTAGAAAGCCAGGTTTACCAGGCGGTAGTTGAAAACACCGCCTGCGAGCAGGCCGCCAAAATGGTGGCGATGAAGAACGCAACAGAAAACGCAGAGAAGCTCGTTGATGAGCTGAGTCTGATTTACAACAACGCGCGACAAGCGGCGATCACACAAGAGATCTCTGAAATTGTCGGCGGTGCAGCAGCGGTATAACGGGCAGTCACGTAAGCGTGGCGAACAGGAGAAAAGAATGAGCAGTGGAAAAATTGTTCAGATCATTGGCGCAGTTATCGACGTGGAGTTTCCACGTGAGACGGTGCCCAAGGTATACGACGCGCTTAATGTTCCAAGCGTTGGTCTGACCCTCGAAGTCCAGCAGCAGCTGGGTGACGGGGTGGTTAGAACCATTGCTATGGGAGTTACTGATGGTGTGGCACGTGGCCTTGACGTGAACAACACTGGCGCACCCATTACCATTCCTGTGGGCGAAGAAACCCTGGGTCGGATTCTCGATGTGCTGGGGAATCCTATTGACGAGAAGGGCCCTGTGAATGCGGCAGATTCCATGCCGATTCATCGCAAGGCGCCTTCTTATGAAGATCAGAAAGGCGGTAACGAACTGCTCGAAACCGGCATTAAGGTTATCGACCTGATTTGTCCGTTTGCCAAGGGCGGTAAGGTTGGCCTGTTCGGCGGTGCCGGCGTAGGCAAGACCGTAACCATGCTTGAGCTGATTCGTAACATTGCTATCGAGCACAGTGGCCTTTCGGTATTTGCCGGTGTTGGCGAACGTACTCGTGAAGGCAACGACTTCTATTACGAAATGGAAGAGGCTGACGTACTCGACAAGATTTCCCTGGTGTTTGGTCAGATGAACGAACCACCAGGCAACCGTCTGCGTGTAGCGCTCACCGGCCTTACGCTTGCAGAGAAGTTTCGTGATGACGGCCGTGATGTACTGTTGTTCGTTGACAATATCTATCGCTACACGCTTGCAGGAACTGAAGTATCTGCGTTGCTTGGACGTATGCCTTCTGCTGTGGGCTACCAGCCAAACCTGGCTGAAGAAATGGGCGCGCTGCAGGAACGAATTACAACCACAAAAACGGGTTCGATCACCTCAGTACAGGCTGTGTATGTACCTGCGGATGACTTGACTGATCCGTCGCCAGCAACCACCTTTGCTCACCTGGACTCAACCGTAACCCTGTCACGTGCGATCACCGACTTGGGTATTTACCCGGCAGTAGATCCTCTCGATTCCACATCGCGACAGCTGGATCCCCTGGTTGTTGGTGAGGAACATTATTCCGTTGCTCAGGAAGTGGCTGAAACCTTGCAGCGTTATCAAGAGCTGAAAGACATTATTGCCATTCTGGGTATGGACGAGCTGTCTGAAGAAGACAAATCACTCGTGTATCGTGCTCGCCGTATGCAGAAGTTCTTCAGCCAGCCGTTCTTTGTTGCGGAGCAGTTCACCGGTAACTCTGGTAAGTACGTTAGCCGTGACGATACGGTGCGTTCATTCCGCGAGATTCTGAATGGTGACCACGACGAATTGCCAGAAGATGCGTTCTACATGGTAGGCAGCATCGAAGAAGCGATCGAGAAAGCGAAAACGCTCTAAACCCCCGAGGCGAGAGAGGTAAGCAAATGGCCAGCATGCAGTGCGAAATTGTAAGTGCCGAGAAAGAGATCTTCTCAGGTCGAATCACCAAGCTAAGCGCGGTGGGCACCATTGGTGAGCTTGGCATTTTGCCCGGCCACGCGCCGCTCCTGACGGGGGTTCGCCCTGGACCAATACATCTCTCCATTGAAGGTGGCGAAGAAGAAATTTTCTTTGCCTCTGGCGGCTTCCTTGAAGTTCAGCCTGGCATGGTAACCGTGCTTGCAGATACCGCCATTCGCGCTGACGATATTGATGAGGCGGCCGCAGCCAAGGCCAAAGAAGAGGCTGAGAAGGCGCTTGATGAAAACGCCTCTGAATTCGATTTTGGTCTTGCTCAGGCCCGATTAGCCGATGCCGCTGCGCAGCAGCGCACCCTCGAAGAGTTGCGCAAGTTCAGACGCTAAGTCTGACGCCAAGGCTACGGCGTTGTACGTAACGCAACGCTGGTGCTTCCTCGAAGTGCCCCCGCTGAGTTGGTAAAGCGCACAAAAGCACGATTGTTGGTGGGATCAAAGGCCACCGAGTTAGCCCCCTCACGCAGTTGAGCAAATACGGCGAAGGTTCCTGTCTCGTTGGTCGCCATTGTTCTGGTTACAGAGAGTGTGGGCCCCTGGCCCTCAAGACATAACCCTGTGGCCGCATCAGTTGGGCAAACAAACAGATCCAGCGGCAGGTTTGCATCACCCGTATCTGCTGCCACGGTGATGTCCTCCTGGGCACCAAGGTTGAACGTGGCGACAACAAAGGCGCCACTGCGCACCGATAGTGGAATGTCGTTGATACCGTTTGATTCTTCGGTGCCCGCCAGAGCAACCACATCTGCCAGCGGGCTATTGCTTGCAGTGAGATCAAAGGTGTTCACGCCTCGCACGAGTGCAGCTGTTGCCGTTGCATTGCCACAGCGGAATTCAAAGGTGATGTTGGTTGGGTCAAGAGGTTCTGTCGGCGTTATGGTGAAAACAAACGAGGCCGATTGATTTGCAGGAATATCAACCTGAGGGTTATTGCGGCCAAAGGCTTCATTGTTCAATGGGTTGGTCTGCCGATAGAAGAAGTCTGCAGCAATCTCAGTGCTAAGGGCCATTGAGCAGGACGCGGCTGTTTCCGTGCCCCCATTTGTAATCGATACAAATCCGGTAGCGTCTTGATTGACCGATACAGAGCGACTGGCTGGCAAAATGGCAGCTGCAGGAGGTGCGACGGTTGTGAATTCTTCCGCGGAATTGATAATCACAACGTCGTTGCGACTGGTGAGGGCGGTAAAAGCGATGCCGGTGTTACTGGGGATGTCGGTAAAACCGACGGTAATGTCAGATCCCACAGGAAGCGCAGCGATGGTGTCTATGATCTCAAGACCAGCCTCATCAACGGTTCCAAACACCGTGAAGCCGCCGTTCTGATTATCCAGATTGGCACCGTTGTCGATCAGGTTGATGAAAAAGTTGTTGGTTGCGCTATTCGGATCACCGTCAAGTTTGGCCATGGCGACGGTACCCCGGGTATTGCTCACGTTGAACTCATTAACAACGGGTGGGTTTTCAGCAATGCTGAAAAAACCAGTGGAGCCCTGGGGCCAGAACGCTTCTCCACCTTGCAACACGAAGCGTGACAGCGGGTCCCCGCCTGTACGTGGGTTGCGATGAAAAAAGGAATCGTCATAGGCGCCGCTGTTCACATAGGTCAGAAAATTCTCAACTGTCAGCGGTGCCTGTTGTGGTGTGAGGTTAATAAAGAAGTCGCCAAAGTCTGTTTGCATGCGAACCAGAGGTTCTGCGTTGGTTTTTGCAGAGCTCAGCAACACAAGCGAGGCTAACCCCAGAAGTTTCCAGAAACGGTTTTGTTGCATGGTTAGAAAACGGAACATAGGGCTCGCCGAAGTAATAACAGTAGGCCGATTATAGGTCGGCTTTGGCCATTCGCGCAGCGGTTCTTTGGGTCTATGTTATTCTCTCGCGCATCCAGAGTTCTTGTCCGTCAATTTGTCGCCGAAGTCACTATTCCCTATGTCAGAAGTCCAGCGAGATGCAGACGAGGCAGTGCGACTTAGTGCCGTTACCAAGTCTTACCCGTTGTTCGCCAACGCCGTCGATCGATTCCGCCAATTGCTTGGTGTTCGACAAGGTGCCCAAGGGGGCCAGGGTGTTGCAGCACTAAGTGGTATTGATCTCACTATCAAGCGTGGCCAAATATTTGGCATTGTTGGTCAAAACGGCAGCGGTAAAAGCACGCTGTTGCGCCTGCTCACTGGGGTGCTCGAACCTTCGTCAGGAACAGTGGAATGCCATGGCCGGGTTGCGGCACTGCTTGAGCTAGGTGCCGGCTTCAATCCGGAATTCAGCGGTCGCGACAACGTTCTGATTGCCTGTGCCTTGCTGGGCATCGATGATGCGACGGCTCAGGCGCGACTGCCGGACATTGAAGCCTTTGCAGATGTGGGCGCCTTTTTTGATCGGCCGGTAAAAACCTATTCCAGCGGTATGTATGCCCGGGTTGCTTTTGCCGCTCTGGCCGTGTGCGAGCCAGATGTGCTGATACTGGATGAAATTCTTGCGGTGGGAGATGAGGCCTTCCAGCGTAAGTGCCTGGCGCGTATCGAACAGCTTGCCGCCCAGGGGTGCACGGTTATCCTGGTTACCCATAACTCTCAGCTTGTGATTGAGTTCTGTCACGCGGCTGCGCTGCTTTGTGAGGGTGAGCTGGTTATCGCTGGGGATCCTAAAGCGGTCATCCATGAGTACTACAAGAGTCAGGGTTTTGCACTTGAGCGCTCCGACACCGCATCCGCGGTCCCAGGAGGTGGCTTTGCTGCTGCCACCCCGGCTAAAAGCCAGGCAAGCACGGCTGAGATTGAAGCTCATTTTGATGAGACGCTGGTGTCATCCAGTACGGTGGCCTATGGCAACGCCGATGCACTTATCGAAGAGCTGCAATTGCTGGATGCGTCTGGACGCCGGGTCAATGTGATGCCCCGAGGCGGCACCTTCTGCTTAAGCTATCGCGTAACCCTGCGCAAAGACGCGGAGAAACTTGAATTTGGCAGTCTGATAAAAACCACCAAAGGTGTGGAGCTTGGTGGGCTGGCTCTGGGTGATTCACTGGAATTGCGAGCGCCCGCCGCGGGCACGGTATTTGAAGTATCCCTGCCTTTTGTCGCTAACCTGTTGCCAGGTACCTACTTTGTAAACGTTGGCGTCCGAGGCAATGTAGAGGGAGTACCTGAGTACCTGCATCGGCTGATGGACGCCATTGCGTTTCGCATTCTGGAAGAAGCAGACAGCGGCTTGCGCGGGATGGTTGATCTAAGCTTGGCGGGCAAGCCACCGAGCTTTGAAATTGTAGATACCCCTGCTGGTGGGGATAGCCGTGTTGGATAGCCAGGCTGAAAGACGACTCCGGAATCAATCACATTGGCCGTTGGTGATGCGCCTTACTCGACAACGAATTGGGTCTCGTTATAGCGCATCCCTTTTGGGGGTAGCCTGGGCGTTTTTGCTGCCGCTGTTGATGGTGTCGTTGTTGGCTTTGGTGTTTGGTGAAATTCTCGCAGTTCGCTGGCAAGTTGGCGACATTGAAGCTTATGGTGCCGTGCTGTTCAGTGGTCTGGTGATCCATCTTTTTGTTGCTGATTGTCTATCATCAGCGCCGTCACTGGTCACATCACACGCGCACTACGTAAAGAGTACAACCTTTCCGTTGCATATCTTGCCCTGGACAATGGTGCTTGATGCCGGCTTTCACTTGCTTGCAGGAATCTGCATGTTGCTGCTGGTAGCGCTTGTCTTTGGTTTTGAGTTGCAAGCGTCGCTCGTTTGGTTGCCCCTTGTACTGTTGCCGCTCTTGCCACTGGGACTTGGGCTTGGTTGGCTGGTTAGCGCCGTGTCGGCCTACTTCCGAGATCTGGCTCAGCTGACAAATTTGATGGCGACCGCGCTTCTGCTGTTATCTCCGGTGCTCTATCCTTTGGATCGGGTGCCAGAGACGGTGCGGCATCTGTTTCTGTTCAACCCACTTACCTTGCCGGTAGAAAATTTGCGGACTGTGTTGTTCCACGGAGAAACGCCTGGGGTGCAAGAAATTCTACTGCCGCTGGTTGTTAGCCTTGGCTTTGCTGTGATCGCGAGATTCGTTTTCATTAGGCTGCGACCCGGTTTTTATGACGTACTGTGATGAGTGAGCACCCAGAGAAAGAAAAACACGGAAAGACCTTGCTGTTAACCGGTGCTGGCGGCCGTCTCGGTGCCCAGCTTGGGCAATATCTCCATCAGCGCGGGCATTGCCTGCATGCGCTGGTACGAAACGCCAGCAGTTTGCCGAGCTATTTTGACCAAGCGCTTGAATGGTCTGCTGCAAAAGACAACCCGGCGGCCTTAAGTGATTTGCTTGATGGCGTGGAGGGCATCATCCATCTCGCGTCTTCGAGTTCGAAGGATCATATGGCATGCCTCGATGCGCAGCTCATGATGCCAAAACTGTTGCTTGATACGGTGCCGCCCAGCGTGTCTCACTTCATTTCCGTATCATCGATAAAGGCTGTGAGTGGCGAGATCTCCGCCGCCCCCATCAATTCCACCAGTAAGCCGTTACCTAATAGCGACTATGGGCAGCTAAAGTTGAAAGCTGAAGCGCTGATTCAAGACCATATAGTCAGTTCAAGAATCGCCAGTTTTTCTTTGCGTTTGCCAATGGTGTACGGCGCGGGACCAGCCGGTAACTTTAGCCTGTTGCGCAAGGCGGCGCGTTGGAATCTGCCGTTGCCAGTCGCGGCAGACAATAAACGCAGTGTGCTCTACAGCGAAAACCTGTTTGCGTGCATTGAGCATTTGCTGAATCAGCCTATGCAGCCGGGTTACCGACTGCTGCATCTTGCGGATGGCGACGCCATATCGACCCGAGCATTCTTTCAGCTAATTGCTGAGACGCAAAATCGTCGCGGGCTGTGCATCACGCTGCCGGAGCGATGGGCGCCGAAATTACAACCCTTGCCGCTCCTTGGTGGCATTGCCGCCCGTCTTCTGGGATCACTTCAGTTTGACAGGACAGAGCTTAATGCGTTGCCAGGTTGGCAAATGCCTTTTAGTACGGCTGATGGGGTTAAGGCAGCGTCTTCGTCGATCGACTGCGTCTAGCTTGCAGGCTAACCCCGCTAGTTACCTTCGGCTTTTCTCAGTGCGTCCGCCAGGCCCCTCACGTCTTGCAGCGCCTTCTGGGTGAGTGCCTGCATCTCTGCGCTGGATACGCCTGTTGGGGTAGAGCTGCCCGGGTTAGTGCTGGCCGTGGTTTGGGAGCCCGGGTTTGTTGGGTTGCTGGCGCTAGCTGGCAGATCACCGCTGGACTGGCGCGCTCGAGCTTCAAGGCTACGTGAAAGACCCGATGCAACTGGGGCGTTCACTCTATTTGAGGGCTGGGATGCATCAACCGCATCAGACTCTGGATCGGTTTGATTAGCGTCGACCGGATTGCGCTCGTTACCCCCGGTGCGATTGATCGTCGATACCCCGCCAGAAATTCTCTCTGAACCTCTGGTTTTGTCGGGGTTTGTTGGAGAATTCGGTTGGCTATTGGCTTGTCGACTGGGAGTAAAGATCCCTGCTTTGCCGTCGTTGAGTAACTTCAGGCCACCAATACGAGTAGTGTTTGTGTCGGGGAAGCTGTGGTATTCGAATACGTGGCTGGTGTCTTTCAATAACGAGCTCAGTACCCGCTCGAGATCACCGGTGGCACTGAAGTTGATAGGGTCGTCAGACCAGTGCGTTGGATAGCCGTCGACGTCAAAGTCGAATCGTTCAGCCAGCTTGTCCATAACTTTGGTGATGGGTTCGTCCCGGACATCCAGTGAAAAGCGCTCTCCGCCACGATCCTCGAACTCAATACTGGCGGACACGCTGACAGCGCTCAGCAACCAGACCAGGCCAGACACCAGGGTTAACCCCAGGCGTGAGGATGGGCGTGAGGGAAGACGTAGGCGGTTAGTCGGTTTCACAGCTCTCAAAGTCATGGCTCAATTCGCAACGAGGTGTTGGGCGGGTCCCTAGAATACCAGTTTCAATTTTTCCCTGAGTCCGGCGAATCCCTCATTTTTGTATATTCCCCAGGCAGATACCCAGGTCCTTCTGCGGAGGGCCTGCCGTAAACTAATGCGCAAATTAGCTGCCTTG
Source organism: uncultured Pseudomonadales bacterium (assembly GCA_964634815.1). GTDB lineage: Bacteria > Pseudomonadota > Gammaproteobacteria > Pseudomonadales > Azotimanducaceae > JALZVT01. The sequence goes on along the minus strand of CAZWMD010000001.1, from coordinate 22,247 downwards.
ATTGTTGGCTCAGTAGGCGGTTTTGTCGGACAAATGTCCGGCTCCAGGGAAGGTTCCTGATACAGCGGATCGTCGTTGCTAAATCGACTGCCAGTAAACAGCCGATTCCACGCGGCTGCGGTCAGATTTAGATTGTGCCTGCTAAGCACCTGCTCTCGAGCGGCGTCGGCGATTTGTCGGCGGAGCTCAACATTGTGCAGCAGGTTACGCACCGAGGAGACCCATTCGGCCGTCTCAGCGGGGCACAGGATACCCGTAATGTTGCCTTGCACCGCAGTTGTGTAGGGCTCTACTCCGGAACACACACAAGGAACACCAGCCAGTGCGTAGTCAAAGTACTTTATCGCGCTCTTGCAGCTATTGAACTCGTTTGCATCAAGCGGGATGAGTGCGATGGTGTTGTCGCGAGATGCAGCGTAGGCCTTGAATTGTTCGTGTGGCATCAGCGGAGCGGTATCCACTGGGAGTCCTGCCTCGCGAAGCTCATCGCCAGGTGGCCCGATACCAATGAGCTCGATGTTCTCTGTGGCTGCAAGTTCCCTTAAAGCATCAATCAAGAAATCGACACGCACACTGTCGGAAGAAGCCACGATGACTCGTACGGGATGCTCGGTTGCTGGCCTGTCGTGAGTGATGGGCTCCTGGCTCGTCCAGGCGTAGTTAGGCGTGAGAAAAACTCGTGGATTAAAGGCCTGAAGTTTTTCTTGCAAAGGCACGGTCGAAACACTCACGGCGTCTACTGCGTTTAGCATGATCTCGAGTTTTGGACGCATGACCTTGCAGTGCTCGTGTACGGACAGGTATTCGGGAGCATCGAGCAAGTAGTCGTCGATGTCGAAGACCACCCGCTTGCCGCGTTCTTTTAGCTGCTGAACCATATCGAGTTGTTGATCGGTCACCTCGCGCTGTAGAACGATTGTGTCCGCCCACTCGATATCTTCTTGCGTTGGTGCGCCAAAGGGCGCAACCCTGACTTCGCCGCCGAACAGTTGGGAGAAGCGCTCCAGAGGGTCACCCAGGCGAATGGAATAAAGAGAAGACTGTGGAGCTGGGGGCAGGCACAGAATATTCTGTTGCATAGCGAGCAAGAAAGGCTGGTTTGACGCTTCGGCTGATATCCCCGGGCCAAGTGATTCGGCAGGCCGGGTCAGCGCGATAAACTGGAAAACGTCCCGTTCGCGATCAGTGATGATTTCTTCTGCAATAGAAACAGTCTTTGGGTCTACAGGTATCTGTACCGCATTCCCATCCAGGGTGATTGCTGAAAATCGCTGAACGCAAAGCCCGGCCCTGGAAAAAAGATCTATCAGCGTGTCCCGTGTGAAAAAGTGCAGGTGAGTATTGTCCATGATACCGGTCGCGCTGTACTCCCAGCGGCCTTCCAGCAGCATCATGCGCACTCGCTCGTGAGCTACATTGGGTACTGAGGCAATAATGACGCCACGATTCGTTAGCCGATCGGTCACGGCGCTTAGTACGCGACGTGGGTCGAGCAAGTGTTCCAGAACGTCGCCAAAAATAATCGCATCAAAACGTTCGTCGATAAACTCCTGCGCAAGTAAAAACGCTTCTATAGAGTCTCTAAATACACGATCCAATACTGTCTCGGCACTATCAGCTGCAACACTGTTGGTTTCTATACCCCAGACTTCATGCCCGTCTGCTTTAAGTGCTGCGCCAAAGTAGCCTTCGGAACAGCCGATCTCAAGTACACGGGCTTTTTGCGCATCACCGGCTTGAAAATATTCACGCAGATAACGGATAACCCGGGTGTGTGAATTGTTTTCTACCTGAAGATTGATTAAACCTTTGTAGTCGTTGGTGGTTTGTTCGCGGCTGGAGCTTTGCGCTGGCGGCAGCACCAGGTCGCCAAGCACTCGAGTTGCCCGATCACGAAACAGACTGTGCTCGGTTTTTTCCTGTTCGATTTTCCCCAGTGCCGCTACCAGATTTCTGTGGTGCAGGCGTGCCGCATCTGCGCTGAGGGCTGCGTTTGCTGCGTAAGCCTGGGTTGCCTGCCGATTGGCTTCGATTTGTGCAAAGGCTTCAGTGAGACTTTGTTCTCTTAGTGTTAGGTCAGCAGCCTGGGCATCGAGCACAGGTCCGGCGAAATCCAGGTGTTGTTTATAGGTCGCAGCGATTGGTTCAAAGATGTCCAGCAGTCGGTTTTGTTGAAACTCCCAAGAGACTGGCGCTTCATCGGCTAACTCTAATAAGGCCTCGTTGAGATGTTGCGCGATCGCAAGCGAAGCCGGGGGTAAGGTGCGGGCTTGATGGTGCGCTTCAGTTGGCGAAATAGTCGCCGCGGCCTGGGCCAGCAAGTCAGCACCAGGTTCAACAGAAAGCCAGTCACAGATTCTATTGAGGGTTTCCAGTGGCTGATCGAGCAATTGCTGATAGTGCACAACAATGCGCGGTAACTGTCGGCTCTCCTGCTCGGCTGTGAGTAAATGATCGAGCCACAGTGCTTCAGCCAAAGGTTCTGCGATTTGATCTCGGACATGCAGTGATTGTCTAACCTCGCGCATATCTCGATGGGTCATCAGAATCGATGGCGTTACGCCTATGCCCCGGAGTTCCTCTAGCCACAGTGGCAGCAGTTGGCACAGACGCGGGTCTTTAAGCAGCCAGGTGCCGTGACTGACTTGTTCCGAGAGAATTTCACGAATTTCACCGCGGATCTCTGCGAGTTCAGGTTGTTCCATCCAACCGTTCGGTAACGGGGTGGGCCAACGCCAGTGTCGGCCTAGCAGTTGTAATGCCCGATCGTTCAGATCGACAACTCGCTGATCTTCGAAAAAGCCGTTATTGTTCACCCCTTGTACGGCAGGGAGCAGGGTTGATCCGGGATGAAAGCCCAGTACGGCTAACGCACCGGCAAGCGCAGAAGTGCCAGAGCGATGAACGCCCAGCACAATTATTGCGCTTGAGTTAACAGGTGCGGTCACTTTTTAGATGCGCCAGCAGGCGAAGATACGCTTATGACCAGTCTCGACAGTGAAAGAGCCCCGCTTTATCGCAAAGACACCGCTGCGACGCAAGCGCTGGCGGTGGTAATTGTTTCTTATCACACGGGTGATGCGCTGTTCACGGCTCTGGAATCCGTTTGCGACCAGTCCCTCGCTCCGTTTGAGATTGTCGTTGTCGACAATGGTAATCCCGCGTCTGTTCGCGAGCGCCTGAATCAGCTTGCAACCACCATCGATTCTCTCAGTGTCCTCAGTGGACATGGCAATCTGGGTTTTGCAGCCGGCTGTAACCTCGGAGCAAGCCATACTACAGCGCCACAGCTGCTGTTTCTTAATCCGGACTGTGTTTTACCTATAGAGGCGCTTGCTCAGTTGATGCAGGAGTATGCGCAGTTACCACCGCGTTCCTTGATTGCTCCCTTATTGCTCAATGAGGACTACACAGAGCAACGCGGTTCGCGTCGCGCAGTGCTTACTCCCTGGCGCGCGGCGGTCGAATGGTTGGGGCTTTATCATTTGGCACCCTCACACCCGTATTTCATTCGCTTTAATCGCGCCGGCGAACCACTACCACTGAATACACATCGGGTAGATGTCACCAGCGGCGCCGCCATGATGCTTTCGCGCAGTCTGTTCCTGGAACTGAAGGGCTTTGATGAAGGCTACTTCCTGCATGTCGAAGACATTGATCTCTGTGTAACTCTGCTGAAACGCGGAGGCGCTACCTTTGTGGCACCCAGTGTTCGAGTAGTACACCAGGGAGGCACCAGTACCTCATCAGCGCTGAAGGTGGAGTGGCACAAGGCTCGCGGCTTTTGCCGATATTTTTACAAACATTTTAAGGGCGTATACCCACCAGGCTTTTTGGCTGTAATCAGCACTCTCGTATGGTTGCGGCTGGCCGTGCGTGCGCCCATGTTAATGGTACAGCGCTCAGCAGCAGATAGTCTGAGCAGTTTTGATCAGAGACAGAACCAAGCTTCAGCAGACTCGAACTCGATCACACCTCAAGACGCGGGTGACTGAACTACAAGCAAATAAAGTCTTCGCCGTGGTTGTCACCTATGAGCCTGACGCGGTTCGCCTGCAGCAGGTTCTGCAGGCTGTAGCGCCTCAGGTCCAGTATTTGCTGATTGTTGATAACTCTCAAACAGGCCAAGCGCGGGACACAACTCAGTTGGCGGTACAGGCCATCTCTGCAACACCGGATTGTTTCGGGGGCTCTGAGATTGAGGTTCATGCAGCGCAGGCCAACCTGGGATTGAGCCGAGCCTATAATCTGGCAGTTCAGCGCGCCCGGAAAGTGGGTGCCAGTCATCTTTTGTTACTTGACCAAGACAGCGTGGTTGCCCCGGATATGGTGGAAGCCCTTCTGCGTGGATTGCAGCGCGCAGCAGGGGAGGCCTATGAATTGGGGATGCAGGGTGAGCCGGTTACCGTGGGTCCCTGGTATACAGATGAGTTAACCGGTCGACGCAGCGTGATACTTCGAACGGGGCGCTGGTTAGTGAATTACATCAGACCGGCGAAGGTCACGGGCAAGCAAGAACTGGCCCAGATGCCGCTCATGCCATCAGAAATGTTGATTTCCAGCGGTTCGATGATTCCGCTTGAAGTGTTCGATCTTATTGGCGTGCTTGATGCGGAACTGTTTATAGATCACATTGATACAGACTGGTGTTTGCGCGTAAAACATGCCGGCTGCTGGATGGCTGTGGTGCCCGATGCTCAGATGCAACATCAACTTGGTGACCACGTGTTGCGCCTGTGGCTGTTTCGTTGGCGCTTGTTGCCCGTGCATAGCCCGCTGCGCCTTTACTATACCTTTCGCAATTCGTTGTGGTTGTATGTGCGTCCGCACGCCCATTGGCGCTGGATACTTTTCGACCTGAAGCGACTGTGTGCCGTTATAGTGATTCATATGCTAGCCAGGGGACCGCGGCTGCCACGTATTAAAATGATTCTCAAAGGGTTGCGCGATGGTATAGCCGGTTATCCGTCCTGAACTCATAGATACCGAAGACATAGATACCCAACAAAGGAAGTAAGCAGTTTGTCCGCACCTACAAAACAATTGCCTAAAGTCAGCTTCTTGTCGCAGCACAATGAGGCAAGCGCACTGGTTGCACAGATGACATTGGCTGAAAAGGCGCAACTCTGCTCAGGCCGCAATTTTTGGTTTCTGGAAAGCGTTGAGCGGCTAGGTGTGCAATCGGTCATGGTGACCGATGGACCCCACGGTTTACGCAAACAGGCAACCTCAGCTGATCATCTGGGCCTTGGTAAGAGTGTTGAAGCGACCTGCTTTCCACCTGCCTGCGCACTCGCCAGTTCCTGGGATATTGATTTGCTTCAGGAAGTGGGCATTGCGCTTGGACAAAAAGCGGCGCAGGAAGAGGTGGCTCTGCTTTTGGGGCCTGGTCTTAATATTAAACGCCACCCGCTGTGTGGTAGAAATTTCGAGTACTTTTCGGAAGATCCAATGCTCTCCGGGGAACTCGCCGGAGCGCTGGCCCGGGGGGTGCAAAGCCAGGGGGTGGGGGCCTGCCTAAAACACTTTGCAGTGAATAATCAGGAACAGGGCCGCATGGTCACCGATGTGATTGTCGATGAGCGAACCCTGCGTGAGATATATCTGCGCGGCTTTGAGCGCGCGGTAAAAAATTCGGACCCCTGGGCGGTGATGAGCGCCTATAACCGGGTAAACGGTGAGTACTGTAGCGACAGCGACTTTCTGCTGAACCAGGTGCTACGCGAGGATTGGGGGTTTTCCGGGTTGGTTGTTACGGATTGGGGAGCAACTAACGATCGCGTGACAGGGCTTGCGGGTGGATTGGATCTTGAAATGCCTGGTTCCGGGGGCATCAATGATGCGCTGATAGTGCAAGCGATCGAAGATGGCCAGTTGCAAGAGACGCTGTTGGATTATGCCGCCACCCGGATTACTTCGCTTGCGCTTCATGGCGCCGGGTTGAGACAAAACAATGCGGCGAGCGGAAGTGCTCTGGCAAAAGCAGATCTGAATGCAGAGCACCACAGGTTGGCTCGTCGTGCTGCTGCAGAGTCTATTGTGCTGTTGAAGAATGAATCACTCCTGCCGCTTTCTCCCCGGGGTGCAAGCGTTGTTGTTATTGGCGAGTTTGCTGTTAAGCCACGCTATCAGGGCGCAGGCAGTTCGCAGGTAAATCCTGCACAGCTCGACACGGCCTTTGATGCGATTAGCGAAGCTCTTGGTGGTAGCTGCGCCTATGCTCAGGGCTACGACCGGCGGGCAGGCAGTCATCTGCAGGATGCGCCGCTCAATGAAGAGCTGCTTAAAGAGGCTGAAGCGGCCGCGGCTATGGTTGATCAGGTAGTGCTGATGATTGGCTTGCCCGATCACTACGAATCAGAAGGCTTCGATCGGGCGCATTTAGATCTGCCACAACAACACAATGAGTTGGTACATCGTGTTTGTGCAGCGAACCCCAATACTGTGGTTGTGTTGTCGAATGGCGCTCCAGTACTTATGCCCTGGATAGAAGAAGTAGGCGCATTGGTTGAATGCTACCTGGGTGGACAGGCTGGAGGAGCCGCTCTGGCGGATGTTTTGTTTGGCCATGTAAACCCGTGTGGCAAGCTGGCAGAGACCTTTCCGCTTGCACAACATCACATTGCAGCGGATGCAAACTTTCCAGGCAGTCCACGGCAAGTTCAATACCGTGAGGGGCTGTATGTTGGCTATCGATATTTTGATTCTGCCCAGGCTGACGTTCTTTTTCCCTTTGGCTTTGGACTGAGCTACACCACCTTCGAATACAAAGGCCTGAGAGTTGCGCAGGCCCAGGTGAAACCTGAGGAAAATGTTCAGGTGTTTGTCACGGTGACCAATACAGGATCGCGTGCGGGCAAAGAAATTGTGCAGCTCTATAGCAGTGATCGTAACGCCCTGGTGCATCGTCCTGAGCATGAGTTGCGCGCCTTCAGCAAAATCCATCTCGAACCGGGTGAATCACAGACAGTGAGCTTTGAGGTGCCTGCCATCGAGTTCGCCTACTACAGTTCAAGCCAGGGCAGTTGGCGCCTGGAGGCGGGCATTGTTCAGTTGCGCCTGGCAGCGGCGAGTCGTGATGTTCGGTTGGCGATTGAAGTTGAATTGCTGGGGGAAATAGAGACGGCTCGAGACCCCGAACTGGTTGCCGCCTGTTACGAGCAGCCTGGTTTTCCGTTTGAGGCGGACAACATTAGTTTTGCAGCGCTGTTGGGTCGTTCTTTGCCAGCGCCTGAGCCGGCCCGGCCCTTCCACATGAACTCTACTCTGGGCGAGGTGCAGCACAGCCTGGTGGGACGCAAACTCGTCGCTGCCGCTCGAAAATCGTTTGGTGGCGGCAAGAAAGACGGGCGAGAAATGTCGGAGTCGGCCGAGAGAATGGTTGAGGCCATGGTTTCGCAGATGCCGTTGCGCGGGCTGTTGTTGTTTGGCGGCGGCAAGTTGTCGCGGGCCAGGCTGAACACATTGATTGCGCTTATGAATCGAAGCCCCATTAAGGCTCTGAAATACCATTTGGGCTGGCTAAAAGATTAGATCTTTATGAAAGTGAGCGTTTACTAACGTCGCGATCTGTTGGGCTCAATCCAGCGCTATTGGCGGTTCCGGGTTACATCCTGATACCAACTTGATGTTGTTAAGTCATTGACCTCTGCCCCCTGGGGGCGTATTCCTTGGTCATACTTTTCGATGCAAAGGACCAGGGATGAGATCAGTGAAAGTAAGTGACTATATGACCCGCCGGCTGGTTACGGTGGCGCCACACACTAATGTGGTTGCTGCGATGGGGCTTATGCTCGAGCACAAGATTTCCGGCATGCCAGTGGTGACAGATAACGGCAAGCTTGTGGGGATGTTGTCGGAAGTGGATGCGATGCGAGCCGTTGTGCAGGACAGCTATTACGACGAGGCGAACGGCGTGGCCGCTGACTTTATGAACGCCCCGGTGGAGAGCGTATCGCCAGATATGGATATCTACACCCTGGCGGAAATGTTCATTGGCAATCATCGGCGGCGCTACCCGGTGGTCAGTTCTTCCGGAGCGCTTGTTGGCCAGATTAGCCGGCGCGACGTTCTTAAGGTCGCGCACGCCTCATTGATGCATGTCGCCCACTAGTTTGGTCGAGGCACTAACTCGAACATCCAAAGATAGCCTGAGGTGATGGCATCGGCAGGCACTTCGGCGCCGTTCATGTACTTGCGACTTAGCTCAGAAAACACTTTCTGGGGAATTTCTTCGTAACTGCGGCGCACCAGTTGGCGCGAGTAACGCCTGCCATCAGCGCGTAACACAATGCGCCCGTCTTTCTCGGCTTCTATAGGCCACTTCTTCCAAATCTTGCCCCACCAGGTGGTCATGTAGCCACTGGGAATAAATATCCGTCCGTCCGCTTCCATAATCCAGGTTGTGCGGGATCGAGGTGGAGTGAGTAATTGAAACTCAACGGTATTCAGGTCTCTTATGAAAGACCAGTCAGGCTCGTCACCCTTATGCAATTCGCCGGCAATAAGCTCGCCACCCGCGATAATCTCGAGCGGGCCATCGTTAAAGCGTGCGGCAAATAACACCGCGCCAATCAAAACGGCGACAACCAGAGCCGCCTTAAATAAGAACTTTAGAAATCCCATGCCAAACTCTCCGGTGGACAGGCCGATTCTGTTTTATGAACCCTGACTGTTGCACTCATCGAGTGCGGGTGCAATGTTGGACACACAGGATCCAAAGACGGGCGGTGCATGAAACGATTTTTTCGAGCAGGCTTTCAAGTCGCATCAACTTTCACAGCTTTTCCGGTTGTCGCAGCGTTACTGCTTTCTAGCTGCTCAAGTGTGGTTCCAGATTTTTCCTCCGGTCAATCCTCCAGACTGTCCCCCAGGCAAGGTACCAGGACTCCTCCGAACATCGTGCTGCTTTTTGCGGATGATCTGGGTTACGGCGACCTGTCGAGTTTTGGACATCCAAACATTGCAACGCCCAATCTTGATGAGCTTGCTCAGAGCGGACAGCGCTGGACAGACTTTTACGTCGCAGCCCCTGTGTGCTCGCCAAGCCGTGGAGCTCTGCTTACGGGGCGACTACCGAATCGCACGGGACTGTATGGAAAGAGGTTGGCGGTGCTGTTTCCTGATGATGAGCGGGGTATGCCCGCTACTGAGCAGACCCTGGCGGAACTGTTGCGCGATTCAGGTTATGCCACGGCCATTCTTGGTAAGTGGCATCTCGGTGATAAACCCAATGTGTATCCCACTCGCCATGGCTTCGACTATTGGTTTGGCCTGCCCTACTCCAACGACATGGACTGGGTTGGCTCATTTACGTTCAAACAACGCCTTGCGGCGGTGATTGGCGGTGATGGGCTTACGGCTGCCCAACAGGCAGAAGCTGATGCGCGAGTGGGCAAATACGCTGATCCTAAAATTGCCTATTGGAATGTGCCCCTGATTCGTAGTGAGCGGCAAACCGATGCCGGGAGTGAGGCTCGTTTCACGGATGAGATTATCGAACGGCCAGCCCTCCAGCCGACGCTCACCCAGCGTTATACCGACGAGGCTCTGGCGTTTATAGATCGCACCGGCCCTCAGCCGTTCTTTGTTTATCTGCCCTACACCATGCCTCATACCCCTTTGTTTGCAAGTGCTCACTATCAAGGTAAGAGCGCTGGTGGGACCTATGGTGACGTTGTAGAAGAAATTGATGGTAGCGTCGGGCAGATCATTTCGGGCCTCAAAGAACGCGGCCTCAGCAAAAACACTCTGGTGATATTTACCAGTGACAACGGCCCCTGGTTAATCATGCGAGAAAACGGTGGCTCTGCCGGGCTTTTGAAAATGGGCAAGGGCACAACCTATGAAGGCGGTATGCGGGTGCCAACGGTGTTTAGCTGGCCAGGCAAAATCGCCCCCGAGGTTGTCCACGATATTGGTTCTACGCTGGACCTGATGCCCACTGTGCTCAAGGCGGCGGGGGTAGTGCCAGCAACGAACCTCACACTCGACGGTGTCGATCTGCTGCCTCGGCTCACGGGAACTGCGGGGAAGCCTCCTCTGAGGCAGTCGATGCCCTACTACCGGGCCGGGGAACTTCGGGCCTGGCGGCAGGGCCCCTGGAAACTGCACCTGATTGTGGAAGGGGCCTATGGTGTGGGTCCGGCCAAACAAGTGCTTGAGGTGCCGCTGCTCTATCACCTGGGGCGTGATCCGGGGGAGCAGTTTGACGTGGCTGATGCCTATCCTGACGTGGTTGCCGAGATTCAGGCCACAATTTCCCGGCACAAAGAGCAACTAAACTCCCAGCCACCGCTGTTTGATGCCCGGCTCGCCGAACACCTGTAATACCTTCTGACCAACCAATTGGCTCATACAGGTTTAACAGCGGTTTACATTCCATTGGGGTGTAGTCACAACTTTCCGTAGCTGCGCCCCCTATAATTGTAGGGTTATTCAGGCTCGGACTGGCCCGCACTTATGCCCGTACATTCTCTCTCTGCAAGTCAGGCCTCCGGGCCTGGCGCCGGCGTAGAAGACACACTGCCCGGTAACCCTATCGAAGTGGTGGTGCTTGCTGCGGGCAAAGGAACGCGCATGCGTTCTGCACTACCGAAGGTGTTGCATGGTCTTGCGGGTAAATCGATGTTGGAGCATGTGCTTCACACCGCCTCTCTACTTCATCCGCGAGCCATTCATGTTGTGGTTGGTCACGGGGCGGAACAGGTTCAGGCCCAGATCAATGAAAACGGCGCGCTGCCCAATTTGCATTGGGTGCAGCAGAAAGAACAATTGGGTACAGGTCATGCAGTGAAGACGGCCTTACCCGGGGTCAAAGATGATTCCACTGTGTTGGTTCTCTATGGTGATGTCCCGCTAACGCCGATAGAACTTCTCCGCGATTGCGTGCGCGGCGCAAGCCAAGGGCCTGCGTTAATCACAGCCAACATGCCGGACCCCGCAGCCCTTGGCCGTATCATCCGTAACCCGCAAACAAATGCTGTTGAACGGATTGTTGAATTCAAAGACGCAAGCCCCGAGCAGCGCGCCATTAGTGAAATCAACTCAGGGATTATGGCTGGGAGCGCAGCCTTCTTTAAAGACCACCTGGGGCGTCTGAACACTGATAACGCCCAGGGTGAGTATTACCTGACCGACGTTATTGAAAGTGCCTGCGCTGATGGATTGCCAGTTACCGGAGTGGTGGCATCGAGCCCTTACGAAGTTGCTGGCGTCAACGACCGCGTGCAACTGGCAGAACTTGAACGCGTATTCCAAGGCCGTGAAGCCGAGGCACTGATGTTGTCTGGTGCAACCTTGCTCGATCCGGATCGGGTAGATGTCCGCGGTAATGTGCAGGTGGGGCAGGACTGCATCATAGATATCAACGTCATCCTGGAAGGCGAAGTAACCATTGGTGCAAATGTCGAAATTGGCGCAGGGTGCATTCTGCGCAACACGCGCCTTGGCGATAATACGGTAATCCATCCGCACTCAATTGTGGATGGCGCCAATGTTGGCATGCGCTGCGCCATCGGCCCGTTTGCCCGCATTCGTCCCGGGTCTGATTTTGCTCATGACGTAAAGGTTGGCAATTTTGTCGAGACCAAGAAAACCAGCATGGGCAATGGCAGCAAGGCGAGCCATCTGACTTACCTGGGCGATGCGCAGGTTGGTGAGCTCGTGAATATTGGCGCCGGCACCGTGACCTGCAACTACGACGGTGTTAACAAGCACCGCACCAACATTGGCGACGATGTGTTTATTGGCACGAACTCAACGCTTGTTGCACCAATAGAAATTGATAACGGTGGCTTTGTTGCCGCGGGATCAACACTCACCTCGAAGGTTAAGGCTGGCGATCTTGCAGTGGGTCGAGCCAGGCAGAGAAATATCGAAGGTTGGAAGCGACCGGATAAACGCTAAGCGCTACCGCTTTGCCCAAAAGTTATGCGAATTAACACGACTGAAAAAAATAATAAGAGTAAGGAAGCACTCTCATGTGCGGAATAGTTGGCGCCGCGGCGCGACGTGATGTGCCGGAAATTTTGCTCGAGGGTCTGCAACGCCTTGAGTATCGAGGCTATGACTCAGCGGGTCTTGCTGTGCTGGATGTTGAATCTGGTGATGTTAATCGGCATCGAAGCCTTGGCAAGGTTGTTGAGTTGGTCAATAGATACAAGGATCAACCCTTTCACGGCCAGGTTGGCATTGCTCATACCCGCTGGGCGACTCACGGCGAACCGTCTGAGCTAAACGCCCACCCCCACATGTCGGGAGACGATCTGTGTCTTGTGCACAATGGCATTATTGAAAACTACGAGGCGTTGCGCGAAGAACTGAAAGGCCTTGGCTACACCTTCGAATCTCAAACCGATTCAGAAGTGATTGTGCATCTGGTGCACTCTGAACTGCAAAAAGGTCTGACTTTGCTTGCGGCCGTGAAGGCCGCAATCAAGCGGCTCGACGGCGCCTATGCGATCTGTGTAGTGTCCAAGCAAGAGCCCGATCGCATTGTTGCTGCGCGCGAAGGCAGCCCGCTGGTTGTGGGTAAAGGTATTGGTGAGAACTTCCTGTCGTCTGATGTGCTTGCGCTGCGTCCTGTGACGGATCGGTTTATTTTTCTGGAAGAAGGCGATGTTGTGGAGATTACTCCCGACACCGTTGATATCTGGGACAAGAACGATGACATCGTGCGGCGTGATATCACTCGCGTCGAGATGGGTGATGAAGATACCGACAAGGGTAACTATCGCCACCACATGCTGAAAGAAATCCATCAGCAACCTAAAGTGATGCGAGCAACACTTGAAGGGCGCATTAGCGACACCAAGGTACTGGAAGCAGCCTTTGGGGTTAATGCGGGAAAGATATTTGATGACACCAAGGCCGTAACCATTGTGGCCTGCGGAACCAGTTATTACGCAGCACTGGTATCCAGTTACTGGATTGAAGATCTGGTTGGCGTGCCTTGCACCGTTGAGATTGCCAGTGAGTTTCGCTATCGGAAAGTAGCGGTAACCCCAGGCAACCTGTTTGTCACGATCTCTCAATCGGGAGAAACGGCTGACACGCTCGCAGCACTGCGGATCGCCAAAGATGTGGGTTATCACGCAACGCTTACTATCTGTAACGTGCCAACCAGCTCACTGGTGCGGGAGTCTGATTTATCCCTGATGATCATGGCGGGCACTGAAGTGGGCGTAGCTTCAACCAAAGCATTCACCGCCCAGCTCACAGACCTGTTGCTGTTAACGGTATTGCTTGGCCGACGACATTCTCTTTCGAATGAAAAAGAAGCGGAGGTGGTTCACGCCCTGCGGAACCTCGATGCCTACATTGATAGCGTGCTGGCACTGGATGACAAGATTCTGGAGTTGTCTGAACGTTTTGCGGATAAACACCATGCGCTGTTCCTTGGACGTGGACCCATGTTCCCCGTTGCAATGGAAGGTGCGCTCAAGCTTAAGGAAATTTCCTATATTCACGCAGAAGGTTATCCAGCGGGTGAGCTTAAGCATGGACCGCTGGCATTGGTAGACGACGACATGCCGGTCATTGCGGTGGCGCCAAACAACGATCTGCTCGAAAAACTGCAATCAAACCTGCAAGAAGTGCGCGCTCGTGGTGGCGAGCTGTTTGTGTTTGCTGACAGTGAAGCCTCGTTCCCGTCAGAAGAAGGCGTGACGGTGATTGGCATACCCAAAGTACCCGACATTGTTGCGCCTATTGTCTATGTGGTTCCACTCCAACTGCTGAGTTATCACGTTGCTGTGTTGAAAGGCACCGATGTGGATCAGCCGAGGAACCTGGCGAAGTCGGTTACGGTGGAGTAGCGGTTCCCTCTAGACCAGCGTCATCAATCGATCGCTATCGATCGCTTTTGCAATATTCTGATGATAATAGATAAGAGCGGGCTCGTTTCGACCAAACACCAGCTCTTTTAGCGCCCCGCTTGCCAGGTTTTGATGAATGTTGACGCTTTGCGGAAAGTCTTCATCCGTTGTTACCTGCCAAACAAGGTCGACATTCAGGTTTGCCTTGCGCTCGGCTTCTTCGTCCAGGGGCTCAGGCCAAAACACATTAAGCTCAACGCGGCAGCTACTTGCGCCATCAACTGGATATACCCGCCAAAACTGAATGTGGTCTACCTGGTGCGTTAACAGAACATTTGGCGCGATCAGATATTCTGTGGTGCAGTAGGGCAGGACTTGTCCCTGTTCCGATACGGGTTTAGCAAATTCTTTGTCGATGGTTTTTCTTGGCGATACCAGGTGAACTACCTCAGCCATCTGCTCTACCAGTGTGGAGTTTGAATAATAGAACGGGCTGATTGTGTCTTTGTGCAGTGGCGCGATGTGGTAGGTCTCGGCAAACCCGTCGAGGAAGAATTTGTAATTGCATGCAAGTTCGGTGTTTCTGCTGTCGATGTAGCGAGTGCCAGCGATATTGTAGTCAGCGATGTCAGCGAGCGCGGGTCCCATCATCGTCTGCACCTTGGTCTCGATGTCATCTCCTTCTAGCAACACAAAGATCATTCCTGAGACTTCATAGCAAGGCAGCTCAACTAACTGATCATAACGATCCTCTCCGGTGGAGAATCCTTCGTGACTATTGGGTCTAGCAATGAGTTTGCCGTCGAGGCCCCAGTTCCAGGCATGAAACGGGCAGGAAAAGCTGGACTTGTTGCCTTTACCCTCTGCAAGACGCGCACCGCGATGTCGGCAGGCATTGATGTAGGCGCGAGCGGAGCCGCTGGATGCCCGGACTAACAGCAAACCGGTGTCCAGCACATCGTGGGCGAGATAATCACCGGCGTTTGGGATGTGTGGTGTGAGCGCAACAAGCAGCGGCCGCTTCTTAAACAACGCGTCTACTTCTGCTTCGTATTGGGTATCGCTCACGTAGTGTGCAGCGGGCACTCTAAGCGCGTGCGGCGCCATGTCGGTGGTTTTATCGGAGAGATGGCGCCGCAAACGCTCAAGCAGATCGTTTTCCCTAACGGCATCCATTAGATATCTCCTGTGAAACTGATCTATCAGACATTAGGCTGCCTGATATCGTACAGGTGGCCCGAATTCCTCTACTCCTCATGAGAGGCTCTCAAACCCGGAAGGTAACTCTATACGATTTTCAGTCCGATCATCAGTACCGCATTCAGATGCGCACGTTGTGAACGCTGTGCCCACATCGGAGCGTCTGGCTGGGTCTTCGGAAAACCTTCCGGGAAGTTGTTGAGGAATGTGGGAAGGCCCCAGGTAATTGCACGAGAGAGAATGTAGGGCGTCCAAAGCAAGACGGTAAGTAGTCCGCATAGACCTAAATAGAAGTATGCTGTTTCCATAACTATGTCTTTAGTTTATCTAGTGTTTGAGGCGAGAACGTGGTGGCTTGAAAGCCACCACGTAGAGCGAGTTACAAAGACGCAGGGTCTTTATCCTTGATCTTTCTCCACTTCTTGTTGGCAGTTTTGATGTGTCCAGGTACATCTTTCAGCCATTCGTTTTGGATGCCCGAGTCCAGGTTTAGATAGGTCTTGCCGTCTACGACACGCCATACTTCAGGGTCGCCAATAAATTTTTTGCCGACAGAAACGCCGAATGCACAGTAGCCATTGAATGCAGGAACATACCTTTCCGGGTTGGCTTTAAAGGTCTCCAGATTTTCTATGCTGGAAAACTGATAGGTTGCACCGTCGTGAGCTGCGACGAAGTTGCCGTTGCCGCGCAACGGGCGTTTGTCTGTGTGATAGGTCACGACGTCGTAGCCTTGTACAGCTGGCGTGCTATGCGTGTAGTCGGCAGCGATTGCGCCAGTAGAAAAAGATAGCGCAGCGATTACCGCGACTAATAGTTGTCCAATTCTCATCAGAATCTCCAGATATTGATCTATGGGTAGGGTCGAGAGAGCTTTGGCTCTCTTGGACGCTAGATTCACTGAAGAAACACCGACGCAAAATAGCGGAAACGGCATT
>CAZWMD010000001.1:0-6192 GCA_964634815.1 uncultured Pseudomonadales bacterium | reverse complement strand
CTTGGACGCTAGATTCACTGAAGAAACACCGACGCAAAATAGCGGAAACGGCATTATTCATACTGTTTCGTATCAACGTGCTCAGTTAATGCTTGTTCGTCGCTATAAACTACTCAATCGTATTAATTGTTGTATTCAAGACTGATTGCATGGGTTGGCCTTGCTAGGCTAAGTGTTTCTTACAGCATGCCAACTATGGGGCCGCATGAATGGATGCGTTGACCGACATATTGAATACGCTGCGGTTGTCGAGCAGTCTGTACTTTCGAACTGATTTAACCGCGCCTTGGGGGATTCATGTTCCTGTGAAAGCGAATGTCGCGCGTTTTCACATTGTGATTCGTGGCCAATGCTGGCTGCAGATCGATTCAGACAAGGGCTCTCATCTTTCGAATGGTGATTTGGTTGTTATTCCGCACGGCGTGGCGCATACGATTGCGGATGACTCTACGACTAACCCACATCCCCTTGAAGACGTGCTAAGTGAGGTTGGCTATCTGGGGGAAGGTCCGCTTGTTTATGGCGGTGGCGGCGCGGGGTGTTGTCTGGTCTGTGGTGAGTTTGCATTTGACCAGATGGGGAGCCACCCGTTGCTTGAGAATTTGCCCCAGAAACTCCTTGTCACTGGCGATACAAGCTACAACACAAAATGGCTAGACAGTGCGATGGGATTTATCGCACATGAGTCAGACCAACTGGAGCCTGGTGCCCATGCCATCATCGATAGATTGTCTGAGATCATTCTGATTCAGGCCATCCGCGCAACTCTTGCCGCGGCCACAGATCACCTTCCCTTCTTGTCTGTATTCTCCGATCCACGCATCAATCGCGTATTAACGGCGATACACGCGAATCCTGCCGGTGATTGGAGCGTTGAACGTTTGGGTCAACTCGTCAATATGTCTCGATCTTCTTTCTCAAACCGATTTACCGAACTCGCGAATATGACGCCATTGCAGTACGTTATTTTTGTGCGCCTGCAAAAGTCCAGCCGGTTACTCATTGAGACAGGGCATGCTCTGTCAACAATTGCAGAGCGCGTTGGTTACCAGTCAGAAGCCGCCTTTAGCCAGGCGTTTAAAAAACAATACGGCATGAGGCCGGGGGAGTTTCGGCGTACTCACACCAAGGTCGCAGCATAGGAAGGCGAAAAGTTGAAACGAAAAAGGGAGTTACCCCAAGACTTTATACCGCTACTGGAAGCCGTTCGATCCTGCACGCTGTGTGCGGGTGAGCTGGAAAACGGCGTACGTCCGGTCCTGCAGGCGCACCCCGAGGCTCGCATTTTGATTGCCGGCCAGGCACCTGGTTCAAAAGTGCATGCAACAGGCATTCCTTTTGATGACCCTAGCGGCGATCGGCTACGCGAGTGGATGGGCATCAGTCGTGAGACTTTCTATGACGATTCGAAGATAGCCATATTGCCAATGGGTTTCTGCTATCCCGGCAAAGGTAAGTCGGGTGACTTACCGCCAATACCGCGCTGCGCGGCAACCTGGCGGCAAGCGTTGTTAGAGCAGATGCCAAGCGTTCAACTAACACTGCTGATCGGTCAGTACGCTCAGGAGTGGCACTTGGACGATAGACCAAGAACCCTTACTGAAACCGTAAAAAATTGGTCAAGCTTCGGAGATTCTTTAATCCCGTTACCCCATCCAAGCCCACGCAACAATATCTGGTTGAAGAAGAATCCCTGGTTCGGCATAGAGTTACTACCCAGAGTAAAAGCCAAAGTCTTGGCGATACTAGAGTCTTGAACAGAGGGTTTTTAGGAAATTATGTTAGTGCCTCATCGTGAGAGATATCTCTTCCAGCTTGCCTCAAACACATCCCAGGCAGGATAGTTAAACATCAAGCTATAGCCGTGTCTGGAAAGACCATCTCGATATTCCGCTGGTGTGTAGCCTGGCGCTATTTGCAGTCCACGCCGAATAAGATCTTCCATTTTTGCTTTGTTATTCAGTCGGGCGTAGCTATAGGCTCCGCTGAAGTAGACCAAATGAAAGCCTGGGTTACGTCGGATCGATTCTTCGTAAACCTCAACCGCTTTCTGGTGCCGGTTAGCCAACTGATAAATACCCGCCCTGTATGCGGCCCATATCGGATAACGCGGATGTGACGGCGCGCGACGTTCTGCTTGCTCGATAAGCTCCAGGCCCATGTCGAGGTTGCCGGTTATGCCTAGAGAATAGCCATATAGTGCCTGTACGTGAGGATCGTTTGGATTCCTCGCGAGCGATAACCTGAGGCTCTTAAGGGCTTCGTCGTACTCGCCATTGAGCACGGCGACCATACCTGTTGCCCGCAGTACCCGTGGGTCGTTTGGCGCTAGTGACTGGGCGAGTTCAAGTTCCAGTGACATGCCCAGTAGTGTTTGCTTTGAAGACGTACCAAAGCGGCTAACCAGGTTGGCACTGTATTGCTCGGCCAGATAGGCGTGAGGAATTGCATTCTCGGGTTGAATTTCCAAGGCCCTTTGCAAGTTCATCACTACGTTGTTTGCTGCTTCTTCTGAATAGAAACGATGAGATTCTTCTGCCAGTTGAACGTATTCATACGCCGTGAGATCAAATGCCCCCCGAGACGCCAGACTCTCCGCACGCATCACGTCCAATTCTGTAGACAAGGAGGTCGCAACGGCTTGCACGATCTGATCCTGTACCTCGTAAAAGGTATCAACCATCTCATCGTATGTTTGAGACCAGATCAGTTGGCCGTCACGGGTATCGGTGAGTGTCGCACGCAGTCGAATTCGATTCCCGCGCTTTTCGACACCACCGGTAACAACAAAGCGTGCGTCCAACTCGCGGCCCAGCGTCTCGACAGGCATTGTCACTGAGTTATAAGACTCTACGGTCACCAGTGGGATCACTCGTAGCGACGGGATCTGGCCGAGTAAGCTTGCAAGGTCTCTGCCAATTCCCTCTGCCAGAAAACTCTGACGTTCATCGGTTGAGAGGTTCTGAAACGGCATGACTGCGATGGCATCAAGCCTGCGGTTTGCGTTGACGGACTCGGCTGTCGGATCGGTCGCCGGTGTGAGTGTGCGCAGATTAGTAAGACCAATCAAAAAGGCGCCAAGCAGAACGACCATGCCAATGGCTATTGGCCAACTTTGATCAGCACCTGTTGCTGGCTTAGCTGGATTCGGGGTAGCCAAATCAATGACGATGGCATTCCTGCGTTCCGATTTAGAAGGAGCCTCGCTAACCTTCGCATCAAGTCGATAACCGAGCTTTCGTACGGTCACGAGAACTTTATTTATTCCGTGACCTTCGCTGAGGATTTTTCGAATAATGGAAATGTTTCGTGTGAGACCCTCATCGCTACCCTGACCTGGTGGCCAAAGAGCATCCAGTAATTCTTCGCGGCGCCATAGCTCGCCTGGTCGACTCGACAAGGCAACAAGCAGCTCCATTATTTTGGGTTCAAGCGAGGTCTCGCCCTGGGCACTTGAAACAAGTAGTGCGGAAGGGTCTACGCGTAAGCCATTCAGGAAGAACGGATTTTGCCGTAAGTAAACTAGTGGTTCTTTTTCGGCCTGCACCTACTTCTCCTTACTTCGCGACTATACGGGCAGCTTGAATGAATATAGCCTCACCAAAATACTAGCGGACCAGGCCCAGAGGGTATGTCACTAGGTTGACACTTGACGGATTTAAGGAGGCCTTACATGCCCAGGAAGAGATTTCACAGCGGTGAACTTCGGTTACAAGAACAGGCCGATGTGCGGGAGAAAATCGATCAACAGTCTATGCGCATGGTGCGTGATGCCATGCCTGATCAGCATCGCAAGTTCTTTGAGGGTTTGGAGTACCTATTTCTGGCCACCGTTGATGATTGCGACCAGCCATGGGTTTCCTTACTGACCGGTTCGCCGGGCTTTGTGTCTTCACCAGACCCCAAGATACTTCTGATCAAAACTGGTGAACAAAACGATAGCGGCGCTCTCAGTGTTTTGGATGTGGGTGATTCAATGGGTGTGTTGGGCATTGATTTATCGAACCGGCGCCGCAACCGTATGCACGGTCGAGTGTCGAACATCAGCAAGGGTTCAATCAGTGTTACCGTAGTACAGAGCTACGGCAACTGCCCTAAATACATCAGCCTGCGGGAAGTCTCCGAACGCGGATTACCGGTTGAGAAAGAGACAACTATCAATCGTGATGCGCTTGATGCAACCGCCAGGAAACTCATTTCTGCCGCTGATACCTTTTTCATTGCATCCGCTATGAAGGACGGTTCCGGTGAGCCTTATGAAGGCCTGGACATTAGTCATCGCGGTGGTCAACCCGGTTTTGTTGTCGTTGACAGCAGTTCGCAAATTACTATTCCTGACTATAAGGGCAACAACTTTTTTAACACCTTTGGCAACCTTGTCGTGAACCCAGAAGTGGCGCTGCTGTTTATCAATTTTGAAACAGGCGATCAGTTACAAATTCAAGGTACAGCGGTGCTTGTTGAAGATGCGGTAAGCGTTGCGCGCTTTGCAGAAGCTCAGCGCCTTCTGCGTATTCGAATACGCAGTGTTTCACAAAAAAGCGGTGCGCTGGATCTCCGCTGGCGCTTGCTGGAAGGATCGCCATTCAGTCCAGCTGCCTCCGCGAACCTTAGCAACGCCGAAGATTAATCGTCGAACATCCGCGAAACATCATGGATTTGCGTCGTTTGAACGACTGAATCTCGAACGGCGGCATAGTGCTTAACGCGACTTCGGTTTCGAGTCGTGCAAAGGCTGCCCCTAAACAGTGATGCACGCCTTTGCCAAAAGCCAGATGCGCGCCAGCTTTTGGATCGTGATTTGCCGCGCCAATAAACAACAACACCTGACTACCGGCTTGAATGGTCTGAGCGCCAATCTCTATGTCTTCCAGTGCCCAGCGACGCATTGATTGGGCTGGCGGGTCGAGGCGCAGTGTCTCATCGACAAACTCGGGGATACGGCTGCGATCTGCTTCAGTGAAGCGCAATAAGGCGTTACCAATCAGATCGGTGGTGGTGAAGTTCCCCGCACCCACCAGCAGTGCGCACATGTCGACCACCTCATTCGGGGTCGCTGCAAGTTTGTTTAGGCGGGATACCAGATCGTCGCGCGGATTTACACTGCGCTCAACGATAACCGAGCTCATGTAGTCACGCATCAATTGGTCGGCCTCAACTATCTGATCCCACTGAGCTTGAGTGGGCATTGGATAGCCCTGCATTAGCAGGGTGTCGGTCCAGTGCTTGAAGTCAGCGTGGCGAGCAGCATCAACGCCAATGTACTCGGCGATAACGATAGTCGGTAAGGGCTTGGCGTAACTCGCCACAGCGTCGAATTCGCGGGGCAGGTCTGCAATCAGCCGCTGCGCAATTGCCTCAACTCTGGGACGAAAGCCATTAACAGAATTCGGGGTGAACGCCTGGCTTACCATTGCGCGCAGTCGCGCATGCTCCGGGCCATCGATATTCATCATGTCAGGTGCACGCCGGGTCACTGGATTGTCCGCGCGTGGGTCTCGAACGAGACCAACACTACGTGCATCAACGGTGAGCCGTTTGTCTTTCAGCAAAGCAGCAACTTCTGCATAGCCGCTTACGGTATACGACACACCGTCGTAGTGGACGGGAGCGGCGTCCCGCAGGCGAGCGTAGACAGCGTAAGGGTCTTTCTCGAACAAGGGATCAAAGGGTGTGAGCTGGATTCCTTCTGGCACATCGGTCATGAGCTTGGTCCGCATTGGTGATTGCTCGAGCCTAGACCCGCCGAATATAGATTTGCAGTCTTGTATTTAGCCCTCTTTTGATTAAATAGGCTCTTCAAGGTTAGGATGCACTAACTTGGTCTAAAATAGTGTTTGCATGAAGACCCTATGAAGAGCGCAAGAGCTTCACTTGGCTACGGCCTCTGTGCGGGCAGGATGGGGATCCCAGGCTTGTGTCTGCTGGTTCTTTTATTTACGTACTGCGTAAGCGCCGCTCATGCAAACGACTCTCACGCAAACGACTCTCACGCAAACGGCAATGCGCTGGATGCTCTCTTTGAACAAAACCCGGATGAGCCTGGGTGTGCCGTTGGGTATGCCCGGGATGGAAAAATCGAATATCTGCGAGGCTTTGGCAGGGCAAACCTTGAGCATGATGTGCCGATTTCTGCCCAAACACGTTTTCACGTCGCTTCCGTCAGTAAGGAATTCACAGCGGCTGCCGTTG